>JBMFWR010000001.1:0-165752 GCA_049965095.1 Candidatus Micrarchaeia archaeon
GGCTTTATGCAATAACCAAAGAAATCTTCCATATACATATGAATCCAAATGCAAAGTTCCTTGCAGATTCGGGATACGATGCAACAGACATATACCAGGAACTGCATTACGACAACGTGAAACCGGTAATTGCAATAAACGGAAGGGGATTCTACAAATCATCGGTGCCAAAAGACCCAGAGTACGGCAAAAGATGGTCTATAGAGCGCGTATTTTCGCGACTAAAAGAAGTATTCGGATTGGCGGAGAACAGGTTTATGGGAATAGAAAAAGTTACAGTCCATATCTATTCCTGTTTGATTGCGTATCTGATAAAATACCTGTAAAAAATAATGTGGTGGTGAAATAATTGGGAAATATCAAAAAGGTGTTCAAATGAGATAGATACAAAAGTCAACTTCCTATAGAGTTTTAAGAGAAATATATTTAAATATTAGCAGTTATAGTAAATGGGTAGATTAAATGAAGAATAATAGCATTGTATATATAGCGCCTTTAATTGCATTGACGATGGTTCTTGCACTGTCTTACGGCAGCACCGCAATAGGCATATCGTTTCCTAAAGTAGTGCCAAGCCATGTTACTTTATACCTTAATGATTCCACTACAGTAAACTTCACATTCACACTTGTCAATGGAAGCGCCGGAGTGACTTGCATTGGCATACCAGATTCTCCACAGCTCCAATCTAATGGTACCTACGCTAGTGTAGCACCCTCTTCAGGAACGCCAAACTTTAATGGTACTATGTATATAGCTACAAAACCAAATGCAGTGCCAGGTAATTATACTGTGCAATTGGCAGGAGGTTGTGCAGATCCTACCACGAGAGGCATAGCTGTAGTTTATCTCACTGTGCTGCCTGCCCAGAAACCAGTTACTACGACAATTACCACTACAATACCACCAACTAATTCGATTACTACCCCAACCACAATTGTTCCTACTACTACTGTCCCGACATCTCCAACAAGTACAATTTATACACCTCCAACAGCGCCCCCACCAGCTTCCAATTCTATAATATACATACTTTTAATTATCATAGTAATAGCGTTGGTGATAATAGTATTTGCTTTTTGGAAGCTCAAAAGCAAGTACTAATAAATTTTGATTTTACTTCTTTTTTTATATATCTGATTTTATTTCTAATTATAATTTTGTTTTAGGATTCCACTAATACTTGAGAGAGTCACAAATTTCCTAGACAGGTATCTGCAGGCTTGAAAAGCAGAAATGACCTGCGCATGGGGCGCAGGTCTGAGGTAAGCCAAGAGATCTTGGCATTAATATATGCGTAGCAAAATTATTTAAATATTACATAGATCTATTTAAATTTACTTTAATATATTAAAGTGTAGTAAGGTATAAATATTTTAAATCTATAATTAGAGTAGGAAAGTTGCGCGTGCCTGCGCCATAAAAATAGGCAACTGCAATGGGGCGCACTGATCCTGGGGTAAGAATATGAGATCTAGGCTAGAGCGAGAGCTCTCAATATGGATAGACAAAAAGATGGAAGAGATGGACAACCAAACCGACTACATTGGAGGTTCAGATGAAGAGGAAGTAGAAAACAAATTCGCAGAAATCGCTTACAGAAACCAGCTCGTAGAAGCAGTAGAAAAACTGATAAATGAAGCGGTAAAATGCAGGAAGCTAAGCGAATCTATGGGAAATGCAGGCTTGAACAGGAAATACAACATAAGCATAGGCATAAGCAAAGAAGGTTTGGATATGAATGGCCTCTCTGCCTCTCAGTAGTAATTTTCTTTTCATTTTTTTCTTTTGCATAGTTATATAAAATATTATTGAGGAATTATTATATGGCAAATTTAAATGTGAATTTTAGGATATTGCTAGAAATAGTTGCCACTGCTTTGGTAGTCTCTGGAATTGCCATCTTTATCTATGCTAATATTCCCGCGAAAACAATAATTGTCAGCAGCACTATTTACAAGCATAGCTATTATGGCAATGCATCAATAGCACTAACATTGAATGCAACAAGTTACATTGTCAGCAGACTTGATACAAATCTTACAGGCAATAACATCAGCATTTCCATACCTGTTTCAATAGTAAGCAGGTGCCTTTCTTATGGCCATATAGGGCCGTTACCAGTAGTTAATGGCTCTTTGCCGCACATATCAAACCAGTCATTTTTACCCTGTGAGAAATCCACCTCAGTAATTTTTACTGGCCTTAAGCCTTATGCCGATTACATGGTATCAATCGAAGGTTATGAAAGCCCATATTGTCCACCAGGAACCTTATGCCCTATGTTCATATTGCACGTGCAAAAGAGCATGGAGGTAGAGACTGCAGCAAACGGAAGCATAACTAATGTTTCATTTACCGTATAGCCTATTGCTTTGTTGCTACTTTTTTGCTGTTTAATCTTTCGCGACTTTACGCGTTTCGGAATTATTAAATCTAGAAAAACCCCTAAGCATTTGCAGCGATTCTTCCATTGAGAGAATACTCTTCTTCTTGTAAAGCCGATAGCCACTGTCAAAAAAATCATACACTTTGGGATCTGGCACCTTTGCCATATGCACCTTGCCACTTTCTTTTTTAAGTTCCCATATGGTTACTCCTCCACCTACAGTTTGTATACCGCTGTCAGATATGCTGGCAATTGCAGCATATACGAGGAACTCTGCATCTTCTACTGTAATTTTTTTACCCACTTTTTTGGCATACTCAAGATATGGGTTAATTATGCTATTCATGGTATTTAGGCCTATTATAGTTTCGCCCACAACGTCATTGTCCATATGTAGCGATTCTATTTCCAGTTTTCTGTCGCTTTTGTCAGCTAGAAGCTCCACTAGGTCTATATTTCCGCCACTTACACCACAAAATACAGATTGTATGTTAATATCAACCTTTCTTATTTCACGCCTAAGGCCCCTCAATGATCCAAGAAGGTCTTTATCAAGCGCGATCGAATTTTTCCTTAACAGGTTTATTAGGTCATTGATGTTCTTTGTGTTCCCAGTAAAACCGAATATTGTGTTATTTCCAATCCCTACGATTTTGTCCATTTTTGTGGAAAATGTATCACCGTCTACCAGTGTTACTATACCTTTATGATCGGCACCAAGAACTGCCCAGTCATCTGTTTTCAATGCAATTACAATAGACAAACCACCACCATTTTAAAATATGGCCAAAGTTTATTATTTGTTAGCCTTTTTGACATTTCAATCAATATACTAGTTGCATGCAATCTACTAGTTGCATTGAGCGATACTACAGCTACTATTATAAGCTTCTTTGAATATACTCCATGCAAGGTTAGGTTTGCCATTCTGTGGGTTTGAGAGGTTTAGCAAGCCGAAGTTGTTTTCTAAATTGCCATCTGAAAGACCCCACAAGTCGTACCAGTAAACCCTTTTCACAAAGCTTATATTATTGAATAGCCCAAAGCCCTGTTCCATTACCATGCCCTGCAATTGCTGCGTATATCCATATGCTGCTGCAGAAGACGAAGGCATACCAAATTCAGTAATCCATATTGGCACATGAGTGAAATTTTCATAAGAATAGATACTGGAACGCCATGCTTGCATTTGCAAGCTGCTTAGCAGCGCAGGCCCGTAAGGATAAGCGTGTATTGATATTGCATTGCAGTACTTATACGCGCCGTAGCTCCATACTCGCTCATACCACATCATTAGTTGAGGATCGGCAATTGGCGCGCCGCCGAAGCAGACTATTGTTGCATTGGGGTCTCTTGCCCTTATTATATTTGCAGCACTTTTTATAATCATAAAATAATTGTAGGCGCTCCCATTCATGTAGCCAGTTTCAAAGTTTTGCACGTACGGCTCATTCCATATTTCCCACGTACTTATATACGGATATGATGATACAGCATTGCTAACACTTTCATTCCACTCGCTTAAGCTCCAGTTTCTATTTGATGATCCTCGAGGTAAAGTCTCATAATCCAGTATGCCTAAATAGCTGGCATTATATATGTTGTGCTCCATGCTTAGCAGTTCCTCCTGACTTTTGCTAAGGCTTATATCAGTGCGCAGATATCTTACGCCGTTGCTTAGGGCATATAATTCAGAACTTTCATTGCCATGTGTGCACACACCAAGCACAAAATCCAGATGTTTTGGCTGTGTATTTTTGTTTACTTGCAACACTTGTAACATTACAATAATCAGCATTACTACCAATATCACAGTTAAAATCAAAGTTAATGATTTTTTCATAGGCTCACATTACCCAAGAGCCTGAATGCATTGCCTTCAATCATACTACGGCATAGTGTCCTCTTGCTACCATATGGACACTAAGTGTCATCAGGCAAGTCAATAGGTTTTGGTAAATTAGCAACCTCGCTACTTCTCTTTTATTATTCATTCAACTAAATACTACTGGAAAAAGTTATAAAAACACTTTCTAGTTGTTTCACATTTAGTACATGTGTAGTATTATTCTAAACTTTTTAGCAAAAGCTTGTGATTGCATGTAAAGTACTAGTCAGCGTTGCATCTGCAACACATGTACATCCAGGTTAATATTACTTTTTTCTTCCGTGTGGCATGTTCTGAGATAATCTATCTGCAGTGCTAAACTTTTATGCCATTATTTTAGCATGCATTTAATCATCAAGCGCCAGGGTTGGGATTTGAACCCAAAATTCCGCGAAGGAAACCGGTTGCCTTGTTTGCATCACTAATCAGCTCTTGAGCCAAAACTCAAGACCGGCGCGTTACCGGATTCCGCCACCCTGGCATCAATATAGTTTGTGCTATTTGTTTTATAATCCTTACGCAAGGTGTTGATATGTTTTATGACAATAATATCATAAAAAGATTGCCTTTTTTCAAAGGCAAAAAAACAGACAGAGGGCCAGAATTGTTTTTGGGTTATGCAAAAGAGAGGCTTGAGCCTTCAAGGCGCATTTCTTTTAATCCACTTGCTAAGAGGATAGAAAATGAGAAATATTACAGATGGAAGAAATACCGCTGCAAGGAATCGATTGTATTGCAGGAAGAGCCAAATCCACATATAATAATTGCTGGTATGAGTGGGCTTGGCAAAAGTTCGTTGCTTAAGTCGATAATCTCTGAAATGAAAAGGAACAACATCACATGCGTGCTTTTTGACTCCAACAGCGAGCATGAAAGCATGGTAAAAAGCTTGGGCGGCAGGGCTTTTAATGCGGCTGATTTTGGCATAAACATAATGGCTCTTGACGGCTATACTGTTGCCGAACGCATAAGCGCCCTTACTACGCTATTCCAGAGGGTGTTTTCATTAGGCTCACTGCAGATTACAAAGCTCAACTCTTGCTTATGGTATGTTTACAGGAAAAAAGGAGCCAGAAGCAGTCAACAGACTTATATGGAAAAGCAGCCCATAATTAAAGATCTGATAAACGAATTGAACATATTTATAAGAAATGCAAGGACCAAATCGGAGGAGAATACGCTATTGAACATGAAGCAAAAATTGAGCGTGCTTGACAATAGGTCTTTGCAGGGAACCCAGGGCATAGAGGAGCTTATGAACGGCATAACGTCTTTTTCAATATCAGCGATAGGGAGCCCCGAATCAAGACTTATATATGTGGAGGAACTTGTATCAAGGCTCTACCATCTGATGCACAAAAACACGCCAAACAGTGGTATCAAGGCTTATGTGGTACTTGATGAATCCCAGCTAGTATTGGAAGAAAAGGCAAATTCTCATTTCATAGGCAATATGGTAGAAGAAGGGCGCAAATACGGGCTTGGGATGATAATTGTGGCGCATATGGCAAGCGGGCTTGATAGAAGGATAGTAGCAAATTCTTCCGCACTGCTAAGCTTCTTCACCAAGGAGCCAAGAGAGGTTAATTATATTGCAAGCGTGCTTTCAGGCGGCGACATGGCAATTGCCGAATTGTTAAAGCACAAAATAGGCAATTTGGGCAAATTTGAAGCAATTTTTGCAAGTGCCAATTCGAAATTGCCGATTCTGTTAAGGACGCCAAAAGCAATAAGCCATTATTCTAACCCAAAAAGCGCAGTTATTGCAAATTTGTGCATTGAGCCTGTAGAATATGAAAAGCTAAAAGCAATGACACACCACATGCATGATACGGAACTGCAGCAGTACATCGACTCAGGCATTATTGATCAATTTGACTATAACGGATCAAAATGGCTAATGAAGCACAACAAGTCATTAAGCATAGAGCATGAAGTCTATTTGCGCCACATTTCAGAGAAACTTGGCACATGCGGGATTAAAAATATTTTGAATACATTTAGGAGAGGACCTGACATAATAGCGGGCGATGTTGCCATTGAATATGAAACGGGCTCCAAAAATATTATAGATACAATTGCAATGCTATACAAAAGGCAAACATATAGGAAGACTATTGTAATCGTAAATGACAATTCGCTTGAAAAATACAAAAAAGTGAATAATGCTATATCATTAAGCAGTTTCATGAATCTGGAATGCGAAAAGCTCCACAACATGCTTGATATCTGATAATGAGAGGTACAAAAAAACAAAGAAGTATTTTATTATTACGCTTGCAATTTAACTTGGTGGAATTATGCAGTACGAAATTCTTGGCAATGACATGCAAGCTGTAAGGGTAACGCTTAACCCTGGGGAGAAAATCTACTCGGATTCTGGCAAGCTCATAAGCAAAAGAGGCAATGTAGTAATGACTCCTAGGCTTGTTGGGGGGCTATTAAAAGCAGTAGAGAGAAAAGCGACAGGAGCAACCGGTATGCTTACAGAATTTGAAGCACAAAACGATGTAGGCTATGTTTCCTTTGGAGGGGTGCTGCCAGGCAAGATATTTGTGGTCAAGTTAGGTCAGGGAGAGGAATTTATAGCTGAACACGACGCCTTCCTTGCCGCTGAAAGCTCCGTAAATTTCTCTTTTACACCAGTAAGCATAGGGGCCGCTTTCTTTGGAGGTGCAGGATGGTTCCTTCAGAGGTTTGAAGGACCAGGCACCGTATTTATGCATGTTGTAGGGGATATAATAGAGCACAATTTAGACGGGATAACGCCTCTTGAAATCGACCCTGGCCATGTGGCAGGATTTGATGCATCGCTCAAATACAAAATAACTTTTGTAGACAATGTGCGCACCATGATGTTTGGAGGCGTAGGTGTTTTCCTGGCCAAGTTTGAAGGCAAAGGGAAGGTAATTGCACATACAGTTTCAAGGCTAAAATTGGCAAGCGATATATATACAGAAGGGCTTGCACAGATGCCTCAGAACAAGAGGTGACTCGACGACCATAGAAAAAGCCATTGAAGACTTAAGGAATGGTAAACCAATATTGATATATGATTCAGACGGCAGGGAAAAGGAAACCGATATTGTTGTGGCATCACAGTTTGTAACGGGTAATATTATAAGGATGATGAGAAAAGACGGTGGAGGACTGATATGCGAAACCCTCGAATATGAAAAGGCGAATGCTCTAGGGCTTGACTATTTGGTAAACATATTCAAAAACTCGCATATGAACGTATTCAATCTGCTAGAGCCAAATGACATACCTTACGATGAAAAATCATCTTTCTCTATAACAATAAACCACAGGAGGACTTTTACTGGCATACCAGATAATGATAGAGCACTTACCATAAAGGAATTTGCAGCGCTATTGGAGGTTTTAGCAACAAGCAATGCAGCAGCTTTAGAAATGCTACGCAAAGAATTTAGAAGCCCTGGCCACGTTTTCCTTTTGATTGCGGCAAAAGGCTTGCTAAGGGAGAGACGCGGGCATACTGAATTGTCTACTTTCATTGTAAAAGAAGCAGGGCTTATCCCGTCTGCCACCATTGTTGAGATGCTTGATGACTCAGGTACTTCTCTACCAAAAGATAAGGCAATGAAGTATGCAACTGACAACGGTCTCGTATTTTTAGAGGGCAAAGAGATAATTGAAAGATTCCTAAGAAGCTAAGGTATTGCAACTTATGGCACTGTTGTTCTATCTGAACGACATTGTGATGTTATTCATGCCCAAAATTGTGCGGTTTGAAGCTGGCACTATTGCAATCTGGCTGAAGCCCTCTGCCAGGCTTATGCTTAAAGAATACAATGTGCTGTTTGTGCCGGCAACGAAATGATTTATTGGCTTGCCATTTGAATAGATGTAGAAAACACCTTGGCTAGGATATGACATTGCGTTGAAGCTAAGGGTGGCGTTTTGCGTGCTTTTGTTGGAGTATATATCAAAAAACATGTACTGGTTCGTAGGCCACCACATTGACTTGAATGAAGCAGAGCAGTATAAATTGCTGCAAAGCTCAAAACCGGGCTCCATTTCGCTGTACGGATTTCCAGCAACAATGGGTGCATAAAGCACTGGCGCGTTGGGCGAGAAGCTGTCAAGCGCATTTGAAGTCCCGAATACTATTGTGGTGTTGCTCACATAGATAGGATTACCGAACATGCCTTCAAGCTGTGAAGTGATGCCTTGCAATGCAGTCACATTATACGCGCTTCTTATCACAGAAACAAATCTAGTGTTGTACAGCTTGAGCATAAGAACCGTGGCGCTGCTTGCATTTTCGTTGAATGGGGATATGTAATTGAGGCCTAGTTGCTGGTAATACGCATTTTGCACTGCCGGTATACTTATCATTGGATATTGCTCAGAAGCGTTTGTTCTGGTTGTATAACCGCCCACTATGGGTTTTTTCATGGCTGTTTGGTAGAACATGGCCATTCCCGGATACAGCGCAGGTGCTGTGCTAAAGTAATTGGGAAGTGCAGGAAGCACCAATACGGAAAAATTGCCAGAAATGTTGCCAATCTGCTTGTATGCCAAGGGCATCATCATTGCAGTGTACTCACTCCTAAAGGAATGCTGCACCGGCATCGCATTATATTCCACAATAACAAGAAGTACTATTAGCGCAAAAACTGCATAGAAATTGTTCTTTTTTGTAATTTCTTTGATTCTTGCTATTCCAAATGAGACCAGAAGCGCAAGGAATAACGCTGTTGCAATGCTGAAACGCCCGGGTTCCCTAAAACTGTTGAGCAAAGGCACGAAGTGCAATGCATAATATATCCCAGGTATCTTAGTAATGCTACCGCTTACCTGGAGATATGGGCCGTAGGACAAGAGTAGGAAGAACAAAGCCGCAATTATTATGAACCTTGTATTTTTAAAGCCATTTTTCCTATCAGAATAGGCGCCAAATATTGCAAGCGCCATTACTGTATACCCTATGTAGGCGACCCTTTCGGTAGGGTCAGAAGCATAAATATAGTTGAAGCCTGAAGAAACGCCTTTAAGGACGGGATTCATATAGGAAGGCACAAAAAACGCCAGAAGATCTGGGCTGTAGAGCTCGTTGTAGCTGATCCCGGACTGCATATTAACACCGCTTAGCCCACCGCTTATTAAGAAGCTCGCTATTGGTATGATAAAAGGAAGCCCAAAAATCACAAATGCACCTAATGTCGTGATTGCACCAAAAACAATGCGCCTGCTTAGTATCTCTTTTCTCGATACCAAAATATAGTATACCATTGCGATAGCGAGTATTAGAAACGCAAGTATGCCTTGTTCTATGTCGCCGAAAAATGTCACGAAGACAAGATCTATACCTGACAATATGGCATACTTGTATACATTATTGCCATGCGAGTCGCGCATCTTGATAAGCAGCAATATCAGCATTGGCAGGAACTCTATACTTATCCATTGCAAATGGCCAAAAGACTGCGCAACATGCATTGGGGCAAATGAGTATATCAAGCCGGCAACAAAAGAGCCTTCCTTGCTTTTTGTTATATGGTATGCCAAAAGATACATGAAGAAGCCGGAGAGGACAAACCCCAGCAGGAATATTAAATTAAGCTCAAACTGCAGGCTTATAAGCTGGAACGGGTACATTATCAAACCGGCAAGAGGCGCAAGCGTCTGGGTCGCAAGGTTTGCGCCTACAGGGAAATAGATAAACGAAGAGCTATAAACACTCGAATGAAGGGTAAAGATTGAAAAAGGCACCCACCAAAGCTCCCATGCGCTTTGGTATGCATCCCCACCCGCACCAGGGACAACCATTGATGCATTAAATAATGCATGGTAAAAAAACAGAAGAGCTACTAGTAGATATGCAAGTACGAGCAATGAGTATTCAGATTTTTTGCCCATCATCTTAAACCATTATATTATTGAGGTAATATTTAACTAAATTTGCTTTGGCATGTTATGCGCATCGTTAAATATTTTTCTTTCGCATCTTTTGCTGAGTCATTTATTGCAAATTGTGGTTAAATGAGGAGCGCAGATTTTCTTACAGTTCTTAGAGTAGGGATTGTCATTTTGGTAGCATACCTTATTATCATGAAATTCAACCCCATTGCAAGCATAGTGCTTTTCGCAATTGCCCTGCTCCTTGACGGGCTGGACGGGTTTGCTGCCCTGCATGAAGAGAGCAAGGGTTCTGTTGGATTTATTGAATATGCAAAATACGCGTTTGGAGGACTTACTGCAAAGAGAAGGGAGCAGGTAAAATTGCTTAAGAGTAGGATAAGCAGTCATTATTCTTATGGCCCAAGGATGGATGTTGCAGGTGACAGGATTGTCGAATATAGCATGTGGGCCCTTTTCACATTCCTACATGTCATACCTCTTTTCGTAATTCTTATCATAATAATAAGGCATTCTTTTGCCGATGCATTCATGGGTATGAAGGGTACATCATCAAAGCTCAAAACCAGGATTGCACAGGTAGTTTATGGATCTAATGCAAGCAGAGCAGGGATAAACATACTCAAGTTCCTGACATTTTCATACCTAATGCTTGCCTATGTATGGGAATACCCGATGGCTTATGGCTACGCACTGGTGGCGCTGCTAGTAACATACATAGTTGCAAGAGGAATTGCAGAAATAGTTGAAGCTTTTGCAGAATAGAATTTTATTTTCTGCTTGTATCCTCGAATATTTCGTCTATGTCAACGTTGTTGTCTATCTTCTCTATCTTTTTGCTTAAGCCCTCTTCTGTATATTCGGGAAATTCGACGCCGCTCACCACTATCATTACGCGAAGCGCATCCTTGCGCATATCTGGCTCTATCCTGGCACCCCATTTTATCAATGCATCCTTGCTTATTCTGCCCGCTACCTCCTGGAATATTTTTTCCGCTTCCCTGAGGGTAAGGCTTTCGCCGCCTACTATGTTGATAAGGGCCTTTTTGGCATTGCTAAGATCCGCATCAAGCAGCGGGCTCTTTATTGCGTTCTCTAGCGCCACTATGGCTCTGCTTGTGCCACCATCAACACCTATACCTTCACCAGTGCCAATAACGGCATAACCTGCATCCTTCAAAACACTCTTCAAATCGGCAAAGTCTATGTTTACCATTCCTGGCTTTGTCACCATCTCTATTATTCCCTTGGTCGCGCTTGCAAGCACTTCGTCAGAAACCCTGAAAGCCATGTTAAGCGGAAGATCAGGAGCTATAGAAAGAAGCTTGTCGTTTGGTATTACTATTACGGTATCCGCAACCTTCCTAAGCTTGGAAAGGCCTTCCAGGGCATTTCGCATCCTTGTACGGCCTTCGCTTGCAAAAGGTAGTGTTACAACCGCAACGGTCAATGCACCTGCTTCCTTTGCCTCGTGAACTATTGTGCTTATTGAGCCTGTGCCTGTTCCACCACCAAGACCACAAGTGACAAAAACTAGATTTGAATCACCAAGCAAATGCCTTATCTCCTCTTTGCTTTCCAATGCTGCTTCTTCGCCGACTTTCATATCGCTTCCTGCTCCAAGTCCGCGCGTGACCTTTTTTCCAATGAGGAGCTTGCGTTCTGCCCTGGTCTTTACCAGGTGTGCTGCATCTGTATTTGTAGCTACAAGAGTTGCGCCCTGTATGCCTATGCTTGAAAGCCTTGTTATAGTGTTGCTGCCGCTGCCACCCGCACCAACCACATAAATTTTAGGCTTTGCACCTTCTATAAATTTTAAAATATCTTCGTCATCAGGGCTTATTTGCTCTAATTGCTCGATAAAATCACCAGTCGCCGTATTTATATAGAAACAAAAGGATAAAAACCTATTGAAACTATTGAAAGTATATGCTGTGATTCCCAAAACAGATTTCAAATCCTTAATATTTTCGATATAATGCCCTTCAGCTCCCCCATACTTTCTGCTATAAGCGTTCCCTCTTCTTTTTCTTTCCTAAGATATTTCTCCTTGTATGACTCTATGTCTTGAGGCATGTATATCAAGTAGTCGCAGGGCTGATCGCTTATTCCATATCTATTCAACTCTATCTTAAATTTGTTGACCTTCTTGCCCGTTACTACTATGAGCGAGTAGTATTTGGAGAAATTTTCGTTGAAATTGGCAAGCTTCCTTATGAAGTGCTCGTTCACGTATTGTGCGCCATGGGCCTCTATTGCAACTTGCTTATTTCCTATCTTTCGGTCAAGCAAAAAATCCAGGTTTATCGTGCTTACCCCATCCTGCCCGTATCCCCTAAGCACAACATCGTATGAAAAGCCTATCCCCATGCTTGCAAGCAGGTTTGCGATATCTTGCTCCAAAAATGACTTGTATCTTAAATTTACTCTGGCACCGCTCTCCTGCAACTCCACATTAGTTGCCATTTACCCCCATTTCAATTGGTTCATAAAAGTATTTATACTTTATAGCAAATAGCTAAACTATGGAGAAAAAAGATTTGCTTAAAACACCGATAAAAGATTTGAAAATAAAGAAGGAAATGAAAGTAAGTGAGCTTGTAAAAGCCATGAAAGATGTTGGGGGCTTTTCTGCCCAGCATCTTGTTGATGGCATAGATATACTTAAAAGGATGATAGACGACAAGGACTCTTTCAACTTTCTTTCCTTTCCTGCGGATCTAGTGTCAACAGGGATAAGAGGTATACTTGCAAGCTCGGTAAAGTACTTTGACGCTATAGTAACTACTGGTGGCACGTTGGATCACGATATTGCAAGAGCGTATGGCGGGATATACCACAAAGGCACTTTCAATGTTGATGACTCTATGCTGCACAGAATGGGCATATATAGGGAAGGAAACGTTTTCATAGAGAACGCACAATATGGGCTCAAGATGGAAGAAAGCTTCAATAAGATAATGAACGACATCTATAATTCAAAGGATTACAAAAAAGAGTACAGCGCTTCAGAGCTCATCTATGAATTCGGCAAGAGGATGACTGACAACAATTCAATAATAAGGCAGGCATACTTGAACAAAGTACCCATATTTTGCCCTGGCATCCTTGACGGCGCATTTGGGACAGCGTTGAGCATATTCGCCCAGGATCATGATTTCAAGCTTAATCTTATAAAGGATGAGCTGGAGCTTAGCAATATAGCTTTTGACAACAAGGTAAGCGGTGCACTAATGCTTGGCGGCGGCATAAGCAAGCACCACGTCATATGGTGGAACCAGTTTAAGAAAGGGCTTGATTATGCTGTATATGTGACAACAGCCACACAGTATGATGGCAGCCTTTCCGGAGCTAGGCTTACCGAAGCAGTATCATGGGGCAAGATAAAGGAGAAGGCACGCTATGTCACAATAGACGGCGATGTAACCATAATACTGCCCATCATGTTCGCAGCCATTGACTTGGTTTAGCAACTCTAAAGAACCTTCGCAAAGCCAATGTGGCTGTATTTGCTGCTTATGCACAGAATGCAATATGACAGGGGTGAAGCCAATTAGATACTTAAATAGAACTGCATAAAAGGCACAAATTACAAAATTTAAAAATGGTCGGATAATAGTTGGTTTTGATGCGCACTCTTGTATTGATAGTTCATGGGTTCGTCCAGGGTGTGGGCTTCAGGGCATATGTGAAAGGTATTGCAGACAAAAACAATATTTCAGGCAACGTGAGGAACCTTGAAGACGGCAGCGTAATGGTTATTGCACAGGGCGACAAAGAAAATATGAAAAAATTTCTCAGAAGTCTCAGAGTAAAGAGGGTTTTTGGCCCTGACGTGTTCGAAATTGAAAAGGAAGAAAAAGAAATGGATGGCATTGATGGCTTTGCAGTGCTTTAACCTCTATTCCTTATATTACTTTTTTTGGGAAGCCTTCTTTTGCTGGCCAGTAGCGTTGCTATTGTTTTGGCCATCGGATTGAGTTTGACTGCCCGAGCCCTGGCTTTTTGCGTATTCCTGCAGGCCCATCAAGCCAAACGGTGTTGGTATGCTAAATCCCTTCGTTTCGGTAGGCACAAAAACTATCAGGTTCTTGCCGCTCAAGCTTATTTCATACATCATGTTCAATGATCTGAGCTGCATAGCGTAAAGATCTTTCCTGTATTTCTCAGCAGCTTCGAGCATCTTGTCAGCAGCGAGCGATTCCGATTCTGCTAATATGACTCTTGCCTGCTTCTCCCTGTCTGAAGTAGCTACCCTTGCCATTGCGTTCTGCAGATCCGGAGGTATAGTAACATCACGTATCTCAACGGATATTGCAACAATACCCCACTCCTGCACGCGCTCCTCTATTAGGTTCTTTATTGCTTCACCTATTATGTCCCTGCCAGCGAGCATAAGCGAAAGTTCGTTCTTTCCTATAATATCCCTCAATGCCGTTTGCGAAGCAAGCTGAACTGATTGCATATAGTTCTGCACATTCAAAACAGCATTTTCAGGATTCTTGACTTGCCAGAAAAGTATTGCATCAACGTCAACAGGAACATTGTCCTTTGTAAGCGTCTTCTCAGCGCTAAAAGGAGTGCTTATAACTCTCAGGTCCACGCTTATTGGCGTATATTCAACAAAAGGTATTATGAAAAAGATTCCTGGGCCGATCATACCTACGTACTTACCGAACCTTAGCACAGCCATCCTGTTCCACTGGCTTACTACCCTTATTGAGAACATAAGCACTATTATCAATGCAACAACTGCCAAAAGGAGGCCTGAGAAAAAGCCTATCATGTATACTCCCGCCACGCCAAATATTACTGCTATAATTATGTCAACCAATGGGCCGCTGCCACCTTTATAGGTAGTAAGCGGGCGCATTGGAGCTGCTTGAGCTTCTTTGCCTTCTTGACTTTGAGCTTCAGTGCTCATACTTATCCCCTGGCTATTAGGATCCATAAAACCACTTTGCATAGCATTATTTCTATACACTAAAAGAATATATAATGCTTATTAAAATTTTTTATCTTTTAAAAGATAATAGACCTTAAAGCTTAATCATAATCTTTTTAAATCCTCTCCCATAAATATTAAGATTATCGGTGATATTGTGGAATTCTATTATTACAGCATGCTGGCAGGCATATTGGCGCTGCTATTCTCGCTTGGTGCAGCGTATAGTGTGCTCAAAAGACCCGAAGGAACTGAAAAAATGAAGGACATATCAAAAGCAATACGCGCAGGCTCAAAGGCATATCTAATAAGGCAGCTTAAGACCATAGCAATTTTCGCTGTCATACTTGTAATTGTTCTTGCCTTCCTGCCGAACGGTTTGCAGCTTGACATTGCGTTTGTAGTTGGCGCTGCCGCTTCATATCTTACAGCATATCTTGGAATGAACGTCGCAGTACGCGCCAATGTAAGGACTGCAAAAAGTGCAGAGAAGGGCGTTGCACACGCGTTTAGCACTGCCATACTGGGCGGTTCCGTTACGGGATTCGCAGCTGTCGGCTTTGGCTTGATAGGCTTGAGTCTCCTGCTTGCCTTCCTTACAATATCCAAGGTAGCGCTGCTTATAGGCTTCGGCTTTGGCGCTTCGCTAATATCGTTGTTCGCTAGGGTTGGCGGTGGTATATATACCAAAGCTGCAGATGTTGGCGCAGATTTGGTGGGAAAAACTGAGCTTAACCTTCCTGAGGACGATCCCAGGAACCCTGCCGTGATAGCAGACAACGTTGGTGACAATGTCGGCGATTGCGCTGGAATGGGAGCAGACGTATTCGAGAGCTATGCGGTAACGCTTGTGGCCTCTTTGCTGATAGCTGCGGGCTTAGCGTTTGCATCTACTGCCGAATTTGCATACCCGCTTTACATAGCAAGCACTGGAATAATAGCAAGCATATTGAGCATGGCTTTTCTCCGCATAAGAGGTAAGGGCTCTGCAACAAAAGCGCTTTATGAAGGTATATCTGCAAGCATAATAATAGCAGCGCTGCTTGATTTCCTTGTTACATACTACAACAATTACCCAATTGGATATTTCGTGGCTGTTCTTGCAGGATTGGTACTAGCAATAGTGATATTCGGCATTACAGATTATTACACAGGCACTGGAAGGAAATCTGTAGTTAAGGTTGCGACCGCAGCCAAGGGCGGTGCTGGCACAGACGTGATAATGGGGCTTGCGGTAGGATTGAGAAGCGTGTGGCTTCCGGTCATTGCTGTAGTAATAGGAATACTTGTTGGCTATGTGGCAGCAGGCCTTTATGGAATAGGAATTGCCGCGGTAGGCATGCTTTCCTTGACGGCAACAATACTTACCATAGATTCTTTCGGACCGATAACTGACAATGCTGGTGGAATTGCCGAAATGAGCAAGATGCCTGAACACATCAGGGTTGTGACAGATGAACTTGATGGAGTGGGTAACACTACAAAAGCAACCACAAAAGGCTTTGCGATTGGAGGCGCAGCACTTTCAGCAACAGCACTTTTTGTAGCTTTTGCACATGCGGTAGGCCTCACAGCAATAGACGCCCTTAATCCGGTAGTAACTGTAGGCATATTCATTGGCGTATTGTTACCATTTATTTTCTCATCTTTCTTGATGGAGGCAGTAGGCTATGCAGCGAACCTCATGGTAGAAGAGGTAAGACGCCAAGTTAAGACAATAAAAGGAATTTTGACTGGCAAGGCAAAACCAGACTATGCCAAAGCAGTTGACATTGCAACGGTCAACGCGCTAAAATCGCTTGTTATACCAGAGCTTATAGCAATACTTACCCCGATACTGGTAGGATTGCTGCTGGGCAAGCAAGCGCTCGGCGGGCTGCTTGTCGGAATGATACCGGCAAGCTTCCTTTTGGCTTTGTTCATGGCAAACAGTGGAGCAACAATGGATAACGCCAAGAAATACGTTGAAACTGGTAAGTTTGGAGGCAAAGGTAGCGAGACACATAAGGCGGCAGTGGTTGGGGATACGGTAGGAGATCCGCTTAAGGATACGGCAGGTCCTGCACTCAACTCCATGATAAAGGTAGTAAGCACGATATCGATAATACTAGCACCGGTGTTTATAGCGTATACACTGCTGTGATCTTTTTCTTCTTTTTAATTATTCCTACTTTTCCTTCTGCTTGATTAGGAGAGGGTTCTTACTTGGTATCTACCTCTTCTTTCTATCTCAGAAAGTCTCGACAGGATTTGCTGGCCTTCTTTTGCATTCGCCAGGTAGGAATTCTTGAAGTATGAAAAAACATCGCTGCTTACGGAGCGTTTCATCAGCAGCAGATCAAGCGCCTTGTTCTCCTTTGAGTTTGTTATCTCTGAAAGACCAAAGTCTATTATTGATACATTGCTTTTGCCTACCAATATGTTGGCAGGGGTGAAATCACCATGGGCTATGTCTGAATTATGCAGTATTGCAAGGTATTTTCCAGCTTTTGATATGGATTCTTGCATCTTTTTGCTGCTACTCCACCTTTTCTCCTTTAGCAAAACAGAAAGCTGTACGCCTTGGATAAATCTCTCATATATGCTGTACTTTCCCACTAGCATTACTAATGGCACGCTTACGCCTGCTTTAAGTGCGTTGTAAAGGATTTTAGCTTCTGTCTTCGTCCTTTTCCCCCTTATCAAAGTATCTAGCCTTTCTTCTCTATAGGGCTTTGGCTTCCTGTACTTTATCACAGAGCGGATGCCGAATATTTCGGTTTCGTATATGTCTGCTTCGGCACCCTCGCTTATCTTCCTCACCATGTTATCCTTACCTTGTCTATTCTGTATTTCTGGTCTATTGAGCACTGATCCAGACTCTGCCTAAGCCTAGATTTATACATTTTCTCTGCAACAAGCGCTATCATAGCTCCATTGTCAGCGTTATATTCGTTAGGGGCCACATAGAATCTGGCTCCATGAGTTCTTGCCATCGTGGCAAGCTTTCCTTGTAGGACTAAGCTTTGTGCTACCCCTCCGCTCACGGTAAGCTCACGCTTTCTGTTTAGCAATAAGGCGCGCTCTGTTGCTTCCACAATCATCGAAAAAGCGGTTTCCTGAAGCGAAAAAGCTATGTCTTCAATTGGTTTTTTGCCTATAAGCTTTACTGCGCTGGTCAACAAGCCAGTAAAAGAAAAATCCATACCTTTTACAGTGTATGGCATCTCTATGTAATTGCCATTTGCGGCTACGCGTGCGACTGTGGAGCCCCAAGCAGGAACAAGCTTTGCGCTTCTTGCAAAACTGTCGAGCATGTTGCCAACACCTATGTCAAACGTTTCACCATATACATGGTAATGCCTAAATGGCAATTCTTCTATGGCAAGGATCTGGGAATTGCCTCCGCTCACATATAGCGACAAAGGATCATTGAATCCAGACAGGTGCTTTGTAACATCTATATGTGCCACTGCATGATTTACAGGATAGATCGGCATACCATAAGCAGATGCTATGCTCCTTGCCATTAGCTGACCCACCCTAAGACATGGCCCCAAGCCTGGCCCTTTCGTATAGCCAACAGCATCAATATCTTTAATCTTCAGTCCAGCTTTTGAAAGAGCCTTATACAAAACATTACGCGCATTTCTGGCATGAAAGTCTGCCACCTTCATCGGTATTATGCCGCTCTTTATTTTGAACATCATCTTTTCGTTGGCCAGAAAAGTTCCATTATCAACTATACCTACACCTAGCGTGTGAGCGCTACTCTCTATACCAAGCACTGGCATAAAATCAGTTACGCAACATCAATATTAGAATCTTTGTAGCCTATGCTTATGAGCGCTTTCTTTGTGTCTACCTTGTGCTCTCCTTGCAGCTCTATTGTATTGTCTTTGTATGTTCCGCCGCAGGCAAGAATGCGCTTTAGGCTCTTAGCAGTGCGCTCGATATCATCATTGCTTATTCCTTCAACAACAGTAACGAGCTTGTTGAACTTAGCCTTCTTAGTGTATATCTTTATCTTTGTTTCTGTTTCCTTGTCAAGCACATCGCATACGCAAAGGTCCTTTGGCAAGCCGCATTTTGGACAAATTTCTGCCATTTTAGTCTTTCACACCCTTTTCCTTTAAGATTGTATTGATCCTTGCGATGCTGCGCCTTATCTCCCTTGTCTTGACTACCTTGCTTGATACGCCAGTTGAGGCTATCTTCCTTTTTTCTATGCCCAATTCTAGCATCAACTGATTCCTCTTGTCCTTCAGCTCGTCTACCGTCAGTGGTCTTATATCTTTGATCTTTATAATAAGCACCTTAAAAGTATAATTTTAATATTGTTAAAGATATAAATACCTTTTGAATTGCAGCTTTTACGAGCGATTACCTGCTTTGCACCTCAATACATACTGCACAATGGGTTTTATAATTATTAAAAGAGATTTTGTACCATGCACAGCATAGAGCTTAGGAATGTCACAAAGGCATTCGGAAAGGCACTTGCCCTGAAAGACCTGAGCTTTACACCAAGAAATGGCATAAGCATAATATTGGGCCCAAACGGCTCTGGCAAGAGCACATTGCTCAAGACGATTGCTGGCTTGTACAAGCCAGACGGCGGCAGTGTCAAGGTGCTTGGCGTTGACCCCTATTCTGATTACAGCATAAGATCAAAGATTTCAATACTGACAGAAAACTATGCGCTGTATGACTTTCTTACAGTTAGAAAAAACATAGAGTTTTTTGGAGCATTATACGGCATGAGCAAAGAGGATTCGATAGAATCAGTAAGTGGACTTATGGAAGAGCTTGACATATTAAGTCTTCTTGACTCTAAAGTGCAATGGCTAAGCAGAGGGACAAAGCAAAAAGTGGCTTTCTGCAGGGCAATAATTCCAGGTCCGCAAGTATTGTTGCTTGACGAATCTACTGCTTTTCTCGATTCCAGATCGTCAAACATTATAAGAGACTATATTCAAAGGAACGCTAAGAAAAAAAGCATAGTTTTCGTAACACAAAAGATTGATGAAGCCACAAGAATGGGTGGAAACATATATATAATGAAAAACGGGAGGATCGCCATAAGTACCAACCTATCTGGAATGTACAAAAGCATAATGAATGGCGCAACAATAAACATAAGGTTTGCAAAGCCTGTAGATTATGCAAGCTTAAAAAATATAGAAGGTATAATCCATGGCAATTCAAAAAAAGCTTCTTTGGTACAATTGCGAGTAAGAAATTACAAGGATATAAACAAAGCCATAGATATCATAAGAGGCAAGGGTATAGATATAGTGGGCATTGACTATGCGGAGCCTTTCATTGCAGAGGCCATGAGTTGATAGCATGCAAACCGAAAGAGCAATGGCAGTGGCAAAAAAGGACATGCAAGAGGTTTTCAGCAGCATTTCGATATATGGTCCAATGCTCGGTGTGCCACTGTTCTTTGCCATTTTGCTTCCTGTGCTTACCTTTTATGTTGCTATGTATGCTGCACCAAGCTTGGCTACCAGGATTATTCCACAAGTTGCTGCAAGTGGCACTAATGTTAAAAGTGCCGCATTTATGGCATTCTTCTCGGTCAACGTTCTTGGACCAATATTCCTTACAATGCCGATACTTACGGCTTCCGTTATAGCTGCAGATAGCTTTGCAGGAGAGAAGGAGCGCAAAACTTCTGAAGCGCTGCTTGCCACTCCGATAACAAAAGCAGAGCTAATGATTGGAAAGATCTTGGCGTCTTTCATACCTACTATACTGCTCACGCTGGCAGTTTTTGCAATATATGGCTCAGTTACGGATTTTCTTTCTAACAAAGCTTTTGGGGTTCTTGTGCTGCCAACCCCTCCATGGTTTATGATGCTCTTGACAGCACCACTTTTGGCAATTGCAACCATAGGCATAGTGGTAATAGTTTCAGCACATGCAAAAGGAATAAAGGAAGCGCAACAAATAAGTACTCTGCTTGTATTGCCAATACTAATGATGCCGTTTATAGCTATAATGAATATTGCAAATATGAATGTAGTATTTTTCGCATACCTTATTGCATTTTTGGCGGCAGCCTCAATAATCATATTATACGTTGGCGTAAAGTGGTTCAGGAAAGAAGCGATATTATGAAAGTCACGAAAGAGCACAAACAGCACCTGAAAAAAGAAATAGCAGCTGTTGCGCTGTTGAAAGGCACATAATTGAAATATTTTCGCTTATCGCCCTGATAAGCTTGTCAATGATACTTGTTATGCTACTTTATTCTGGCCCATTTGTATTTTATGATGATTTATTATATATGACATTTGTGCATCAAATGCTCACTGGCACATTCAATCCGCTATTAAGTACCCCTTTTTCGATAAAGTTTATGATGATAAGCTTTTGGGGCTTTCTACTGCTCTTTTTGGGTATAATGTGCTGGCCATTGAATTGCCATCATTGATATCTTTGGTATCAATGATAGTACTTACATACCTTATAGGAAGGGAAATTAAGGGTTATCCGCTTGGTTTAGTCTCTGCGCTATTTGTGGCGCTTGCGCCAATTTCAGTTAGCTACGCCACACGCGTACTACCAGATTTGACTACAGGTATGTTTGCCGCACTGGTCATATACCTAATTTTGCTAACAAAACACAGTTCACATCCGAATCTCATATCTGCAATAGTAGGCGCTCTTGTAGCACTAATGATAGCAATCAGGATGGAATCGCTAATCTTCGTGATATTGCTTATTTTTAGTCTGCTCATCTACGCTTTTCATGAAATAATATCTAAGGATAGGAATATGCTGCGCGGGCATGAAATAAATATAAAGTTCGTAATTATAGGTTTTGCAGTTGTGTTTTCCTTAATATTAGTATACTTCTACTATTACAGTGGCAGGATACTATACTGGCTGTTTGCATACAGCAAAGCACAAGTAGAAATGGCACCCTCAACGCTTAGCCAAAATATAAACTTCATTGCTGTTGCTTTGAACCCTTATACATTCCTCGGAGGCATTAAAGGCACCACACTAGCATCATACTTCTACCCTATGGGGCTATTGCTTGATCTTGCACTAATAGGTGGAATAATTTTTATTGCCTGCAGGAAATGGGAAATGATGACAATATCAATTATAACAGTTGGTGTTATATTGTACCTGTTCTTTGGTACTAAAACCCTCTCCAAACTGGAATTTATGACACCTCAAGACAGGTTTTTGATGATTGTGCTACCTTTTATCGCAGTCATATCAGGATATTTGATTATTATGGTGTATGATGCGATAAGGAGATATTCAAAGCCGCTTGCATCTTTTACCGCAATAACAATAATTATTTATATCTTAGTATCAAACATACCCGTTTATTTTGTTAATTACAGATACAATTTAACGTCTGCCTTCACGCTGCATGCATACAAGGGTATAATATCATATATACACGGATTCAGGAATGCGAATGTATACTGTGTGGGTGCCAACCCTGGACTTTCATGCATGTATCTGCAATTTTTGTCTGCATATCGCAGCGGCATAAATTTTGCTACTCCAAGCACATACAGCCAGACACACCCAGTTGTATTTGTAGTGTATACAGATTTTAATGGGGTCCACAACAACGCCACTACATGGATTGGGAGCGACTACTCAATTGATAAGGTACTCAACTATTCTGAAACGAATTCCCAGATATATGTTAATCTTTATCAGGTTAGTGCAAATAAGTAATTTGGCCAGAATCCCTCAAAATAGCAAGTAATATATATCTGGAAAATAATAATTTGAACGGTGAATTGCTTGGCATTAAGAGAACTGGTAAGCATAGCTGGTACCGCACTGCAAAGCAATTTTGTTAGGCTTAAAAGGCCATACAAACTCAACTTTGCCATTACTTACTGGTGTCAATCGCGCTGCCAGACGTGCAACATATGGCAAATGAAACCTAAAGGAGAGCTTTCGCTTGATGAGATAAAGGAATTTGCAAAGAAGAACGGCTACTTTAAATGGATTGAGATAACTGGGGGGGAACCGTTCCTAAGGAGCGATATTGTAGACATAGTAAGGGCTTTTAAAGAAAGCTCGAAAAATCTTTACATAGTTACCATACCAACTAATTCCCTTACTGACCATAATACAGTAATAAAACGCATTGAGGGGATTCTTGAACTTGGGATACCAAAGCTCGCAATAACTGTAAGCTTGGATGGCTACAGGGACCTTCATGACAAGATACGTGGCGTGCCTGGCAATTATGACAAAGCAATAGACATGTATAAGCGCTTGCTTGAACTAAAATCAACGCACAAGAACCTTTATTTTGTATTTGGGTATACGTTAAGCAGCCTTAATAAAGGGCAATTTGCAAAAACTTTTGATGAAGTAAAAAAAGAAATTCCAAGCATAACATACAATGATTTCCATATAAATCTCGCACAGATATCTGACAACTATTACAACAATTCAAATCTGCAGATAGGTGCGTCTGGCGATGGAGTTCCAGAGGAGATAGCACATATTGTATCTATGAGGAGGAAGTCGCTTAACCCAATAGATTTGATAGAGTACACTTTTCTGAAGGGGCTTGCAACTTATGCAAAAACAGGGAAAATGCCAATGCATAGCAGGAGTTTGGAGGCTTCTGTTTTTGTAGATAGCTTTGGCAACGTATTCCCTTCAATAATGTGGAATACGAAGATAGGGAACATAAGGGAATCCGATTATTATATTGAAAAGCTTCTAAGCACGGAAAAAGCTGCTACAGTTTACAAAGCAATAAAAGAGGGGAAAGAACCTTTACAATGGACATCCTGCGAAGCGTATCAAGCAATTACAGGCAATATTGCAAGTATATTTACTACCAAAATAGATCATTCGTTGATCAAGAAATGGAACTAACGGCTTTTATTATTACAAAAGCAGTCTACCAAATATTAAATATGTTTACTATTTAATTTTATAAGAAGGTGCTTTAATGAATAGTTTTACCCTAACTTTTGGTTTGCTTATACTGGTTTCTCTTTTAGGCGTGAACTGGGGTTCTACCACTATTACACTCACAGGAGTGTGCCATACTAGCACAGTCAATGTGAGCAACTCCAACTTTACTTTCTCAATTCATAATTCTGGCAATGGCGTTGCAGGAAACTTGGTGCTAGTGCCGTATTTCAAGGGTTTTTCAATTTCCAATTATAATAATAGTGCTGGAATATCAGCGCTTATGCCGAACGCTACTTATTCATACACGTTTAAGGTGAACAATTTTTCTGCACCTGGAAGTTACATAGAGCTGGTGATAGTAAATTATCAGCAAGGGGGATCTTCATTTTCTACAGTTTATCCGTGCATAACTAATGTTGAAAAACCTTCTCACAGCCTTCTTGTAATTGCAAACGAAACGTACATCAATGGAATTTTGAATGTAACTGTATTAAACCTGGCAAGCCATGCTATTGGCAACGGTTCAATTAGCATATTTGCCCCGCCACTTTTCTCAGTACAGCCAACAAACCAAAATGTCACATTGCCGGCTTTTTCATCGGCTCATTTCCAATTCAAGGTGAAGAGCCCCTCCTATTCGAACGCTTCCCTTCCGCTTCCGATAGGCCTATCTTATATGGAAAATGGGGTCCATTATGCGTATCTTAGCAGTTACCTTCTTACGATCTCAAATGCTAAAAAGAGCTTAATGCCAATTGCAGAAATTGCTTCTATTGCATTAATAATAATCCTTGTTGCCCTAATAATAGTTTCAATATTTTACAATAGAAGGAAAAAGCATGCCAGGAGCCAGCAACAGAGTCAGCAACAAAATCATGTTTAATTTACCCGTGATATCTTGCTAGTACCAAAGCTCATAAGCATTGTAATACCAACATATGAAGAGGAAGATAACATAGGCAAGCTATTGAGGGACGTAAAATTGCTTCTTGACAAATATGACTACAAATATGAGATAATTGTAGTTGACAAACACTCAAAGGATAATACAGTTAAAATCGCGAGAAAATTTGGTGCAAGGATCATTTATGACGATATTGGTAAAGGCTCTGCGCTAGTCAAAGGCCTGCATGCGGCTAAAGGCGATATAATAATATCGATGGATGCAGATTTATCGCACAGACCACGAGAACTGCTGCTCCTTATAGCAGGAATAGAAGCAGGGTATGAGGTATGCATGGGGTCAAGATTTATCACAGGGGGTGGCTCTGAGGATATGCCTTTGATAAGGGTACTAGGAAACAAGCTATTCGTGATGCTTGTAAATATTATTTACCATATGCACTATACGGACATGTGCTATGGTTATAGGAGTTTCAAGAAAGAGGCAATAAAAAAGCTAGATTTAAGAGAACCCGGATTTGGAATAGAAACAGAGATAAGTATTGAAACCGCCAAGAGGCGTCTCAGCGTATTAGAAGTACCTAGCTATGAGAAAATTAGGGCTAGTGGATCAGGAAAGCTGCGTACTTTCAGGGATGGCGCCATAATAATAAAAACAATATTCAAAAACATTTTTAGGTAGGTACGTAGCTCATATTGCGCCCAGTTATCTTGTAAAAGCCAAACGTAAATTCGCTACCGTGGGAGGAATACACTGCTGTTTTCAATGGCGTTGTAGTATACTCTTCCATTGCTGGAGTGCAGATGTTACCTGGTGTTTTACACCAATATCCATAATCTATTACTAGGCAACTATAATTGTGCTGAGCATTTTCCATGAAAGTGTTATTGAAAAGGTAGAACATTTGTGCAGCGCTCCTGTTGTTTATGTTGAATAGATATGGGACGTATGTGAAAACGAGGCAGTTTGATGGTATGGAAGATATGTTTGTATAGATAAAGTTTTCATCGAAGCGCGCAGAGCCCGCCTGCAAGATTGAAGATGGATTTATTGATAAAAGAGGATATAGTGAATATAGCGGATAGAATATTACAATAATTAACACAGTAAATAGTATCATTGCAATTGCAGCTTTCATGTTTTTACCAAATTTTCTTATTTTGAGTAATTTTCCTATGTAATAGAACACAGCCCATGCTCCTATACCACTAAAGAAGCTGGCTTGGTAAATAAGGCTAAGCATAAACCTCCAATCTACTCCATATATCACACCACCGGCGTAGAAAGAGGTATAAAGCAAAAAGAAGATGGCAAACCATATTCCAATGGCAAGAAATTCCCTAAACCTCTTTTGTGTTATCATAAACGCTGAGCCGATGATTGCAAATATTGTAAATATTACAGGTTGCATTATGTATACGTATGAATATTTGTTGAACCAAAATAATACATTCCCGCAGAAATTGTACCTAAAATTTGCAAATGTTATTCTGCCAGTGTAGTTCATTGGCATCATGCTTGGGCTACAAGTATTCTGAATCATTGTAACTCCGTATACACCGTTAACAGACTCGTATACTGTATATATTGTCTCTGGTACCATGGATATTATAAAGATCAGCAAAATCAACAAGATTTTTGTGTTAAGTATATTTGACTTTAATAATTTCAAATTATTCTTGATAGAGTCAGCTATACTGTTACCATCCAGCAGTATATAGATTACTGCAAATATCAGAATATAAAGCAGTGCTACAACTTTCATGTAAGACAGCAATGAGATAGACAAAAGTGCGTTGCTTAGACTTATTATGTTTTTGCCCTCCATAAACACAAGCACAAATAGAAGAGCAACCATGGAATATGCAAGAGTGGGCATATCAGAAGTCGTTGGAAAAGCCCATACCAGTATTACTGGAGACAATGCCATAAAAAGCTCAGTAAAATAGCCAATTTTGTTGTTTTTGGTTATAATGCTTGTAACAAAGAAGCTTAGGAATACAGATAGCGCCGCAAGAAACAGTTCTGTATCATATGCAACTGCCCTCTTTACGCCGAATATTAGAAATGCAATTGCAAAATTAAATGCAGTCCCTATGGGTTCATGAAAAATTTCTCCTATAAAACAATTTACAGGAGTACCATAATCACACATTAAAGCTTGACCCATATGAATCATGTCAAGCGCCATCCCTTGGTATATTGCATCATCGAAGAAAAGTTGCTGCGTGGGTTTTACAATCGAAACCTCTAATGCTATAAAAAGGAATGATATTGCCAAAGCAATTGCAAGCTGCTTGTATCCTATACTATTCCGCTTCATTACTTGCAATATGTTTCTCCGGTCTAGTACGATGCCAACTAAGAGGCCAAAAAAAGCTATTAAAATGCCCAATGTAAGCAGGTATTCCAAAAGCATTTATACACCTTTCCTGTTTTCTACGAACAAGCCATTTATAAACATATATTTCGTCTTTGTCTGCTTCATCGTTTGCAGCGCATCCTCAGGGCTCATTACTATAGGCATTCCGTGTATGTTAAAGCTCGTATTTAGGACTATACCATAACCTGTTCTTTTCTTTATATTTTGCAGAAGGTGTTGATAAAGTTTGTTTTCTTCACCTACCATCTGTGGCCTTGCTGAATTATCTACATTTGTCACGGCTTTTGCAATGTCCTGCAGGCCTTTTTTAATAAAATATGCAGATGTCATGAACTTGTCTGGACCCTTGTTATCATATTCCAGTATTGCGTCGGCATCGCTTTCTAGCATAGATGGTGCAAATGGCTGGAACCACTCTCTCTTTTTAACATATAGATTGAGACGGTCTTTAACGTTATCTGAGCCGCTTGGGGCAAGTATGCTTCTGTTGCCTAGCGCCCTGGGGCCATATTCCATCCTACCTTGGAACCAAAATACATAATTGCCATCGTTGATAAGCTCTGCTGCATGCGACGCCTGCTCTGATGGCGATTCTTGTTCTATTTCAAAATCACTTTCCTTTTTAATCACTTTTTCGGTTTGCTCGGTGGAATATTCGTCACCTAAGTAAGCACTAAATTTATACCTAGATATGCCATTCAGCAGATAGTTTGTATAAAGGGCACCGCCAAGCGCCATTCCGCCGTCACCCATGTGCGGAAAAACAAACCAATGGTTGAGCTTATCCAACCCCCTTATCTTCATGTTGGCCTTCACATTTGAGAATATGCCACCTGCAAAAGTCACATCACCTATTCCATACTCGTCAAGTGCATTTTGGACAAACTCTGTAAGCACTTTTTCAAGGACCTGCTGGGCCATGTAAGAAAACTGTTCTCTAGGGGTCTGCCAACCTATCCTCTGCAACAGGTCAAACTGTTTTAATGGGGAATACTTCGCCTTTATTGAGGTACCTTTTACAGTAAAAAAGTCCTTGAACTTGTTATCTTTAAAATCGAAAGGATATGAATAGTCGGCCATGGCCATTACTTTGCCTTCATCTTCCAGCTCGCGCATCCCGACTATGTTTGTAACCTGCTCGTAAAATATGCCTATTGAATCTCTCGCACTTATCTTTTTGTGCCGCTGAAGCTTTCCTTTGCGCAAGGTACTTATACTGCCTGACAAACCGTCTCCAAGACCGTCTACTGTGATAACAAGCGAGGTTGAAAACGGCGCAGTGAATGCCGCAGTGGCAGCATGTGCGACATGGTGCTCAACAATGTGCAGCTTGAAGTTTTTAAAGCCCATGTGCCTCAGGTTTTTGCTTACCTCATAGCTGCTTATCATATTGCAGCCGGGCAATATGCCCAAGCTCGTCAATGCATACTTAAGCTTGTGCCTTTGACTTTCAAAACGTGGCTTCAATATCTTCCTCCTTCTAAACACATAATAGTTTTCTTTCATTGCAGGAAATACGCGCTCAAGCGTTTTTGTGAACTCTGTTGTAGTAAACGATATGTGTTCAATATCATCAGGTTTAATACCAGCAAACTTCAATGCTCCATTAATCGCGTTAAATGGGAACTTTACCTCAAGTTTCCTCTTGGTAAATCTTTCTTCGTTTGCAGCATATATTATTTTGTTGTCCTGGACAAGTGCCGCACCTGCGTCATGCCCATCCCACACTCCAAGTATGTACATTCAACCACTAGATTGCATTAGGTTTAACATCATTATACATTTAAATATCTTAAAGGTATATCCATTAATGGCTATTTATTCTTTAACAAATAATAAGTAATTGTATGGCCAAGAAAAACAACACTAAGAAAAAAAGAATGAAAAATGCTTACTTCAAATTGCCCAAATCAACTTTAGACATAAAAATACCTGAAAAGCTTATTGACCAGGTGATAGGCCAAAAAAGGGCCACAGAGATTATAAAGAAGGCTGCAAAGCAGAGGCGAAACGTTCTGCTTATAGGAGAACCTGGCACGGGCAAAACAATGCTGGCGCAAGCAATGGCAGAGCTGCTGCCATCAACTGAACTTGAGGATATACTGGTTTACAAAAACATGAACGACGAAAACATGCCTATAGTCAAATCTGTAAAGACATATCCTGAAGGGTTCAATGGTGGAGATGGCCAAGGCAGGCTCATACTGCAGAGAGAAAGGCTAAAGAACAGGATGAACATGGGAAAAAGCAATTCAATAATAGGCCCAATCGTAATACTGCTTGTAATAATATTGTTTGGAGTAAGCTTAAGCGGCATAATAAAAGGCTACGAGCTTGTAGTTATTGCTGCATTAATATTGGGCATAATGCTCTTTGGATCCGCTTTGTTGTTTATGAGCGGCTTGGTAAGGAGAGTGGGCATGCCGGGAATGTTCGACAGCAATGAGCCAAAACTGATAGTTGACAATACGGGCCTCAACCACGCGCCGTTTATAGATGCAACAGGGGCAAAGGCAGGAGCGTTGCTTGGTGATGTCAGACATGACCCGCTTCAGACAGGAGGCTTAGGTACCCCGGCACACCTTAGGGTAGAAAGCGGAGCAATTCACAAAGCCAACAAGGGCGTACTTTTTATTGACGAGATAGCAAACCTCGACATGCATTCGCAGCAGGAGCTGCTTACAGCAATGCAGGAAAAAAGGTATTCTATAACAGGACAAAGCGAGATGAGCTCAGGTGCACTAGTCAAAACGGAGCCGGTGCCGTGTGATTTTATACTTATAGCAGCAGGAAACTTGCAGGACGTGCAGCATATGCACCCTGCACTTCGCTCCAGGATAAGAGGCTATGGATATGAGCTCTACATGGATTCTAGCATGCCAGATACGCCTTCCAATAGGGAATTGATGATGCAATTTATTGCACAGGAGGTCAAAAAGGATGGCAAGATACCGCCTTTTGATTCAACAGCAATTGCAGAGATAATAGAGGAAGCAAGGAGAAGGGCAGGAAGAAGGAATAGGCTAACGCTTATATTGAGAGATCTTGGAGGCCTGATACGCGCTGCTGGAGACATCGCAACTGAAAAAGGGGCAAAGATGGTCACAAAAGAGCATGTTGTTGCTGCAAAAGAGCTTGCAAAACCAATAGAGGCGCAGCTTGTAACGCAGGAACTAGAGTACAGAAAGGACTACAAGATTTTCTCTACACGCGGATTTAAGGTAGGAAGAGTAAATGGACTTGCCGTAATAGGCTCAAGGAATATGTATTCAGGTATAGTTATACCAATTGCCGCAGAGGTTACGCCAGCAAGTTCTCGCTCAGAAGGCAAGTTTATACCTACAGGAAAACTGGGCAAAATTGCAAGTGAAGCAGTTACCAATGTAAGCGCCGTAATAAAGAAGCACATGGGCAAGGACGTTGCAAACTACGACATGCATGTCCAGTTCATGCTTATTGAGGGCGTTGAGGGAGACAGCGCAAGCATATCTGTTGCTGTCAGCATAATATCCGCAATGGAGAACGTTCCAATAGACCAATCTATAGCTATGACGGGTTCCCTTTCCGTGCGCGGTGAAGTGCTCCCAGTAGGAGGGGTAAGCGCAAAAGTGGAGGCAGCCATAGATGCTGGCCTTAAAGGTGTTATAATACCCGCAAGCAACATTGGGGATATTGCAATAGACCCTGAAAAACTCAAGAAAATCAAGATAATTCCTGCAAGAACTTTGGCAGACGTCTTGAGATATTCACTCAAGGAGGGCAGCAAGAGAGACAGCATTGTAAAGGAACTGAGCAGTTATGAAAGAGGTGCCAAAAAATGAACTCTGACGCTGCCAAGATGGATCCAAAGCGCAAGCTGGAAGACTTTGCGGCCAGCATAATAAGTGATATAAACGTTGGAAGGAATCCCACATTCAAGGCAACAGCAAGAACGCGCTCAAATATAGTATACGACGAAAGTAAAGGCTATCTTGCTTTGGGCAAGGCGCAGGAAGAAAGAAGCTTCATAAATGTGGCACAATCGAAAAGGTTCATGCAGACTATAGCGATTGCGGCAAAATGCCACAAGTTCATAAAGGAAAACCTGCACACTTCGATAAGGGGCCTTTATTATCAGCTCAAGTATTCGCTTGGCGAAGACGTGGATGAAAACATATTCAACGAGCAGGCGGAATCAAACCCACTCATAGAGGACCTAGAAGTCTCACTTGGCTTGAAGAGGGAGGATCTTAACCTTAATGCAAACAGGAAAGGGGTGCTTGCCGGAAACATAAAAATAATAGATACATTTGGAGATGAAAAGCTTGAGATAGATGCAAGCAAAATGGGAAGGAGCGGATGGGCAATACCGAGTGATGTTGACAATGACATAAAATTTGTCGATGTTAAAGCCAAATACGTGCTAATTGTTGAAAAGGATGCGCTTTGGCAAAGGCTCAATGAAGACGGCTTCTGGAAGAAAGAGAATGCAATACTTATATCGCCGCAAGGGCAGGCTGCCAGAGGAACAAGAAGGCTCATTAGAAAATTGGCGGACATGAAGCTCCCAATATATGTATTCAACGATGGCGATGCATGGGGCTGGTATATATATTGGACAATAAAAACCGGGAGCATGAACCTCGCATATATTGGAGGAGACATTGCCACTCCAGAAGCAAGGTTCATAGGAGTCACAATGTCAGACATAGAGCACTACGAATTTCTAAAAAACATGACTATGCGCGCAAGCGAAGTAGATCTTAAAAGAGCGCAAGAGATGCTTTCATATCCATGGATAAACAGGCATAAGGAGTGGGTTGATGAGCTTAAGAAAGTTCTTACTACAAAGAAAAAGCTTGAACAGGATACCTTACAAGGTCCAAGGCTTACATTCGTAGATGATTACATAAGGGACAAGATAAAAAATAGGGATTTCTTGCCTTGACTGACGCTTGTAAGATTGCAATTTATACTTTTATTACTGGTTCTATGTTGTTCAAGCCAAGCTTTCTGAGCGTTGCCTCAGGAGCATCGTAATAATCCCTCACTATTTCGCTTATGCTTTTTATATCGCGCTTCCCTAGCTTGTTTATCCTGTCAAGCACGATTGCCCTAACTCTCTCTTCTTCCAATATGTCTGGCGGGGGAACACCCAAAACTTTAGAAAGCATATCTCTGTATGTAACGCTTGGCAATATTGGAGAGCCGCGCATTGTCCGGTAGTCAAACTTGTATAAATCAGACAGCAGTATCTGCGTTTCTATACCAGAGATCTCAGATATTTGGGTTACCTTTCTGTACGGCTTGCCGTTTATATAAACTACAGATATTACAATCATGGCATCTATAACGGGTATTATGTCCATAGGCACATTCATAGGGGTATGCTGAAGCCTGTTTACTATATCCCTTGTTGATGAAGCGTGTATTGTGCCCATCGATATTTTGCCTATGTTCATCGCTGTTATCATGTCGTTTGCCTCTGCGCCTCTTACTTCACCAATTATTATCATGTCTGGCCTCATCCTAAGCGCATTTTTCACCAGGTCTACCATTGGCATGTCCTCGCTTGTTTCAAGCCTTACGCAGTTCTCTTGCGTTCTTGTATCAAGCTCATATGTTTCTTCTATTGTTACAACCCTTGCCTCAGGCCTAAAAAACGAGAACATTGCATTAAGCAGTGTTGTCTTACCTGCTGCAGGCATTCCACCGATAAGCAGGTTTGCAGGCCTTACCCTTAATCCATCAACATAAAGCCATAGCCTTGCCGCTATGTTATAGTCAAGCTCGCCATCATTTATCAAATCCAATATGCTAAGAGGATCTCTTTTGAAGTTTCTCACTGTTATGGCATAGCCCAATGGCGACGATATTACATTTGCCCTGCTTCCGTTTGGTAGGTGTATGTCAAGTATATTCCCCTTTGAAGCTTCGTTGGTGGCGTAGAGCTTGAGCTTGTTTACAAAAAATTCCAAATCTTCCCTGCTTTCAATTCTTTTGTCAACTTTTTTCTTGCCTTCTTTGGAATCGTATATGAATATGCTGTCAGTGCTGTTAATCATTATATCTTCAATAGTATCAACGTTTAGGAGTTCTGAAAGGGGGCTTATATCGTTTATGTCCGCCATTATCTTGCTTATGGTAGAATCCTCTATTCTGGGCTCTAAGTCTCTTGCAATATTCCCTATGAGCTGAAGCCTCCTATCGGGATCAGTAACCATATTAAATGTGCCCTTCGCCTTCTCAAGTATTGCCATTTCAAGGTCTCTAAGATGCTGGTCCATCAAATCATAGATATATTTATCAATAATTATAAAAATGTAGTTAGCATTAAGGCATTATCGCATTAACTATGAATTGAGGAGAGTATTTTACTAATGATTCGTACGATTCACCTGTTCCAAAATATAGCACAGGCAAGCCAGTCAATCTAGTTATCGAAACCGCGCCGCCACCTTTTGCATCGCAGTCAAGCTTGGTTAGTATAATGCCATCAATTTTTATGAACTTTTTAAACTCGTTTATTTGTGATGCAATTGCATTCCCTGATATGCTCTCGCCAACATATATAACAAGGTCTGGCTTTGCTACCCTTACCATTTTTTCAACCTCCCTTAGAAGGCTTTTATTTGTTTCCTGGCGGCCAGCACTGTCTATTAACACAACATCAGCACCGTGGGACGAAGCATAAGCTATGGCGTCAAAAGCTATGCTTGCTGGATCGGCACCGTACGTGCTCTTAATGACAGGCACGCCAAGCTTGTTAGCATGATATTCTGTCTGTTCTATGGCAGCTGCTCTAAATGTATCGCTTGCTGCCATTACCACGTTTTTCCCATTGTTCTTTAGCATGTAGGCGATTTTTGCAATTGTTGTAGTCTTGCCTGTGCCGTTTGGCCCAAGGAAAAGTATTTTCACTGGTTTAATGCCGTTTGACAATCTTTCTGAAACAAAATCAGGTATTTCTAAACCTTTCACTTCGCTTAAAGACCTTGTAAGGGTGTCCCTTACAGATTCAAGCACTTCTGCTTGAAGGTTCTTGGAGCCAAATTTCTTTTGGGAAAGCTCTTCCTTAAGCTGTGATCCTATGTGTTCAGCAACTTCATATGCCACATCCGCCTCGAGCATTGAGGTTTCCATGCTTGCCACAAATTCTTCAATCTCGCTATCACTTAGCCTTACCGAGCCTAGTATGGCACCCTTTATCTTTGTGGAGATCCCAACTTCGACAACTTTTGGCTTTTCTTTATCTTTAGTCTGATTTGGATTCTTTACCTCATCATTTCCTTTTTTTTCTTCGCTTATTCCGTTTTCATCCAACTTATTTTCCCCAATCACCACGCTACTTTGCTTATCTTTTGCAGATTCTTCAGGCTGCAGATTTTCTCTTTCGCTAGGCTGATTTTCTATATGCTTTATTTCTGGCTCTTCCTTCTTGACAAAAGTTTTGACTGCATTTGATATCTTTTTCCTCAATTCATCAAACATTGGATCACTTTTCAGCAGCCTGCAATTTGTACATTACACTCAGTAGTGATTCCTCTATTTTGCGCTTGTTGCTGTTTAGTGCATTAAGTTCGGCGCTCTTACGCTCTAGGTTCTTAACAGCATATTCCTTAGCTCTTTCGGTAGGCATTTCTACAAAATAGCCAGCACCTATGCCAACTATAAAGGAATCCATTTTGAGGGCCTTTCCCTTCATGAAAAAATTGCTTCCTAGATCTATAAGTAGATCATGGCCATCTACAGATTCGCTGCTCTCTATGACTTTTTGGACAGCGTTAAGCCTGTTGAGCTCATCTATCACAGCGCTGATTGAATCGGTAAGCATATGGTATTGCTCTTCATACAGCTGTTGTAGGTATCTAAGATCCTCAGCGCTGTATTTTTCATCCCCTAAATTTTGGTCCATAAAATCACGCTATACATATTTATAAAAGAATTTATATTAATATAATACATCTTTGCCTGTTCTCGTGCTTAAAATGATAGACAGTATTGAGTTAGAAAATTGGAAGGTGCATAAGCACACGAAAATGCAGTTTAGAAAAGGAGTAAATGTACTTATCGGAGTAATGGGTGCGGGCAAAAGCACTATACTTGATGCCATATCTTTTGGACTTTTCGGCACTTTTCCAGCTTTGGCGCACAGGAGAGTAAGCACCGATGACATAATATCGCGCTACCCCGTAGAGGAAAAGGAAGCAATTGTGAAAGTTGAATTCGGCGATGGCAATGACATTTACACAGTGACAAGGAAGATTACAAGAGATAGCGCAACTACTGCAAGGCTTGAAAAAAATGGAGTTTTCATACAAGCCCAACCTGCACGGGTAAATGAAGAGATAGGGCATATACTTAAGATGGACTATGAGACATTTTCGCGAGTAATATATGCGGAACAGAACAGGCTGGATTATTTCATGGAGCTTGCCAAAGGGGACCGCAAGAAGCAGATAGACCAGATGCTGGGGCTTTACAATTTTGCCAAGGCCGAAGACAATGCAACCTCTCTGCTGAATTACCTAAAAATGATTGCAAGCGAAGATGAAAAGAACATTGCAGGCTTCGACATCAAAAAATTAAAATCAGACATTGAAGCGCTTACAGCAGAAAAGGGCAAGTACATTGAAGAGCAGAACACACTACAAAAGGAGCTTGAAATTGTATCAAACGAAGCTAAAAAGATAAGTGCAGAAATAATGGCAGCAAAAGATGCAAATGAGAAAAGGGCAAGGCTTACAAACGAGATAAATGAACTCAACGGGAAGCTGGCAACTTACAAGAACGAACTTTCCAAGATAAAATCAAATAGGCCAGCAGAAGCAATAGCTACAGACATAGAATTCAATTCAAAATTAGTAGAAAGACTGAACAGCGAATTGAAAACCCTAAGAGATGAAGAAAGAAGATTAGTCAAGAAGCTTTCTGATGAAGAATCAAAAGGGAAGCAAATAGATCAGAGTAGCAAAGAGAAGGAGTCCATAATGAAGATGCTTGAAAAAAGAAGCATTGAAACCATTGAGAAAGAATATGCTTCAATTTCAGAATCTGTAGACTCTGCAAGGAAGAGTATTGCTGCTGCAAAAAGCACGCTTGAAGAGAATGAGAAATGGGCAAAGGAGCTCGAAAAACATATTTCCGCATGCCCGGTGTGCAATAGGGATCTCACTGATGAAATGCGCATTGCACTTTTAAACCAGAAAAACGAGATCATAAAAAATTCGAATAGTAGAATAGCTGCACTTGAGGAGGAGTTGCAAAAAGCGCTGGTGAAAAGGCAAGAAATAGAACAGGAATTAAGGAAAGCAAAGATAAATGCTGACAAGCTCCGCACTTACGATGGTGTAGAAGAACAAAAGAAGATGGTTGAAGAGAATATATCAAAATTGAGCATCATGCTTGCAGACATGCAAAAAACAATAAACGGCAAAAATCAGGAAATTGATGAATCTAATAAAAAGTCAGCTGATTTAACTGCCGAGCTAAATGATGCAAAAAGGCTTGACAGATACAAGAAAGGCATTGAGGAAACAAACAAGCTTATAGAGGCAAAAAGTGCCGAGCTGGCTTCCATAAAAGTTGATGAAAAGCGCCTTTATGAATTGCAAGACATTTTAATAACAATCAAATCGCAAATTAGTGGAAAACAGGCAAAAGTTGAAAGCAACAAGAAGTATCTTGACAATATAGATTCGCAATTGAATGAGAAGACAGGCGCGTTACAGAGGGCAAATGAGATAAGCGAGAGGATGGAGAAAAGAGAGCAGGCAATTTTAGAAATAGGTAAATTCAAGAGCGCGCTTGTGGAAACCGAAGGCAATTTGAGGACCGACCTTGTTAGATCGATAAATAGCATGATGGAATCGCTTTGGCCTGAACTCTACCCTTATGAAGATTATGTATCGATACGGCTAAAGGCAGAAAGCGACGATTATTCGCTTGAGGCCGCATTATATAACAAAAAGGGGGATAATACATGGGTAGACGTAAACAGCATTGCAAGCGGAGGAGAGCGGAGCGTTGCCAGCTTGGCCATGAGGATAGCGCTTGCTATGGTGGTAGTTCCAAACCTCAAATGGCTTATACTGGATGAACCTACGCACAATATAGATGAAAGCGGGATAAGCAAGCTTATAGACGTGCTAGGAAATTCAATGCCGAAGATAGTCGACCAGATTTTTGTAATAACACATGATAGCTCCTTGAAAAACATAAGCTTTGCAAAAATATACCAGATAGACAGGAACAAAAGCGAGAACGGACCCGCAAGCATAATTGAAATTAGCTGATAAATTGGTAGACCCAAATGATAAAAGAAGCGGCACTTTGGAAGCCATTGCCAAATGACAAGGTTGAATGCTTTGCGTGCGCACGACGCTGCAAAATACCAAAAGACTCACATGGCTACTGCTTTGTAAGGAAGAACATAAACGGTAAATTATACCTTATCAACTATGGCATTTTAGAAGCTATTCAGCTTGACCCCATAGAGAAAAAGCCATTCAACCATTTCATGCCTGGAAGCTATGTTCTTGGGGTAGGCACTTCATCGTGCAACTGGGGCTGCCTATTTTGCCAAAACCACCATATTTCAAAGGAAAGAGAAGTAAGGGGCATAGAAAAAACCCCTGGCGAGATAATAGAAATGGCAATTGCCAACAATGCAAGGGGCATTGCATATACGTATAACGAGCCGACAATTTTCATTGAGTTTGTACTAGATACGGCCAAGCTTGCGCATGAAAATAACCTATTCAACGTTTTTGTAACCAATGGATATATGACAAAGGAAACGGTAGGAATGATGAAAGGGCTTATAGATGCGGTAGTTGTCGATTTCAAAGGAAATGGCGATGAAAAATTCATGAACAGATACGGCGCAGTTCCTTCTGCAGAACCCATAAAGGATGCTCTGCTTGAGATGAAAAAAGCAGGCATACATATAGAAATCACAGATTTAATAATACCACAGGTAGGGGATTCCGAGAAGGAATGCGACAGCCTTACAAAGTGGATAGCAAAAAATCTAGGTAGCAATACACCAATACACTTTACCAGGTTTTATCCCGATTATAAAATGGATTATATACCGGAAACAGATTTTGGTGTACTCAAAAAACATTATGACATTGCAAAAAGCAACGGCTTAAAATTTGTCTACATTGGGAATGTTCCTGGAAATCCTTATGAAAATACATACTGCCCAAAATGCGGGGAACTGCTCATACAAAGAAACGGATTTTACATTGAAAAATGGAACCTGAAAAAGGGAAACAGATGCAAGAAATGCGGCACTAAGATACCCATTGTGGGAGAATTCGGCAAAACAGGTTATAAAGGAATCGTATCTTTATACTAGATACAAGTATGCGGTATTTGCATTACATATGCATCAAAGCTGAGCATAAAGGTATTTTATATTAACTTTTCCCTACAGAACATAATGTAGTGGTAAAATGGATGGAGATTATAGCCCATCAACTGCGGAAGCTTACTTGCGCGCACTTTGGGAAGATTCAGGAATATTCAAATTTGACGAAAATTCTAAAAAGCAGGTATTTTCCATAGACACACCTCCACCCACAATATCTGGAGAGCTGCATATGGGCCATATGTTTTCATATTCCCATGCAGATTTCATTGCAAGATACAAGCGCATGCGCGGCTACAACGTGTTTTATCCATTTGGCATAGACAATAATGGCCTGCCAACGGAGTTACTTATAGAAAAAAAATTCAACACTACTGCTGAAGCGCTTGGCAGGGACAAATTTGTCAAGCTTGTTCAAGACAACATATCAGAATATGTCAATGCTTACATAAGCATAATGAAGATGCTTGGCTTAAGCGTTGACTGGAGCAAAACTTACGAGACCATATCTGATGATGTGCAAAAGAGGTCACAGCTTTCTTTCTTAAAGCTGATAGAGCTTGGCAGGATATATAGGAATGAAGAACCTGTTTTGTTCTGCCCAAAATGCAAGACAGTAATATCACAGATGGAGCTCGAAGACAAGCAGATAGAAAGCAAAATTTATACTCTAAATTTTGGTGACTTAAAAATTGCTACCACCAGGCCAGAATTGCTACCTGCATGCGTAGCTGTACTAGTTAATCCGGAAGACAGCAGATATTCCAGCCTGATTGGTAAGACCATAAAAGTGCCGTTATTCGATTCAAAGGTAAAAATTATTGGAGACCAGAACGTGGAAAAGGATTTTGGAACAGGTGCAGTAATGTGCTGCACCTTCGGGGACGCAACTGATGTTGAATGGTACAAAAAGTACAACCTTGACCTTAAGATAATAATAGATGAGACAGGGCACATGAGCAACGACTATTTTAAGGGACTCACCATAAAGGAAGCAAGAGGCAAAATTGTTGAAGACTTGAAAGCCAAAGGCATTATAATAGATGAAAAGCCGATTACGCATAATGTAAATGTGCACGAGAGATGCGGAACAGAAGTGGAGTTTATATCAAAGAAACAGTGGAAGGTAAGGTATCTTGATCTAAAAGACAAGTTCATAGAACTGGGCAGGGAGGTAAATTGGCACCCAGAATTCATGAGGGTGCGCTATGAAAACTGGGTAAACGGCTTGAAGTGGGACTGGAACATATCGCGCCAGAGGATGTTTGGCGTAAAGTTCCCAGTATGGTATTGCAAGAAGTGTGGAAAGCCGAAGTTTGCACACATTGAGGACCTTCCAGTAGATCCGTTTGTAGACAAGCCAAGAGAGCCATGCGAATGCGGCTCAGATGAATTTATACCTGAAACTGACGTTATGGATACATGGGCAACTTCTTCACTGACACCTCTCATAAATGCAAAGTGGGGCGAAGAAAAAAATTACATGAATATTATTTACCCGATGTCAATGAGGCCACAAGCCCATGAGATAATATCTTTCTGGGCGTTTACCACTATAGTGAAATCATATTTCCATACGGGCACTATACCATGGCACGATATTGTGCTTTCTGGGCACGGGCTAGACCCACATGGCAGACCGATACACAAGTCATGGGGCAATGTAATAAAGCCAGAGCCATATTTTGAAAAATTCGGCGCCGATGCGATAAGATACTGGGCTAGTGGAGCAATGCTAGGCGATGACATATCATTCCAGGAAAAGGATATCACTGCAGCTACAAGGCTTATAAAGAAAATGTGGAACTTGGGCAAGTTCATAAGCCAGCACCTAACAAGCGAATGCAATTTTGATTCTATAGAGTACACTGACGAGCTTGAGATTGCAAGGCTGAACACAATGCTTGCAGAGGTAACCACAAATTTTGAAAACTTTGACTATTTCAGGGCAAGAATGCGAGCTGAGGAGTTCTTCTGGGAATTTGCAAATGATTACATAGAGATAGTCAAGCACAGAATATATGGAAATAACTTATCGGCGATATGCACGGCTGCAAAGGTTTTCTTATATACATTAAAGGCACTTGCACCTATAATTCCTTTTGCCACAGATTATATATACCAGGAGCTATACCTTAAGAACAAAGGTTTGCTGCATGGCTTGGAAGAGCCCGCAATTTCTATTCACGTCAGCAAATGGCCCGAATATGAATCAAAGCCAAACGAAAAGAGCATAAACTCGTGGAAAAGCCTTCTCGAAGTAGTTCATTTTGCAAGGAAGTGGAAGCACGAAAATGGCATGCCGCTAAATGGGGAATTGTCAAGCATTGTCATAGATGAAAAACTGAAGGGAGAACTTGAAAAAAGTGTTGACGATATTAAAGGAGCGCTTAAGGCAAAAGAGGTTTCTTTTGGGCCTACGGAAGGATTGCCTTGCAAGTTGCAAAAATGACTTTTACACAGTTATTTGCTTTTTCTACATTTTATTTTATAACTTTCATTCAATGATTTATGTGGTGAGTGAATGGATAGAAGGAATGTAATAATAATAGGCGCCGCTGGTAGAGATTTTCACAATTTTAATGTCTTGTTTAGGGATAATCCAGATTACAATGTTGTTGCATTTACTGCAGCACAGATACCTTTCATATCAGACAGAGTCTACCCAAAAGAGTTGGCAGGAAAACTTTACCCCAAAGGCATAAGGATATATGATGAAAGCCTGCTTCCTTCGCTCATAAAAAAGCTTAAAGCGGAGATTTGCATACAAGCGTATAGCGATCTTCCTTATAACGAAGTAATGCACAAGGCAAGCATTGCAAATGCGAACGGCGCAGATTTCTGGCTTGTTGCTCCAGAGAATACGATGATAAAATCATCAAAGCCAGTTATTGCGGTGTGCGCAGTAAGGACAGGCAGCGGAAAAAGTCAGACAACACGCTATATAGCGAGACTGTTAAAGAAGCATAACAAAAGGGTCGCAATAATAAGGCACCCAATGCCTTATGGAGTGCTTAAAGAACAGATAGTAGAGAGATTTGCCACTTTGAAAGACCTTGACAAGTACAAAACCACCATAGAAGAGAGGGAAGATTACGAGCCCCATATAAGGAATGGATTTGTAGTTTATGCTGGGGTCGATTACGAGAGGATATTAAGAAGTGCTGAAAAAGAAGCCGATATCATAATCTGGGACGGCGGCAATAATGATGCACCTTTCATAAAACCAGATTTGCTCATAACGGTTGCGGACCCCCTTAGAGTAGGCAATGAACTTACTTATTACCCAGGGGAGACAGTTGCTAGGATGGCAGATGTGATAGTGTTAAACAAAGTCAATTCAGCCACCAAAGGTGAGATAGAGGAGCTGAAGGATAACATTAGGCACATAAATAAAACTGCAAAAATTGTAATGGCAGATTCAACCATAATACCAGACAACCCAAATATGATAAGGGGCAAAACCGCACTAATAATAGAAGACGGACCAACAATAACACATGGTGGAATGAAGTTTGGTGCAGGCAGCGTTGCTGCAAAAATATACGGGGCCAAGGATATTGTAAGCGCAAAGGATTATGCCGTGGGACTTATAAAAGATACATTCAAGAGATACCCACTTCTTGACAAGGAGTTGCCTGCAATGGGTTACAGCAAAAAACAGATAAAGGACCTTGAAGAAACGATCAAAAGAGCCGAATGCGATGTTGTAATATCAGCAACGCCGACGAACTTGAGACATATTATAAATGTGGACAAGCCGATAGTGCAGGTTGGCTACGAGCTAGCACCACATGGCAAAGATTTTGACAATATAATAGAAAATTTTGCAAAGGGTAGAAAATGATCACATGCACGTAAGGGATCCTATATATCATGATATAGAATTGGACGATACTGCGATAAAAATAATAGAAGAGCCAAGCATGCAAAGGCTTCGTTATATAAGGCAAAACGGTTTCTCTTATCTTGTCTATATAGGCGCCAATCATACGCGCTTCGAACATTCGCTAGGGACAATGCATGCTACCCAAGAGCTTCAGGAGGCAATAGGGGATGAGAGGCAGGAATTGGCCCTTGCCGGATTACTCCATGATATAGGGCATGGCCCATTCTCCCACACATCGGAAAGAATAATTAAAAAGTACCTTAAAAAAGACCACGAAGGCATAGGAAAAGAGATAATAAAAGGCACAGAGATAAGTGATATTATAGCAAATTCCACGGCATCACTAAAAGGTGTCTTGGGATATTTTGATGGCAAAGGAGGCTATGAAATAGTAGGCGGCACTATCGGTTCTGATAGAATAGACTATCTGCTCAGAGATTCTTATTACACAGGAGTCGCTTATGGTATGATAGACTACCACAGGATAAAAAGCAAGATCGCTTCTTACAAAGGCAAAATGGCAATACACGAACAGGGTGTTACTGCTTCCGAGTCATTGCTCATTGCTAGATACTTCATGTTCAAAAACGTATACATGCACCATGCAAACATAATTGCTGACAGGATGTTCGAAAAGGCAGTTGAAAAAGCAATAGAATCCGGAAAACTTTCGGCAAAAGAATTCTCTCGAATGGACGACGAAAGCGCAATGCACTTTCTGCTCAATGACAAAAGCTCTTCTGTCATTGCAGCAAGGTTACATTCAAGGAGGCTATTCAAGCGTGCCTTTTATGGAGAGATTTACAAAAGTGCACGCATAAACGAGGATGAACTTTCGCAAGAGATTATGAGCGAAGGAGTCGATTACAACGATTTTGTTGTGGCTGTCGCATGCATGAAGTTACCACTTGAAAACATTCATGTAATAGACAAAAATGGAAAAAGCCTTGGGCTGCTTGGCGATCTATCACCTTTGGTAGATGTGCTGCTTAGCGACAAGCTCAATAAGTGCATGCTTATTGTTGCCGCAGAACCTAAGCTGCTTAAAAAAGTTAATCTTATAGTAAGGGAGTATTTAACGCAAAAAACATAAACATATAAATTTAAATAGGATAGAATATTTACGTGCTTTATGGGCCCATAGCTCAGTTTGGTAGAGCGGCTGGCTCTTAACCAGTAGGTCGGGGGTCCGAATTGTTCTTATGAATGAGGAAATCCCCCTGGGCCCGCTCTTTTTTTGGCTACTTTTTGCGCAGCATCAGCTCTGGCTTGAGCGTGGGTATTTCTTTCATCTCTACCTGCTTATTTGCTATATATTCGCCAGTTATCTCAACAGGCAAAGCAACAAGGCTTTGATCTTCGAGTACTTCAATAATATTGCTGGCTATGTGCCATTTGGAAGGCAGGAACATGTCGATTATCTTTTTAGGGTGCCTTGCTTCATATGTGCCAAGATAGTTTTCGCAATACTTCAACTCAAATACTTTGCTGATTGCCCTTGTATCGGAGGTGAACATTACTCCAACTACAACATTAGAAAAAAGACTGCTTGTGACAGGCATCCTAGAAAGCGTTTCGCTTGCTGGAAAAGATATTATTGCATCTGGCTTGTCGCTTATTTTAAATCTCGCAAAAGATATTGTTGTTATGCTGTGCTCATCGGATTCAAAAGGCACTGCGGTCTTGAACAATATCGCCATTGATTTAATTTCAGTGCAATATGTTATAAAAACATTTTGTATTGCTTATGGCTGCATCCAATCTATTTCATAATACTCGTAATTGCTCCCTTGCAGGTCTATGCGCCTTACCTTGTAGTAGGTAACTGCAGTTTCCCTGTCTACAATTGCTATTATGAGTTCGAGCTTGTTTGCCTTTGCCTCGTTTATTATTGCCGAAAGCTCGCTTCCTCCTATGTATTCCTCTTCACCAAGGGAAAGCATGCCATAGCTTGGCGGGCTGCTTTCAGGGCTCTCTATAGTGCCACCATGCCTGTGGTACAATACAAAATCTATGCCCATCTGCTTGGAGCGGCTCCTTCCAGGTATTGCCAAAATGAATGTTTTTCTGACTGAATGTGCCACCCTTATCGCACGCGCCCATTCTGATATCAACAACTTTTCGTCTCTCGGAAATACGTGTATGACGTGCTTTGAATGCACCCATTCTGAATCCTTTTTTATCGGCTGGGCGCCAGGAAAATATATCCTGAAATGCGTGCCAAATTTGAAGCCAGTCTTTACGACATAGCCGCATTTTCTCCAATCCGCATATACGGCATAGAGCTTCATGAAGTCGTTTCTTCGCGCCTCTGCCACCCTTATCAATTCAGATCTTTTGAAATTTGCAAGCTTCAAAACCTTGTTATCGATAAGGAAAAGGGTTTCGTATATGTCAAGCTTGTTTAGCGTTCCCCTGTCGCTCAGCTTGTATGTGCCGTACTGGCCAAACCAGTGGGTCTCGTATATTTCTTTGCCTTCTTCGCCCTCTACCACTGTTGTCAGGTCTGCAGGAAAGAAAATGCCTGTCAACGAGTATTTTCCTAGCTTTAGCCTTGACACAGGATATTTTTTGACTTGTATTGCTGATTGCTGGCGTTCAATTCCCTGCGGGCTTTTTGCCACAAGGCCACGGTCGCGCCAATCCTTGAATGAGAAATACCTTGCCATGAATTTCTTCTGCTTTGTAAAGCTGCTTGAAACATCAGAAAAGGTAAGTTTGTTTCCATTAGTATCTGTGCATTGTGCATTCCTCACATCCATCAGGTATAATCCTTCTTCTGGAGTTAGATAAAGGTATTCGCCGCGCTTTTCGCCGTAAAATGAACCTAACAGTATATCCTTGGTGGACTGATCGCTCACAAGAAAAGACTTCTGCTGCCTGTCAAATACAAGTTGCAACGCCATTTTATTACCTGAGCAATTTTATACCCATAGATGATATTGCTTCGCTTTCCACTTCTGTTATCTTTGCAGGTATTATTATAACTGAGGCGCCGCTGATGCCTTTTACTGTGCTAATTGCGCTAAGTGGACCTGCAATCTTCAGCTCTTGCGGCCCAGAAAGGTTGTTTTCTATTATCATAAAAGTGTCATTGCGTATTATGCCCCATTTATAATGGGCTTCCGCTTCTTGCAGTACGGATATTGCTTCACTTATACTTATAGACGCTTTTTCATTGCTGTCATAATCAAGCAGGAGCAAAGAATGCAGATTCATCTCGATGTTGCGCTGGAGTGTCTCATAAAAAGATACTGGTTTATAATGCTCGCGCCATTTAGGTATGGTACATACTGCGCCAAAGCGGTAGAAATCAAGCCCACTTTCACCTATTGCAACAGAAAACACCGAAACCGCATGTATTACGTGCAATTCAATGCCGGCTTTTTGCGCTTCAGACGCTATTATCTTGTGTGTAGTTGCAATGAGGGGATCGCCACCAACAACAATCGCTATGTCAAGGTCTCTTGCTTCGGCAACAAGTCTGGATGCGCCTTCTTCCATCTGGGAACGCGAAAGCATTGTTGCGTGCTGCCCTGCTATGCCTTCCAAGAAGCTTATCCGATCATCATCTATAAAAGAGGTATATGCATCTATGTAGAGCTTGCTTGCCTTCATAGAGTTGATTGCTGCTATTGACAGGTCTTCGTTAGAAAGCCCAGCACCTATCAAGAAGAGCATTTATGCACCATTAATCCTTTATTCCTGACGGGGTGACTTTTATTACGCACTCGCCTTCAGGCATGTTGGGCGAATCAACAAGGCGTACTATACGCTTGTCTTCCTTGCTTTTCCTAAGATATAGCCTTGTCGTAGCTGCATGCGCCAGCACATTCCCACCTATAGGGGTAGTAGGGTCGCCAAATAGTATGCCAGGATTGTCCATTACCTGATTTGTAACATATACCGCTATATTGAATTTGTCTGCAAGTTGCTGAAGCCTGTGGACGTGCTGGTTGAGCTTCTGCTGCCGCTCCCCAAGAGCACCCCTTCCTATAAATTCTGATCTGAAAAGCGAAGTAAGCGAATCTATTATGATAAGCTTTATGTTTTTCTCGGCTATGAGCTTGTCGGCCCTTTGTATTGTAAGTATCTGCTCGTCTGTTGTTACAGCCCTTACCACATATATGTTCTCCAATGCTTTTTTAGGATCTAAGCCTTTGTCTTTTGCTATTGCTTCTATTCGCTCTGGCCTGAAAGTACCTTCAGTATCCACGAAAAGCACACTTCCTTCCACCCCACCCTCTTCCTTTGGAAGCTGTGCATCGACGGCAAGCTGGAATGCCAACTGGCTTTTGCCACTTGAAAACCTCCCATATGCTTCGGTTATGGCATTTGTCTCTATGCCGCCACCTATCATTTCGTCAAGATCCTTGGAACCTGTGCTTATCTTACCAAGTATCTTCCTTTTCTCTGATACCTGCTCTGCAGTTTCAAAATTTATGGTTGTTGACTCTTGCGCCGCTTGTATTGCCTTCTTTGCCGCATCAACGCTCATTCCGGTCATATCACTTAGCTCGTGAGGCGCAAGTGTGGCAACCTTCTCAAGACTATCTATGCCAGAGCTTTTCAGCTTTTCAGCCGTAGCTTCGCCTATTCCAGGCAGATCTTCTATATTTTGAATGCTTTTTTCCTTAGCCGTAGGAGCACCACTAGAGTTTATAAATATTGACTTTATAATAATATGCATAGATAAATATAAAGTCATAGCCTTTTGATTGGCTTGTATTAATAAAGGATTAGTGCCAGCGCATTTCTGCGCTGGCAAGGCGACCAGTTCTTCACGACCTTCCTACAGTAGAGAACCCGTACTTTAATGTAACAATATATATTTAAAAATCTTTGTTAATAGTGGAATATTTCAAAAAAATGGAATACATATGACCTTTTTAACTTTAGACAATGCCGGCGTCATAGGAGGACTTTTGCTTGCATTTGCACTCTTTGTTTTGGGGCTTCAGTTTGGTGTAATGTTTGTAGGATCGATGATCCTTTTCCTTGTCGCTTCCGCAATTGTGACTAAAGCCGGGGAGAAAAGGAAAAAGAAAATAGGCACATATGAGAAGGCGAGAGGCATAAGAAATGTCATCGCAAACGGGCTGGGCCCGCTGATGATGGCATTGCTGTTCTATATCTTTGCCACAAAAGGCATGGAACTGCTCGAAAGCCTCTCGGTAATAGGCTTCCTGGGCAGCATTGCAGCTATAACATCAGACAAATTTGCAAGCGAGATAGGGGTATTGGGAAATGAGCCTGTAGAGCTCCTCACATTGAAAAAGGTGAAACGCGGAACTTCTGGAGCTGTGAGCGCCCTTGGGCTTGTGGCAAGCTTCTTTGGTAGCTTTATCGTTTCTCTTGTGGCGTTACCTTATGCAGGCATTCTTTTCTATCCCTATAACTATGCGCTTCAGGCAGTAGCTGCAATAGCCATTGGTGGCTTTATAGGAAGCATCATAGATTCAGCATTGGGTTACTATGAAGAAAGAGGCATAGGGAACAAGTTTTCTACCAATTTTATATGTAGTATAAGCGGTGCTCTTGCCTCAATTTTGCTTTTTATGCTTTTATAATAGGCCTTAGAGTTGAGAAATATACAAATAGCATGCGGGTACCGGGATTTGGACCCGGGCTACAGCCTTGGGAAGGCCGTGTCCTACCAGGCTAGACTACACCCGCACGGCAACTTTACCTTTTACCTTATATAAGTGGGTTTTGGCAGATCTTTTGCCTCTGGGAAGGGGATTGCTGCGCTCTGCTCCAAAGCTTTTAGCGCTTTTGCAGTCTTCTCAATCATCTTGTCGAGCTTTGTGGTATCCACAGCCAAGCCGAGCTTCTTTGCCAAAACCATAATCACAGCTTTGGCTGCTGCCGGATCTACATCAAGAAGCCCAGTCTCCCCCATCAGGCATATTCCTTCAAGCCCTTTCATCTTCGCAAAGGCAAGCACCAGGCCTGCTGATCCCCATATTGCGCCCTTGGTTTTGCCAAAATTTATGCCGAGATCTGCAAACCTTTTTATTACGTCTGTAGAAGTCGCATTGGCAAAAACACGGGGCTCTTTTATTATGCTTTCTGATTCAGAGTAGCCACCTATGGTGTATACGAAAGAGCCGTTAAGCTTGTCTTTGAAAAATTCTATTATCTTTTCGTTTACCTCATATTGCCCTTCTGGCGTTACGGCTTGAACATCTCCTGTCAATATTACAATATCATTGCCTGCTTTCTGCTTTATGTAATAAAAACGGTTGTTTACGAGCCTTATGCTTCCGTCCTTGCGCATTATCACCTGGTGGGGGAAATGAGGTGAATACAAGCTGGCAAATCTTACGGCTTTGAACTCTTTCCTTAGCTGCTCAGCTACGAGCTTGCCAACATTGCCTATTCCGGGAAGCCCAACTATGAGTATAGGCTTGTTGAGATGTACCTCGTTTTTCATTTTTATAATAGTACTTTCCATTTAAGCACTCTAAATATCAAATATACTTTCCTTCTCCTTCTTCAGCTTTTCCTTTTCCATTTCTACCGTGCCTTCAGGCAAGCCTTCCCTTATAAGCTCTTCAGCCTTTTTTATCTTGCTTTCTGCTTCGTTGTAATCGACTCCTTCTGATATTATGCGGTACATTGGTGCGCTTATATACTTTACTTCAACACCTATCTTTGATACTTTCTGCATTATTGAACGTAGTTCTGTTGCCCCAGCAAGGGTATTTGTAGTAGAAACCTTTGCAATGTAAGAAACTATGTATTTCCTGTTCTTGCGCATAGCTTCAAGGCTTGCAGCAAACGCGTCTTTGACCTTTTTTGGGATTTTTGAATTGACAAATTCAGGGGTATTGCTCAGGGCATTTTCCGCGAAATTTGTGTAAGTTCCAAACTCACTAACAAGTTGATTGTTTACTTGAGCGGCTTCCTGCCCTTCTATCTTGTTTGCCTTGAGCAGCTGCTGAAAAAGGGCCACAAAGCGCTTTTCCAGGTTATATTGCTTAATCTTTTCCTTTGCTTTGCTTTGGGGAACTTTCTTAATTGATACATCTATTGTATTCTTTTCCCTGTCATGGTATATTACTAGACATACAACAGTCTGTCCTTCCCTTATGAATTCTCTTATGTTCTTTATCCAGCCCGATGACACTTCTTTAAGAGGGAGGAAAACCTCAATGTTGTTGTATTCGGGTAACTTGCAATATGCTCCGAAGGGCATTACCTTTGCTATCTGGGCTATTACAAATTCGCCGACTTTTGGTATTCTTGCCCCTGGCTGGCTGTTTTGCATGATCACGCCTTTATCTCTATCTTCTTTTTGGCTCTTGAGCCCATTACTCTCTCTACAGTGTAATGGCACTCTTTGCACTCCAGCAATACCACCTGGTGCTTGCCAGTTTTCTTAGGGTGTATTTTTGGTTCTACGCTTCCCACGTAGCCTTTTATTGCCCTGTCGTGCCTTCTAGTCGCCTTGCTCATTGCCCTTTGAGGACTTTTTGAGGGCATTTTGACAACATGCACAGTGTGCTTATTGCACTTTGGACAGTACGTGACTATCTCTTTTTGTATTTTCATCGTATCATCTTTTTACAAGCGCTCACAAACGCCGCTGCTTAGCAGGAAATTTACATCTTCACTTATATTTTCAGAGTTTATTATTTCGTCTTTTTTCAAAGGACCTATCTTTTTACCAGAAGGCAGTATTATTTCGGGTATCTCACTCACTACTTTTAACAATTTTCCTTTCTGTTGCTCTGCTCCAAAATTCAATTTTGTATTGCTTATTATTTCTACTATACTATTATAAAAATTTAACTCATGCTCGTCTATTGTATCAGGTAGCTGTTTTTTGTAAGCTATCAAAAGTAACATTTTCTGCTTTCGCTCTTCAAATAAATCAGCAAGCATTTTTGTACCGTTTATCTTTTCAACTCCACTTGCCTTTGTGTTAATGTATTCTATAAGAGAGTTGTAAAAAGATTTTGGTATGGGCAGTAATTGCTTTGTTTGTTTTTCTTTTTGGTAAACCTCCCATAAATAATTATAATCAAAATTATCCAACACAACACCCCTCAGTTCCGGTAATATTCAGAAAAATAAATTTTTATTGGTTAATATATGCGATATTGATTTATGTAACTATATATATTAAAGAGAAAGACGCGAATAGTGGAATTATGGGGTGGCTGGGCAAGGTTCAGAACATCTAAATTCTTTGGATATGTTTTATCGCTGAATAGCGAGGAGTGGATTTGAACCACCGATCTCCGGGTTATGAGCCCGGCGGGCACTCCAGACTACCCTACCTCGCTTTATAATAAGTTATTTTATTTAACTAAGCAAAAGAATATAACTTCTTCCGTTACAGCGTACTTAACTGCTTTTCAAGTGGTAGTACTGGTTTTTTGGTGGTATTTGTTAATGCCTCTACTTCTGATTTCTCTATATGGTCAAGCTTGGCATTGCATACTTTACATCTGAAATTAGATTCGAAGGCTGCGTCAAACGTGTATATTAGTTTATCAGAATCGAAGCACTTTTTACATATGAAATAATCATTGCTGTTATCATTAATGATAGTTCTATCTTTTGTCATGCTTTCAACGTAGTCGAAGAAATTCTGCAGCTTGTTGGCGTTTATAAACCAGGCAAAAGAAAGCCATCCATTTGTATTTTTGGATATGTAATAATTGGTAATCCCATAGCCCTGCATGATGTTGAGTATGCGCCTTACGGCATTCACCTTCATGTTAAGCGTTGCAGCTATTACTTCATCTGTCTTCGGAGTTGACAGCATCGATATAACTTCTATGGATCTTTTGCTTATATTTTTGTTCAGGTAGTCAATAACTTTCTGGTTTGCGAGGATTGTTTCAATTGCGCGTTTTGCGTTCTCTGGCATTTCAACATTCGCAGTGCTGGTGTGCTTTGATGCACTCCTCTTATCGACATTTGATTCGAGGTGCTTTGCCTTTGTATTTTTGGCCATAATTCTAGGAGCAGAGCGATTCTTTATGCTCTTATGTGTGTTTTTGCCAATAGGTTTTGCCTTAACATGTGAAACTTTTGCCTTTTTTGCAATCTTTTTGCTTACTCTTTTGTTGACATTCTTAGTTACCATAATAAGCGCCTCAATCCTTTCTGTTATTAGATAGCGCATCGCACATATTTATATATTCTGTTTTTTTTAATATGCAATCAGAAAATTTGCCATTTTGAAAGGCTTGGCTCAGGAGTTGTGCATGCTCAAAATATAACTATATAAATATAACTGAATAAAATATTATAACAGTTTTTGCTAATCCGACAGGTTCAGCGACTAAAAGTTGATTTAAATGACATCATACAAAAATATGAAGGACACTTTTCAAGAAGAATACAAGCAGAGGAGCGCACTCTATAAGGATAGATTGAGCAGGTGGAGCGAGGAACCGCCAATTGTAATGTTGGAGAAGCCAACAAATATCGCTAGAGCTAGAGAGCTCGGCTATAAGGCAAAGCAAGGAATAGATGTAGTGAGGGTAAGGGTATCTGGAGGTGCAAGCAAGAGAAAGACCCATGGTGGGGGAAGAAAGCCCTCAAAAAGTGGTATGTATTTCACGAGGGAAAAATCTGCGCAAGCAATTGCGGAGGAGCGTGCGGCAAGAAAATATTCAAACTACGAAATCCTTAATTCGTATTTCATAGGAAGGGCAGGATCAGTACTGTATTACGAAGTAATAATGTTAAATCGCGAGTCTCCGGTGCTTAAATCAGATCCAATATATTCAAAAATATTAGATCAGAAAGGCAGAGCATTCAGGGGACTTACAAGTGCAGGCAGAAGGCATCGCGGCATAATGAAAAAGTCTTACGGGTCAATACCATACAGACCGAGCAAAAATGCACTGATGCGCCGAAAGGCGGCAAGAAAAATGCAGTGAAGCAATGCCCAAGCAATCAAAGGATGGCAGTGTGCAACCTGCGCATGCCACAATAGAAATAGAAGGCGGCGCGAAATACATAAGAATATTAGGGATGAAAAAATCCTCGCGCTACAAAAGGAGCACAATGACTATTAAGAAATCAGAAGATGCGCTTCACATAGAAATAGCTGCACATGATATTACGGCTCTCAGGGCCACAGTAAATTCGGCATTGCGCGATCTTCAGGTCGCAAGTGCGATAGTTCCATTAAACAGGCAAAAAAGTAAAAGTATATAAACATATAACGGCAATAAATAAAAATTAGTCTCGAGAAGCAAAGTGCATAAGTAATGCTGCTTTTGCTCGATTTTGCTTAAAAAAAAAAACAAAAAGGTTTTACAATGCATAGAGGTTCATTGCAATATTGGCAGCACAGACGCGCCAGAAGGATATTGCCTAGGGTACGCTCTCTGCCTATGATAGAGAAGGATCACGTACTTACAAACATAGTGGCATATAAAGTTGGCATGACACATGCCGGCGTTGTGGATGCTAGTGAGTCGGCAACCAAAGGCACCGAAGTTATAAGGCCCTGCACAATTTTGGAAGTGCCCACTATGGAAGTATATGGGATAAGACTTTACAAGCTTGATGAAAATTTCTACAAAAAGGCTTCAACTACAATATATAGCAAAGCAGTTGCGGCAAAGCTCAATGTAAAGGAGGTTAAAAACGACGAGGCCAAAATTCCAGAAGTAAAACAGAAAATAAGCGATTACAATGAAGTGAGAGCACTTGTTGTAGCATATCCAAAAAGCACTGGCATAGGGAAGCACCCTATAAGATTTGAAGCTGGTGTGGGCGGCAAAACGCTAGAAGAAAAGCTCGATTTCGCAGCTTCGCTCCTCGGAAAGGAGGTGCAAGCACAACAGATGTTCAAGAATGGCGAGCACGTTGATGTTCTCTCTATATCAAAAGGTAAGGGATGGCAGGGCCCAATAAAGAGATTCGGCACTGCAAGATTATCACATAAAGCCACTCAAAAGGTAAGGCACGTGGCACCATTAGGTCCTTTTAAACCTCCAAAAGTGATGTTTACAGTACCACAAGCAGGCCAGCTTGGTTTTAACTACCGCACAGAGCACAACAAGCTTATACTTAAGATAGGCGCAAAGAGCGATGCAAGCAGCATAAACAAGAAAGGAGGGTTCACCAACTATGGATTAGTTAGCAACGATTTCATAGTGCTTGACGGCTCTGTACCAGGACCTGCAAAAAGGCTGGTAACGATAAGGAAATCAATAAGGAAAAGGGATTCTTCAGGGATCAAAGAACCAAAAGTAAATTTTATAGCCCAGTGATATAATGCATGAAGTTTTGCAACTTGATGGAAAGGTCAAAAAATCGATGGAGCTGCCAGAAGTATTCAACGCGAAAGTAAACATGCCAGTCATAAGGCGTGCGATCTTGGCAGAAATAACCCACAATCTGCAGCCTCAGGGTCACGACATACTTGCGGGTATGAAAACTACCGCTGCATATTACGGAGCCATGAGCTCTTACAGAACTGGTAGGCACATGGGTATAGCAATAAGGCCTAGGGAGAAGCTTGGCGGCGGCGTTCAGGGAAAGGTCAAAAGGATTCCTTCTGCAGTAAAAGGTAAAAGGGCCCACCCGCACGTGATAGAAAAGCGGCTTATCGAGCGTATAAACAAGAAAGAGTACCAAAGTGCAATAGAAAGCGCGTTATCCTATTCAAAATTTGGAATAAACTCCCAAAAGATAAAGCAGGCTCCCATAATATTTACTGACGAAATAGAAAGGATAAGTAAAACAAAGGAGCTGGTGAAGGTGCTTAAAGACAACGGTCTTTTTGGCTTTATAGAGGCTTCCAAAAAGCCAAAGATAAGGGAAGGCCTTAGGCGTTCTGCGCGAGTGAGGCACTACAAAAAGTCTATACTTTTTGTATTCAGCAAAAACGCCAGCGCGCTAAAAGCAGCAAGGAACCTACCTGGTGCAGACGCCTGTGATGTTTCAAGTCTCTCGGTGTCAAAGCTCGTTCCTGGTGGCAGCGAGAAACGCATAACCATCTGGAGCGAATCTGCGGTAAATGCAATAGCAGCGGCAATAAAGGAGTATAATCTCCACAATAAATAATGGTGATATTGATGTCCATATTGATGTATCCACTGGCAACAGAAAAAGCGGTGGGAATGATTGACAGGCAGAATACCATAACATACATAGTAAGCATGAATGCAACAAAGCCCACCATAAAACACGAGTTTGAAAAGCTTTTCGAGGTGAAGGTTGCCAATGTGCGCATAGTAAACATGCCCACAAATGTAAAGAAGGCTTACATAAAAATTGCAAAAGATTTCAAGGCCACAGACGTTGCGATTAAACTTAAACTGGTGTAATAAATGGGAAAGAAGCTTAGGCAGCAGAGAAGAGGCAGGGGATCAAACGTATACACTAAATTGCCAGGCACTTTTGATATAAGCGTAAGCTATGGAAATAAGCCCGCTGTAGGGGAGGTAGTTGAACTGCTTAACCATACTGGCCATTCGGCGCCATTGGCAAAATTGCAGTTTGAAGATTTCTCTTTTTCATATGTGCTCGCGCCAGAAGGTATAAAGGTCGGCGACAAGATAACAATAAATGCGAATGAGTTTTCACTTGGCAATGTGATGAAGATAGGAAGCATACCAGAAGGAACTCCGGTATTCAACATAGAGTCAATACCTGGAGATGGCGGCAAGTATGTGCATGCTGCTGGCAGTGCTGCTTATATCTCTTCGCACATAGGCAACAAGACCTCAGTTGTTATGCCATCAAAAGCCGAGGTAATGCTGAGCTCCGATTGCAGGGCCCAGCTAGGCATAATAGCAGGTGGCGGAATTACTGAGCAGCCTTTGCTTAAAGCAGGTAAAAATCACTACAGGATGCATCCTCTTAATAGGACCTGGCCAACAATACGTGGAGTCAAGAGCAACCCTGTTGATCATCCATTTGGAGGAAAGCAGCACCATAAGGGTAAGAGCTCAATGACTTCAAGGAATGCACCGCCAGGAAGGAAGGTTGGCCACATAGCCGCAAGGCGCGTAGGAAGGAAGAAAAGATAAAGTGGTATGAATGGCAGAAAAAATCGTTTATAGAGGAAAGACGCCGTCCGAGGCCGCAAGTATTAGCGATGGCGATTACATAAAGATGCTGAAATCAAGGCAGAGGCGCAGTGTCAAGCGCAACGGCCTGGCTTACAAGAAGCTCAACGAGAAGATTGCAAAGTTTAAGGCAAAAGGAATAGAAAAGCCAATAAAGACTCATGTGAGAGAAGCCGTAATAATGCCTTCGTGGATAGGCATGAAATTTGCAGTGTACAATGGCAAGGAGTTCATACCTCTTGAGATAAGCGCGGCCATGCTGGGCCACCGGCTTGGTGAATTCGTATATTCAACAAAGCGCGTATTGCATTCTGCTCCAGGCATAAAGGCTACGCGCGGTAGTAAATTCCTATCGGTGAAGTAATTGAAGTACTCATACAACTTGGATAAAAGTGATGTTGTCTTTGCAGGTGCAAAGGATCTTAACGCCAGCTATAAGGATTTGTCTGTAGTTTGTGATGCCATACGCTACAAGAAGGCAGGCACTGCACTAGCACTGCTTGACAGTGTGATAAACGATGGCAAGCCAATAGAATACAGAAAGTTCAACAAGGGCATGGGCTCAAGGCACGAATTGGGAGGCAGGAAAGGTAGGTATCCGATGAAGGCAGCCTCAATCGTGAGGAAGGTATTGCTTAACGCGTATGCGAATGCCAGCAACAAGGGCTATGTGCCTGAAGAAATGTACGTCGTGCACGCTACAGCCAACAAAACAGAGATAAACAGGAGGTATCCTTCAAAGGGTGTAAGGACGGTCATGCGTGGTGGCTATGGCTATGCCACGATGAGGAGGAGCGACCTGGAATTTGCGAAGGTTGAGATAGGGCTTAGCCCTGATTACTCAAAGAAAAGCAGGCACATGTCAATAATATTTAATGCAGTAAAAGTGCAAGAAGGTAAGAAGGCAGCCAAAAAGGGCGCAGCAACGCAGCAAGCCAAAGGAGCAGCATCAAAGAAGCCTCTTTCAAAGCCCAAGGCCGCACAGAGCACAACAAGCAAGGAGGAAACAAAAGAGGTTAAGGGCGAAAGCGCCAAAAAGGCAACAGGGTAGATATCTTGACGATAGAAAGAAAATTTATAGATGATGCGAAAATAAAGCTAAGCATAGCAAAATTCCTGAGCAGCGAGCTTACTAGAGCTGGCTTCTCAAGAGTCGAAATACAGAAAACTCCTGTTCTTACAAGAATAACAATATATGTTCTTAATCCTGGCAGGGTAATAGGAAGAGCAGGCAGGACCATAGATGGGATTACAGATACATTGAAGAAAAAGTTCAAAGTTGAGAATCCACAGATCAATGTTGTAGAGGTTGAAAACCGCATGCTTGAGCCGCTGCTTGTTGCAAAAAACATAGCAGAGAAGTTTGAGCGCGGCATAAATGCCAGAAAGGTAATACAGACAACGCTTAAGGAGATAATACAGAATGGTGCGCTTGGTGCGGAAATAATAGCAAGCGGGAAGCTTGCCGCAAAAGGCGCAAGGTCTAAATCAATAAGGAAAAGCGTTGGCTATATACCCAAGGCTGGAGATGTTGTAAACCTGGTAAGGGAAGCAGAAGCAACGGCTTATCCAAAATACGGTGCGATAGGCGTTAAAGTCCGCATTGTTCCTCCTGGCACTGTATTCCCAGATCGCGAGGTAAAGACAGTCGAAGTGCCAAAAGCCATACTTAATAGCTGAGTGTCATCATGTTTGGCATACTTGCAATAATAATAGTTGCATTTTTGTCTCTTTTCATCCCGGGCATGCTTTTCTCAATGGCCCTATTCAAAGGGACAAAGCTAAGCAAGTTCGAGATAGTATCTATAGGGTTTATATTCGGCATAATAGCTACTCCAACGTTGACATGGCTTGAATCATATTTTGACGGTTTCATACACGTATTCAGCTTTTCGCTTGGGCTTTTCGAAGCTAACGCATTGCTGCTCACAATAGTGGGCATAGTGCTTTGCTATTATGAAGGTGCTTTTGCAGAGTGGATCCCAGCAAGGCAAAGCAAGGCAGAGGGTATAAAGGAAGAAAAGGCAGAACCTAGTGAAGCGCCAAAATCCTATCAGCAAAGATTGGCAGAATTGAGGTCAAAGCTGAGCAGTGTGGCAGAAGCAAAGGAAATAATAAACAAGCATGTTGCGGAAGAAAAGGCACTTGAAGAAAAGCAGAACGCAGAAATAAGCATAATATCTTTGACTGAAGAGGAAAAAGCCAAGATAACTGAACTTCATAATCAGGAGCAGGAGAAGCTGGCGCGCCAGCATGAAGCAGAGGAGCAAAATTACCTGCACGATGCAGTTAAGCCTTCCGCAAAGGAAAGAGTAAATTATATAGAGTATGCAAAGAAAAACTGGTATTGGATAGCTTTGTTTGCATTGATGCTTATTGCTTTTGGCACCAGAATTGCCAACATAGGAGTATCGCCGACGTATTTCGAGTTTGACCCGTATTTTGACATGATAGATGCGGAATACATAATAACATTCGGGCATCAATTGCTTTTAGATCCATCTGCATGGCCTGTTGTTGTTGGCGGCACTAACCACAGGATTCAGCCTCTAATGCCTTATCTTGAAGCATACTGGTATGCCCTTGCCAACGCCATAAAATTCCATTACACCGTATTTAGCACAGCCTTGATGAGTTATGTAAGCAGCTTTTATCCTCCTATAACCGCGGCATTGCTTGTTTTTGTAATATTCATGCTCCTTTATCACGAATACGACAAGCACATAGCGCTTATAGGTGCAGCACTTGCCACAATGATGCCAGTGCTTATAACCACATTTATAGCAGGCGAGCAGCTTCTTGAACCATGGGGCATATTCTCGCTGTTCTTCTTCTTTGCCGCATATCTGCTTGCGGTAAAGGAGCCGGAGAACAAGCGCTATGCAGTGCTAGCCGGCTTGGCGTTTGCATCAACATTCCTAGGCGCGCATTATTACACTGTAGATGCGGGTGTTCTTGCGGTCTATATATTCATACAGGGAATCATATCAGTAATAAGAAAAGAGGAAACAAAGAGCTTCTACAAGATGAACATCATAGTAATTGCGATAATAACCATATTTTATCTTATGTACATGCCGTATTCCGCTACCTTGACAGGCAGAATACCGGGCATATTGCACATACCGATAATAATATCATTGCCTCTTTTTGCACTTATCTTCGTGTGGCTTTATGAGTATGTACCAAAGCTACTCAACAAATACAGGATCGCCAAGCTGAATCTCGGCATGCCCTTATATCTTGCATGGCTTGCCATGATAATAATCATAATATTGCTGCTTGTGTTTGCAACCCCTGTTGGAAAGCCATTGCGGGCTTACGTAGACCTCAGCGCAAGGTTTACTACTCCATCATCGCCTTTGTTCATGACTGTTCAGGAGTTTGAGCCTTCAGGTCTTTTCTTCAATTTCGGCTCTTCTGGCTTTGGCGCGCTTGGCTATACAATAAGTTTCACCAACAGCTCTACAGGAGTAACCACAAGCATACCAATAGCAGTATGGCTCATATGCGGCGTTGCGATTATTCTTATACTAATAAGCATAATCTACAGGCGCAGCAAGAGCGGCATATTCTATCTTGCAATATCCTTGCCATTGATGTTTGCTGGCTTCTCCGAAGTCAAATACCTGCCCCACTTTGGGGTGGTAGTAATAATGCTCCTCGGTATAATACTGGGAGAATTGATGCTCCTTGCTCAGGGCGATTACAAGCTAAAGAACGAGCGTTCAAATCCCGAATTTATCGATGAAAAGACATATGCAAGCCACAAAAAGATGTTCCACGCTGTGCTCCAGCTTGGCCTGTTTTTTGTATTTGGTAGGCTGGCGGTGCTTGTATTCCTCATATATTTTGTTGCTTACCTTTACATATACAAAAAAGAAAGAAGCAGCTATGTAAACACAATGATAGGCATAGCTGTGCTTTTGGGAATTATAAGCATGCTTTCGCCGCAATTCGGCTTTGGCGAAAGCGGTCCGCTCATGCAGGTATTTGGTGCATTCTACTCTTATATCGCGCATCCGGCAACATACTGTGCTGTTATATCAAACAATGGCAATTCTGTCGGATATGACATGTTCTGCAATCAGGTGCCTGGTTACTGGATCAATGCAACATCATGGATGCGCTCTAATGTCGGTCCTCATGCACCAAGAATACTATCGTGGTGGGATTATGGTGACTGGATCAACTGGTTTGGCAACAGCAACGCCGTAATAAGGGGAGACAACTCTGTCTACAAAGAGGACTATGCAACCGCCGCAAACCTAGTTCTTGGTCCGCAATACAACTACACCCCTGCAGCGCTTGCAAACTATATGAACACGAACCAGACTGCGTATCTGCTTACCGACCAGGGCCTCATACAAAAATGGCAGGCTCTTGACTTCTTGGCATGCATCAACATAAATGCCACCTCTGAAGCTTATGCCAAAGCCCAAGGCGCTCTTCAGAATCCGCCTGTGCCATATGTACTTGGCACATCTCAATGCGAACTTGTACACGATCCGGAATTTGCTCTTATACCATTATCTGTTTTAGTTCCTACAAACAGTTCTTCAGCGAATATCGGTGAATACTGCTCAATATCCAACACAACAACGACTTTTGCAAAGGCATTCATGGTGATCGGTAATTCATTATCTAATCAGACGGCATGCGTAAATATACGGCCAAATGCAAAAGGCGTGCTAACTGTATACAATGAAAACGGTACAAAAATGAATGCCGTGATACAGTCGAATTATTACATGGGTGTAGTTAATGTTCAAGGCATTCCTTTTGTAGAATACCTTTTGATATACCTGCCTGGAGCAAATGGCACCGTTGCAAACCCACCGTCACTATTCTACACTTCAAACTTTTATAGGGCATACATATTAGGCAATTTGCCAGGATTTAAGCAGGTATATCCTGCCAACGCAACGGGAATAAACTTTGTAAATGGTACCTATCCGATAAGGATATTCAAACTAGACAACTTCACAGGAACCCTTCCTGAAGTTCCACAAAAACCATCATGGGTCCACAACAACTACACGATGCCATAAATAAATATTGCTTTATAAATATTTAGCATAAATTATAGTGGTATGGGCTTGTAGCTCAGCCTGGTCAGAGCGGCGGTCTTATAAGCCGTAGGTCGAGAGTTCAAATCTCTCCAGGCCCATTCTTAGTGCTTTTAATGGTCAATAAAAGCAGGGCATTAAAGCATTTATTTGTCAGCATGTTCAATAGAGAATTTACAAAAGTTCTTATGCTTCAACGCAATTTAGAAAAAGAATAGAAAGAAGCAGATCATGGGCGCAGAAAGGTGCGGATAGCATTGGTGCTATGGTAGAAAAAGGCGCGCAAAACTGCTTAGTGATGTATTAAGGTGAAACATATGGATTGCACATTTTGCAAGCTTATAGACAATAAAAACGCCATAATATACCAAAACAAAGAATGCTTTGTAGTGCTCGACAAGTATCCGATAGAAAAAGGCCATCTTCTTGTCATATCGAATGAGCATTATAAAGACATGCTTGAAGCTCCAGATGATGTAGTCGAAAGTATGTTTGCAGTCTCAAAAGAATTTGCATTAAGGCTTGAGGAAAGGCTAGGTGCCAAGGGCATCAACATAGGCACAAATATAGGGGAAGAAGCTGGGCAAAAGATTATGCATTTTCACATACACGTAATACCAAGGTATCCTGGAAGGGGAAGAAGCTTCGATTTTGGGCATAACAGGGAAATTGATGCCAAGACACAGAATGAGCTAGCTTCAACGTTAAAGTGACCTCTTCCCCTACCTGGATGTAGGGGCTTCCCCTGCAAGTGCAGGGTATGTTCTCAGTTCGCCGACGCTGCTTGCGCTTCCCGTTGAAGTGCAGAGGCAATCATCTCTCTGAGCGTAACTTCGGGCAGGTCCTGCCCTAGATCTATTGCGTATGTTTATCGCGGCATTTTGGTCTCTGTCAATGGTAAAACCGCAGACATTGCAATTATATACTCTATCTTCAAGGGTCAGCATCTCGCTGCCCCTCTTTACATGATGGCAGTTGCTGCATTCCTGCGTCGTGTTCATCGGATCTACCAATATTACTTTCATACCAGCACTTTCAGCCTTGTATGAAAGCATCTGTATAAATTTATTCCATGAAGCGTTATAAATGGCTTGCGCAAGTCGGTGGTTCTTAGCCATGTTCTGTATGTTGAGCTTCTCTGCAGCAAATGAGGTGGCGCCTGAACGTACAAGTTTGTTTGAAAGTTTATGCGCAAAGTCTTCCGACTGATTTGTCGCGTACTTCCATTCCTTCTCCAGGGCCTGTTTTGCCTTTTGTCTCCTTTTAGATTTCATCTGCCTCCTTGCAATCCTCTTCTGCCAGCGCGCAATGTGTTTCTCTCTTTTCATTGCGAACTTCGGCTTTTCCACCTTTGTGCCGTCAGAGAGTGTGATGAAATTATTCAGCCCTAAGTCTATGCCTATAGGGTTGGTATCATCTATCTTCGGCAGCAAAATATGTTCTATTGCTGTGAAAATCGCGTAGTAATGACCTGCCTCCCTTTTTATCGTTAGGTTTTTTATGTCTCCGCTGATTTGCCTATGCATATCTATTTTCATCCTGCCGATATTTGACACCCTAAGCATGATAGTTTTTCTGCTTTTTTCAATTGAGAAGGAGCTGTTCTGCGGGTATCTCAGCGACTTGTACCTATCGATTGACTTGAAACGTGGAAAACCAACTTTTACTTTCTTGCCACTCCTGCTATCGTTCACTCTTCTGAAAAAGTTCTGAAACGCCCTCTGGAGCCTTATGAATACATCTTGTCTTATCTGTGAATAGGGTTTTGAAAACTCTTTGTTTTCTTTTATCGCCTCGTTCATGTACCTGTTGAGAGTCGATATGTTTACCTTTGAATTCATGTTCTTTTTGTATTCTTCTCTGATCTTCTCGAGAATTTTGTTGTAGAGCTGTTGCGCAAGTGCCAACATATTGTCTATCTCTTTTCGCCTTTTTTCGTCAGGATAGACAGCGAATTTATATGCTCTTATGCACTCCACAATATTATACTAAAATAAACATTTATATACTTATCTGCAAATACTTAAATGCAGCCGCGCAATTCATCCACGGCTTAAAAGTCGTGGTATTCTTGCCCTACGAATAAACCTTACTTGTAAAATATGTGCTTCTCTGCGCCGCAATTGCCACATTTGATCGCAACATATGAGTGGGTACTTACAACTTTTACTGTGGCATTAAGCCCAGGCATCAGCACGAAATGGCATTTGTTGCAAATGCCCTGCTCAACGCGTTTCGGCATTTTTACCCTGTAATGGGCGCTAATCCTTGCAATCTTGCTTGCATATGACCTTGACAATGTATTGCTGTCATCTGAATGACGTGACAGCTCATTTAATGCCAAATCAAATAAAATCTCGATTCTTTCAGCGGCAATCTGCCTTATAAGCTGCTTGCTGTCGCTTGCCATCAGCTTACACCCAAATGGGAGAGTATCCTGTTCATATGCTCTTCTAACTCTGTTGTGTCTCCTGCCGTAACCAGATTGTCGGCAAGCTCCACCTTCTCGTCAGAAGGAATCCCATGGAATAATATAACAAGCCTCCTTATCTCATCATCTTTCGGTATTGAGATGCGCTTGCCATTGATTATATTTGCTCTTGCAAGTATCTTAGTGGCATTTCCAAGTGCTATGACTGGCTTTCTTGTATCGTTGAATTTAGTAACAAGATCAAGCAGCGGTCTGTACTCATATATTCTGTATGATTCTATGCCCTTTCCGTCTACAAGCACAATCCCATCAAAATCCAAAGTTGATATCTTATTGGCGTTTACCTCTGGCTTGTAGACTGCACCGTGATATCCAACACAGTCGTTGGAAGAATAGGAGCCTATCTTGTAATCAACACCCCACTTGTTAAAGAATACCTTCAAGATAGAAACTGTTTCGTCCCTGAAATCCTTCGGCGTAACAAATACTAGCAAGCGCATTTTACCACTATATATAAATGCAATGAAAGAAATAACTAGCTTTTGCTAGGGTAAAAGTCCGATTGCACGCATTAGCTTTCCATGTAAGGAGCAAGGTAATACGATATGGAAGCCTCGCCTATCTTGTAATCGACTTTTATGGGCTCCTCACTCTTGAGCGAAAGCATTATGGAAGAATTCTGCGGGCATGCTGATATCATCCTTTGCAGGTAGTCAAGGTTGAAAGTCGCAGTTGACGGCTTCTGCACATCTAGCTTCTTTATTATGTCAGCATTGCTCATGTGCTCTTCCTCAAGCTCTCCAGCATCGCCTTTGGCAGCAACTACAAATGAAGCCTTGTCAGCCTTGAAGCCAATGTATGTGGAAAGGAGTGTTGCATCTTTCAATATTTCCTTGAACATATCTGACTTCAGTTCCACGTTTGCCTCAAAGTCTATCTTTGGTTCTTTTTCAACATCCTTCTTTATATCTATAAGTGGCAATTTGTATTTCCTCCTGCTGTTCTGCCCCACAAACTCTATCACAAGTTTGTTGTCTACTTCTTTCATTATAAGCTGCTCATTCTGCCTCGCGCTTGCCAGTATCTTGTCAAAGTTTTCAAGGTTAAGCCCGAGTGAAGTTTGCTTTTCCACCTCATATTTTGAGAAAGCTTTATTCGGTATGAAAAAGGACACCATGCTGATGCCGCTGGGATCCATCGCCTTGAGTGAGATTCCCTCTTTTGATATGGTAAATGTGCCTTCATCGACAAGGTTCACTATCGAGTCAACACAGTTCTTCCAATATTTGGCATCGTCTATTTTTATTTCAACCATTCTATCACTCAAAATACGCAATTATGATAGTAATATTGCATTATAAATAAATAAAAACATATTGCTTTGAAGCAATTATGGAAATGCGTGCATTGAGTTACTTAAAGCTGTTGAGCTTCTCTATCTGCTGTTCTGTAAGCTTGCTGAAAACAGGCTTTACTCCTGGTTTTACCTCCGCTTCGACAATGCCGCGCCTTGCCTTTTCCAGGCTCGGCTCTCCTTCATAGCCCATCATCTCAAGCATCGCAATGCTTGAATTTGGCACAAAAGGATAAAGCAGCATGGCTATCTTGTAAACGAGCCCTACTCCTGTGTATATTATTTCGCTTACCCTTTCAGAGTCTTTGTTATCTTTGAGCTTCCATGGTGCGCTGCTGCTTATGTACTCGTTTCCAAGTGCTGCCATCTCTATGACATCGCGAAGCGCCTCCCTTATAGAAACGCTTTCAAAGTGTGCTTCATACCTATCTATTAATTCGTCCGCTTTTCTGTTGACTTCTATTGTATCTTTGCTAAAGTTTTGCGGCTTGCTTATCTTTTTGCCGCTTGCAAGAGTCAAGACACGATGGGCAAAATTTCCAATCTTGTTGTTCATGTCGTCGTCAACAATCTCGACAAATCTCTCTACCGAAAAATCTGTATCTGCACCTTCCGGCAATAGCAGTGCAAGTGCAAAGCGCCAATAGTCAGGTTCTGCAATCTCAATTGCACTTTCAAGGTTAAGCCCTATACCTCTGCTTTTTGAAAACTTTATGCCTTTAGAAAGCAGGTACTCGTAGGCAAATATTGTATGTGGCAGCACAAAGCCAAGATCGCTGCCAATCAGTATTCCTGGCCACATAAGGGTATGGAACTCTATATTGTCCTTCCCCATGAATTGCACGAGTATAGTATCTTTTGATTTCCAATAATCGGACCAGGCGCTGCTCCAAGAACGCGTTATGCCTATGTAGCCTATTACGGCGTCAAACCATACATAGAATACTTTGTCTTCGAAACCCTTGTAAGGCACCTTAAAGCCAAATTTCAAATCTCTTGTAATCTCTCTTGCTTCCAGACCTCTTTTTATATAGCCAAGGCTGTGATTTACTGCTGATTTGCTCCAATTGTTGTCCTTGTTTTTTTCTATAAACTGTTCAATCTTGTCCTGCAACTTCGGCAAGTCAATAGCAAGATTCTTGGTGCTCTTGAAAGTGATATTTGTGCCCCCACAGATAGTGCAATGTGGCTTCACAAGATCTTTAGGAGACAAAAGTCTTCCGCAGTGGTCGCATTGGTCACCACGAGCTTGGTCGTAGCCACAGAATGGGCAGGTACCTTCTATGAACCTGTCGCTCAGGAAGCGCTTGTCAGTGTTGCAGTAGGCAAGCTCGCTTGCTACCTCCTTTATAAAGCCGTTTTTCATCAACGCCAAAAAAATCTCGTCAACAGTTTGCTCGTTCTCTGCGCTGTTTGTGCTGCCATATATTGTAAACGAGCACTCAAACCTCTCAAGCACGCTTTTTATCTGCAAGTGCAAATCGTTTGCCAGCTTTGCCGGTTCAATGCCCATTCTTAGCGCCTTGAGTTCTATGGGTGTTCCATGCTGATCAGAGCCGCAAATGAATATCGCATCCTCGCGTTTAAGCTTCAGAAACTTGAAATATATGTCTGCTGGCAGTATCGAGCCTACAAAATTGCCCAAGTGTGGCACTCCTTCAACATATGGCAATGCTGCCGTAACTATATACTTGGCCATAAGGAATAATAGTTTAAATAAGCCTTAAATATCTTCTCTTTGTTCTGCAATGCGGCTTGATTTACTGATCCAAGTGCAAATATTTGGCAGTTTTTTTGGAGAAAAGGAAATACGATACTATTACAAAATCAATTATTATTGCAGCATGCATTATTGTGCAGTAAAGGCATATCGCGTGCAATACAAAAAACTCAAGATATAATAAATATGGCACAACCATTATACCGAAGAACCTCCATCCAAAAAGTACGTCAAGCATCTTTTTGGCATTTTCTTTGCTGCCAAAGCTTATCGCGCATACCAGGCATATGTTAACAATGAACCACACAGCGGCAAGCGCCTCAAGCGGTATGTGCAGGTTTCCTATCTGTATGTTTGAATACTGGCTCTCGAGAACAGCCCCACAATTAAGCGTCGCCCCTGCAATTGTTGAAGTGGTGCTCAGGCTACAAAATGGCGGCAAATGGTTTAAAATTTGAAACTCGTAAAGCACGGTTAGCGCAGATATAAGGCCAATTATGGACATAATTGTCAAAGCAGCAAATACCTTTTTTGACACGCGCATAAAAGTCACATTTTGTTCTCTGCCTTCATAACCCTATTTTTGTTTAAATAAAGATTTATTAATGCTTCCGCATGCTGCATTGTGAGTATACCGACCACTCTGCTTCCTTTTTTTACCGCCATTACAGCAGACTCCTCTATCTGCATCCTTTCGATGGCATTGTAAAGTTTCTCATAATATGATATCTGTGGTATCTCTACTCCGAGTTTTGACACCGTATCTGCCACCAGTCTGCCTTTAATTACAACTTGGCGCGGCATTCCAGTTAATGCATAAATCTTCCCGCCAAGTTCATACAGAGCAATATGCGTATGGTGCTTTATCATAAGCTCATAAAGCTTGTCCAAAGTTGTCCTGTAATCGACCATGATATAATTTTTGCTCATTGCGTTGTAAGCATGGAGCTTTGTTACATGAGTCTTGATATAGGCGTTTATCATCTCCTCCTGTGCTCCATTGTATATGAAAAGCGCTATTACTACGTCCCAAAGCACAATGAATTCCTTGTAAAAGAACGAGCCGTTTAAAAGAATTGCGTAGATAAGCGTGCCTATTATGAATATGCCAGTTATTGCATTGCTCACTCTTACGGAGCTTTTTGTTGCAGAATAGAAATCCCTTTTTTCCTGCAGATAGCTCCTGAGCGCCCTTCCGCCGTCAAGTGGCAGCCAAGGCAAAAGGTTGAATATACCTAGCAAAATGTTCAATATGAACAGCAATTGAAGCGTATACCTTATCATGCCTGCTGGCGCATAAGCGGCAGCAATGCCAAAAATCGCACCGAGCAGCAGGCTTACTATGGGGCCTACAATCGATATATGGAACTCAAGCCTTGGGCTCACCTTCTCAAAATCTATTATAGAGCCCCCACCAAACGGATAAAGAACTATCTTTTTTACTTTTATGCCGTTGCGCTTTGAAGTTATCGAATGGGCAAGCTCGTGGAGCAGCACGCATACAAAGAGCAATACCCATATAAGGAAAAGATAGGGGCTCAGTATAAGCAGAAATACTAGCAGCAAGACAAAAGACCAGTGCAATTGTATGTCTATTCCGCTTATACTACCTATCTTTGGCGATATACCTGCCATTTAATCATCAAGCGATAAAAGTAAATCAGCTTTATATATGCAGCAATAAATATAATATTATGGATTTCGGGCACAATGAGATAAGACTCATCTATGGTAAGCCTGCACTTGTCATTGCAGTGCGCGGCACAAAATACTTGGTAGTTGGTGATCTCCACATAGGCATAGAGCTGGAGCTTGCAAGAAAGGGTATCATGGTATATGATGCAACAGAACGTCTTGCCCGCAGCATCAAGAAAATAATGCATGAATTCTCCATAAGAAAGCTTGTCCTGCTTGGAGACGTAAAGAACAGCATAATGTGGCCGCCAAAAGCCGAGCTTTCAATGCTTAAAAGCTTTTTTCAAGAAATAAACGATTTCGAGGTGTATACAATAGCAGGCAACCATGATGCCCACCTTGGCGAAGTGGTTGGTGCAGACATAAGAAAGGAGCTCATAATAGGCAACATAGCGCTTGCGCATGGTCATGCGATGCCATCCGAACAGGCAATGGAATGTGATTACCTAATAACAGCCCATAATCACATAGCAATTGCGGAAAAGGGCAAGAGTGGCGCATTCAAAGAGGAGAAAGCATGGCTTATTGCCTCGCCAAGCAGTAAAAATGCTTCCAAGCACTACGCACACTTCAATAAAGGCATAACGCTCATAGTAATGCCAGCATTTAACGAACTTATAACAGGTACGCCTGTAAATTCGCTGAAGAAAGACAAAATGGGTGCACTGTTCAGCAGCGGCCTGTTTACCATGCGCGGAGCTAAAGTCTATACCCTGTGGGGCACCGAGCTTGCATTTGGGGCAATACCAAAGGTGTGAATGTTACTCTTCAGAACGCTTGTGCCTTATTACTGTTATGGGTATTACACCCTTCTCAAATTCCATTTCTGCTAGTGCAAGCGGGTCAATCGTATGCTCTGGCACCTTTATCAGCGGAGGTGCGCCATATGCAAGTTGCAAGGCCCTAGCACCTATTATCCTTGCTTTTTCGAATTTCGTATATTCTTCCATAAGCAAAACCTCATACTGGAGCAGGCTTGAAGCGCTCCTTTGCCTCGTGAATGTGCTGCTCGACCTGTGCGCGCCATTTTGCAAATTCCTCAGGCGTTTTCGGATAGTTATTGTAGAGGCTGTTAAGCTCCTTCATCTTCTTAACCACGAAGAGAAGGTTTGTAAAAGCATTTATGTTTGTGGCACCTTTCAAAATTGTCTTGAATTTTTGCGCCACGGTAAGCTCTGGCACAAGCCCGTAGCTTAGTTCTTCTGCTTCCTTTGCATTTATAAATGTCTTCATGCCATAGTTTATCAAATCATTGTTGAGCGATTGCAAGTATATCCTAAATACCTCGAGGCCAGCAGTTTTCTTACCATACGAATCGTTGAACTTTATGTTGTACTGCCACAAGCCTTTTACGCTTGTATCTCCATTATGGACTGCTTCTGCGGCAGTCTCACCGGCAAGCACGCCTGCAACTAGTGAAGGGCCTATGCCTCCCGCGCTCAGCGGATTTGGCATCGCCATGCTGTCTCCGGCGCCCATGTAACCATTGAATACCAGGCTTTCCATCTGCCTCCTTACAGCAACGCTCCAGTAACCTTTTCCGTTATTGTTTCTTTCATCAAGCCTTATGTTTTTGAGCACTGGGTTCATTTTTACATAGTCGTCCATAAGGGAATGCAGCGTATCCTTCCTGTTTAGCTTGGCATTTCTTATGTCAAGGCTCTTCTTCTGCACGCCTATGCCTATATTTACCCTGCCGTCACTTTTAGGAAACACCCAGCCATAGCCACCTGGTGCAATCTCCTGGTTAAGGTGTATAATTGCATTTTTCGGATCGTAATAGTTGACATCTTCATGGTCAGGATCAAAATGATATATGTACCTTCCAGTAGATTCAATATCGTCTATGTCTATTTCCCTATCTACATAAGGGTTCTGTGGCAATTTGCGCCTTAGCACAGTCGCTATACCAAGCGCATCAATCACAACTTTCGCGCCAAATTCCGCCCTCTGCTTGTTCTTATCCCTGCCAAACACTCCGACTACCTTGCTGCCATCCATAAGCGGGCCCTCAACTTCAAATTCAGGCACGTAATGCACGCCTTCTTTAATCGCGAGTTCAAGAAGCTTATGCTCAAATAAGGGCCTGTCAAGTGAGTAGCCCTCTCCTTCGAACTTGAACTTCTGCTTCAGGTCTGGCGAGAATGCCAATACTCCGTCAACCTTCAGGTCAAGTTCTGGCTGGCTGAAAGTTATTCCTGTCTTGTCATGTATAAAATCAAGGTGCCCTTTGGATACGGCATCGCCGCATACCCATCCCCAATTGGTTTTCTTTCCTACTTCCTGTTCTTTGTTTCTGTCAAGCAGCACTACGTTTGCACCGCCCCTTGCTGCCATCGCAGCCGCAAGCGAGCCTGCCATCCCTGCACCTGCCACTACAACATCAAAATTCTCCATAATATGCACTTCTTAAATAGTGAAGATATTGAAATATTAAATATTTTATTACTTTGCATTGTCTCCAATTTGTGGAATGGTAGTAAATCCTTAGAGTAAATGCCATTAAAATGGAGCAAACCATATTTTTTTATATGTATGTAGCTTCTAAGCATGTGCTAAAATAATATTAGCAAAGCTCATCTCTGCCATTAATACTAGTTTAAATAATTTTGTTCGGATAACCTTATCGTGGTATGATGGATGACACTAAAGATAATTCAATCAATGAGCTGCTTTCGTACATGAAGACTACATCCGAGAACGTAAATAGGGCAATAAACGAATATCTCAATGACAAAAGCTCGCCAAGAAGCTTGGAAAGGATGCTAGGCAGAAGCGGCTACTCATTCAATCCCGAAGCAATAGAAAAAGCCGTCATAGAACCTTCAAGGTATATTCTTGAAGCAGGTGGCAAGCGCATAAGGCCTCTCATTATGCTTACCGCAATAGAGGCAATGGGTAAGAATCCTGATGACTTTTTGGAATTTTCAATAATACCAGAGATAATTCACACTGGCACGCTTATACACGACGACATAGAGGATGGCTCTGAGCTAAGGCGCAACAAGCCCACAATACACAAAAAATACGGCATAGAATTGGCAATAAACCTTGGAGATTTTATGTTCTATTTCCCGATCGTAGCGCTGCTTGACAGTAAAAAGATTAGGAAATCTGTCAAAACGAGGATTCTTGAGACATACCAAAGGGATATGCTCAGGCTCGGAATAGGGCAGGGCGTAGACCTAGTTTGGAACAGGCTTGGCATCGACCCATCAAAAATAAGCGAAAGTGAATACTTTGAAACTGCCTACTCCAAAACTGGCGTGCTCACTTGCATGGCAGCCGAGATGGGCGCAATACTTGGTGGAGGAACCAAAAAGCAGGTGCGCGCATTGGGCAAATACGGCGCCACCATAGGAATAGCTTTTCAGCTCCAAGACGATATATTAAACATAACGGAGAGCAAGGTTGCCGACAATAAGGGTCGCATAGGAGAAGACATAACAGAAGGCAAGATGACTCTTTTGGTCATACGCGCTTCTAAGGTACTTCCAGAAGATGACAAGAAGCGTCTGATTGAAATTCTTGGCATGCATACCACAGATCCTGCACTGATACAAGAGGCAATAAACCTGATAAAGAAAAGCGATGCCATAGAATATGTAAACAAAAAGAAAGAGCAGCTTGTAAAAGAGAGCATAGAGGCAATAGACAAGGCACTTCCAGAGTCCAAAGCGAAGGAAAGGCTCAAGCAGCTAGCAGATTTCATAATAAACAGGAGCGCTTAATCAGGCTATCCTCTGTCCAGGCTCTACCTTTTCGGGTGCTTCTGGCGTCAATAATATCACACCATTATTGGATAGCACTCCAAGCACAAGCACTTCAGACATGAAGTTAGCCACCTGCTTAGGCTTGAAATTCACCACGCATATTACGCTCATTCCTACAAGCTTATCTTTGCTGTAGTTGGTTATATGCGCAGACGAGCGCTTTATGCCTAGCTCTCCAAGATCTATCTCAAGCTTGTAGGATGGCACCCTTGCTTCCTTGAAATCCTCTACTTTTTTTATTATACCTACGCGGATGTCTACCTTTTCAAAATCGTCATAGCTTATCTGGCTCTTTATATCCATAGAACCACTAAAATGCAGGGGGTGAGATTTGAACTCACGAAGGCGCTAGGCCACAGGATCTTAAGTCCTGCGCGATTTTCCGTGGCTTAGCTAATGCCAGCCAGACCAGACTCTGCCACCCCTGCGTCAAGCAAACATTGACGGGCCTGAAGCGTCTATTGTTTTCTTATAACTCTTGTGGCTTTCAGAGTGCTTCTTTATAAGCTCCTGGACCTTTGCTTCTACCTCCTTTGCTTCTTTCTCAAGCTCTGCTGTGTCTATGTTTAGGTTTAGTAGCTTGTTCAATCCATTTATAGCAAATTCCGCATATTTTGGATCAATTAAGTCCTGCGCGACCGGTACAAGTATGTTTACATCGGGGAAATTGTCAAGCTTTGACTTCATAAGGAGTAGGGCGTTTACGCCGCTTGCTACTCCTTCTGCTATGGGCTTTAAGCCCGCTTTCTGAGCCTCGGAATTGAGGTGCGGTACAGAAGATATTGCGAATGTTGTGTTTGCTGCTGCGTCTGCCGAAGGAATGCCACTTATGGAAACTATCCTGCTCATTTTGTTTGATATCACAAAATTGTAAAAAACCTCAGAAAGCTCATAGACTATCTCCAATGGCATTGCAAATTCCGCAAATACAGTAGCTATCTTGTATTTTTGGCTGAAGTAAATTCTTACCGGGGGTATTGGCTCCCCTTTGTGTATTGAAACAAGTGGAGGGAAATCCGAACTTTCTAAATACCCTACGTAATCCATGCCAAGCTTGTCTACAATATAACTTATTGCCATCGGGCCAACAAGGCCTATACCTGGGAATCCTTCTATCATCGTGGCATTTTCTGCATCAATTTTCTTGAACATCCTTATATTTATCATTCAAACCACTTCATACTTATTGCAAGGGCAAAGTATATTAAGATTGCATTGGCGCATTATGCAAACCTGTTTTGCCCTAAAGCCGCAATGGCCAAGCGGCAAAAATCAATTTACAAACAAAAATTGACGACGTAAGTATTATACCTTGCTCTCGGAGCTACGACGATAGTTATTTAAACCTATTCAGCAATGATATTATTGGTGAATTAAATGGCTGAAAGAATCGGGAGTGAAAAGCTTGAGAGAGAGGACGGATACCTCTACTATTTGGGCAAGGATGGCTATGTATGGAAGACGCCAATGAAGGCAAACGCCAAGGGCAAAAAAGCAAGAGTTGGCAAAGAAAAGATATCAAGGGAAGAAGGCTATCTTTACTTCATTGACAAGAATGGATATGTAGCAAGGTCAAAGATGAACAGGAAGGGAAGGAGATAATCCTTTCCTATTTTTTATTTTTGCTTCTTTTCTAAATTTCTAAATCTATTTTTTCGTTTCGCTTTATGCCAAGTTTTTTTGCCATGCCAGCCTTAACCTCAATTACATACTGGGCTTTGTTTCGTGGCGTGTATGTTTTGCAATCAAGCAGCTTGCATGGCTTGGCATTTCTTACAAGGTCAACAACGCGCATTTCCCTGTTAAGCCATATTATGTCTAGCGAAAAAAGCATGTTGTGCATCCATATCCCTGGATAGAATTCGCGGCTAAATTTTATCAGCATGCATTCGTTATCTTTCAGCGAAGCTCTGAACATAAGGCCTATGGCCCTTTTGATCGGAGTGTCTGCAAGAATGGCATTGAGCTTTCTGCCTTTTATGTATATCCGCACATGCTCATATTTCTGGTGCTTGTATAATAGCCTGAGCATCAAGGATCATCTTTTTATGGTCCTTGAGATGCTCTGCTCTCGCATGAATTGCTCAAGATAGTACTTGCTTCCCGTTCCTTTTCCAGTCAATCCGCTGCCCTTCCATCCTACAAACGTATGCAGGCCTACAATTGCCCCTGTTGTTGCGCTTATTGCCCTATTTATGTAAACTACACCTGCCATAATCCCGTTTTCGAACATCTTAATTTCATGGTTGTTGTTGCTGTAAAGCCCAGCTGTAAGCCCATATTCCACATCATTGGCCATTTTCAGTGCCTCTTCGAAGCTTTTGTAGCTCTCTATTGTAAGTATAGGAACGAAAAGTTCCTTGTGCACAAGCTCACTACTGTGCGGCACTTCCACAATCGTGGGCTCAACATATAGCCCATTCAATCCCGTGTTTACCGCATTCCCTCCATAAAGTATGCGCCCTTCGCGCTTGGCCTTTTCAACCGATTCTAGATAGCGTTTGTACGCGCTTTCACTTATCAAAGGTCCCATATAGACGTTCTTGTCAAGCGGGTTGCCTATCTTGAAAGTTCTTATTTTGTCTATTAGCTTGCTTACAAATAGCTCCTTAATGGATTCATGCACGTATACCCTTGAAAGCGCGCTGCATTTCTGACCGTCATAGCCAAATGCAGCACTTGCTACTCCGGTTACCGCATCATCAATATCCGCGTATTTGGATACTATTGCAGGATTTTTGCCTCCCATCTCAACGACAAAAACCTTCTGCTTTCCAGCGGCAAAATTTTTTGCTATCATACCGAGCCCTGTTGCCCTTGAGCCAGTAAATACTATCCCTGCAACACCATCATTTGTTGCCATCTCGTCGCCAACTTCGGATCCTGGCCCTGTAACAAAGTTGAAGACTCCGTCCGGAAGCCCTGCCTCTTTTAGCAACTTGTATATATAAAGCCCGGTAAGCATCGACATGTTGTCAGATGAACTAGGCTTGAATACAACTGTGTTTCCTGTTATCATGGCGCCGACACTCATTCCTGTAGATATTGAAACCGGGAAGTTGAACGGTGCTATTATACCAAATACGCCGTAAGGCTTCATTGCAATTACTACCTTCTCCTCGCTTGCAGGAGCGCCCTGGAATCCAGCATTTACCTTGGCAGTGCTCGCCTCAAGGTGCGTTTTCCTTATATAACCCTTATTTGTAAGCAGCTCGTTTGCATAGTATCTCATGAAGTCTATTGCTTCGTCAACTTCGCCTACCGATTCATATCGAGATTTGCCGTTCTCGTAGCTCAACACAGCAGCAAGCTTAAACTTGTTTTTTGCAAATACATCTGCAGCATCAGTAAAAATTTTTGCTCTTGCCTTGTAATCTGTAGTGCTCCATTCTGCAAATGCCATCTTTGCCGCTTCTATGGCCTGCCTTGCGTGCTCTCTCGTTCCTTTTTGGAATATGCCAAGCGTGCTTCCATCGATTGGAGATTTTTCAACAAGCTTCTCGCTTGCATTGACTTCTATGCCGTTTATGTACATCGGATATTCCTTGCCCATCTCTTTTTTTACTTCATCAACCGCATTTTCAAACAGCTTGTCAAACTCCGCTTCGTTCCCTTTTTCAAGATACTTTTTGTATGTAAACTCATTTTCAAAATGCCTTGCCACCAAATCACCTTACAATTAGACAATCTATAAATGCAGGTTAAATATAAAATAACTACCAAAAATCATAGCCATTCAAATAACGCAATCAAATGGTTGCATGATTCATGCACAAGCATCCAATAAACAGCGAATTTCAGCTAGCGGCAAAATCCCAACGGCTGTCATATTTTGTATTTCAAATCTTTTATTTTTTATAATGCATTAATATTTTTGCTGTTGAAGGAATTACTAATGATTTAGGTGCATAAGTGATGGATCAAGTGCAAAAAGATGAAGACTACAAGCAGAAGTATGGATGGAGCAGCAGCATAAACTATGCATTCAAAGCGCGAAAAGGGTTAGATGAAGATATAGTCAAGCAAATATCAAAGGAAAAAGGTGAGCCCGACTGGATGCTAGCTAAGCGCCTTTTAGGATACAAAATATTCAAGGAAAAGCCAGTTCCGAAGTGGGGCGCCGATCTTAGCACCATAGACTATGATGACATATACTATTACATGAAGCCTACAGACAAAAAATCGGATAACTGGGAATCGGTCCCAGCAGAGATAAAAGAAACTTTTGACAAGCTCGGGATACCTGAAGCTGAGCAGAAGTTTTTTGCAGGCACTGAAGCGCAGTATGATTCGGAAGTTGTCTACTCTCATGTCAGAAAGGATCTGGAAAAACTTGGCGTGATATTTGTAAGCACTGACGAAGCTGTAAAAAAATACCCGGAATTAGTCAAAAAGTACTTTGGCACAGTAATACCTGCTAGCGACAACAAGTTTGCCGCTTTAAATACTGCAGTTTGGAGCGGCGGCAGCTTCATATACGTGCCAAAAGGCGTAAAGGTGCCAATGCCTCTTCAGGCTTATTTCAGGATAAACGCCGAAAAAGTTGGGCAATTTGAGCGCACTCTTATAGTTGCAGATGAAGATGCAGAAGTTACGTATGTAGAGGGATGCACAGCCCCAATATATCTTAGCGCTTCTCTGCATTCTGCAGTGGTGGAGATTATTGCGTTAAAAAATGCCCATGTGCGCTATGTTACAATACAGAACTGGTCAAAAAATGTTTTTAACCTCGTTACTCAGCGCGCTCATGCTTACGAAAACGCTTACGTCGAATGGATAGATGCAAATATAGGCAGCAAAGTAAATATGAAATACCCAAGTGTTTTTCTCAAGGAGCGCGGCGCAAAAGGCAGCGTATTATCTGTAGCAGTCGCTGGAAATTCGCAAGTGCAAGATTCAGGTGGAAAGATATACCACCTGGCGCCAGATACGACATCCCAAATAATATCTAAAAGCGTATCTTCTGGTGACGGCTTGACAAACTATCGTGGAATGCTACACATAGCCAAAAACGCTGACAATGTCAAGTCCACAATAAGGTGCGACGCACTTCTTGTAGATAACGATTCAAAGACGGCCACATTTCCATATATGGAAATAAACAATGACACTTCAACCATAACACACGAGGCAACAACTGGGAAAATAAGCGAGGATATGTTGTACTATTTGCAGTCCCGCGGAATAAGTGAGGACGATGCCCGTACACTTATTGTACTGGGATTCCTCGAAGACCTGGAGAAGGAACTGCCATTGGAATATTCCCTTGAGCTGCGCCGCCTTATCCGGCTTAATATGGCAAATTCGGTAGGTTAAATGTTGTATGAACCAGGCAAAAGGCAAGCATACGAAGAAGGTAGCAAGATTAGCGTCAGGCAGGAAAGCAGCGAGCTTTATAAGAAGCATTATTTTCCACTGCCTGCGGAAATGGAACACATAAAGCCAAAAAGAATGCTAAAGCAGGAGCAGGAAATGCTAGATCGCCTAAAGCAAGCTGGAATAGACTTTGATGTTTTTGTTTCAAATGGCTTGTCAATATCCTCTTTGCCTTATGTGGATATTAAGATTCCAGCAGAACTTAATGAGCAAGAAAAATCTGCACTTCAAGCTGGCATAGATGATTACGGCACCAGGTTTCTCCTGGCGAATCTGGACAAGATAATAGTGATAAAAGCCAAAAGCCCGGCAAGCAGGATACGCATAGGCGCAATTACTGGCTCAAGGCTTAATATTGCAGTTATAACTGCTGCTCCAGAAGGAAGTCAAATAACTGTTACAGAATATTTTGGTACCATTGGGGAAATCGATTCGGAGCTTGGCATAGCAAACATAATGCATGTAGAGCGAAATGCACGAGCAAGCTTGTACCAAATACACAACGAAGGGAAAAATAGCATAGTGCTTTCTTCAGCAAGTGACGCAATGGGTGAAAATAGCACAATCAACCTAAATTCCATGTATAGTGGCGGATCGATAACGCATGCAAGAAACTTCTTGGTGGCATCTGGGCCAGCAAGCACAGTAGAAATAAACGATTTGGCATTTGGCTCTGGCATGCAAAAATTTGATATCCTGAACCATGTAGAGAACGGAAGCTACAATACCAAAGTGGAATCAAGGTCAAAGGCGGTGGTATCGGATTTTTCTGCTTGCATACTCAAGGCTTTTGCAAGGATCCCTCATGGTGTTCCAAATGCACGGTCTTACGTGTACCAACGCGGGATATCAATGAGCAAAGATGCCCACATAGATGCGCTGCCAGACATGTCGATAGATGAGAGTGCTGTGAGAGCCACCCACTCGTCAGCTGTATCTCCAATAGATGCAGATGAGATATTCTACCTTATGGCTAGGGGAATTGAAAATGGCAAGGCTAGGAAAATAATACTAAATTCATTTTTTGGCGAAATACTAGCAAGATTTGGAGATCTGGAAATGCGGCGAATTGCATCATCAATTCTGGACAACAGGATAGAAGGTATATTTAGCGCATTGCCAAATCCAAATGCCGAGTTCATGCACGTTGATGCAGCTGTTGAAGGAATTGAAAGCCACTACAAATATAGGAAATAGGGAGTTATGCTCAAGAGTGATGTTGATGATGGTAGAAATAAAGGATTTGCATGCTTCAGTAAATGGAAAGGAGATAATAAAAGGCCTTAACCTTTCTGTAAGAAGCGGGGAGATACACGCAATAATGGGTCCCAACGGATCTGGCAAGACGACATTTGCAAATGCGATAATGGGTCATCCAAAAATAACCATAGAAAGTGGGCAAATACTGATCGATGGCAAGGATGCAAATGGCATGAAAACTGATGAGCGCGTAAAGCTTGGAATTTTTATGCAATTTCAAAATCCTGTAGAAATAGACGGGGTTGGGCTCATACAGTTCCTGCGCACCGCAAAAGAATCCATTACAGGTTCAAAAATAAATTTCAAGGAATTTATGGATGACATAAAGGAAAGCATGAAAAAACTGGAGATGAGCGACGATTTCATAAAAAGATCTTTGAATGTAGGCTTCTCCGGTGGCGAAAAGAAAAAATCGGAGATTCTGCAGCTTATGGTACTGAAGCCTTCAATAGCAATACTGGACGAGCCGGATTCCGGCCTCGATGTGGACGCGCTAAAAGTTGTTGCAAACAACATACAGGAAATTGCAAAGCAGAACAATATGGGGGTAATAATAATTACCCATTATAGCCGCATACTTTCATACATTAAGCCAGACTCGGTGCACGTAATGATTGATGGACGTATAGTCGCAAATGGCGATTATGAGCTCGTCAAAAAAATAGAAAAAGACGGATATGAATCATTGCAGGAAAAATCGAAGTGAATAAATGATGGACGTAAAATCAATAAGGAAAGATTTCCCGATACTTTCTACAAAGATGAATGGCAAGCCCCTTGTTTACCTAGACAATGCGGCGACATCGCAAAAACCTGTCAGCGTGATAGACAGAATATCCGAATACTACCGAACCTATAATGCCAACATACATAGGGGAATATACAAGATAGCAGAGGAAGCTACAGAAGAGTATATAAAATCCAAAAACAATGTCGCCAAATTTATAAATGCGGAAGGCATGGAAGAAATAATATATACAAAAAATACTACCGAATCGATAAATCTCGTTGCGCTTTCATGGGGTAGCGCAAATATAAAAAAGGGCGACCACATACTCATAACAGAGATGGAACATCATAGCAATCTTGTACCGTGGCAGCTTCTTGCAAAAAGGAACGGTGCAATACTTGACTACGTAAAACTAGACAAAAGCAGGAATCATCTTGACATAGGCAGCTTAGAGGAGCAATTGGAAAAAGACCCGAAGATTGTTGCGGTAACCCAGGTTTCAAATGTGCTTGGCACCATAAATGACGTGAAGAGCATCTCAAAAAAAGCGCATAAGCATGGAGCCAAAGTGCTTGTAGATGGAGCTCAGTCTGCCCCGCACATGCCAATAGATGTAAAATCAATAGATTGTGATTTCTTTGCATTCTCCTCACACAAAATGTTGGGTCCTACTGGTATAGGTGTCCTTTATGCCAAGAGGGAAATACTTGAGGGCATGAGCCCCATAATAGGCGGCGGAGACATGATAAGCACTGTGGATTACTACTCTTGTACATGGAACGAGCTGCCATGGAAGTTCGAGGCTGGAACTTCTAATATAGCAGATGCGATAGGCTTCGGAGCTGCAATAGACTATCTTAACAAGATTGGAATGGAAAATATACATAGCTACGAGCAGGGTATTACGAAATATGCGCTTCAAGAGCTAAGCAATATAAAGAATGTGAAGATTTTTGGCCCTGGCTATGAAGAAATCAAGCGGCGCTCAGGCGTGATATCCTTTGGAATAGGTAATGTTCACGCACATGACATAGCGCAGGTTTTTGACAGCGAAGGCATAGCAATAAGGGCGGGACACCACTGTGCAATGCCTCTGGTAACAAACGAACTGGGCCAAAGCGCCGTTGCGAGGATGAGCTTTTATATATATAACACCAAAAGCGAATTTGAAACTGTTCTCAACGCGATACGAAAGGTTAAAAAAATATTTATGGTCGATTGAATGGCTTTGGATTTGTATGCGGAAGAAATAATATCAAACTACGAGCATCCACATAACAAGGGTAAGATAGACAAGCCAAGCGCCGAGATGCACGAGCACAATCCTGTATGTGGGGACGACATAACGATATATGTTAAAGTATCAAAAGGCAAGGTTGATGACATAAAGTTTGATGGCAGTGGCTGCTCAATAAGCATAGCTAGCGCAAGTATGCTCACTGATTATGCAAAAGGCAAAAGCTTAGAGGAGCTTGAAAAGCTAGGGGTAAAGGATATAATAAATCTTATAGGTGTAGATCCTGGCCCTGCAAGGCTTCATTGTGCTACAATATCCCTCAAGGCGCTTAAGGAGGCATTGTTCCTGTATAGCCACAAGAAACCTGATGTTGAAACAAAGCGTTTGTGATTGGCGATAAAATGAAAAAGAACAATTTTGACCTTGATTCGGTAATAGAAGAGCACGAGGAGCGCGAACGGAGGCGCATTGAGAAAGAAAAGAGCGTCTATGCCAAAAGTGCAAAAGAACCAATAGGCACTGTAGAAAAATATTTCAGCAAGCTGCAAGTGGCAGCAATATCCCTAAATTCTTCATTATCGGTGGGTGACATAATAGAAATAGGAAATGATGAGGAGGCAATACGGCAAAAAGTGGTCAGCATGCAGATTGATAGAGAAAATGTAGAACATGCTGAAAGTGGGGATTCAATAGGTGTAATGGTAAGGTGCCCTGTTCGTGCAGGTGAATCCGTATACAAGATAATAATCTAAGGCTATTTTACCGTTATCTCGACGCGCTTATTGTGAGAGCCCTTGTTTTCATATTTTAGCATTTCGAGCTTGCCCACCTCGCCTGTATGGGCCACATGGGTGCCTCCATCAAGCTGGAAGTCGAATCCTTCTATGTCTATTATGCGCACTTCTGTTAGCTTGCTCAGCAGATCCTCTCCAGGTGCTGTCCTTGCCAGATTTGGGATGCTTGAGGCTTCCTCCTTTGTCAGTATCTTTGCCGTAACATTGTGGTTTTCATCTACAATCTTTTGTGCCGCGCTTATTATCTCAAGCATTTTGTTCTTATCAAGGCCAGGTACATCAAAGTCCATCCTCGCTCTGTCATCATAAATTTGGCCGCCTGTAATTTTTCCTTGATAAAGCTTTTCTACTACTCCATCAATTATGTGCAAAGCTGTATGCAATTTCATGTGCATATAGCGTTTATCCCAATCAATTACACATTTTACAGAATCGCCGATTTTTAACGAAGATGCATCTCCTTCCACAACATGCACTACGTTATCGCCATCCTTTTTTACTTCAACTACTTTGAATTCTGTAGCACCGTTCTTTATTATCCCAGTATCGCAAGGCTGTCCTCCGCCAGTGGGGTAAAATACTGTCCTGTCTAGCAAAATGTTGCTTCCTTCTGCAAAAGTTACCTTTGCATCAAGCTCCCTTGCATAAGAGTCCCTAAGATAAACTTTTTCCGTCATTAAACCACGTAATTTCAGACGACTCTCTTTTCATCATAAATCAGAAATACCTCGTCTCATCACAATAATAAATGCGCATTAAAAACTTTATAGCTATGCATAAGCTTCTAATTATCAGCTCACCAGAAGATAAGCGCAGAACACCATTACAAGTGCAAGAAGAGTTTTTCTTGCGATGCTACCTTCCTTAAATATCATCCCACCACCTATTACTATTAGCAGCACATTTATCGTATTCCTGAGCGGCATGGCAAGGCTAACAGCCGCAGTATATATTGAAAAATAGAAGGTAAGCCTATATAAAATCGCCAGCAAAACTATTGCAATTATAACGAATTTGTTTGCAATTGTATTGTGCACAACTTCCTTTATTCCACCAAATTTTATGGTCATATATGCAAGCATGTTTATTGCTATGAATATCTCTGAAAGTATGAGGAATGCAAAAGCATTGATTAATCCCCCAAGGAGATACTTGCTTATGGTGAATCCTATCCCGGAAAGCACTGTTATAAGGATCAGCATTGATATGTACTTCATTTTTGGCTCATCGTGATTCGACAATATAAAATAAGTTGATATTATGAGCACGGCTATGCTTGCATACTGTACTAAAGATAACTTTTCGCCAAGGAATGCGTATGCAAATATGGTCACAAAAAGCATAGGCAGGGAGCTCAATATTGGTGTAGCTACAGAAACGCTCGAATGCTTGTATACCTTTGCGGTCAGTATGTAGGTTACAGTGGATATTATGCTTGTTGCATAGATTATGCCAAGTATCGGCAATGTTACGTTTTTAAAATCTGCCAAGGGTATGAACACTAGCGAAACTATTGCTATAGTTGTAGCAAAGCTAGTACTGAAAGCTGTCGGATGCTCTGTTTTGAGAGCTTTCTTTTCAACAAGAGTTGAGATACCCATGAACAAGGAAGACAATGTAGCCAGGTAATACCATTCAAGCAATATAAGCACCCTGCAGGATTAAGATAAATTTTGATGTGCAACCTATAAAAACATAGCACAGCTCATGTATTTTATATAAATAAAAAATTTTTACACATAAAGCTTTAATTCTAGCAATATACCTTTTTATGGTGTTAGAAGATGGTAGAAGAAGGCAAAGAAAAAGCCAAAACGTCATCAAAGGACATATTAGAAGCGACAGAATCCCACATAGATCTAATACTGCGCAAATATGAGAATGCGATAAACAACCAGCAAATGGACTATATGAAGGAATACATAAAGAAAATAAAGGAAGAGACAGAAACATGCAAGACTATAGTAAACAGTCTTTTTGATACCGATTACATACCAAAAACCGACGAATGCAAAGATCTGAAATTATACGATCACATGAAATCGAGTGATGATGATATCAATTCCAGGGATCCGCAGTTGCTGCTAAGAGGTGCAATAAAAGTGCTTGATGAAGCAGCAAGTCTTTTTGAAACTGTGGGCGAGATAAAGTCGCACGAATACAAGGATCCTACCATAAAGGACAAGATGGAAGTCGCTGCAAGCTGTCTTAGAAAGGCAAAAAAGGAAGCAGAGTTCGCCATGAGCGATTTCATAGGCAACGAGTACTGAAAATAAACATTGCAATACCTGATAGCCCCGACCGGATTCGAACCGATGTATGCGGGTCCAAAGCCCGCAGTCCTTGGCCACTAGACGACGGGGCTATAAGCTAAAACATTTAGCTTTAATATGATCTGGCAAAGTCCACTATGGTGCGTGCAGCTTCTCCGCAGTAAACGCATTTTTTGCCAGTCGCGTAATCCTGTGCTTCAAATGGCATGTTGGCTGTTTTTGCTCCAGTTTCCTCCTTTATCCTATCCTCACATTCCTGCTTTCCGCACCAAGGTGCCCTTGCTACTCCTCCCTTTGCGATTACTTCCTTGAGTTCTTCAAACTTCTCTACTTTGTGTATATGCCCAAGCATCAAAGCCTTGGCTTTTTCATACATCCTCTCATTAATCTCATCAAGCATTGCCAGTAGTTCTTCTTTTATGCCTTCCATGCCAAGCGTGCTTTTTTCCATCGTATCCCTCATCGCTACTGTTACCTTGTTTTCTAATACCTCTTTTTCACCTAGCTCTATGCGTATAGGCACGCCCTTAAGTTCCCATTCGTTGAATTTCCATCCTGGTGAATAAGAATCCCTGTCATCAACATAAACCCTAATCGCGCCGCTCAGGAGGTCTTTTAGCTTTGCCGCAGCTTCAAGTATCCTGCTCTTGTTGCTGTCTTTGTATATGGGAACTATCACGACTTGTATTAAAGCGAGCTTTGGCGGCATTACCAAGCCATGGTTATCCCCGTGCACAGCTATCATTACCCCAAGCTCTCTTGTCGATATTGCGAATGTATTCTGGTAGGGGTATTTTTCTGTATTATCCTTGTCAATAAACTTGATGTCAAATACTTTTGCAAAATTTTGTCCGTCGTTATGGAAATCAGGCCCCTGTATCACCCATCCATCTGGCATAATATGCTCTATGCTGTAGCTTGCGAGCGCTCCGGCAAATTTTTCCTTATCTGTTTTCCTGCCTGGTATTCCTGGAAGTGCTAGGTACTCCTTTAGTATTTTTCCATATATTCCAAGTATGACATCGCGTTCTGCGTTTGCCTCCTCCTCAGTGGCAAATACTGTATGGCCTTCATTCCAGAGAAATTCGCGTGAGCGTAGGAAAGGTGTAGGATGCTTGAATTCCCATCTTACAACGTTGTTCCACTGGTTGTATCTCATTGGCAGATCTCTCCATGACCTTATCCATCTCGCATAGCTGTCATACATTATTGTTTCAGAAGTTGGCCTTACAGCCAGCCTTTCATCCAATTCCGATTTGCCTGCATGGGTTACCCAAGCAACCTCTGGAGAAAATCCTTCTACATGCTCCTTCTCCTTTTCAAGGAATCTCTCTGGTATGAACAGGGGAAAATAAACATCCTGTATACCGTTTTCCCTGAAAAGCTTGGATGTTGCATTTTTTATAGTATCCCATGCAAAATAAGCCATCGGCCTGAAAACAATAACTCCAGATACTGCGCTATAATCTGCAAATTCTGAATTTATAATTACCTGCGAGTACCACTCCGAAAAATTCTCCTCTTTTTTTGCTGTAAGCATCCTCTTCTTTTCTTCAGCCATTCAAATACCCTGATTTTCTAGCAAAGACTTCAATATTAAACTCAAATGCCCTGCTTCTTTAAGTCTCCTGTAAGAATATGCGACCCATTCCCTTCCAAAAGGCACATAAACAGCCACCTTGTCCGTTTTTGCCAATTCGACAGCCAACTTGTTTCTTATGCCATTAAGCATTGCATAGGTAACGTCTCTTTTGTACTTGATGTTTAGCTCCCTTGCAGTGCTTATCATTCGGACGTCATGGGTTGCAATCATAAATTTTTCTGAATGCAAAAATATATAGTTCATTAACTTAATAAAATTATTGTCTATACTTTCTTTATCCTCATATTGGAAGCCAGGAGACGAATATGCCCCTTTTACTAGCCTTATTATGCCCTCATTGGCAATTATCTTTTTGACATCAGCATAGCTTCTTTTCATATTGGCCTGTATGCAGATGCCTGCCATCTTTTTGTGCTTACCTATTGCATTTATATAAGCCCTTATGGTGTCATCTATATATTCACGCTCCTCCATATCGAGCCAGGTAAATATGCCATTACCTGACGCCTGGTTTAATATATATGTATAGTTTTTCTTAAAAAGATCATAGTCCAAGGAAAGCCCCAATTGGGTGGGCTTCAGGGATATGCTCGAGTTGATCTTACTTGCTTTTATACTCTTGATAAGTTTCTTGTAAGTGTCTATAGTGGCCTCTATCTTGCCTTTATCTGTTAACCCCTCCCCAAGGTAATTAAGTATAGTGCCAATATCTTTCTTGTTGAAACTCCTGCTTCTTTCAATCGCATCATTTATTGAAGGCCCCGCAATCCATCTGCCTGCGATGATCTTCTCAGCAAATCCAACCATTATACTACCTCGATACCCAGATCTATCAGGCGCTTTACCAAATCCTCATAAGATACGAATCTGAACGATTTAATGCCGGCGCGCTTTGCACCATTTACGTTTTCTTCCATGTTGTCTATAAACAGTGCATCTTTTGCTTCTACTCCAAGCTCCTTTAGTACATATTTGTAGATCCTTACAGAAGGCTTGCGCATATGCAGATAGCAAGATGCAAAGGTCCTCAAATGAGCTTTGCTTAGCCAAAGGCGCCGCATTTCCATGTACCTTACAAAAGAGACATTAGTAAGTAGCACAACCTTGTAGTGCTTGGAAAGTTTCTTGACCAGATTTATTACATTCCAATTTAGCTTTGCAAGTTTTGCAAATGCCTTTCCAAATTCAAAAGAACCTTTTGGCACGTGGAACTTTTTTGACAGTGCATTTTCTAAGTCGTCTGCACCCATATATCCAAGTTCCATTTTTTCAATTAAACGCATGAGCTCTTTTTTGAACAACCTTTCGCTTATCCCAAGCTTATGCGAAATATAGCTTGCATATTCATCCTCTGAAAAATCAAGCATAACGCCTCCAATGTCAAATATTATTAACTTTACCATAATTGATAGTATGGTAAACAAGTATTTATAAGGTGCTTTCGTGGAGACAATTGTCATAGGATTGGGTGGCAATGCCCTTCTAAAACCTTCAGGCAATCAAAGTGTAAGCGGCGAAATAAGCAGCATAAAGAACATTGCCAAAACCATAGCAAGATTGTCCAGCAGATTCAACATTGTAATAACCCACGGGAACGGGACTCAAGTGGGTGATGAGCTCATTAAAAATAAAAACAGCGGTTTGGAGATGCTGCCTCTGTATCTGCTAAATGCTGAAACTCAAGGTTCAATAGGCTCAATAATAGAAACAGCGATAAATTCAAGCAGGCCTGGCAAGCCTTTTTGCACTGTTGTAACTCATGTTGTGGTAGATAAAAGCGATGATGCATTTTCTGTTCCAACAAAGCCAATTGGGCCTTTCTATACAAAAAGAGAGCTTGGCAAGGGATCAAAAGGACAATTTAGCTATATAAAAGAGAATGGGATGTTCAGGATTGTTGTTCCCTCTCCAAGGCCCATTAAAATATTGGAAATAGAACAAATAAAGCACATGCTTAAAAGGTTCAATGTAATATGTGGCGGCGGAGGAGGCATACCTGTATTTATTGAAGGCAATTCAATTATCGGCGCAAATGCTGTTGTTGACAAGGATTACACTACCCAGCTTATCGCAACAACAATAAAAGCAAGAAGGATGATACTCTTAACCAATGCTGATTACGTATACAAAGATTTTGCTGGCAGAAAAGGCAAGATCAAGAAGATATCTATGCAAGAAATTAACTCAATGATACACAATTTTGAAGAAGGTACAATACGGCCAAAAATTGATGCATGTATAAGGTTTATAAAAAATGGAGGCGAAATTGCACAGATAGGAAGCATAAACATGCTTGATAAAATAATAAAAAAAGAAAGCGGAACCTTAATAACACGGTGAGTTTACGATAAAATGCGTGGTTTTTGATCTTGATGGTACACTTGTAGATACAGTGGATTTGTGGGCTAAGGTATGGTCTGAAGCGCTATCCAGCTATGGTATAAATATATCGGAAGAACAAGCGAGGGCGTACGTTGGACTGCCTCCTAGCGGCATAATAGGCAAAGTGCTAGGTCAAAGTAACCCAGAGCTTGAGGAATCGATAATCAGAAATAAGACTAAACTAATGTGGGACTATCTCCCTTTGGCTAAGCCTTTTTCTGATGTAGATGGTGTTCTGGGATGGCTTAAAAGCAACAAAATAAAAATAATTGTTGCAAGTTCATCAACAGAAGAGTGGATAGAAACAATGTTAAGAAAAATAGGCGCAGACAAAACTGTAGATGGCTACATAAGCGGCACAAAGGTCAAGAATCCAAAGCCTGCACCAGATGTTTTTATTGAAGCTTTCAAGATGGCTGGCGTTAACCCTGCCCAAGGTATGGTAGTGGGAGACAGGGAAACCGATACAATTCCAGGCAGTATGATAGGTTCCATATCGGTGCTTATCGACAGGTTAAACGAGTTCAAGCAGCCAAAGGCGGATTTTGTCGTGCACAAAATGGAAGAAATTGAAGAAATTATAGGGAGACTTTCACAAAAGAATCTATGAAGTCCTTGCAAGGTAGCTTAATCCACGATTGCATGATGCAAATGACTAGCGAGAATATTCATAAGAAGCCATGCTTTTAATATAAGTTTGCGCGCCATCCAAATCTATGCTGTATGTAGATATTTCAAATCCTCCTTTTTGCAGTGCTTTCAGTACTTTGGGGTCTTCAGCGATTGCTATCGCCATGCCACCACCTCCCCCTCCGCTGAGTTTTGCCCCCTTGGCACCATTGCTTTTTGCAATTTCAACAGCACGATTTAGTCCTTCGCTAGAAACGCCAAGCTTGTCAAGTGCCTCATGATTCTTGTACATCAGAGAACCAACAGTTGCAAAATCACCGTTTTTTAACGCTTCAAGTCCATCAGCGGAATATCTTTCTATCATGTCAAATAAGCTTTCCACATAGTCTTTGCGATCTTGGTGAAGCTTTGCAACATGTCCCACAGTTTCGGCTGTGCTCTTCTTTGGCCCCGTATCAATGAATATGAGATCCGTCTTTTTGTCAATGTGCTCCTTTCGTGCTCCGTTGGCACTACTGTAGCTTACGTAGCCTCCATAAAATGAGGTGCTTACATCTATTTTGCCCGCTCCCTCGTTTTTGTGGAGTATGCGTTCCCCATCGCGTGCTACCTCTATTACCTCGCCATCTGGCAGGTAAGTTTGCTCGTGCTTTAGTATGGCGGTAGTAAAAGCAGTAGAGCATGCCGCACTGCTTGCAAAGCCCTTTTTGATCGGTATGTCAGAGCTTATAATTATCTTTTTGCCGAGCACATTTATGCCATAGCCAAACAGCAGTCTTGCACTTATCGTTGCATAAGGCAGCAGATGCTCGTTTATGCTGCTATGCTGGCTAATGAAATCCTGCAAATTTGTCCTAAAAGCATATCTGTAAAATATAGTGCGCAGCAGAGCTTCGGAAAAAGTACTCTTTAAGCCCATTTGTGGCAATTCAACTTCAAGTTCGTTTCTTTGTGTGTAAGAAATATCTGCACTTGCATGCGCATCTAGCGCCACGGCAACAGATAGCCTGCCATAAACTACTGCATGTTCTCCAAAAAGCTTTGCTACGGCCGGTGCTTTTACAATCATGTGATCAATACAATTCAGCTTACGAAATATTTATTATTTGCCATTTCTTTGAGTCTGCTATGTCAAGCGCTAAGTTTTTAATGATTGCTTGCTTAGATAAAATTAGGTGGTAGAATGGTATTTGTGGATCCGCTTACAATAATGCTGGTGGCAGTGGCAGCCAGCGCAGGCCTCATTGCAATGTACCTTGTCAAGGCAGCTAGGGGCAGCAAGAGCTTCATTGAACTTGCAGTGCCTAGCATGGTGATTGGTGCGTTCGATTTTGTCAGTGGCTTTTTCATGAGCTTTGGCTGGCCATTTCCAGGTCCGATGAGTGCGTACAACATGCTATTCGGAGATCCGATGCTTTTCCTAGGTTTGATAATGGTCGCTGGCGGCTACATGCTATACAAAGGAATTGACATAAAAGTGCTATCATATTTCGGCTTTCTTCTTGGAATATACCTATTCATAGAATCATACGCCATGGTAGCATTTAAGCTAGAGAGTGGGCAATATTTCCTGCCAGCTTTTAGTTTCTATCTGTTGTCTGCACTAGTTGCCTTCCTATCTCCTTTGATGTATATGAATCCAAAGAAAGGCGGCAAGTCAGTATACTACTTTATGACATTGCTTCTTGTGCTTGTTGCATTCCTGGCATTGTTCATAGGTAGCGCAGGCATATATGGGCATTTGGCATCGCCCCCATAATTCAAATCTTTTTCTTTTCTTTTTATTTCCTTGTTTTGCTGCTTGATGTAGCTAAAGCCAGATTCGCTTAAAACTGCTTGACTATGGTAACCTTTTTATATATTAATGTATTATAATGTTATAACATTATATAACATTATGGTGTATTAATGGGAGCTAAAAAAAGAAAGTATACAACAATAACGATTCCCTCGCCAATGTACGAAAAGCTTTCAAAGATGATAGCAAATACAGGCTTTTCATCAGTATCGGATTACGTAACATATGTGGTGCGTGAGCTCATTGCAGAGGTCGAAGAAAGCAAATCCGCAAAAGACAAAAGCGTCAAATCCGATATAGTGGAAAAGCTCAAGGCCTTGGGCTATGCTTAAAGGTGTTCAAATGAAAAAAAATTCAAAAATGCCAAAACTAGCCGCAACTGTGCAAAAAGGCGCCAAGATTGAAGCAATGGCAGAAACTCTTTGGAAAGACCCGAGCGTTGAAAACTGGGAGAAGTTTGCATTAGTGCTTCGCAACAGCAAAGCAAAATACTATAAGGTGTTTTATGAGTCGCTCAGGAACAGCGAAGACCTTACAAAGTCTTTTGCCAGGATTTACGATTCAAAAATGAAGCCAGTTGCAAAAGTCCCAATAATAATTAAAAAAGGGAAAAAGGTAGAAGGGGCAACAATATTTCTGAAAGGACTTAATAATGCAAATATATTTTGAAAGGTGTTATCGTGTTGGAGCAAAACCTAAAACAGCTTGAAGAGAAAAGCATCTATATAATGAGAGAAGCGCAGCTAAAATTCAAGAACATTGCAGCACTATGGAGCATGGGAAAGGATAGCACCACAATGCTTGCAATTGCAAGGAAGGCATTTATGGGCAAAGTGCCTTTTCCTGTAATACATATTGACAATGGTATAGACTTTCCAGAAACCTATGCGTTCAGAGAGGAACTTGCCAAAAAGTGGAACCTTAAACTGATAGTTGCGAAGAGCGAGATCAAGTCAGAAATATCTGGCTTTAGCTGCTGTGGCGCAAATAAGACCGTTGCACTCAAGAAAGTAATGAAGGATTACGGTTTCGACGCCCTTATTGTTTCAATAAGAAGAGACGAGCACAGCATAAGAGCAAAGGAAAGATACATATCGCCAAGGGACAAGAACTTCAAGTGGGATTACAAGAACCAGCCTGCAGAGCTATGGGATGACTATTCTTCAAAGATGGACACTGGCGGCCATGTGCGCATACATCCACTTCTGGACTGGAACGAGATAGACATATGGAATTACATAAAAAGGGAAAAGATTCCTATAAATCCGTTGTACCTTTCCAGAAATGGCTACAGGTACAGGAGCCTTGGCTGTACGCATTGTACAGTGCCAGTAAAATCAAGTGCAAAAACCCTAGACCAGATAATAAAAGAGCTGAAAACCACAAAAGTTGAAGAAAGATCCGGAAGAGAGCAAGACAAGGAAAAGGAATACATAATGCAGCGCCTGAGATCTCTCGGCTACATGTAAAGGTGCTACCATGGACATATATAAGATTGCGCTGCTTGGGGACAAGGACCACGGAAAATCCACCACAATAGGTAGTCTGCTTATGCTTACAGGCAGCATTAGCGAGACGCGCATCGAAGAAGCAAAGAAGACAAGCCGAAAGCTTGGTAGGCCTTTTGAGCCAGGATTCCTTCTTGACAGTTTCTCAGAGGAAAGGGAAGACGCAATGACAATAGACACAACAAGAGCTCAGATACAGCACAAAGGTTCGGGCTTCGAATTTATAGACGTACCAGGCCACGAGGAGCTAATATCGAACATGCTTACAGGAGCTAGCAACGCAAGCACAGCAATACTGATGGTTTCGGCAAAGCCCGGAGAGGGAATAAGCGAGCAGACAAAGAGGCACATAATGTTGGCAAGGATGCTTGGCATAAGCAAAATAGTTATAGCGGTAAACAAGATGGATACAGTAGGCTATAGCAAGCGCAGTTTTGATTCGATACGCAGCAGCATGATGCAATTCATATGCGAAGCCGAAAAGTCTTTTGGGCCATTCAGAGTAAAGTTTGTCCCTGTATCGTCTTACAAGGCCGAAAATCTGGTAAGCCTTTCTGACAATATGGGCTGGTACAAGGGATCGCCACTCATAGAAGAGGTAAAGAATTTTGCAAAGTCCAAAGGAGATGAGCCCAAATATCTTAGGGCAATAGTACAGGGTTCAATAGATGGGCTTGCCGCTTGCAAAATAATATATGGATCAATGGCTGCAAAAAGCACGGTTGGCATCGTACCAAGATACAAAAGATGCAAAATATCTATGATAGTAAAAGCGGGCAAGCCTGCCAGGAAAGCAGAAAGAGGGAGTGCACCTGCAATAAAGCTTGAATGCCCTGATGTGCCGCAAAGAGGTAGCATAATATTCTCAGGCAAGAGGCCAATGGTGGGAAATAAAATCAGGGCAGTGGCATTTTTCATCTTTGCACCAAAGAAATGCATAATTAAAATGAATGGCAGCCAGCAGGAATGCTCATTTAAACCTATCTCAGAGATAAACATAGTAACAGCAAAAGCCTCAAAGGCAGAATCGGTAAAGCCTCTAGGCATATACAGAGTTTCGATAAAAGCAAAAGGCGAAATGGCATACGAGAAGTTTAAATACGCTGCAGATCTGGGAAGGTTTACAATATACGAAGGCAACAAGCTTGCCGGCTTTGGCATAATAATGTGAGCTTAGCTTGCCTTTGTGCCACAGCTTTGGATGCCTTCCAGCAAAGCACCGCCACACGCAGCGAAATCTATAAATACTAAAAAATCATAATTAAAATATGCAATATGCTACAAAGAAATTGCCACATTACGATCTTTCAAAGTTTGAGATAACTGCTGACCACAAGGTAATAGGCATCTATGAAGAGGCAATAAAGAGCTGGCTGCTTGAAAACAAAATACCTTCATTTTATGAGCTCCCTTACAAGGTTCATATAAGGGATATTGAAGCCAGCCATCATCCGGATTTCACCATAGGGATTATGAAGGGTAGCAGCGTTGTAATACTAAATCCGCATTCTTCCCCAGACCACAAATTCCTTGAACTACAGAAAAGCATAATGTCGAACGGCTTTTACGTTATAGTTATAGGGAGCAGATCAGAAACCGCGCTAAAGATGAGCCTTGGCATAACAAACCTAAGCGACTATGTCAATGAATACTGGTGGATGAGCAATAAAGAGCACGAAACAATTGACAAAATAAAGGAGAAGCTAGATACCATGAAGCAGGGCAGCGATGTAAAGGTATTGGATTACCAAGACCTGTATTCAATCGTTTCCAATTCCTCATGCATAAGTTTTGAAAATAACCAGAGTTCCTCAAAGATGCTGCGCAGATAAATACTTTTATACCTTTCCTTTCATAATATTAATCACATTTAGAGCGTAGGCATTTTGCTGATTGCTTTTTGCGGTTTGATTTGATGGTAGAATTGAACAATGGAATACGTTTAGCCGTTGACAGCGGAAAGGTAGCCATCGGAGCCAACAAAGTGGTAGATTCAATAAAAGCTAACGAGGCAAAGCTTGTTGTCGTGGCTAAGAAGGGAGATAAAGTAATCATAGAAGACATCACCCACATGGCAAAGATATCCGATATAAAAGTTGTGGAATTTGATGGAGATTCAATGCAGCTCGGTGCGGTATGTGGCAAGCCTTTCTCTGTATCTGCGCTTTCGATAATAGAGCAGGGCAACTCGAGCATACTTGATGAAATAGCCAAGGAAGAAAAAAGTGTGAATGCTTAAAATAGAAGTGTGATTTATTGCCGAATGGTGAATTTGCAGCTAGGAAGCTTATAAGACAGAGAAAGCATCAGAGGCTATTGAAAAAATGGCTCAAAAGGAAGATGTTCAAGCTCAAGGAAAAGTATGACCCTATGGGAACGGTGCCAAGAGCCCGCGCTCTTGTTCTGCAGAAGTTTGCAGTTGGTCAGAAACAACCGCACTCTGGTCAGATAAAATGCGTTAAGGTTCAGCTTATCAAAAATGGCAAGATAGTTGGAGCGTATGTGCCTGGCGATGGTTCCATAGGATTCATAGACGAGCACGACGAAGTTACTATAGAAGGGCTCGGCGGTTCGCAAAGAGGGCAGATGGGAAGCATACCTGGAATGAAGTACAAGGTAGTCGAGATAAACGGAGTCAACATGAACCTCATAAGGACCGGCAAGAAGGAGAAGCCTAAGAGATGATTAAATGGACGAACCAAAAGAAGCTCAGCAGCAGAACCAAAAGGAAGAGCATGAAGCATCTTCGGCAAAGCGAAAGGCTTCAAAGATTCAGCAGTCTGCAAGCGAGATAGGCATGAATGAGATTTTGCTATTCAACAAATACAGCTACAACGTTGAGGTTCACGACCTTAGCCTTAAGAATTACATAAACCTTAAGAAAGAGGCATATCCAAATACGTTCAGGCGCAACAGCAAAAAGGATTTTTCAAAGGCAGGCATAAACATAGTAGAAAGGCTTGAAAATTCGCTTATGCGCGGAGGCACAGGGGACAAGATAAGTGGCCATGTCATAAGAACCGAAGGGCGTTTGCAGGGCAAGAAGCTCAAGGTAATGAAAATAATAGAGGATGCATTTGACATTATAGCAAAGCAGACAGGAAAGAATCCTCTTCAAGTTCTTATAGACGCGTTGGAGTATAGCGCGCCCATAGAGGACACAACAAGGGTAATCTATGGAGGCATAACAAGCAACGTAGCTGTTGACGTAAGCGCAAGCAGGCGCCTTGACATAGCATTAAGGAACGTAGCAATGGCCACAATAATAGGTGCATTCTCAAGCAAGCGCACCATATCAGAAACGCTGGCAACCGAGCTTATACTTGCTTCTAACAACGACATAAACAGCTATGCAATAAAGCGCAAGAATGAAATAGAAAGAATGGCAAGAAGCGCAAAATGACGGGTTATTTTTATGGCAAGGAAAGAATATGTGGTAGAGGAAATTTCAAAACTCATGGGCACTGTTGACCAAATTCGCAATATCGCTATAATAGCGCACGTACACCACGGCAAGACAACGCTTACAGATTCGCTGCTTGCACAGGCAGGTATAATATCAAAGAGCGTAGCCGGCGAAGTCTTATACACAAACTATGAAGCCATAGAAAAAGCGAGGCGTCTTACAATAAAATCGGCAAACATATCTCTTGGTTTTGACTACAAGGGCAAGGAATACATAATAAACCTTATAGATACGCCAGGGCACGTAGACTTTGGCGGCTATGTAACCAGATCAATGCGCGCAGTCGATGGTGTTGTGCTTGTCGTTGACCCTGTAGAAGGCGTAATGCCTCAAACTGATACAGTATTAAGGCAAGCGCTTAAGGAGAAGGCAAAGCCTGTCCTCTTTGTGAACAAGGTTGACAGGCTTATAAACGAGCTAAGGTTGACTCCTGAACAGACCTTCCAGAGGCTGCTTGCACTTATAAACGAGATAAACGAGCTTATAGACCGCTATGTGCCAGAAGAATTCCTGGGTAAGTGGCACGTCAGCGTAGAAGATGGCAGCGTGGTATTCGGATCAGCAATGGACAAGTGGGCGGTATCAACATATTTGATGAAGAAAAACAATGTCAATTTCAAGCACGTTTTCGAGCTTACAAGCCAAGGCGAGGAAGGATTGAAAAAACTGCAGGAAATTGCACCGATAGACGAAGCTACGCTTGCAATGGTAATAGAGCATTTGCCATCGCCAAAGGTTGCACAAGCATATCGTATACCACAAATATGGCACGGCGACCTTAACAGCGAGGAGGGCAAGGCGATGCTTAATGTTGATGCAAACGCCAAGGCAAATATAGTGATATTTGGAATAACCTACGACGAGCACAGCGGCGAAGTTGCAGTGGGAAGAATCTTTTCTGGTACTGCAAGAAAGGGCACAGAGTTCTACATATCTGGAAGGGCACAGCCGCAAAGACTCCAGCAGGTTGGAGTTTACATGGGCCATGATCGCGTTACCGTAGATGCAATACCAGCAGGCAACATAGTAGCGCTTGTGGGCTTGAAGGATGTTTCAGTCGGCGATACGCTGAGCGAAGGCAAGCCAATAGAGCCATTCGAGCAGATTGTGCATTATTCAAAGCCAGTTGTTACAAAATCCATAGAGGCAAAGGACTCAAGGGATACGACAAAGCTTATAGAAGCCCTAAGGGAGCTTTCAAAGCAGGATCCCACAATAAAGGTAGAAATAAATCAAGAAACAGGAGAGCATCTCGTAAGCGGAATGGGAGAGCTGCACCTGGAGATAATAGAAACAAAAGTCAGGGAAGAATTCAACATACCAATAATAACAAGTGAGCCTATAGTCGTTTACCACGAGACAATAGAAAATGGCGCGGGGCCTATAGAAGGCAAGACGCCAAACAGACATTCCAAGTTCTATATAACCGTAGAGCCTCTCAAGGATTCGGTGCTGAAGGCTCTTGATGAGGGCACTATACGCGATGGCACGCCAAAAGGCCAAGCTGCCATAGAGGCAATGATAACAGCAGGAATGGACAGGCAGGTTGCAAAAGGCGTAGTATATGTTTCAAACAACTGCATGCTTGCGGATATGACTCACGGTGTGCAGTACATGAATGAGGTAATGGAGCTCATAGTTGATGGATTTAATGAAGCAGTGAAGGACGGCCCTCTTGCAAGGGAAAAGTGCTCTGGTGTCCTTGTAAGCATAGTTGATGCGACGATACACGAGGATCCTGTGCACAGAGGCCCTGCTCAGGTAATACCTGCAATAAGGCATGGCATATATGCCGCAATGCTTACCGCAGGAGTCAAGCTCCTGGAGCCGAAGCAGCTCTACACGATAAACTCGCCACAGGATTACATGTCAAACATAATAACATATCTGCAAAGCAAGCGCGCAGTAGTGCAAAGCATAAACCAGGAAAGGGAGCAGGTGGTAATAGTGGCAAAGCTGCCGGTTTCAGAGGTAATAAAAGGCTTCTCCAATGACATGAGGAGCCTTACACAAGGACGCGTTGTTTGGTCGTATGAATTTGCTGGCTACGAGAAGTTGCCAAAAGAGCTGCAGGACAAAGTAGTAAGAGAGATAAGAACAAGGAAAGGCCAGCCTCCAGAGCCACCAAGCGCCAAGCAGTTCATGGAATGATCCAATGCGAATAATGGCCTGGCACGTAGATTACTTCAAGGCTTCCCCAACTGAGAAAGGCAGGTCAAAAATATCTGAAGATGCAAAGCCTTTAGAGACTGGAGAAGCGCTTCTTGTTTTTGAAAGCTTTGAAAAAACTGACGAGCAGAGACCAGATATTGTAAAGAACGGCGCGGAAGCGATAACCGAAATAGCAAAAAGCGTTGGTGCAAAGGTAATAGTTATAAACCCGTTTGCCCACATGTTTGCAGACCTTTCAAATCCAGAGTTCGCCCAGAAGAAAACAACAGAGCTCGCAAACGAACTTTCATCAGCATTTTCAGTGGAAAAGCTTGCGTTTGGCTGGTTCTACGAAATAGAGCTCAAGGCAAAGGGGCACAAGCTTGCAAGGCAATCAAGAATAATATAAACAAGTTTTCAGTGTTCTGTTACGAAATTGCAACCTGCTGGCCTTGAGAAGCTGTTGCTTAATATCAGCTTAAGGTAGCCAAGATAAGGTACTGACGCTATTACCTCTCCTTCTATATCATTCATGCTTATGGGGTAGTTTCCGTACTGCATGTCAAGTCCAGGGTTATTGTCTCCTTTTGTAAGCGCATAGTAATTGCCACTTGCATTGATTATTGCATATACCCTGTGCACCACGTATGCATCGCCATATTGATAAAATGAATCCTGTGGTATTGTTTTATACACTACAACAGAGTTATTCATATCACCTTTGATCGTATGATTATCAATGCTTATTGAAGTGGTGTAGGCTTCTTGCATTATGGTGCCGTTCTGGAATTCTATGTCTCTAAGCCCGCAGGTGTATCTAACAGGCCCAACCTGCTCGGATTGGCTTATGATGGTATTGAGCCTGCCACTATACAGGCCTATGCTCCATCCTGGCTTGAAATATTGCGACACCATTATACCATTTGGCGTCCTGTTGTATGCCACACAGCTGAGGAATTCCTCGCTAGCATCTGAATACATGCTGTTGAACTGGGAGCTGCTCATGTTTACTATCGGGGCTTTAAGCTGGTTTATGTTTGTTATCCCGCGTATTGCTATCATATCACCCCTATGCAGGTAAGGCAGCATGCTGCAGCTAGGCACAACGTTTATCGGAGTTGGCGTATGGAGCACGAAGCCTATCGCAAGCCAGCCGATAAGCACCAATATGACGGCACCCACAATCTCCACAATGTTCTTCGCATAGCCTTCCTCCTTTACCCCATTCATGAATTCAAGGACTATAATGATAAGAAGCACGAAGAAGGTTCCAGTTCCTGTAATAATCGCAAATGCCTGATAGCGCTGTGAAAAAACATATGTTATGAAAAGGGCAATCAAAATGACATATAATGGCCATATCTTGAGTTCCTTGCTCTTTTTTTGCATGTTCCTTTTTGGCAATTAATTACCTGTTTGCCCATTGTTTTGTTCAGGGGCTGAAGTTTTTGCCTGAAGCGTAGCTATGTCAAGCCCGAATGCTTTTGATTCCTCATTCGACTTTGATACCCCAATTGCCGCATCAGCAGCCACAATCATGTTGTCATTATGGCTTACTATTACCATCTGGGATTTTTTGCTTAGCTCCTTTATCACATGAGATAGCTTCTTGGTATTCTCCTTGTCTAAGCTTACGTCTATCTCGTCAAATATATAGAAAGACATCGGTTTCCTCATCAAAATCGCAAATATCATCATGAGCATGAGCAGCGACTTTTCACCTCCTGACATCGTTTCCTGCATTTTCTCCTTGTTGGATTTGGTCCTTACTTTTATCACAAGCCCAGAGTTGAACGGATCCTTCTGGTTTTCAAGTTCAAGATATGCAGAGCCTTCAAACGCCAATGGGAAGAGGCTCTTGAAGTTTTCATTTACCTCTTTGAACGTTTCCATGAATATGCTGAGCTTTTTGGAATCTATCTCGTTTATCATTGCAAGTATGGAATCCTTTTCGCTTCCTAAAACACTAACCTTTTGCCTCGCATCCTCAACGTCTCTGCTCTTTTGTTCATAAAGCTCGGGCGCCTTCATATTGACATTGCCAAGTTTCTCTATTTCCGCTTTCCATATGATAAGCTGCTTTTCTAGTTCATCATTGCCTTTATCTATCTCCTGCACGTCTACATAGCCCGCAAGCTCCGCCTTTATGTCAGAAAGCTTTGTCTCTGTTTGCGCCATATTAGATTCGATTACAATAATATCCCTTTTTAGCCTGTCAAGATCTCCAGCAATCCTGCCCCTTGCCTGTGCCTTCTGAGCAATAGCAGCACTTATTTCATCTATTTTTTTGTATATTGAAGCAGATTTCTCGTCGTGGCTCTTGATCTTTTTCTGGAGCTCTGCCACATCTGCGGAAAGCTTCCTTTTATTCTCCTCGTTTTCCGCTTTCCTGACCTTAAGATCCTTCTGCTCGCTTGCAATGCTGGAAATGCTTTTCTCTATCTCGCTTATCCTGCCGTTCATCATCTGGTTTTCCTTTGTTGCAGTCGCTATGTCTATCTTAAGCTTCTCTATGCTGCCCCTGAGCTCCTTTACCTTTGTAGCTTCTGCTGATTTTATCTTCCCTTTCTGCCCCGCAGCAAGAGCCCCGTACAGCCTGTCATTTTCGCCTTTGATCTTTTCATATTCGTTATTCAGGTTCTCAAGCTCATTCTTGGTTGTTGCAATTTTGTTGTTTAGTTCAGCCATCTCTGAACGGGCTTTTGCCAGCTCGCCTCTTGCATAGTCAAGTTTCTCGCCAAGCTCTAGAATGTCTTTCTCTATAGCTTTTGCAGAAGCGGTAAGATTAAGCTGCTCAACCTGTATAGAAGCAAGCTCTTTTGCAAATTTGGCTTTTTTGTCATTGAGTGCATTAAGCTTGGCTTCTAAATCGCTTTTCTCGGCGTTGATGTTCCTTAGCTTGGCTTCAAGCTGAGCCGGATGCTCCCTCATCGATCCTCCACTTACTACGCCTGCTGGTTCTATGAGTTCTCCACCTGGAGTAACAAACCTATACTTACCAATGCCTATCGCTTTTGCAGTTTCTATGCTGTCTACAAGGTACGTATTAGAAAATATATACTCGAAAGCTTTGGAATATTTTTTGTCAAACCTTACAAGTTGGATTACGGGTATTGCTCTCCTGTCTTCAAGCTCGCTGCCAGCTTTTACGACTACGTCTTTTAGTGGTATAAAAGTCGCCCTCCCAAGCCCCTTTGCCTTGAGGAGCGAAATGGAATCAGATGCATCATCAATGCTGTCGACAACAAGATAGTTGAGCCTTTGGCCAGCAGCAGCACTTATGGCAGCTGAATACTTGTCTTCATATGTGCATAGCTCGTATGCTGCTCCGTGGAAACCTTTTACAGAATCCTTAAGCGCATTGCTTATCCTGTTTGTGGGGTTGCCCTGGACAGCAATCTGTTCCCTTATGTTTACGCTCTGCACATAAAGCTCGTCAATCCTGGATTTCAGCTTCCCTTCCTCTGTGCTTAATTCCTTTATGCTGCTTTCAATCATTGCCTTCTCTCCTTCTGTTTCGGAAAGCCTTTTCTTTGCCTTTTCGAGTTCCTCCTTCAGTGCATCAAGCTTTTTTACCGCTTCTGCGGAGCTCTGCTCGTGTACCTTTGTCATCGAGCTTAACTCGCTCTGCTTTACCTCATAGCCCATCTGCTCTTTTGTCAGATTCTCCTTTTTAATGCTAAGCTCGTTCAGCATTTTTTGGTTCGAATCATATTTTGCGGTTATGTCATCTGCAGTAGCAAGCTCTGTGGGTTCGTATTTTTCAAGAAGCTTTTGCGTTTCACCGAGTTTCAATTCCATTTCTTTTACCTGCGCAGAATTTGCAGCAACCTTTTCCAGAAGGTTCTTTTTTTCTTGCACAAGTTCCTCTGCGCTCTCCGAAAGCGCGATAACCCTTGCATCGATGTTCCTAATATCGGCTTCCATTACTGCAATGCTTTTGTTTATCTCTTCAAGAGCCTTGCTTGCAGTATTTATTTCGGATGAGCCAGCATTCAGCGTGTTGAGCAAAGCCTGCTTTTCAGAAGTGCCTTTTTCTATTTCGGCATCGATGCTCTTTAGCTCCGTTTCCAATGCCTCTATCTGCCTGCTTTTTTCCTTCAAAGAAACAACAAGCTTTTCATAATCCTTTTGGAGCGCCTCCTCTTTTCTCTTCAGCAGCGTGTAATTGGCCCTCTTTACAAGGCTTGAATATTCAAGATATTTTTCTGCGTCTTCCTTCTCTTTCTTGAGCTCTTCCAAGAAGCCAAGCCTTTCATTGAGCATTATGTTTGCTTCGTTTATCTTTTCGTTGACCTTTTCAAGCTCTTTTAGCGCTGCTTCCTTCTTGTCATCAAACTCTTTAATACCTGCAGCTACGTCTATAAGCTGCCTCCTTTCTTTAGGATTGAGGCTTAGCATGCTTATTATCTCTCCTTGGGTTATTACGTTAGTATCATTGATTTCGCTGTGGTGGTATCTGAGCAGGTCAACAACCTCCTGTTTTGTTGCGTGCCTTCCATTAAGCCTGTAAGCTATCTTGTTGTTTGACTTTATTATCCTCGTTATTTCATACTGTTCATCACCACTAAGCGTTAGCTTGACATAAGCCCTCTTGACTCCGTCCTCCGGCCTTGGCTTGGCTCCGCTATTTATGAGCTGCGGAAAACTAGAAACGTTGAAGCGCCTTAGCGAATTTTCACCAAGGGCAAAAAGGAGGGAATCGCATATGCTGGACTTGCCTGAGCCGTTAGACCCTATTATGCAATTGAAGCCCTTGGTAAATTTTATGTTTGCGTGCTTGAACGATTTGAAGTTGTGCAATACTAGGGTATCAAAGTAAAGCATCTATACACCATATCGCCTATAGGTTATCCCAAAATACCTATTTATCTTTATCCTGGAAGCCTAATATTTGTATTTCCTAAAAAGGTATAATAAACATACATACTGCATTAAAATAATGCTCTCATAAATTTCTAGCGATGCACTATGGATACAGAAGAAAGCGTGCTGGTAGTTGCAAATCCTGGCACAGGCAAGACCACAAGGCTTGCAAGCCGCGTAGTCGAGCTTATACAAAAAGGTGCAAAGGAAAGCGAAATACTGTGCATAACATTTACCAATAAAGCAGCGCAAGAGATGCGCTCCAAAATAGTGCAGATTGCAAAGGAAAAAGGCGTCGACATAAAAATTTCAGACCTGGCGGTGCACACCTTCCACAGCTATGCTCTAGAATACCTGCAGAATGTTGACAGGGATTACAAGGTGCTAGGAAACAATGCATTGCGCTTTTCCATTTTTAAGACGTTCGAGAAGCTTAAAGCTCTAAATTACCCCTCGGATTACATAATATCAGACATAGTCCCGAAGACCGAGAATGCGATACGCTACGTAAAAAGCTTTGGCATACTGCCGGAAGACATAAAGATTGAGGAGGCATCGAAGGAGCTGAAAAAGATCTACGAAGAAGAAGGAATAAGCAACGTATCATTAGATGAAAACCTTCAGTTCCTTAAATATTTTAAAGAAGCATACAGCAATTACGAAAATTCAAAGAACGGCGAATACATAGATTACAACGACATGCTTCTAATGTTCCTGAAGCGCTACGATCGCAATTTAAAGCACTACAAGCATGTGCTTGTTGACGAGCTGCAGGATGTCAACTCCATAGAAGCACAGATAGCCATAAAGAGCGGGGATATGCTATTCCTAGTGGGTGACAGAAAGCAAGCTATATTCGGTTTTCAAGGTGGCAGCGTAAGAAATTTCGATGTTTTTAAAGTCAAGAAATTAGAATCTTTGTCTAAAAATTACAGGAGCAAGCAGCGTATATTGGATTACGCAAAGGGGCACTTTAGCGAAAACACAGAATATGATGAGCTCAAGAAAGAGCTTAAGGACCTTGGCAGTGACTTTGATGGGGGCACTGTGGAAGTAGTAGTTGCAGAAAAGCCAGACAATGTGGCTGTAAAGATGGCAATGAAGATGAGTGGTAAAACAGCAATAATAACAAGGACAAATGGGCAGCTTTTGGGTATTTCCAAAATCCTCGACTCGAAAAATGTCAAGTACTCAAGCACGATAAGCACAGCAACATCAGATACTGCCAAAAAGGAAATAATAAAGTTCCTTCGTGGCCTTCTTTATGAAAGCGAAGACGAGGTGCTTGGTGCATTGCTTACCCCGTTCTCAGGCATGACCCCACAGCAAGCTTTTAGCGCTATAGAAAAGGCAAATTCAGGCAGGTTCAAGCTCGAAGCAGATGCTAATGCATTCTTTGCAATAAAATCAAGCATTAAAAATCTTGGCGACATAGCAAGGCTTTTTGAAACAAATATATTGCCTATTAGTGCTTCCATAGGCAAGGACTTTTTCATAACGGCAAACGCTATTGCGGAAAACATAAACGAGTTTTTAGATACTGTAGAAAGGCCTGACAGGGAAAGCCTATTCAACTATCTAGCCATAGCAGAAGAAAACTACGAGCCCATAGGCAATGAGGGCAATCTTCTAATATCATCGGTGCACAAGGCAAAAGGTTTAGAATTCGACAATGTAATATATGTGCCAAAGCCTACTGTGGAAAAGTTTAGTTTTATAGATGCTGTCGTCTGCGCGATTATAAAGTCGAGGCTTGGTATAGATATAAGAGAGGAGCTGAAAGAAGAGGAGCTCAGGATAGATTTTGTTGCGTTCACGCGAGCCAAAAGTTGCCTTTACATAATAACAACCCCAAAGGTGCAGAAAAGGTATGCAATGGATCGTTATGCAAGCATATCGAGCGATTCCGGAGAGGACGAGCCTGAGCCAGCATCGCTTAACTATGACAAGGCTTATTCGCTTTTTGTGGCTGGCAATTATGGGGAAGCGCAAAAGCTGCTCAATTCAAGGGAAAAATGGCTTGAAGAAATGATAAGGAATTATTTTGGAAAGCTAAACACGTTTTATTTTACGCTTGTAGAAGGCATAAAAGACCCATACAGGTTCTTCAAGGACTACATAATAGCGATGCCACATAGGAATGTGCAGATGGGCCTAGGTTCGCGGATTCACGAGATCGCGGAGCTTTATTTTAGGGGCAAGCTTGATGAAGCCAAGCTAGAAAAGGACGAGCTAAAATACCTTGCCAATATTAAAAAAGTCAATGATGAGCTTTCCAAGTATGGCTTCAGGCAAGTTGCAGCGGAAGAAAAATTGAACATAGGCTTGAACAAACTGCTAAACTGCAGCGATGATCTTACGTTCACAGGTAAAATTGATGCGATATATGCAAAAGAAAACCTCTATTTAATAGTTGATTTTAAGACTGATAAGAGCACTGATTATAATACAGACCATAGGCGGCAGCTTGCAGCGTATAAAAGGCTTTATTCAATTGCAAAGAACGTCGAGCAAAGCAGCATAAGCACCGCAATTGCATATATAGGCTTGGCAGGCAAGATAAATACTGGAAGGCTTGACTATTCAATAGCATATGAGAAAGAAGGTTCTGACAAAACACTGTGGGCAAATTTCCTCAAACAGATGCAGCTTTTGCTTGCCTATAAGAGCGACCCAATCAAATTCATAGAAGCGCTCCTCGCCCAAGACAAAAACGAACTGCTTTTTGAAATAGTCAAAAGAGAGCTTGGGCAGCAATCCTAACCAAATGTTTTGTAAACCTATATCAGAAAGCTCGACTTTCTCTAAAAACCCAAAATTCAAACTCTAATTGATAATTTGAATAAAAAGAAAAACTTAAATAGCAGGTTAGCAAAAAAAATAAATATGGAGAAAATAAGGTTTGATGATGCTAAAAATATCATCAAAGAAATTCGCCCCTATCTTGATGGCTTTTATGTGGGTGGATTTGGTGCTTTACTTCGCTTCGGCAGTAGCAACCGTAATGTAGTATCAGATTTGGGCAGCACTATAGACATTGATATGGTTTTGCCTGACAAAATGCTAGAAGAAAAATCAAAGAAGTATAATTTCGATATTGTCATTGCGAATTTCGTAGACAAGGAAGTAAAGGTCCCAGGGCTGATTGGATATTTCGAGTACCTGTATTCGCCATTTTATTTGAAGAATGCTTCGACAGATGTGCTGTGGGGAGGCAATCCTGTAGATTTTTTCACTGAATCAACAGGCATAGGCGCTATAGACGCAACTGCCATAATGGGTGATTACGAAACCATAAGCATAGACCACAGCAAGGCGAAAGTTGGTAACCTTTCTGTATTCTTTGCAACAAATGTCAACCCTCTTGCCCTTACTCCGCAAAGGTTTGGCAGGATTGCATACCTACTGTTTGACAACCTGATTGAGAGAAGTATAGAGGATACAAAGAGCGAGATCCAAAAAGGCGCAGATTACATAATATCAGGAAACGCGAGGGTTAACGAAGCAATAAAACTTGCCAAAAGCGATGCAAAGTTCTCTCACGTACTAGGAAATCCGGATTACACAGCATACATGGAAAGGTTTTACAGGCTTCCATTGAGAATTGAAGGTGGCGACCTATACAAGGAATTGCACAAGGCAGCAAAGCGCATGCATTCAGTAAGGGAGGAGGACAAGATCATAGAGGCAATAAAAGGTGTATTGCGCAAATAGATAATGCTTTGTTGCGGCAAATGGCATTAATCCTCTAATCGCCAAGAAATCAAAAGCTTTAAATAGATTGATGCAAAATAACTTTCTATAACTCTTTATCCTATAATACTGGATGAAGTGAAGCACAGACGGTGTTATATATGGCAAAATCTTATGTCAAATTCGAAGTATCTAATGATGTCGTGGCAAAGACATACGAAGCGCTGCAGCTTGCAAAACAGTCAGGAGTGGTAAAGAAAGGCGCAAACGAAGTTACAAAAAGCGTTGAGCGCGGTCTTGCCTCGTTTGTAGTAATAGCAGGGGATGTGGAGCCGGAAGAAGTTGTAATACACATACCTTCAATATGCGAGCAAAAGAAGATATCATACTCTTATGTGCCAAGCAAGCAGGAGCTTGGCAAATCAATAGGCATGAATGTCCCGTGCACGGCAGTGGCAGTGGAAAATGCCGGGAAGGCAGAATCAATAATAAAAGACATAGTTTCAAGGATTACTGGAGTATCCCAGAAGGAGAAGCAGGAAAAGCCTGCAGAAAAACAGGAAAAGCAGGATAAAAAGCCAAAGCAGTAATTATATAAGGTGCAATCATGGCAGAAGATGAGCAAAAAAGAAACTTTGCTGGTTTCCTTGCGGAGATAGTGAGCGTCAACAGGAAGCAGAAGACCGGCGTTTCTGGCGAGATATACCTGGTGTCATGCCAGATTCTTGAAGGCAACGACAAAGGCAGGATAATAAGGCGCACCGTCTTGGGCCCTACAAAGGTGGGCGATGTAATAAGGCTGCCAGACACAAGCAGGGAAGCACGAGAAATAAAGGTAAAGTGATTGCATGAAATGCTCATATTGCTCCAAAAATATAAGCAAGGGCACAGGCATAATGTATGTGTTCAAAGACGGCAGGATCACATACTTCTGCTCTTCAAAGTGCTACAAGAATGCGATAGAGAATGGCAGAAAGCTCAAGGGTACAGGAGGGCTTACAGTATCTTGAGCATAGATAAGCTATTCCTTTATTTCCTCTATTTTTACATCCTTTTCGTCGGCGTCGGCAAAAGCGTTTTTTATCAAATTTTCCATGCCAAGCTTCATCAGCTCTGCTTGCCTCTTTGAAAAGAATACCTTGTGGCCGGCGCTGTCCTTTATTATGTAAGCTCCGCTTTCGTCAACTGTGACAATCACGAATTCATTGCCCTTGCTTATCCTGTATGTTTTTGGCATTCTCCTCACATTTTACCATGCTTTTATACTCCTGCCTCTCAGCTATGGCACCATCTTCATCGTAAGCATAAAGTATTATACTGTAGTTATAATCTGAAGGATAATTGTTTGGCTGTGTAAAAAGCTTCACCTGCTTGCTTATTGAGCCGCGCGGCTTTATGATTCCTATCCTGGTTTTGCCCAGGAGCAGTTCCCTGTCGTGCGCCAGGGAAAGTGGCTTTTCAACATGGATCTCGCATTCGCACCACAAGATCTTATCATCATAACCATTTTCAAAACGCATTGAAAGCGTAGCTTCGTTTTTCGAATATGCCCTGAGCACAGAAGGCTCTACGCTTGTATTTATCCCAATATTTGGCACTTGATCACCTTAACATCAATTAATAGATTAAATATATTTATCTATGCTTATAATAATATCCTTATAATAATCCAGTAATACGGTGCACATTTATGGAAGTAAACGAATCAAAGCTCATAGAAGCGGAGCTTACCCTTAGGGATTTGCGCATAACAAAAGACGTGCTTGAGACAAGGCGCTCAATGGTGAGATGGCTAGCCCTTGCTCTGGGCATAATAAGTCCTGGCGAATCCCGCCTTTCTGCGGTATCAGTGCTTGACGCAATACTCTATTTTCAGTTTCAGGAGAAAAAAGATCCGAGCGTTGATGAACTCTCTGACTACATAAACAAGAGATGGTCTCCAATAAACGAAAAAACCTTGAGGTACCACCTGCTTCAGCTTAAGAAAGCAGGAATAGCTGACAACTCAAAGGGCAAATATTTCCTAACTAGGAACGAAGGGACCGACAGCAGTGATATCGCAATGTGGGTCAACAGCTACATAGATTCAAGGATAGCTCCAATAAAAGGCAAGATAGCAGAAAGCATGAAGGAGCTTAAGAACAGACCGTGAGTGTTTTTATGGAAACCAAAGAATTGATTGCATATATAGCAATAATAGCGCTTGTTGGCATAGCAGTGACGCTTGTAATCGATAGCTTCAATTCAAGTCCTTATCATATTGTTGTGAGCATCTCGGCACAGCCAACGCAGCACTTATACCCGTACAATACAACCTATTTCAACATAACTGTAAAAAATGAAGGCCCTAGCATAAGCGACATGGTGCTAGGCTTTTACGTGAATGGCACTGCGCTAAAATACTACAAGATATCAATACCTCACGGCGATAACGTTTCTATAAGCGAAAACTACACGTTTGTCTCAAACGGCACTTATGCATTTCAAGCAATAGCCGATCCTGGCGATTTGCTAAATATACAGGATCGCAGTTTAGCGTCTTCCTTTGCATATGTTAATGTAAGTCCTGCAGAATCCCCTGATGTATACTCGTCAATCCCAAATAATGATATAATATCAACTACAAGCTTCACAATGTCGGGCTATGGCATGCGCGATGAAGCAGCGATATCAATGGTGTACAATGTGACTGCGTTTTCTTCACCTTTTGGCATGCTCAGCGGCGTAATGCCAAAAATAATTGACAACCTTTACGGCACTATAGCCTATGCCAATGGCGCAACAGCAAACTATGCCAATGGAAGCAGCGCATACGTGCTATGGCTAAAAGGCACCATTAACCCAGCACTCATAGGAAGTATGCTGTCGACGTTCTCTTTTCCATATTCCCATGTTGTGGAAAACAATACTGGCATATCGTATTGGAAGGTAAATAATTCAACAAGCGTGTGCGTATTCTACCAGCAAGGCTGGACCAAGGTAATAGCATACGGCAACGCAACATCTAGCCCTACAACGTGCGAATCATTGGCAGTCAAAAGCTATGCGCCTACGGAAAGCGGAACACTGGTAAAATACCTAAAGAGCGAAAGCTTAGTTACCAAATACCAATCGAAGCTTATTTATTCAAATTCTACCAACCTTGGCAATATACTTTCGCTTGACAACAGCAGCATGAGCGTGGCTAACATATTCCAGAATAGCTATGGTGTGTTTGCAGGAGTGCTTTCAACAAATTCCATGCCTTCAAGCAACGTCTGCTACGGCCTTCTCTACGAAAACAACGGCATAAACATCTGCTCGGTCTATACACTGCCTTCAAATGGGAAGGCTCTTCCACAGTACGGGATGATAAACAGCACCGAAGCAAGCAATACAATCACAGCCTATGTATACTCGCTGACAAACCAGAGCATGCTCCTCTCGGCGCATGCCAGTGCGGTAAAACTTCTGTCAAGCTTAAACATATCAAACAGCATCTCGTGGCAACCAGCTTTCAAAAACGGCTGCGCATTCTACAACAGCACATTGGGCTGCCAGGTAAACGGGTTCAATTCAAGCAGTGGATATGCAAATCTTTCAATAACCAACGATCTGGGCTCAGCCATAAAGCTTTCAAGCATATCGTGCACAATGAGCGGCGCGGCACCGCAGCCCCTTGCACTCAACAGCAGCATGGGCAGTAATTCATCAATTAGCATTAGCGTTCACTGCAACGCTCTTCCAATACCTGTGATAGCACCAGCTGAGAGCTACATATTAGATCTCAACTACACAATCGCAAACCATACAAAAAGTACATACGGCATACTGAATATAACCAACTACGGTCTACCATGAGTGGCTTCAAGCCATGAAATCTTTCGCCCCTTTGCCTTCAGGAAATGCCCTTAGCGTATCTGCTTCTACTGGTGCTCCCAACTCATTTGCCACTCTCTTGAGTTCGCTAAGGTCTATCATCTTCTTTGTGTAAAGTTCAGCAAACTTTTCATTACCCACTGTAACCAGCCTAGGAGTGAAAGTTATGAGTTGAAACATCCCCGTGCGCTTAACTCTTACCTTTATCTCGCTCATGGCCATGATATCTTTCGCATTCATAAAACTACCTTGAAAAGAAAAGAGCTGTACTTAAGATTGTATTTGTATATATAAAAATCTTTTGTGCGTAATAGTATTGATTGCATGCAGGTATCATCGCCGTATATAAGCTATTATGCATCATATTTTGGGCGTATGCTGCACCTTGGCGGGGCATATGGCGTTGTGGTTTCAATACTATTGGCGCTGGTACTTTTTGCAATAATCCTTTCCATATTGATAATAGCATTCGCGTACATGTTCGGCTGGCTTGAAAGAAAAGTGATTGCAAGGGTACAAGCAAGGCATGGCCCCACATATCTAGGCCCTTTTGGTATTTTGCAAAACCTGGCGGACGTGATAAAGCTTTTTTCAAAGGAGAACATAATGCCTGCAAACGCCGATAAGCCGGTATTCAATTTGGTGCTTCCAATAATGTTTGCAATATTCGTTTTCATTCTTGCTTTCATACCTTTTACTGGCAGTTTTATTGGCGTGAATACCTCAATAGGGCTCCTCGCCGTATTCGTGCTGCTTTCATTCTCGCCCCTTCTTCTTTTCCTTGCATCGTGGGCTAGCGGCAACAAATTCAGCTCCATAAGTGCTCAGCGTGCCACTACTGTGGTGGTAAGTTATGAAGTGCCAATGCTGCTGAGTGTCGTTGCAATAGTCCTAATGGCGAACAGCATGAGCCTAAGCGCCATAGTAAGGGCCCAGAACCCCTATTGGTTTGTTGTACTTATGCCTCTTGGCTTTATAGTATTCTTTATAGTGCTGCTTGCAGAGCTTGAGAGGACTCCTTTTGATATGACCGAAGCAGACAGCGAGCTTATCGCCGGTTGGCTTAACGATTACGGTGCCAACTATTATGGTATAGCTCTGTTCCTGGATTATGCGCGCATGCTTGTTGGAACACTTCTAATAAGCGTGCTGTTCTTTGGAGGTTGGCTGGGATTTGGATTCCTGCCACCAATAGCGAATCTGCTAATAAAAGTAGTCTTCTTCACGTTCCTGATAATGTTCATAAGGGCGTCGCTCGTGCGCATGAAGATAAACCACATTTTGCGCACAGGATGGCTTTTCCTTATGCCCCTTGCAATAATTAATTTATTAATAACATTCATGGTATTTATAAAGTGATATAATGATCTTGAAACCAGTGGCAAAGGCAGTAAGCGAGGCATTGAAAGCGCCTGCCACTATGGAATATCCTGAACAAAAGGAATTGCTTACTGACAATTATCGCGGCATACACAAGTTAGATATTGAAACATGCATAAGCTGCGGCGCATGTGCTAGGATATGCCCAAACCAGACCATAACAATGGTAAATACAGAAACAGAAAAAGGCACAAAGTTGATGCCAGAGGTTAATCTGGAGCGCTGCTTGTTCTGCGCTCTCTGCGAAGAGGTTTGTCCTACCAAATGCCTTGTGCTAACGAAGGATTACAGCTTTGAAAAATACGACAGGAGGGAATTTGTCAAAAGGCCAGAAGAGCTAAAGTGATGTGATGATTCAATTATTGTTCGCATTGATCGCGCTGCTTGAGATACTGTCAATATCCTCTATATTCGTGGCTAAAAATGTGCTGCATTCTGTGATAATGTTATCAATATCCTTCATACTTAGCTCTCTAATATTCGCGCTTGTTGGGCAGCCTCTTCTTGCCCTTTTGCAAATTTTCATAATGGTAGGCGGCGTGATGACATACATGTTTATAGGTATGGCGTCTGCCGGTATATCCAGGTTTAAGCATGTTTCATATGCTACGCTTGCGCTATATGCCCTAGTGGCATTTGCCGTATTGTATTATTCGACTGCAAATGTTGCATACTCTGATGGAGCTAACGCCCTTTCAAGGACCTCTATAGCGCTGCAGCTTGGCTCTGGCCTTGGCGTAATTGCAATAGCTGTCGTGGCGTTGTTTGGCGTAGGCATAGGCTCGATAGTGTTGCTCAAGGCAATGGTGGTAGAAAATGCTTGAGTACCTTGTAATGCTTTCAATGGCAATAATTTCGATAGGAATAGCAGGAGTCATGGCAAGCAGGCATTTTATCATAATCATATTGTCAATAGAAACCTTGCTTCTTGGTGCCTCGCTTTTGGCTGTTTCCATGTACAGCTACGCGATACAAGGCGCAATAATAACCCTTCTTGTTTCAATATGGAGCATAGCCGCTATTGAGGTGATGGGCGCAGTGGTAATATACAGATATCTCGCAACCAACGAGTTCAGCATGGACGTTGGAAAGCTTTCAAAGCTGAGGGATTGAATGCTAGCGCTGCTTTTGCTTCTGCCTCTCACAATTTCCGCCTTGTTATCTCCTATACTTAGAGAGCACTTTGGCGCAATAAAATATGTAGCTCTTTTAGCTAGCATAATAACTCTTGCAATGCTTCCTTTTGTAAGCACAGGGGTTACAAACAGCTTGTTATGGTTTAGCATAAGTGGTTATAATTTTCACATAACAACTCAAACCATGCCGCTAAACATGATACTCTTGTGGCTTATTGCCATAATAACGCCCCTTATAATAGCTTATTCGATAGGTTTCATGGAGACCCCAAGCGAGCAGGCGCGCTTCTACTTCGAGCTTTGTGTATTTGCAAGCGCAATGCTCCTTTTCGCCATGTCTGGCAATTTCATAGCAATGTTTATAGGATGGGAAATGCTTGGCATAACAAGCTATCTCCTAATAGGTTTTTGGTACTACAAGGAAAAACCCCCGCAGGCGGCACGCAAGGCAATAATCACAGTTTTCATTGGCGACATGATGATGCTTGCCGCCATGGCAATAATATGGAATGCATATGGCACATTCAATTTTTCAGCTCTCGCTTCAGCAGGTGTAAAAGCCCCGCTTTTCTATGCAATGCTGCTTGTCATGTTTGCGGCATTTACAAAATCTGCTCAGTTTCCATTCCAGGAATGGCTCCCTGATGCAATGGAAGGCCCTACTCCTGTATCCGCTTTTCTCCATTCCTCCACAATGGTGAAGGCTGGAGTATTCATCATCGCAGTATTGCTCCCAATATACGAAGAGCTTTCAATGGGATGGCTGCTTGTAGCCTTTGGAATTATCACGGCAATCATAGCGATGGCAGACGCCCTTGTAGAAAAGCACATTAAGCGCATTTTGGCATATTCAACAATTGAAGACATGGGCCTTATGTTTGTTGCACTAGGCTTCGGTTCGATAGTTGGTGCAATGGTACTTTTTGTTGCGCAGGCCTTTTACAAGGCACTGCTTTTCATGAATGCTGGCACAATAATGAATGCTAACGAAGGTGCCGAAAGCATATATTCAAGTTATGAATCCAGGAGCAGCAAGCCTCTTTTTGCAGTCATGATTATAGGAGTACTTTCAATAATAGGTGTATTTCCTCTAAGCGGGTTCTTTGGCAAAATCGGGGTTGAGGGCTCTGCATCAAATCCTGTTGTTTATGCAATACTGCTTGTGATAGATTTTGTAACCGCTATATACATGGTTAGATGGGTTGCCGTGCCATCGAGAAAAGCCCCATCGCAATACGAATCAGCTTTGATAAGCAGCAACTATCGCTTGACACCAAAATCAATGATGATACCTCAGTACATACTTGCAGCACTTGTGATAGCAGCAAGCGCTGCTTTCATATACGCCGCGCCATCTTACAGTCCATACCTAAAATTGCCATTGCGTGCAATCGAATCCTTCATAGAGACAATTGTTGTGTTTATCGGCTCAATAATTGGAATTTACATAATCTCAAAATACGCGCAATTGAGTTCAGAACGCCATCCTGTGCTGTACAGCATAGCGTACAGCACCGGGTTTTTTAACTCCGCATACAGGTATATTGCTTCTGCATTTGCGATAGCAGGCAGCGCATTCGAAGCGTTTGAATATTCCCTTTACGATTTTATTAAGCTTGGCGGCTCAGCAGTGGTTGATTTTGGCGCATATGTTCGCAAAATCGAGAATGGGCAAATTAATACTTACGCAATGGCGTTTGCCATAGGGATATTGATTGCAATCGCAATGATGGTGTTGCTGTGAATATAATAATATTTATGCTGCTGGTGCCTCTTGCCGCTCTGTTGGTAGAGCTTATTACTGATAAAAGGTATTCTGTACCAATAGCAATAGGCTCTACAATGCTTATGCTGCTATTTTCTCTTTATCTACTCGGTTACAGCATTGAAAACAATTCAATAGCGATTTCTGCAACATATCTATTGATACCACATATAAATTCGGGCTTCTCTTTTTATATAGGAATAGTACAGCTGGCCCTTCTTTTAATGGCTTCGGTGGTACTGCTAGTAAGCTCAATGTCAGGCAATCTTGAAGGGAAGGATCCCAGATTATCTTCATCGCTTATACTGCTGTTTCAGCTTGCAAGCACCGGACTTTTCACATCATCAAACTTCTTCGCATTCTTTGTGTTCTGGGATATTGGGGTAGTAGCAGCATTCTTGATGATTGCCGCGCTGGGAATGGCCTCAAGCAGACAGCCAGCAATGAATTTCTTAATATACGAGATATTTGCAAGCGCAATGCTCCTTATAGGAATACTGCTTATATACTCATATACGCCATCACACACCTTTGACATTTATTCCATTGCAACCAGCTCCGCATCTATCCCAGTGAATATACAACTGCTCATATTTGCGCTCATGTCACTTGCCTTCATAGTAAACATGCCTCTATTCCCATTTCATTCGTGGATGCCAGGAGCATATTCAGAATCATCGACTCAAGGCTCAATGGTCCTCTCAGGAATATTATCAAAGTTCGGGGCTTATGGCCTATTTATTGTTTTTGCCACAATGCCCATAGCATCGCATTATGCCGTTTACATAGCGGCGCTTGCAATAATATCCTCACTGTACGGCGCCTTTGTAATGCTTGCCCAAACTGACATAAAGCGCATAATAGCTTATGGTGCAATGGCAGAAACAGGAATAGTTGCACTCGGCATTAGTGCCAGCGCTGCAAGCATTATTGCAAAGGGTGGCGCAGTATACGGAATGCTTGCCCAGGGAATTGCAATAGCATTCATGTTCCAGGTTGCAGGCACAATTTCATACGAGTTTGCAGAGCGCAATATAAAGCTTATAAAGGGCATAATAGCTACGTCAAAAGGAACAGCATATGCTTTTATAATGAGCATATTTGCCTTTGCAGGTATGCCGCTTACCGCAGGGTTCATAGCTGACATACTAATATTCATAGGAGCGTTCCACACATTTTCCTTTTACGCCCTGATACCTCTTGTGACTCTCGCATTGGCCGCCGCGTATTTGTATAGCGTGGCAAGCAAGTCTGTTTTGTCCGCAAGGGAGCACAGCGAGAGCGTTAAATTCTATGCACTTCCGCAAAAAGTTGGCTATGCCATATTCATCCTGTTTATATTTTTGTTTGGCATAATACCTTTTGCAATACTGGGGTTGCTTTGAAATGATCGACTCAAACGCTTTAGTAATGATTGTGCTTTTCGCGCTGTTGCCTACGCTTGGCGTTTTATCTGCAGTGCTGCGCAGCAGAATATTTGCAATAGCTTCAAGCACTATAATCTTATTTTTAATTATTTTTGTGGCAATAGCGCTTCTTGCCCAGGGAGTTAATCTCTCAATAGCAGGTGTATTGCATTTCTATCCGTTCTCCGATTTCTTCATAGCACTTTTCTCAATGCTCATGATCCTCATAGAAATAATATCTTGGAATGCAAATTCCATCTCTAAGCTTCAGCCCCTCATTGGGTTTGCATCATTGTCTATACTGATTGTGCCTGCGGCTTCAAGCCTGCTATCACTGTTCATAGGGCTTGAACTTTTCTCTGTTCTTGCGTCTTTCATGATTCTTGTTTCTGGAAAGCGCCATATTGAAGCAGCAGTCAAATTTTTCATACTTGGTGCTCTGTCAATATCCCTTTTCTCTATAGCCCTTGCATTGGTTATGCCATATGATGGCACTCTTTCCATAAGTGCAATCACGCAAAATCCTGCAATTGGTGGCATATCCGTGTTGCTTCTTGCCATTGCTTTCTTCGCAGCAGCACTTTCCTTTGATTCATCTATGTTTCCATTCAACCTCTGGGTACCCGATGTTTACGAAGGTGCACCTTCAAACATATCAGCACTTATAGCTGGCATAGGGAAAAAGCTTGCATTTGTAGCAATAATCGAGGTGTTCTTTGTAGCGTTTGCGGGCTTTGGCAGCGAATATAGCAAACTTTTTATCCTACTTTCAATACTTACAATGTTTTATGGTAATCTGGCAGCCATGTCGCAAAAGAATATGAAGAGGCTTTTTGCATATTCATCAATATCGCAAGCTGGTTACATAATGATAGGGATTGCAGTGGCAACTCAATATGGTGTAAGTGCCAGTATTGTACAGATAGTGGCACACGCTTTTGCTATAGTTGGTGCTTTCGCCATAATAATGTTTCTAGAATCCAAGAACATCAATACCATTGACGATTATACGGGCATGGCCGGCAGGAATGTTTTCATAGCAGTTTCACTTATAATAATAATGCTTTCAATGGCTGGAGTGCCTCCGTTTCTCGGCTTTGAAGGCAAGCTAATGCTGTTCTCAAGTGCGATAAGCACCAATTTGCTCTATCTTGCGCTTCTCGGCGTTCTCAACAGCTTCATATCAATATACTATTATGGAAAGGTAATGACCACAATGCTCTCCCGCCGCCACGAGAAGAAGATAGAAAACAGGTTTAGCATAATGCTTGTTGTAATAATAGTAATTGCCATACTACTGGTGTTCGGGATATACCCACAGCCTGTAATGAGCATAGCTTCTGCTTCTGTGGCATCTCTGCAGCCCTAATTAGGATAGTTGCATTCTTTGAAGCCCAATTTGCACATCTTGCGCTATCAGTTAGAAAGTCCCCTCAGAATAAACCTCTTAAGCATTATGCTGGGCCTGTCCATATCGCCATACTTGCTTAGAAATGATTCCATGCCAAATAGCTTTGCAAATTTGAGTAATCTTTCAAGCTTCTTTGTGTCAGCATTTGCATAATAGCCGTAGATGTGCTTGTGCATTGTTAAGTCCCTTCCGTAAAACTTCCTCCACTCTTTGTCATAGCGCTCTAGCATGTGCTCATTGTCAAGCCCTTTTTCTATTGTCCTTGCAAGAAGTCTTGCGCATTCTGTTCCAAATATTATGCCTCCTCCTGTTGTAGCCTTTACCTGCCCTGCGGCATCGCCTACCAGTGCTATGTTCTTTTTTGCAGTGATGCTCCTTGCGCTTATCGGTATAATGCTCGCTGCCCCGCTTTCTTTTTTTGCTCCATCGATAATTTTTTGTACAAGTTCGCTTTTTGTGAATTCATCAAAGGCCCTGCTGCTTGTTTTTTTGTTCCTGCTGTTTACTCCAACCCCAACTTCAATGCGCTTGTTTCCATAAGGAACTATCCATCCAAAAAATCCCGGGGTGGCCTTTGAAAACTCCATGATTACCTGATGTGTGTTTTCAAATTGCGGCACGGAAAATATCGCCTTGTAGGTCAATATGTAATCCTTTATTTCTGGGAAGTTGAAAGTGCTTGCAACAGTAGATATCGCACCGTCCGCCCCCACTATCAAATTGCTTTTCCCCAATTCGATAAGCTCCTCTCTGTTGATGCGCTTTTTTAGGATCACCTTGGCTCCTGATTTGACCGCATTCCTGTATGCATTTACAGCAAGAACCTTCCTGTCTAGAACGTAAGCCTGGCTTGTCCTGGCCCTTACATTAAGCTCCTGGTTTCCCGCGCGTATGATGGCTCCGTCAAGCTCATTTATCACTGCATTACTTATATCGATCCCAGCCCTCTTTATTCCGCTTATAGAGAGTATCCCTGAAGCTTTGTCAGCACCCTCTTCAGGAGTTGCCTTCGATTCGTATACCGTAGCATTGATGCCGTTTTCGGCAAGCTCCCTTGCAAGCGAAAGCCCTACAATGCCTGCACCTATTATATAAACGTCCATCAAGGGCACCATTCTTTGCTATATATAAATGTTTCCATTTATAAATTATTAATGTATGGTGATTCAACGGCCGAAACAAAAGGACGCGTAACGCACATAGGAATGCCCACAATAAAGGTGCAAAATATTGTTGTAAGTGCAGACCTCCATGCTGTGATAGACCTGTACTCTTTATCAAAGGACGTCAAGGCTGTTGACTACGAACCAGAGCAGTTTCCAGGTGCAATATTCGCGATAAGTGATCCGAAATCCAAGATAATACTTTTCAAAAACGGCAAAATGATATGCACTGGCACTAACACAGAGGCAAACATAAAGCGCGCACTTGAGTATGCTACCAAGGTAATATCAAAATATGTAATATCAACCTCAGAAGCACAATAGCTAGCAGCCCTTGCTGACTTTTTTGAGTATCTTGTCATATTCAGCAAAGAACCTTTCCCACGAGTAGTTTTTTATTACCCTATTTCTTCCATTCTTTCCAAGCTCCTCTGCGAATTCCTTGTCTGAAGCTATTTCCAGCATGTATTTAGCCATCTCCTCTGGGCTATTTGCAAGATAGCCGGTTTTTCCTTGTATAATGGTCTCTTTTGGCCCGCCCTCGTTTACTGATATTACTGGCTTGGAGCTTGCCATCGCTTCCAATGGCACCAGCCCGTAATCCTCGTTCATAGCGGTGAAAAGCACAGCCGTGGAATTTGAATATAACTCAATGATTTTTTGTTCGCTTGCGTCCAGCACAAACTCTACATTGCCTATGCGCTTTGCCTCATTGGCAATCTTTTCGTAATACTTCTGGTAAAGCCTGTCGCGTGATAAAGCTCCGGCAATTACTAGATTGTAACCTTTTTTCTTCCTTTTGAATATCTCAAAGGCCTTCATCGCATATTCTTGCCTCTTGTTCGGCGATATACGCGAAACATATAGAAAATAGTTGGCGTCACCGTTGTTTCTGTATTCTTTGTAGTCTATGCCGCCGTTCAATACCATTGCATCTTTTCTGCCATAATATTTTTCAATCCTCGATTTGGTATTGGAGCTATTTGCTACTATGCACTCTATGTCCTTTACAATAGACTGATCAATGCTGCGCACAGCCTTTGCGCCTACCTTGTATATGAGCTTACCAAGCCCCTTTTTAAGAGAAATCCTGTAATCGTAAAGATCATATATATCCCTCAAAGGAGTATGACAGTACCACAAAACCCTTTCGTTGTTCTTTCTTGCCCAGTGGCTTGGTGCTATATGTGCATTTAGCACGTCATAGTCATCGTTTAGCTTGAGGAAATAGAAAGCCGATCCGTATGCAATGCCTTGGGAAGCCCTGCCATAGGGTATCAGCTTCTGCACAGTGCCCTTGCCTATTGTTTCAATGTCCAAATTCCTGAATTCTTCAAAAGTTTTTCCTGGGTCATACTCTGCCGTGTATATTTTCGCCTTATAATGCTGGGCAATTTTCATGACTACCCTTTCAGCGCCGCCTTTCAGCGTGAGATTTGCCTGTGTTATTACAAGCTTCAATCGAAGCACCATTTATTTATGTAAGCAAAGATTAAAAAAATAAAAAGCATGCTGTGCCTATTCACACGCCAAGGCAATAAATATAAAGGTGAAAGGCAAGTATATAATAGCAAGCGCATTCGCAATAGCTGATGATTCGATGGATTTGGGAGAAGGTCTGCGCCAGGCAATAGCAAAACTGACGCGCACGACCATAATAGATGCCAAAACAATAAGGGAGTTTACAAAGGAGCTTCAGAAGGTTTTGCTGAGCTCAGATGTAGAAGTAAAACTGGTTTTTGACTTCACCAAGAGCATAGAAGAAAAAGCGCTAAAAAGCAAGCCTCCTGCTGGGTTGTCGCCGCACGATTACATAACAAACATTGTATATGAGGAACTTGTAAAGCTTGTGGGCAGCACTTATGAACCTGAAATGAAGAAGCAGCGCATACTGCTGGCAGGCCTTTACGGCTCAGGAAAGACAACTACCGCAGCTAAGCTTGCAAAGTTCTACCAGGATAGAGGAATGGGTGCTGGTCTTATATGTTGCGATGTGGAAAGGCCTGCAGCGTACGAGCAGCTCAAGACCCTTGCAGAGCAAGCCGGGGTATCATTTTTTGGCATAAAAGGGGAAAAGGATCCTGTAAAAATAGTAAATCAGGGGCTTGAAAAGCTTAGCGACAAGCCAGTAATAATATGCGACACAAGCGGCAGGAATGCGCTTGACGATGAGCTTATAACAGAGCTAAAGAGAATATCTGCAGCTTTCAAGCCAGATGAGAAAATATTGGTAGTAAGTGCTGATACGGGCCAAGTTGCCGGCAAGCAGGCAAGGGAGTTTGACAACGCGATAAAAATATCTGGCATAATAGTAACCAAGATGGATGGATCGGGCAAGGGCGGAGGCGCACTTAGTGCGGCCAATGCGGCACATGCCCGTGCACTTTTCATAGGAACAGGGGAAAAATTGAATAATCTAGAGCCTTTCAATGCAGAAAAGTTTATTGGCGGGCTGCTAGGCATGCCTGATATAGAAAGCCTTGTGGAGCATGTTCAGCAAGCGGTGAAGGAAGCTTCGCTGAAGCCAGAAGAAATAAACATGGAAAAACTGAACTTTGAGACATTTTACGCGCAGCTCAAGGCAATGAACAAGATGGGACCGCTGAAGAATGTGCTTGGTATGCTTGGCGCAGTAGATGCACCAAAGGAACTTGTTGAGCAAAGCGAGGAAAAGCTCAAGCGCTACAAGGTAATAATAGATTCAATGACAAAAGAGGAGCGCAGCGACGAGAAATTAATACATGAAAGCAGCCGTATAAAGCGCATAGCGAAAGGCAGTGGTACAACCGAAAAGGATGTCCATGGCTTGATTGCTGATTTCGGCAAAATGAAAAAGATGTTTGACATGTTCAAAAACGACCGCAGTTTCAGGAAAAGATTCTCAAAGATGGGCATTGGATAAGAAATCAAAACACAAAAACGAGAAGAAGAAAAAAATGAAAACAAAAATAGGCGGTAAAAACCGTCTACTTGCGCTTTTTAGCCTTTCCCTTATTTTTCTTTGCCATTTCTGTCACTCTTATATATTTATATCTTGAATATATATTTAAGCATGATTATACGTCGTTAAAATTAAAGTAAACATATATATACAAAAGTAAATGTTTTACTACAGCAAGTAAGGTGTAGGGCTTGGCCGAAAAAAGTGAGTTCCTAGAAGAAAAGCTCGAAAGCCTCAAGGAAGAATACTCAAAGACAAAATACAACAAAGCAACAAACAAGCATCTTGGCATATTGAGGCGCAAAATTGCCGAAGTAAGAAAAGAGCTAATAGAATCGAGCAAGGGGAAGAAGGGCAAGGGCTTTTTTGTCAAGAAGGGTGGTGATGCTACTGTTGCTCTCGTTGGCTTTCCAAGCACCGGCAAATCAACTCTTATAAACGTGCTAACTGGCACAAGCTCCAAGACCGCTCAGCACGCTTTCACCACATTGGAGATAATTCCCGGTACATTGGTCTACAGAGGTGCCCACATACAGGTTTTTGACATGCCTGGCATAATAGAGGGGGCAAGCTCTGGCCTTGGCGGCGGGCGTTCCGTCATTTCTGCGTTGAGGACCGCGGATCTTGTTGTTTTTGTAATAGATGTGCTTAATCCAGAAGCGCTTGGCATACTCCTTAACGAGCTCTCTTCTGCCCGCGTTTATGCTAACAAACAAAAGCCTGAAGTTAAAATAGAGAAGATGCCTATAAATTGTGGCATTGTGATAGAAAAAAATAGTTCTTCCCTTCCTGACAGGTACGTAGCGGAAATATTGCGAGGTTTTAACATATTCAACGCACACGTCAAAATAGAAAGCGAAATAGATGCCGACAGCCTTATTGCAATAGTAAGCGGCAGGGCTTTCTACGTAAAGGCGATAGCCGCGCTGAACAAGATAGATCTGACTAAGGACTACCGAAAGATAGCTGAATCAATATCTAAAAAATATGGAATAAGCGTCATACCAATAAGCGCATCATCGAATCTAAACATAGATGCACTTAAGGATGCAATATACAACAGCATAGGCATCATAACGATATACATGAAGCCCAAAGGCGGTAATGAGGAGCCAGTAATAATGAGGAGGGGCGCAACCGTGAGGGATGCAGCCTTGAAAGTCCATACGGAATTGCAAAACGAGTTAAAATGCGCATATGTGAGCGGCCCTAGCGCCAAATTCAGCAATCAAAAAGTCGGCGCTAATCATGTGTTGATGGATGGCGATACAGTAACTTTTATAAAATAAAAAGAAGAAGTATGAAAGAGTGAGCGGAGATGGGAATAAAATACTGGGAATTTGAAGACGCCCCTATGAAGGAGAAGATGAAGAATCTTAATGTAAGGGATATTTCTAAGCTTTTTTTTGACAATGACACAGAAGCCTACAGGTTCGCCAAGCTTCTGCTTGAGGTAAAAAGGCTCAAGTCGCTGCGCCTAAAGCAGGTGCCTAGCGACATACCGATTGCGACTGCAAAGCGCTATCTAGACTTTGCGGTTGAACTGGGCTTGCTGAAGCACGAGTCAAACGCGTACGAGCTCACAGACAGATTTTCAAAGCCTTTCAGGAATATCGCGACATACATAAAGGCATGGATGGAGAGCCCTGCCGAAGAAGACGTAAGCATAGAGTTTGCCAACGCAAGAATAGAGAAGCAGCCCAAAAGGGGCGGCAGGAAGGTTGCGGCCAAAGAGGAAAAAAACACAGAAGCCCAAGCAGCTCCTGATCCGGAAGCAAAAAGCACTGACGACATTGTGCAATGACTCATGCTAAATGAAAACAAGCGGGCCCGGCGGGAGTTTCATAAGCCATCAATCTGGTAGCCTATTTTGAACCCGCGACCTTCAGCTTAGAAGGCTGCCGCTCTATCCAAACTGAGCTACGGGCCCTCTTTCCTTATCATCCTGTTTTCTATCCTGAAGAATCTTCTCGTGTTGGCAAGTATCTGCTCAGCCGCTTTTTCAAAAGCTATACCTTTAACTTCAGCGATAATCTTTATAGATTTTTCCACGTCCATGGGGCTTTTGCCTGCCGCGGGAGCATCGCTTTCGGCAAGCAGCCTGTCTATCGCGATGCTTTTTATGACTGAACTGCGCCTTGAAGAGCTGAACGGTGGTATGGAAATCATGTAGCCGTTGCGCTCGGCCCTCTTCGCCTGCTCTATATTGCCCTCAAAGAAATGAAGATGAGCGTTCCTAATATTATGCCCCTCAAGTATGCTTAATACGTCATCAATGGCGTTGCGTGCATGTACTGACACTGGCTTGTCAAGCTCTTTTGCAAGCTCCAAGAAGCTTGCGAAAACATACTTCTGCTTTTCTATTGAAATTGGATCAGTTGCTATTTTGTAGTCAAGCCCTATCTCCCCTATCGCAACAAGCCTTTTTGCGTTGATCCTTGCAAGGTCAAGGTTGAATTCAAGCTCGCTTTGGCTTACGTTTGCGTGTTCCGGGTCTATCCCCAAAGCGGGAAATATGAATGTATCATCTGCAATCTTGAGTACTTCCATATTGGATCTTGTATCGACGCCATCGCTTACCATAAGCTGGATCCCATGCGCTATGGAATCTGCAATAGAGTTCTTGTCAAGAAGGTCAAGGTGGCAATGGCTATCGGCTAAAATATGCTTGCTCAATTTGTGCAAGGAATCCTTCTCTGTCAATGCCTGCTCCTTTAACACAAGAACACCATACTATTTTATATATAAATAAGCATAAAATCCTATAAGAAGCCAAATCCATCAGGTGAACAAATGGCAAATGGTAATAGCGAAATTAAGAATATAGAAAAAGAAGTAAAGAGAGAAGAAAAAAGCATCGAAACAAGGCTTTCAGAAATTGAGAAAGGCTACAAGTATTCCATAATGCTCAACATAATGCTAATCGCATTGGTTGTTGTATCAATATTCTATACCTATTATGGCATTAAATCCCTTTATGCGGGCGTGCCATCCCAACCTGTAAATGTTACAGCGGCAAAGACTGGCCAAACACCAACACAGGTAAACGACTCATTTGGCAGTAGGCTTACTAATATAGATGCACCTTTTTCAGCGCAAGAGCTTGCCGCAATAAATGATGCTCCGAACAGCTACTTTGAGCAGGCTGGCGAGATGGTGCTTAATACCTCTCCAGGCAACCCATTTGGTGAAACACTGTCAAATAATGCAATAACTGGGCCTATATTTGTGCAGCCTGCAAAACAAATAAGCCCTTTCATAGTGAACGGCAAACCTAGCGTGATCTATCTTGGCGCCACATCATGCGTGTTCTGTGCAGAGAATAGGTGGGCAATGGCGCTTGCATTGTCAAGATTCGGAAACTTTAGCAAGCTTTTCATAGGCTACAGCTCATTTGGAGATGGGGATGTACCTACCGTATACTGGAACAAAGACAATTACACAGTAAGCGCCGGAGCGACATTTGGCAACTACTACTCAAGCAAATACATAAACTTTATTTCTGCAGATTATGATTCGCCAATAGTCCAGGGATTCCAGTTCCCGCAGAGTGGCGTAAGCTACTTCATTGCAGCAGCACCAAACAGCACCTACAAGCAGGCATACTCTTTAGTAAATAGCACAGGACTCTTTGCAGGTACTCCATTTTCACTATGGGGAAGTTCGGTGCAGGGTGGTGCAGATGCAGTAGTTTTTGGCACCTCACAGCCTGGTCAGCCTACTTCATTGCCTCCAATTTCATACATGACCCACTCGCAGATATTGGCGCAGTTTGCAAGTTTTAACACAACCTTTGCGAAAGAAGAGTATGGTGCAGCAGACGTTTACGTTGCGGAGTTGTGCCCATCCATAAAAAATGCAGCTCCGGCATGCCAGCTTCCTGCAATCCAGAAGATGGAATCCATTATGGGATTAAACACAACTGTGGCGTAAAATGAATATGTTCAACACGATAAAGCGGGTTTACAGGCCTTTTTACATAGGCCTTAACGCTGTAATAGCCATATTCTACTACATTTTGCTAATAAAATTGGTCGCAATACAGAATCACGGCTTTGTCATTACTTCGATCCCAAAATATATGCTGGCCATACTCAGCATAACATCGGCAATAACCCTTACCATTGCGATATTCTCGATAGGTAACACAAGAAGAAATAGTGCAAAAGCTACCGCAAGCACAGCAAGCATAGGCAGCGTAATAGTGGGTGGCCTTGTCACGGGTTGTGGCTGCCAGGTGAGCATACTGGCATCATTAATAGGGGTAATTGCGGGTTCAAGCGGGGCTGTTGCCGCAAACATAGCAATAGCAGACAATGCCGTATACATAATAGCGGCCATAATACTATTAAATATCTTTATGGCTATCTATTATTTAGACAAGCTTTCCAAGCCTGCCTGCATCATTAAAAAGGGCGACCAAAATGAAAGCAAAAAGGGCAAGAGGGCGAAAGCAGAAGGCGCGGCATAGAAAGAAAGCGCGCCAGAAAAAAGCTACCGCAAGCACAGCAAGCGCTACTTATGGAGAGTTTCTCGGCAAGACAAAATATAGCTCATACGAGGAAGCAGTACTATCTAACATATTGGAAGGTAGGCCAATACACGGAATAAGCACCAAAGCGATGCTGTTCCTTAATTCATTGTTAAATCTCTCAGATGGCACAAAAGAAATTGTCTATAAGCGTGGCTTCTCAATAGGGAAAACCTTGTACAAGAGTCTTGAAGCCAGAAAGCATTATGCCATGTACGAGGAAAGCGTAAAGGATTTGGCGGAATTCTTTGAAAAAGCTGGGCTTGGAACTACCACGTTTAGCGCGTTTAGTGACAAGGCAGTAATATCAATATACGGCAGCGACAAAAGTTTCATGGGTGCAAACATGCACAGCTTTGAGGCTGGAATAGCAAGCGGTTTCATAAGCGCAGCGCGTCACGAATATTCGAGGGTTTCTGAGACCAAGTGCATGCACAATCTTTCTGACCATTGCGAACTGGTGTTTTCGAAATTCGGTACAAGCGAAGCAAGCGCGCAGGATCCAAAGAAGATTCTTGAAAATGCAGTGCGCAGCCTCTCGAATGGGGAGTATGGCAATACTATAAGATACGATTACGGCGCGATGCTTGCGAACTCTGCACTCAGTGCTGTCTATGCAGACGAGCTAAAAGCTATTGCCTATTATGTTGGCAATTCCGTTGCTTCAAGCATGGAAAAGGGCAAATCCAGGCTTGAAAGTGCTATTGCAATAGCAAATTCTGTATGCATGGAAAATGTCATGCTAGAAAAAGCAAAACCTCTTAAGGCCACAATAAGCGCCACAAGCTCTATAACCGGCAAACAGGCAATGGAGCTCTATGCTTCGTTCATGCAAGGCTTGCTCCCGAAAGCGGCAAGAGCCAGCGATAGCAAAGCAATAGAAATAAATACATATGACTTCAATAAAATAAAGATTGCTCAAGCAAAATAGAGTGGCACCAATGGCGCTTGAATTCATGGATTCGATAAGCAGGTTTATCCCTTCGATAAAGAGCCCCGAGCGGGCGCTTTCGCTTAGGGAAAAGATGAAATGGACAGCGATAGTGCTGAGCGTCTATTTTCTGCTTTACAATACCTATGCCATAGGGGTAAATCCTACTGCTGTCACGCAGCCTTTTCTTCAGCTTGTCAGCGTGATATTTGCGGCAAGAATAGGAAGCCTAATAACAGTGGGAATAGGTCCTATAGTGCTTGCAAGCATAGTGCTGCAGCTTATCTCTGGTTCGGGCCTTCTAAAGATAGACCTTAACGACATGGCTCAGAAAGCCCGCTTCCAAAGCCTTCAAAAGCTCTCTGCAATACTGCTTGCTGTTGCCGAAGCGGCAATATTTGTATCTACTGGCTATGTACCAGTAAGCTCTAGCGCAGATGTGGGAATAGTAATCCTGCAGCTTGCCATTGGTGCCATAATCATAGTCTATCTTGACGAAATGATGTCAAAGTATGGCATTACATCAGGAATAAACCTGTTCATAGCAAGCGGCGTTTCTTTTGCAATTGTTGCAGGTACCTTTAGCATACTCCTGCCAGAGGCTGCGCAAGCAGTTGCAAGTGGGGGAGCAGCCGCGCTCTCTTCTGCTGTACTCGCTTTTGGCCCGCTGATCTTTGCGATACTTGTATTTATTATAAGCATTTATGCTTACGAGATGAAGGTTGAACTGCCTCTTGCATTCGAGCAATTTAGGGGCGTTGGCGGAAGGCTTCCACTACCTTTCCTGTACGTAAGCGTGCTTCCTGTGATATTGGCTTCTTCATTGGAACTTAGCCTTACAGTATGGTTTAGGTTTCTTGCTGGAGTAAAAGGCACGTTTGCAAATCTTGCCAAGTTTATCGCATACTACCAGCCAGTTGGCACTTCCTCAGGCACAACGCTTCAGCTGAACGGCGGCCTTACCTATTTAATATCCCCTACCTTCCCGCTTCCATATTCTGCAAACTATGGAGGCATAGGTGGTTATAGCACATATTTCACTTATCTTGCAACCCACACTACTGATCTGTTCTTGCCATGGGGCGGGATGGTGCTGGTGCCGGAGTGGGTGCATGTAATAGTATACACGGTAGTGCTTGTGCTGCTTTGCATCGTATTCGGCAAATTCTGGATTGAGCTGACAGGCCAGAGCCCCAAGAATCTCGCAGAGCAGCTTGGTGGCCAAGGGTGGCAGATTCCCGGCTTCAGGCGCGATCCAAGAATAGTTGAAAATGTCCTAAACAAGTACATTCCTACGCTTACTGTTCTTGGGAGCATATTTGTTGGCTTGCTGGCTGCTTTGGCAACTCTGACAGGCGCAATAGGCAGCGGAATGGGAATACTGCTTACCGTTGGCATAATATACATGGTGTACCAGCAGCTGGAGCAGGAGAGGCTAATGGAAACATACCCAATATTAGAGAAAGTAGTCAAGTAAAAAGAAAAAGAATCAGAAAAATAACAAAGAAAGAAAAAGAATCAGAGCTTTCCTACTCTACGCTTCTGCGCTCTCTTCAAGCGCTTTCGGCGCTTTTTCTTCCATTTCCAGCGCATCCTTCCTTTCTTCTTCCATTTTCTAGGTATACTTCCCAAAACAACACCGATTAATGTGTATCTATTAAGCTATATACATTTATAAAAGTTATGATAACACATTGTGCTTCTTTGCATAGCCTTAATTGCTGAAATAATAATTGCTGAAAGAAAAATAGGTATTTAAGATTCGAGATGCAAATATTAAGCAATGGAGTTTTTTCGCTTTGACAAGCCCAGGGCTTATCAAGACAAGGCAATAGAAGACATATACGAAGCAATTTCCAGCGGCAAGAGCATACTGATGAGCGCGCCAACCGGCATTGGAAAGACAGATGCAGCAATAAGTGCCGCGCTGAGGTGCGCGATGGAGAAGGGCCTTGACATAATATTTCTAACACCGAAAATATCCCAGCACAGAATAGTAGTGGAATCTCTTAACGGCGTAAATCAAAAGTTCGGGCTTGGCATAAAATTCATCGACATGGTGGGCAAGAGAAATCTGTGCACGAATCCAGATGTTAATATGCTTGAAAGCGAAGCTTTTTACAAAACCTGTGAAAAGCTTACAAAAAGCGGCAAATGTCCATTCTTTTCAAACTTTCAAAACATAAAGGAAAACATGCCAGAGAGCGTAACGAGCGCTTCCTCCTATGGCCACAACGAGCTATTCAAGAAATGCTTTGAAAGCGGCATATGTGCATACGAAGCAACAGCAGAACTGTCAAAATCCGCGAAAGTCGTAATAGCAGATTATGCGCACGTGCTCAATCCATCGATAAGCAAGAGGTTCTTAAGGAAAATAGAGCACAAGCTCGAAAACAGCATAGTGATCTGGGACGAAGCCCACAACATAATAGAGCATGCCAGCAGGTATTTAAGCAGCTCCATAAGTTCTTTTGGCATAAATGCCGCTTCAAAGGAGCTTGCGCAAGTGGGCAGCAAGATTGATCTCGGCTATTTGCAGTTCTCGCTCGGCAAGCTTGCAGAACGCAAGCTCAACAATGCAAAGGAATCGTTTTTGCAGAAAGATGATCTGGCAGAAATAACAAACAATGCAGAAGCCGCTATAAAGCAGCTCGAAGAAGCTGGAATCGAGTACATAGAAAAGACGAAGGCAAAGCGTTCTTACCTCCTACACATTGCACGTTTTATAGAGTCCTGGATCTCTTCAGATGAATCTTTTGCAAGGATAATTTCGAAAAGCAACAAGGCAATAAGGGTGTCACTAGTTTCATTATACCCTGAATCGGCTCCTCAAATATTTGAAGAGGCATATGCAAATGTTTTCATGAGTGCTACTCTTACCCCGCTTAGGATGTACCAGCAGTTTTTTGGCATTTCAAATTCCGTGATAAAGCAGTATGGCACTCCGTTTCCCTCTTCAAACCGGCTCGTCTGCATAGATGATTCTGTAACTACCAAATACAAAAGCCGCTCCATAGAGGAATACAAGAGGATTGCGGAGCGCATCTCAAAGGTTAAAAGTGCAATACCTGGAAGAATAGCAGTATTCTTCCCAAGCTTTGAAGTGCTTAACAGCACGCTGCGCTATATGAAAGGCGTTGAGGTGCACATTCAGCATCCATCTATGTCAAGCGCTGAAATAGAGGTTCTTCTATCAAGCTTCAAAAAGAGCAGTGATTCTATGCTTTTTGGAGTGCTTGGAGGAAGCTTGAGCGAGGGTGTCGACTACCCGAAGAATATGCTTAAAGGTGTCATAATAGTAGGCGTGCCTCTGCCAAAGCCTGATCTTGAGATTACTGCTAAGATAAACTATTACGACAAGAAGTTTGGCGGCAAAGGTGTTGAATATGCTTACGTTACGCCTGCGGTAATAAAGGGGATACAAGCTGCCGGTAGAGCCATAAGAAGTGAAAAGGACAAGGCAACAATAATATTCATGGACAAGCGCTACAGGTGGAGCACATATTATCCTTCAATGCAGGGCTTGATAGCTTCGGGCAGTGATTACATATCAAAGATACGCGAATTTTGGAGCGTTGACCAGAGCACAAGCTACAGCATTGACAAGCCCAAATAAGCAGCTAGAGCGATGCATATGCCGAGAAGAAGCGGCGGTATCGCAGGCAGCGGTCTTTTGAGCCTTGACAATATGGTCATTGTTATTATGAGTCCAAGCACTGCCCCTATTATAATCACAAAGCTGAGCGTGAAGTTGAGATAAACCTTGTAAGCAGAAACCGCAAGCATGAGAGGTACGGCAAGATCGCCGGTGCCAAGTGCTGTCCTTGCTGACATCGGAACCATGTCTTTTTTTGCCAAATCCCTTAGTATACCACCTTTTTCTTCAAGCTTTTTCCTATCCTTTTCATATTCCACTCTGCTTTTGTTGCTCAAAGAAGAAGCCGATACCGCCTTGTATTCATCAACCATAACAAGGAAGGAAAGGTTCCTGTCAAGCGCCACATTGCCAAGTGCAACCATATGCTTTGTAACAAACACCGCTATAAAATCATATATAGCAAGTATCGCCATGAATATGAATGCCGCAATAAAGCTGAAGCTTATCCCAAGAATAACTCCAACTCCAACGCTGGCAATTATTGCTGTCACATTCCTGAGCCGTGGCCTCTTCAATTTGGCTGCGACAAGTGCAAGCGATAGCACAAGCGATGCTGCAACGACATACGCGTTTCCAGGCCCGTATAAATTATACGCTACCGAATCCGTAATGGCAGATATTGCAATAAGGAACACGAAAAATGACGAAACAAGCACTATACCCCCTTCAAGGAGTAGGAAGAGCTTGTCACCTTTGTAAACCTTGAATATAAGCAGAAGCACGGCTGTGAATACAACAATGTATACAATGTAAAGCAGCGCGCTAGCAGATGAAGAAATCACCTGTGCTCCTGTCACCTGCTCATAAGACATGCCTGAAAAAGCTTCCACTGCAAGAAGCAGGCCAAAAAACTGCACTATCATGAACATTGACAGTATCTGCAATAGCTGCCTAAGCTCTACGACTTTTTCTGGCAAATATAAGACCCTGGCGCTGGAGGTGGGAATTGAACCCACGGAAGCCATTTCTGGCTAAACAGCTTAGCAGGCTGCCGCCCTTTAGTGCAGCTTTTGCTGAACCACTAGGCGACTCCAGCATATACTTCTAATTTTTGTATATCAGTATTTTATTCCTTTCCTTATGTGTGCAATGCTCACATGCTTTTTTGTGCGCTTTGGTTAAAGCACCAATCACTACAATCGCTACAAAAGCGGCCTAAGGCAGAAGCCAGGCTTGCAGCACAAAACCTTGAAAAGTTATCTGCACTTTTGCTAAGCCCTGTATCTTAAGAGCATAGCCCCAATGCACGCTTGCGCTTTATGCTTAAGGTTGCTCCTTCCGGCCTGGCCTGGTTCACATAAAGGGCCACCACCTAAGGCAGAGCTTCATCGCTTTGGCGCAGGCTTTTCAAAGCTTTGTACCACTCACCTGACATTGGCCCGCCATAAAGGGATTTGCGTACGGGAAACCCTTAGCTTCCCGGCCTATCTGCCACGCAGATATTCTTTTTATACATATAAAAAGGTTTACAATTTGTTGTGCGTAAATAATAACCAAAATATGCTGTTAATTATAGAAGTTCCATAAAAGCGCAAAAATGTTTACCTATAAATATCTTAACTTGCCATATTAATTGTTGATTTTTAGGTGCAAGAATGGACGATAATACATACAATGAACTGCTAGACAGGGCTTTCAGCAAGCTTCCAACGCTCTCCTCAAGCAAGGAGGATTTTGTGATACCACAGGTAGACTCGATGGTGCAGGGAAGCAAGACAATAATAAGGAACATAAATGCCATAGCTGAAAAAGCTAGGCGCCCAGTAAGCGATATAGCGAGGTTTCTGGGCAAAGAGCTTAGCGTTCCGGTAAGCACTGAAGAGCAAAGAGTTGTTCTTAGCGGAAGGTTTATGTCTGACGTGCTTGATTCCAAAATCAAGAAATATTTTGACAACTATGTAATATGCAAGGAATGCCACAAGCCGGATACGCACCTTGAAAGTGCTGAACGTGGCTTGTACCTTGTTTGCGAAGCATGCGGTGCAAGATATTGGGTAAAGAGTTATTGATGATGCAATGTACAATAAAAATCAGGACAATACAACCCAGGAGCTTAAGGTTCCCGAAGGCAACGAACTAGTGGGAAAAGTAACAAGGATTGCTGGAGCAACTAGGTTTTTTGTCAAATGCACTGATGGGAAGGAGCGCGTTTGCACTATACCTGGCAGGCTGAGGCGCAAATTCTGGATAAAAGCCAATGACATAGTGCTTGTCAAGCCTTGGGTTGTCCAAAGTGATGAGCGTGGCGACATAATATGGCGCTACAGCATGATGGACATAAGCAAGCTTAAGGCAATGAACGTATTGGCAAATCTATAGGCAAATGTCTCAATTAAGCACATAAAAGCACATGCTTTTGCACAGGTGTTCTGATGACGAGATTTGTACTGGTTTCTGACAATACCCTAATATATGACTACAGGCATTTCCCTCTTCTTGATTTCCTCCCAAGCGCACCTAGCAGTGCAATACCATCTTCAATCTACAAATTCCTTAGAGGAAAGCCAGCACCTGCTACAGATAGAGGTGAACTGAAATTTGCACCTTACGGGCTGAGGAAAATAGAAGCTGCATTGTTGCAAAGATTTCCACAGGAGCAGATAGCGGTAGCGCATCCTGACTATCTTAGCAGTTTTATAGCAGACGACACAGAAATAATAGGCGTCTATACGATGGATCCTTTCGGCCTTGGACCCACAACAATGTCTTATTATGCGCTTTTCGGCGGAAGCGAGCTTTCAGCGTGGGTGCGCAGGGAGTGGGACGATCTTATAAGCAGGATCAATGCCGCCAGGAAAGGAAAAAAAGCAAAGCTGCTAATTGGCGGGCCAGGAGTATGGGAATATACCATACTAGAAGAAGAGATAGAAAAGCAGGGCATAGACTACCTGTTTCAGGGTGAGGCTGATGATGTTGCGGCAGACCTTTTTGAGTATATCGCATCCGGTTCAAGCAGCAATGATTTTAACACAAGCTATATATCTTTTGATGATTCTTTCCACAGAAGCGTAGTAAAGCACGAAAAGTTCCTGTCAAGGGGAAACAATTACAAGCTTTATCCAACAATAGAAGAGATGCCCGCCATAACAAAGCCTTCAATGTCGTCGCTTGTAGAGGTAATGCGTGGATGTGGCATTGGCTGCGATTTCTGCGAAGTTACCCTTAGGCCGCTTAGGTATTACCCTGTAGAGAAGATACTGCAGGAGATAAGGGTAAATATAAATGCTGGCTACTCTAATGCATGGCTTCATTCTGATGAAATATTCGGCTATATGCACTTCAACAATTTTGTGCCAAACGAGGATGCGCTGGTACACCTTTTTACAAGCGTAATGAACGTTCCCGGGGTAAAGATTGCGAATCCAACGCATGGCAGAATATCTCCTGCTGCAGCATATCCTGAGCTTATTGCCAAGCTGTCTCGCATACTTAGGTCTGGGCCAAGGCGCTGGATAGGCATTCAGGTTGGGCTAGAAACTGGCAGCGAGAGACTTGCAAAAATACATATGCCTGCAAAAACATTGCCTCTCAAAATTGGCATAGATGGCAGTTGGCAGGAGATAGTATGGAATGGGGTTTATACGTTAAACAAGAATTTTTGGAGGCCCGCTTTTACAGTGCAGGTGGGTCAGGCGCAGGAAACAGACGAGGACAATTGGGAGACAGTGGCGATGATAAATAGGCTCAGCAATTCGGTTGTCGATGGCAGACCTTTCGAGTTTACTGTTACTCCATTATTCAACATGCCTTTGGGCCGTATAAAGGCAAAGCAAGTTGATTTCAGCGGCACGCTCAGCAAATCTGCTTTGGCAGTTTACTATGCATCATATTTGCATCTTGCCAAAATGGCAGCTCGCAATGCGAGGAAGGAATCAAAAGGCTCTATGCCTGTCAAAATAGGAACCTCATCAATAATAATGCTTGGCGGATACCTTATGCTCAAGGTCGTAGAGCGGATAGCAAAAAAGGCAGGTGTAGACATAGAAAAGGCAAAAACCTATGGCGTAGGAAGCAGAAAAGCAATACAAAGCTGGCAGGTAGCCTCAAGGTTATAAATGTTTCCCATGACAATTATTAAAGCATTAATAATTTTTGAGAAGCTTTCAAAGTGGTTTCTTGGAAGTAATACACGATCAAAACGAAGGCAGATTTTATGTGCATACAGATGAAGGTGAAGCAGAACTTCTTTACGGAATTAAAGACGGCATAATGTATATATATCATACGTATGTGCCTGAGCAGGAGCGCGGCGAAGGCATAGCTGAGCAGCTTGCAAATGCCGCTTTCGAGTTTGCGATAAAGAGTAATCTAAGGGTAAAGCCCGCATGCAGCTACATTGAATATTATCTCTCAAAGCATAGCGAGATGAAGAAATATGCCGTTTGACATTGCAAAAGAAACAAGAAAGCATTTTATTTTAAAGATCGCAATACCGCACGTGCCGCTTGAAGAGCTCATAAGCATATCAAAGCGCGCTTCTGAGAGAGGTATATTCATTCAATTTTTTGACCCAAGCGCGATAAAAAGCAGGGAGCAGCTTCTTTTTGCATACGCTTGCGCAAAGATTGCGTTTCATGAGCGCACTAACAAATATGACAACTTTGCAGTCGAAGTAATGTGCTTCGCCGCGCATGAGCAACAGGCAAAAGCGGCAATATCAAAATGCGGCGCCAAGGAAAATTCAGAGGTTCTGGTTTTTGCTGATAGCGATAAAGCATTGGAAATGCTCAAGAGCAAGCTAAGCGGGGTGCACGAGTTTAAAAGAGTGAATGGCAAAAGCTCCAGCATTGAAATTGCAAGGATGGCAACACTGCACTTGCAGTAGGTGTGTTAAGCTTAATCTGCTACATTGAAAAAATCATAGAATAACGCGCAAGAATATGCATAATACTGCCGAATAAAGGTATCCTGCTGGTTATCTCTATAAGATTTTCAAGATCCTTCCTTGTTACTGCACCGGTCAAAGCGATTATTATAGGGTATGCAGCTATCTGCTCAGCCAGCGCCGCCGAAAGCAGCAATATATAATTGCTTCCTATCAACAGCACAAGCGGTACTATGAGCGCGGCACTCAAAACGCCAGAGGCAAAAACCTTTGCCAGCCTGGCACTTTTTATGCGTACGTTAAGTAGCTTTTTTGCTGCATTTGCATATATTGCAACGGAAACAAGCGGCGTTATAATGTAAAAAAGTGCCACAAATCCCATACCTTTAAACTCGAGCAACAAGGGCACGACAAGAAGCAATTGCATAGCCACTATCGATGCGTTGTACTTTAGCACCTTTTTCACCATGCTAGCGCTTATGAGCAGCGTAGAAGTATAGCTGCCTATCAGCCCTATCAATGTGCCTATTCCCATCACAGCAATGAAGAGTGTTGCGCCCGTATAGTTTGCACTGAATACCGTTACCGTGAAGGCGCGCGAAAGTGTCACTATGAACAGTATTGCTGGAGTTACTATTAGCATAGCCACATATATTGAGTAGTTGTAGAGCTTTTCTATGTGTCTCTTTATGCCTGTTGAAAGCGTGGAAGAGAACATTGGTAGTATTGAAGAACTGATTGCAGATGTGACTATTGCGATGAGTGACATTGTCCTTGTTGCCACTCCTACATAGCCAAGCACCGCTGATGATGTTATTACCCCAAGAAGCAGCAAAGCCGAGTTGTTCGCTATTGCATTGAGCGTATTTGATCCTGCAAGAGGGAGGGAAAAGCCAAGCAACTTTCTGATTCTCGACAAGGATGGCTTGCGAATTTTCAGTCCGTGCATCTTATATGTAAAGAATAATGCCAGCGTTATGCCTGCCACAAAGCCTGCAGCAATCCCGAATATCGGCGCCATTGCCTTCATGCCTGAAAGTGCAAGCGCTATGCCAACCGCAGCCTGCAAAGCTGTTTGCACAGCCATTATAATGGCAACGTAAGTGCCTTTGCCAAAGCCTATAAGTGCGGAATATGCTGGTGTGAATATGAACGAAAGGAAGACGACTAGTGCAACTGCATATAGTATGTAATAGTATGCACTTTCATGCATCACGTAATAAGCAAGTAGGTGGCTTGCCAGTAGCGTAGCTCCTCCCAGCACCAATCCTACAATTATCACAATGGCAAAACCGTCTGAAAGCACTTTTTCTATCTCTTCTTTCTTACCTTTTGCGATATACTCTGATATGAATTTGTTGAACGCGGTGCCTACTCCAAAATCACCCGCAGCACTAAACAGCCCAGATACTGCCATCGCAAGCGTGTATATACCGTAGTTGCTCGGACCCAATAGCCTTGCTATGACAATGAATCCTATGCCTGCAAAGAGGGTTGAAAGCACCTGCCCAAGCATAAGAAAGGAAGCGAGATGTGCAGTCCTGGCTCCAAGCTTCATGATGCCATTTCTGCTTTCGTCCTTTTTCAACAAGTTCACCTCATGTCACGCTGCAGCGCCGTAGCGCTTGATCCCTATCATGTTTTTATATATGAATGCCTATTTAGTAGATTGCTATGGAGCCATCGAGTAGCTCAATTATCCAATATTAAGAAGATTATCTTTATATTTGTAATTTTAGTGCGTCATGGTGTTTGGATGGCAGAAGCTTTTTGGCAAGAAATTCAAAAACATGGACATATCATGGAATTTGTGGCATTTGCCATATACGCTGCAATAGCAGTATTAATGTTTTATCCGGCGTTTGACAGAATGCTTTCCATGGTTCCTGGCAGCGCGCCTTTTGCATATGGCAATCTCTGGAGCTTCTGGTGGCCTTACTATGCATTAATTACTCACTCCAATCTATTCCAGACCTTTATGGTATTTTACCCTGTTGGCGTTAACATATCTGTTCAACCTATATCTCCGCTGCTTTCGTTGCTATTCGTACCTTTTTCATTTGTAAGCATGGCATTTGCTTACAATCTTGCATTGCTTGTAGGTATTGCAATATCCTCTTTTTCAATGTTTTATGTCGTGGCAAAGCTTACAAGCAATAATTATGCTTCATTCATAGCGGGCTTAATCTACGGCTTCGGTGCCTACCACATTGCCGCTATATTCACCAATGTATCGATGGTATTTACTGCATTTATACCACTATTTGCATATTTCATGATTGAATCCTTTGGCCAGAAACCAGTAAAGAACTCCGCATTGATGCTTATATCTCTTCTTCTTGCTGCTCTTATCGGCAGCATCGCCCAGGCGATAATGCTACTTGCGCTTTTCGCGCTCTTTTTTGCTGTCCAAGCCATTAACCTGATTATTGAAAAGCGACAAAAGAAAAGTGTAAAAAATCTCTTAATCCCTGCAACATTTGCAATAGCTGGAGCTTTGCTGCTTTTTGCTGCCTACTATCCAATATTTGGAGCATATGTCAAGCAGGCTCAGCTTCAGGAAATATCAAGCGCAGACCTCATGAGCTTTTTTGTGCCCGGTTATTACAATGGTATCTTTAGTGCACTAACAGGGCACTTTGTAGCATACCAGGTATTGCCGGAGTTCAAGAGCACCTATATCGGCTATGTAGCATTGGCCCTTTCAGCCATAGCTGTAATAAGGCAGCGCAGAAACAAGATTGTACTTGTTTTCCTTTCACTTGCATTAATATTCTTCTGGCTTTCCCTGGGCCCATACGTGCAGATTAACGGCTCGCCAACAAAAGTATATGGCATATATGCTGTTTACAGCATTATCCCATACTTCAACGTTCTGCAGGAGCCAAGCAGCTTTAGCGTAATGCTTTCGCTTTCTATTGCTTTGCTATCTGCCTACGGCTTTGTTGAACTTGAAAAGATGGTAGGCAAGAACCGCAATGTGCTCTTTGCGCTCTTTTTTTCAATAGCCGCACTGCTATTGCTCGGCAATAATGGCTTCCAGTTTGGCTCCGCAGTAGGATCTCAATACACCAACGTAACAATACCATCTGTATACAAAATAATAAGCACTCTTAAGGGAAATTTTTCAGTTTTGCAGCTTCCCACAATAGCAGCAGCCGGTTCTTTAAAATCCGCAGCGATTGCCAGCATGAACACATTTTACTCTTCAATCATGCGCAAACCAATTGTTGGCGGTTATCTTCAAGATGAGGATAATTTGACATTAGAATCTGTATACAGTATTCCTTTAGCTGTAGAAGCCTCTAATCTTGCATATTTCAATACTTTTTCATTTTCCTCTCCCGTATACCAAAATTTTACTAACCAGACACTCCTTACGCTTTATAACTATGATACTGCATTGGTGGTTGTTGACAAATCAGCGTACAACCAGTCCCAGCTTGTTGGGTTGACAAGCTACCTTATAAGTATATTTGGAGCACCTGTGCATAATGGCCCAAATACTATAGCATTTGAAACTTCAAACGCAATAAATAATAGCATCTACCGCAGTTTTGTTGCCTATCCTTCAATACTCCAGTGGAAGCCCGTTTATTCAATGGTGAATGCCACGCAACTCCAGGTTTGGGTTCCTTCTGTTAGCAAGGGCAACGTGCTTTACGGCACGGTGACGGTTTATGCACCATACAAAGAAGGCAATATTCAAAGTTTGATTGAAAGTGGAGCGCGGCAATCGATTAATACTACCATAGGCTTTTATGCTTTTTCAACTACGCAAAGCCGAATAGCAGTAGGGATGCTCAGCGGAGGCGAGACTATTATATTAGGTACTTTCAACACAACATCAAAGATGGATCATTACAAGCTCAATACCACACTTTTGAGCGGGCCGTATGGTAATGTATTGTTTTTCATGACTCCTGCTTCGGCACCTTCTGCAATAAGGAATATAACTTTTTCAGGTGGTTAAAATTCCCAGCATTGTAATTGACAACAGAGAATCTAGCTCGGGAATTGCTGAAATGCTTGCGCACAAAGGCTTAGACATAAAGATGGCAAACCTCAATGTTGGTGATTACCTATTATCAGACAGGTTATGCATAGAGCGCAAAACCGTTGCGGATTTCGAAAGTTCAATCATTGATGGCAGGCTATTCGACCAGATAAAGCGCCTTAAGGAAGCATATGAATTTCCTCTTCTTGTAATAGAAGGCAATGAAGAGTATAAGCTCAAGCAATCTGTAATAAACGGCGCAATAGCTGCGATATACATAGAATATGGGATAGTATGCATATTTGTTGCTTCAAGGCAAGAGTTCGTTGAGATTGTGGCCAATCTTGCTAAGCATGAGCAGGATCAGCCACTTAGTGAAGGATCTCTCAAGAAAGGGTCTAAAGCATATACAAAGAGCCAATTTCAAGAGTTGGTAATAGGCGGCGTGCCTGGCATAGGGCCAAAGCTGGCAAAGCAATTGCTCAGGCACTTTGGTAGCATAAACAGAATAGCTAACGCAAGTGTAGAAGAGCTCATGCAAGTCGAAAAGATAGGCAGGAAAAAAGCCGAAACAATAAGGGACACGCTTAACAGCTTTTACGAATAATAACATACGAATAATAATAGTTGTTCATGTTACAATCAAATGTATCCTATCTTAGGCGAAGGAAGCATATGAATAAAAATAATTATACTTCGTCAAATTTGAAAAACATGTAAGGGTATTCGCAGTTCAAATAAAAACTTAATAAATAGATGCCTCATTACAATAATAGTTGGTGCAATGAATAATGCAATGAAACAACAGTCTGTGCTGGAGTTTATAATCACCTATTCCTGGGCACTAATAATAATAGCGCTTTTTGTTGCAAGCGTTTTTGTTCTAAGTGGTTATAAAACGCCAAACTATTATCTTCCTTCTTCCATGCTACATAACCGCATTGCTTGAATGTGAACAATCCATATTAACATACAACGCAATTGCGCCGCTAAAATTTGCTTTAGTGTTTAAAAATGCTTTGGGCACAGCAATGCTTATCCCCCAAAATGGCATAAATGTAACGGTAACAAATATTGGCTTAGCCAGCACAAACAATTACGTTGGTAATTGTTACCCTACGTTTGTGCCTTCAGGCGCATGATATGAAACTCTCTGACAGGCTCATGGAGTGCGAGTGTGATAACCACATAGAAAGGGATCTCAATTCAGTTATCAACATAATGGAGCGTTACCTCTCGCTGAACGCCTAGTGACGGTATTGCTTTCATTTGCAGGCAATCTGCGATATACAGGGCTGCAAGTTAACCCAGATCTTCTGAACGAAGAAGGATGTAGAGGATTTGTGGAAATGCACAGCAACTCGCAGAAAGGCTTACTGTGTGCGGGGATACCACTGACATTGTCTGTGGAGAGGGCCCGCACGCAATAGGTTTATAAGGGCGAAGCCGTTATGTCATTATGGCCATTATTCGGAATTGCGTTTCAACCCATACTCTTCTGCACTCTTAACAAAGCTCACAAAAAGCGGCGCTGGTTTCTGCGGCCTTGATTTGAGCTCAGGATGTGCTTGCGTGCCAATGCCAAATGAATCCTTCCACTCTATGTTCTCAACAAGCATGTCATCAGGAGTGGTGCCGCTTATTATCAGACCATTTTCGGAAAGCACTTTCCTGTAATCATTGTTGAACTCATACCTGTGCCTGTGCCTTTCGTATACAAGCTCGCTCTTGTATGCTTCGTAAGTCAGTGTGCCTTTTGCTATTTTAAGGGGCCATGAGCCTAGTCTCATTGTACCTCCTTTGTATTCTATGTGCTTTTGATCCTCCATAATGTCTACGACCTTGTATGGGGTTTTTTCGTCAAATTCTGTTGAGTTTGCCCCTTTAAGGCCACATACGTTTCTTGCATACTCTATCGTCATGAGCTGCATGCCAAGGCATATGCCAAGGTATGGCACCTTGTGGGTTCTTGCATATTCTATCGCGTTTATCATCCCCTCTATTCCTCTTTTACCAAATCCTCCTGGGACCAGTATGCCATCAGCGCCTTTGAGGACTGTATCTATCTCTTCATTGCTTTTGCCTTCAAGCAATTCTGATTCTATCCACTTAATCTCTACGCTTGCCTTGTTTGCCATTCCTGCATGGCTAAAAGCCTCTTTAAGGCTTGCATACGAATCCTTAAGTGCAACATATTTGCCTACAATGTATACAAGAACCTTCCTATCGCTTTTATACATTACAGTGTTAAGCCACTCATTGAGCTTGGCTTCATCAAGTTTGTTGTCAAAATGCAGCTTCTCCATTAGCAGCCTGTCAAATCCCTGGTCAATTAACGCCTTTGGAAGCGCGTAAATGTTTTCGGCGTCGTGATCATCGATCACATAATCCTTCTTAAGGTTTGCAAACATGGCAAGCTTCTCCTTTACCGAATCAACGAGGGGTTTTTCAGACCTAGTAACAAGAAAATCTGGCCTTATGCCCGCTTGCATTAGCATTCTTAATGCAATTTGCGTTGGTTTTGTTTTTTGTTCGCCAACGCTGTGCAGTTCTGGTACATATGTTATTGTGACAAAAGTGACATCTTCGGTCTGTGCTAGCTGGCGCATTGCCTCTATGAAATAGCTATTTTCTATATCACCAACAGTGCCCCCAACTTCTATGATCATGACGTCAGGCTTCCTGTCTTCTGCAAGCTTTTTAAGCTTTTCAAGTATATGGCCAGTTAAGTGCGGCACCATCATCACATCATTGCCAAGATAGTCGCCTTTTCGCTCCTTGGCAATAATCTCGCCAAACAGCTTGCCTCCGGTCATAGATGACCTGCCATCCATGTCTATGTTGAGGAATCTTTCATAGTTTCCAAAATCCATATCAACTTCGCTTTTGTCGTCAAGGACAAAAACCTCTCCGTGCCTGAAAGGATTCATTGTTCCACAATCATAGTTGAGATAGCCATCAAACTTGACAGGAAGCGCGGTATAATTGTAGAAGGATAAGACCTTGCCTATTGATGAGGTTAGTATGCCTTTGCCAAGCCCGCTCAGCAGGGATCCAAGCACAACAATATATTTCGTTTGCATAAAGCATTTTAACCAAATAAGTTTATAAAAATTTTGCAATAACTCTTTGACTCTGGTTCAATCAAAAATGTGTTTTATCAATATTAGCAAAAGCTTAACTCCATCTATAGGCTTCATCTGCTTCGAAATCCCTTCTCTTTCTGAATACTTTATTGGGATTTCTTTTATTGAGAATCCGAGGCGCTTTGCCTTTATAAGCATCTCCTCCTCGAATCCAAATCCTGGCTCTGTAAGCTTTAGAGCATTGAATACATTCCTTTTGATGGCGCGCAAGCCAGTTTGTGAATCCTTTATTTTTGTGCCGTAAAATATATTCAAGGCCTTTGTCAATATCCTGTTACCAAGAAGCACATATCTCGGCATTACTTTTGGATTTTTGATATTTGAGAGCCTGTCGCCTATTGCAAGGTCAGCACCATTTCTTATAATGGAAACGAGCTTTGCCAAATCCTCTGCATGATATGTGGCATCTCCATCAATAAAGCAGACAATTTCCGTATTCACTTTTTTTACCGCCTCGTAGCACGCATTGCCTTTGCCTGAACTCTGTTGCTCAATAACTTTCACCGTTTTAGAATACCGCTTCCAAACGGTGTTATTGCCTTTATATATAACCATTATTTTTGCCTTGGGCATATTTTTAGCAATGTCCTTTATGACCAGATTTACTGCGGGCTCGTCTTTTATTGGTACTATCACAGTAGAATCAGAATAATCGTTAAGATTGTCCATATTCAATCAGCTACACATTTTAATTCTTTGTAAGCAGTCAATGAAATTAAATTGTAAATTAAGCTATAAAAATAGTGAGCACATTAATAATAATATTATGGCGCAAGTGAATCCAATAGAAATTGCAGGCAAAAAGGAAAGTGGCATGTTGCGCTCATTCATTGCTGTAGACATACCAGATGATGTAAAAAATAAAATATCGGGCTTTTATTCTGTTTTGAAAGGGCTTGATATAAAGCTTGTAAAGAGGGAAAACCTGCATATAACGCTTATGTTCCTAGGCAACATTAACAAAGAGCAGCTTGATGCTGCCATTTCTGCAATTGAAAACATAGAAGCGCAAAAATTTTTGATAGGCTTGAGCGGGATTGGTGCATTCTCTGCATCTCGTCCAAGGGTGCTGTTCATAAATATAAAGGAAGGCGCAGGAAGATTGCGCGACATATATAACAAATTAGCTGGCGGGCTTTCAGATTCGATACACATAGAAGAGCGGGAGTTTGTGCCTCACCTTACTATAGCAAGGGCATTCCCAGCCAAAGACCGCGCCAAAATTGCAAGCATAATCGACAGCTACTCTGATTACGAATTCGGCAGTTTCGAGTGCAATGCAATAACACTTAAAGCAAGCAAGCTAACTAGCGCAGGGCCTTTTTATCGTGACCTGTTTTTGAAGGAGCTGGTTTGACCGATCTTTCAAACTGCTCAAGTGTCACATTGTTAATAAGATCTCCCGGCTTATATAACATGTTGTTTTCGAGCACGTTGAAAACCATTCCTGTATAAGAGTCAATTGCAATGTTGCGCCTTTCATTGCCAAAAATATCGAGCTCGGTAATCGGTATCTTGTGCTTGCCAAGGAATTTCATTATTGCATCAAGCGCGGAATAATCCTGGCCATTTTGCATTCCTATGATTCGTGCCTCGAGGTTTGTTCTGCCTTTTAATGATCTTATAAAGTTCTCGGCGCTTTCAATGCAAGGATCAGCATTCTTGAAAAACCTGCAGCAAAAAAGCGAAGATGTGTTGAAATCATAAAGCGAAAGCACGGTTTCATAGCTGACTGCCATTGCAGTTATATACCTGTATTTTGAATCTTTTTTTAGCACTTCTGACTGCCAGGTGTCTATGTAAATGGATTCGCCAAACCTGTCAAGCCTCAATTTCGATATGTGCGCCCTTTCTTTGTATGCAAGATTGACCTTTGCGCTGCCAAAGCTCTTCTGGGCTATCATTGCAACCATTGCATTTTCAAAGCTCATTTAATACCACAAAACAGATTTACCAATACATATATAAATATGTTTATCAGATTATATTTAGATTTTCGGGCATGCTTTTTGACGGTTTTGCACTGGTTGCATGATTCGGGCACCGAGTGAGTTCAATGAAAATCGAAGTTATAGAATCAAATGAAAAAGTATTCAGGTTTGTCCTCAGCGGCGTTAGCAACGCATATGCAAATGCGATAAGGCGCACCGCAATAAACAGCGTAAAATCTTTTGCAATAGACAAAGTTACATTTTACGAGAATACAAGCCCTATGTTTGACGAGTTCATAGCCCACAGAATAGGTCTCGTGCCTATAATAACGCCTTCTGACTACAAGGATGGTGACGAAGTGCTGTTTTCTATGGAAGCAATAGGACCAAAAACGGTATATTCGCGCGACCTTGAAACGTCAGACAAGGAAGTGAAGGTTGCAAATGGCAATATACCAATAATAAAACTCTACAATGACCAAAGGCTCAGGATAGAAGCAAAAGCAGTCCTTGGCTCAGGCGCAAAGCATGTAAAATTCCAACCAGGGATCGTTACATATGACCAAAAGGGAGAAGGCATTTTTGAATTTTATGTTGAAGCATTCGGCCAGATGCCACCTAAAGAAATAATAGTTAAGACTTTCAATGAGCTGAAGGAGCAGTTGAAGGAAGTTGAAAAGGTAGCGAAGAAGCTTTAAATGCGGGGGTGGCAGAGCTTGGCCAAATGCGCAGGACTGAGGCTCCTGTGTCTTTAGTGACTGCGTGAGTTCAAATCTCACCCCCCGCATTAACAAGGTGAAATGAATGAAGATTACCCCGGAAAACGAAAATGTGAAGGAATGGATAAGCGTGCTTACAAAGCTCGCAGAAGGAAAGAAGGGGCCATGGAAGCGCGCTCTTGAGCTTGCGGCAGTTCCTGCAAGGCGCAGGGCAAGCGTAAACCTGTACAAGCTGAGCAAGAATACAAAAGAAGGTGATGCTGTAATAGTGCCCGGCAAGGTGCTGTCAGTTGGCAAGCTGGACCACAGCATAAGCATAGCAGCAATGCAGTTCTCTAAGAGCGCATTGGAAAAGCTCAAGGCTTCAAAGTGCTCTGTCAAAACAATAGGCGAAATGTCAAATATAAATAATGTTCGCATCATAATCTAAGCATACAAGCATAGTGGTATTCATGGAGTTCGATGGCTATTTGGTTTTTAATGCAAAGGATCAGATTCTTGGCAGGCTTGCCAGCAGAGTCGCAAAGGAATTGCTCAATGGTAATAATGTGGCAGTTGTAAACGCCCGCTATGCTGTAATAACAGGAGGCAAGAATGCTATAATAGAAAAGTACAGGACAAGGCTAAACCTTCAGGAGAAGGCAAATCCTGAGCATTCGCCATATTGGTCGAGGCGCCCGGATATGCTCTTCAAAAGGATAGTCAGAGGAATGCTCCCGTACAGGAAGCCTCATGGCAAGAGTGCATACAGGCGTCTTAAGGTTTTCCAGATGGTGCCCGAAGCACTTAAGGACGTGAAGACGGTGCAAATGAATTCAAAGAATTTAAAAAGCATTTATGTTAACCACATAACTTTGGAAGAGCTTTCAAAGTTGCTGGGCTATACTAGATAAGGTTATGTTTATGGCAGATGAAAATAATTCAAATGGCAACAACGCTGCGGAAAAGGAAAAGCAGCAAGCAGAAGTTCAACAGGCAAAGACATCAAAGCAGAGGAAGAAGCCTGCGAAGAAGGTGAAGATAGTGCTTGTGAAGAGCAAGCGCAAGGAAGCCATCGCAAGAGCTTCGCTAAAGCCTGGCACGGGCAAAATAACCGTAAACAATTTTAGCATCGATACTATAGAGCCAAAAGAACTCAAATACACAATGCTGGAGCCACTTATGGTGTCAAAAATTGCATCGAGCTTGGCAAAGAAGGTTGATATATCGATAAGCGTGAAGGGCGGCGGCATAAGTGCTAGGACACAGGCAATACGCGGTGCAATAGCAAAAGGTATAGCACAGTATTCGGATAGCGATGTAATAAGGAAGGAGCTTTTGCATTATGATAGGAGCATGCTTGTAGATGATCCGAGGCGTGTCGAACCAAAGAAGTTCAAGGGTCCAAAGGCAAGGGCAAGGTTCCAAACTTCATACAGGTGATTGCTCACAGCACACCTGTGCGGTTTGGCAAGGTTTTGTTGAAAAAGCTAAAAGATGATAAAAATGATGATGCCGGTTAGGTGCTTCACTTGCGGTGCTGTAATAGCAGACAAGTGGGAAGAATATGACAAGAGAGTAAACAAGGATCACGAATCCCCTGGCAAAGTGCTTGATGACATGGGAGTCAAAAGATACTGCTGCAGGAGAATGTTCCTGGGCAATCTTGAGCTCATAGACGAGTTCATGCAGATGGGGCGTCAGTAATTAAAATGTATGCGTGTAAATGTTAATGGTGGGGCCGTCTGCTAGCCTGGTAGGCTTCCAGCTTGGGGTGCTGGCGACCCGAGAAAACTGCGGGAATTCAAAAGCACAAAAGCTGAAAATCTCGGCGGCCCCAAAGGTGTTAAAATGGAAGATCAATTATTGGCAAACCAAAGCGATTATCTCGAGGCAGGTATTCATATTGCGACTAAGGTAAAGACTCCTGGGATGAAGAAATTCATCTACAAGGTAAGGGAAGATGGGCTGTACCTGCTCGATCTGAAAACAATAGACAATCGCATAAGGGTAGCAGCATCTATGATAGCAAGGTACGAGCCCAAAGAGGTAGTGATTACTGCTTCAAGAATTTACGCTATTGTAGCTGCGCAGAAATTTGCCGAAATAATAAACGCGCAGTTTATAAAAGGAAGAGTAACCCCTGGCGTATTCACAAACCCAAACAGGCCTGATTTCATGGAGCCTAAGCTCATATTCATAAGCGACTCCAGGAACGAGAAGCAGGCAGTAAAGGAAGCAAGCAAGAGCAACATCCCGATAATAGCTTTGAGCGATACTGACAATTCAACCAAGTATATAGACCTTATAATACCAGCAAACAACCGCGGCAGAAAGTCGCTTGCATTCATATACTTCCTGCTTGCAAGGGAAGTGCTAAAGGAAAGGGGCGCAATAAAGTCAAACGACGAATTCAAATACTCTGTAAGCGATTTCGAAGCGAAACTCGATACAACAAAGATAAAACCGCAGACCGCGCAGTAGCGTTTACTTCAAAGCTACTTTTTCTCTTTTCTGTTTTACGTATGCCAGTAGAATTTGCCTTTACACGGGTATGTAAACTATTGCTGCAACAAGGTATACAAAAATTGCAAGGGCCATGGCTCCAAGGCTAAGGTTCCTTGTAAACCTGTAGAAAGAAACTCCTTTTTTGAAAAGATACGCGTAAGAGACATAGATAAGCATGGAATCAACAACTAGTATTGGTGCAATATATGCTATATTGAACAAGAAAGGCTTTTCGTAAAAGAACATGAAAATGCTTATTGCTATTGCTTCCATGTAAAGCACAAATGCCATGTATGCAGATTTTTTATCGCCAAAATATCTTATCAGGTTTTTGGTTTTTCTTGCCTTTTTATCTCCTTCGTAATCCCTTATCATGCCATGTATCTCCCTAGCGAGCCCGCTCAGGAACACTATAAACGATATAAGTATAATGTTAGGAGTTAAACTGCTCGATACTACAAAGTTGCCATATATGAATGGTATGGCCATAGAAAGCGCAATATCAATATTTCCAAGAAGCAGGAGATCCTTTAGCCTGTAGCTGTACAAGATGGCAAGAAGGCCAAATACGACGGCAATAATGAAGGCATAAGCGTTTATGAATGCGCTTGCAATCATACCTGTAGCAAAGCTGGCAGACGCAACGAAAAGGGCTTCTTTCCTGGTTATCTTGCCAGATACTATTGGTCTGTCATACCTTTTGTTAAGCCTGTCGGATTCAACGTCAAAATAGTCGTTTATTGCAAAAGAGCCCATGCTTATAAAGATTGGCGTGATAAAGCTCAATACCAGTGGCGCCAACGCAGGAAGCCCGCCAGAGATAAGCTCACCTGCAAGTACCGCTACAACGAGCATAAAGCTGTGCTCTATCCTAGTAAGCTTAGCCAGAGATTTAAAGTCCACAGAAACATTTTAGAGGCAAATTTAATAACCTTAACCATTCTTACCTATACCTACCTTTGGTTTTGCTCTTTTGCGTTCTTTGTATGCTTGCCAATTGGCATAAAAAGAATTCAGTGCAGTGTGCGCCAATTGCAAAGCGAAAGTATATATGCAATCATTAAAATGATAGAGGTATATTTCAATTAATGTGATCCTTAATATATTTAAGTTTTGCTAGCTTAAAAAAGAGTGTGGTTTTATGCGTTCCCTGATTAGAGCGCAAAGTACAATGAAATATTTGATGACATATGGCTGGGCAATCCTGCTTGCAATAGTTCTAGCTGCAATGTTTTATCTTGGTATATCCAATAGCTCTTCCTCTACAGGGACTGCTTGCATAGCTGCATCTGGCTTTTTATGTTCTAATCCGTTGCTCTATGGGTCAACGCTGACACTGACATTGGGCCAGGCAACTGGAGTAAATTGGAATACTGTCACGTTCTGTATTGTTCCGAGTGGTGCAAGTGCACCTACAAGCGCTGGATGTCCTACAGCATATCCGCAAAACACGATTCAAAATTTTGTAAATGGGCAGAAGAGAACTTTTAATTTCTATTCAACTAATGAATACCCGTATCCTTCAGAAGGCAACACGTTCACAGGTACTGTGTGGGCCTTATACACTTTAAACGGCTTTAGCGGCTATCTTGTCGATCAGATTGCTACACTTACAGCAAAGAATCTTGGTCCTTCTACGCAAATGACAACTACAACCGTATACTATGCGCCGATAACAATAACAAATACTCAAAATGTACCAACACCGGCACCATTCCAGCAAATGCTCAACATAGACAGCAATGCATTTTCAAGCAACGAGGCAAGCGGTTTGCAAAATGTAGAGTTTACAACACAGCCAAATGCGCAAGGCACACCCCTCCAAGCATGGATAGAGTCAAATCCGAGCAATACCGCAACTCAAACAACCTACTGGGTAAACCTGCCAAACGGCATACCTGCCGACAGCAATGTGATAATATACATGAATTTCATGCCAAACAATGTTATGTCATCTTCTGGGCCGACAGGCGAAGCGCCAGAACTTAGCAGCCCTTATGGTGCATATGACAATGGCGCTAAAGTTTTTACTGCTTATATAAATTTTGCTTCTAGCTCAGTGCCTTCGGATTTCACAATGCTCAATGACGGCACGTCATATTCAATGGGCGCAAGCTCAAACGGCATATATGTTTCATCGCCAGGCTCTGGAGATGGCATGTTTGTATACTACAACATTAAAGGCAATTACAATGTAGAAGACATGCTTTTGCACAATTATTCTGGAAGTTCCTGGTACCACGTTGCCCTTGAGTTTACTACAAATGCCCCAATTTCGGGCGGATTGGCAAGCGGCAGCAACGGTTACGGTGGTGGCCATCAGTTTGACGGAGCAACAAACTACAGGGATCCTGACATTTACTACTACAGCGACGGTTCATATAACGATTATGACGGCAGCGAGCCTATAGGGGCCCCAGCGAGCAACCTGTTTACCTTCAAATGGCTGCAAGGCTACCAGAATGCTTCTGATGGCTACGGATTGCAGCAATACCTTCAATCCAGCACCGTTGTTAGCTATAATTCGGTTTACGGCGGTGTGCACATGTTTGCTGGCCCATTTACAGCAGGATTATACTGGTTCAGAATACGTGCTTACCCACCGTATGGCATAGCACCCACTTATACAGTGGGCCAAATCTCATCTAGCTCCCAGGCAACAACTACAACAACTACAGTGCAATCCACTTCTACAACAACATCTGCTCCAGCTGCATCCTAATTTTGTGCTGCCAATGGCAGCACCATTTAGTGTGACTTGGGAGCATATGCTGTTGGTATTGTTTACAATGTTAAGCTATGTGCGAAGCATGATGAAAGTTTGTCATACGTGCAAAAACTATAAATAAGCATAACAACATTATATTAGGTAAAGATGCGTTTTTTGGTGATTGAATGAAAGATGAAAAGAAGATAGCAGGGCTGATTGCTGAGGCAATGAAGCAGATGGATATGCTGATAAACGACACGAGCGTGCCAAAGAACGTCAGGAGCACAATAAGCGAAGCAAAGCAGAAGCTCGGCTCGCAAGCTGATTATATAATAAGGGTTTCTGAAGCCATCTATAACCTTGATTCTGTAAGCAATGACATTAATCTGCCGCCGCAAGCGCGCACTTCAATATGGAACATTCTGAGCTTACTGGAGTCGATAAAAACATCGTAAATCCTTATGGCCGAAAATAGCGTGAAGGAATTGGCTTCCCAGCTTTCAAAGGCTGGCATATTTGTAGCTTCCGATGTAGACCTGTCTCCTCTTGGTACAGTTGATGTAAACATAATAGTCTCAAAAGCGATTGAAAAGTTCAAGGATTATAGTGGTATAAAGATATTGGGCAACGAAGACATAAAGAAAATACTTGATGAGATAGCAATAGAAGGAAGCAAAGTTCCGCAAAGCGCCGAAACTCAGATAGAAGTGATAAGAAAAAGCGATTTCAATCCTCCCGCAAAAGAAATAGAAGCCTCTTATTCAATATCTGCCAAGGGTATAGAAAGGTCTGATGGCACAGTAGACAGCTTTGTAGGCTATTTCAGGAGCAGATTGGAGCAGCTCAAGAGAGTGATAGAATCTAGGAGCAGCCTCAATGGCTTACTACGCTCCATAGAGGAACTGAAAAACTATATGGATGGCAGGGAGGTCGCAATTGTTGGTATTGTATCTGACAAAATCGGCACCAAAGCAGGCAATATAATGGTTTTACTGGAAGACGAAACAGGCACAGCTAAAGTGATATTCAGCAAAAACTCCTTTGGTAGCAGCAATCTATTCGAAAGCGCAGAGCATATAATAAAAGATGAAGTAATAGCAGTAAAAGGCAAGATAGCTGGCGCTTTTGTAATTGCAAAAGAGATAATATGGCCTGATGTGCCAATAAAGGAAAGAAAGTTGACAAAGGAGAGCGTTGCAATAGCATTTGTTTCAGATGTGCATGTTGGGAGCAAGCTTTTCATGGAGGACAGCTTTATACACTTCATAAAATGGCTTAATGGAGGTGTGCAAGGCAGGAAAGACCTGGCAGGCAAAATCAAATATATCATAATGAATGGCGATCTTGGGGACGGAATAGGTATATATCCAAATCAGGACAGGGATCTTGCCATACAGGACGTTTTCTTGCAGTACAAGCGGCTGATGGAATTCATAAGCATGATACCAGATTATATTCACGTTTTTGTGCTCCCAGGCAACCATGATGCCGTGCAGAGGGCCGAGCCGCAGCCGGAATTCGGCGAGGAAATAATAGGCGATTACAAACTTGACAACGTGCACATGCTGCAGAATCCAAGCTCGCTTACACTTCATGGCATAAACGTTCTTGCCTATCATGGCACTTCACTTGATTCTATAATAGGTGCGATACCTGGAATGAGCTATGCAAATCCGGAAAAGGCCATGATAGAGGTGCTGAAGCGCAGGCATCTTTCGCCGATCTATGGCGGCAACATAATTGTGCCCGGCAAGGTCGACAGGCTTACAATCACTAATGTTCCAGATATACTGACAATGGGCCATATTCACAAAAACGGCATAGCAAACTATCACGGCGTAGACATAGTGAACAGCGGCACATGGCAAGCGCGAACCGAATTCCAGGTAAGGCAAGGGCACATACCAACACCATGCCTGCTTCCTGTTTACGAAGCCGACAAGGGCACCTTTTCGCAGATAGACTTCAACATGGAGATATGATAATGATGGAATACTTTGACCTTTTGAAGAACGAGTTCGAAAAAGCCCAAGCGGTAGCTGAAAGCGCAAGGAGCAAGGGCTTTGACAGCCGCGCTTATGTGGAGATTAAGCCTGCTCCAGATTTGGCTTCAAGGGTTGAGGGTATCATAGGTCTGCCAGGATTGGCAGAAATAATAAAGGCAAATTCCGCTGGCAAGACAAGGGAGGAACTTGCATTTGAGATGGTGAAGCAGATATGCACAAGTGACAGGTTTGGTACGGCTGAGCAGAAGCTTCTACTGGCTGCAAGAGTTGGCCTTGCTGTGCTTACAGAAGGAATAGTGGTCGCGCCAACAGAAGGCATACAGGGCGTAGCGCTGCATAAAAATGCAGATGGCTCAGACTACGCTGCAATACTGTACGCAGGACCGATAAGAGGTGCTGGAGGTACAAGCGCTGCGCTTTCTGTCGCTTTGGTTGATTATGGGAGAAGATTGCTCAACATAGGGGCATACAAGCCCCAGCAATCTGAAATAGAAAGATATGTTGAGGAAATTCAGATATACAACACAGTAGCAAAGCTTCAATATAATCCACCTGAGGAGGATTTGCGCACAATACTCGAGAACTGCCCAGTATGCGTTGATGGATTGCCTACGGAAGACGCGGAGCTTGGCGTCCACAGGAACATAAAAAGGCTTGATGCAAATGGGAAAGAGGAATACATAAGCAACAGGGTACGCGGTGGAGTCGCGCTTGTGATATGCGAGGGGATAGCCCAGAAGGCAAAAAGCGTGCTGAAGCACACAAAAAACGTAGGGCTGGATTGGAGCTGGCTCAACAGCATAATAAGGATAGACAAGCTAAAGACGAGCGATGCTGGAGCTAGCAAGGATCAGCACTTCCTGCAAGAGCTTGTTGCAGGGAGGCCAATACTCGCATATCCAAATCATAGTGGCAGCTTCAGGCTTCGCTACGGCAGATCCCGCTACACTGGCATAGCAGCCAAGGGATTTAACCCTGCAAGCATGATACTTCTTGGCGAATTCATAGCGTGCGGCACCCAGCTAAAGATAGACAAGCCAGGCAAGGGTTGCGTAGCTGCACCTGTAGATACCATAGAAGGGCCTTTCGTAAAGCTTGAAAGCGGCGAAGCGCTTAGGATAAACACAGCTGAACAAGCATATGCCGTAAAAGATAAGGTCAGGAAAATAATATCCGTAGGAGATATTTTAGTGACATACGGCGATTTCAAAAAGTCCAACACACCTCTTCAGCCTACGAGCTATGTGGAGGAATACTGGGAAGCACAAGCAGAAAAAGCTGGGCTTAAAGATGCAAAAGCTGAAAACTTCAAGGAAGCATATGAGATAAGTGCGAAATACAACATACCTATGCACCCTCAATTTATCTATGAGTATAGCGATATAACATCCCAAGAGCTGGCCAAGCTTGCAGAAGCGGTAAGGAAAGCAAAAATTAATTCAAGTACTGCTAATTTGTTTTCTATCGATGCTATAGAAGTGGAAAATACCGACGGAATAGCGGAAATACTTGAAAGGCTTTGCGTTCCTCATGTGGAAATGTCAAGATCAATAACTATAAGCAAGGATCACGCCCAAGCACTCGTTGCCGAGCTGGGCTTCTCCGATTCTGGTACATTGAACATGGCAAAGGATCTCAAGATAGACCTTCAAAAAAGTGCACTTGAAATTGTCAATGACAATGCTCCTTTCAAGGTTATGCGCAGGTCAACTCGCATAGGCGCAAGGATAGGGAGGCCTGAAAAAGCCAAGGAAAGGTTGATGAGGCCTGCTCCAAATTCTCTTTTCCCAATAGGTGAGTATGGTGGCAAGGAGAGATCGCTGTTCAAGGCATATATGTACGAAAAAGCAAAATTCAACAATCGCGGCATAGACATAGAAATGGCAAGATACCGCTGCGAGAAAGGTAAAGAGCTTGTTGCTGGTCCCTATTGCAGGAAGCACAATTCGAGGGCGCGCGTGGAGCGCATATGCGTGGCATGCGGAAGAGTATCAGAAAGCGACGTTTGTCCGTATTGCGGCAGCAAGACATCATCATTTGAGACAAGGCACATAGACCTGATGAAGATTATCGATGATGCAATTTCAAACATAAAGGCAAACGGTATACCAAAGAATCTAAAGGGCGTCAAGGGCGTCATAAACAGAGACAGGATAGTGGAGCCGATAGAAAAAGGAGTTTTGAGGGCGCTTCACAATGTCCATACTTTCAAGGACGGAACCTGCAGGTTTGATGCCACAGATATGCCAATAACGCATTTCTACCCGAAGGAGGCAGGTGTAAGCATAGAGAAGCTTGCAGAGCTCGGCTATACCGAGGATTATCTGCACAACAAGCTTGAAAGCCCTGACCAGCTTGTGGAGCTGAAGCATCAGGACATAATAGTGAACAGGAAAGGAGCCGAATTCCTGTTGAAGGTTTCCCAGTTCGTCGATTCGCTTCTTGAAAGATTTTACGGGCTTAAGCCCTTCTACAACGCAAAGACAATAGATGACATGATAGGCCATCTCGTGATTACACTCTCGCCGCACACTTCTGCAGGCATATTAAACAGGGTAATCGGGTTCACAGATGCAAATGTGGGATTTGCGCACCCCTATACTGTTTCTGCAAGAAGGAGGAATTGCGACGGCGACGAAGACACGATGATGCTTCTGATTGATGCATTGATAAACTTCTCTAGAGACTACTTGCCTACTACAATAGGTGGCACGATGGATGCACCACTAATACTTACGCTCAATGTAAACCCAAGCGAGGTTGATGATGAAGTGCATGAGATGGAAGTAACAGATCATTATGGTATTGATTTTTACGACAAAACATTTGCATATCCTCAGCCAGGAGAGGTGAGCGTAGAAACAGTAAAAAGCAGGCTTGGCAGCGAAAAAGCCTACTCTGAAATAAGGTTTACTCATGCTACATCCGCAAGCGCGGTCTCAAATTCGCCCAAGAAAAGCACATACACCACGCTCAACACAATGGCTGAAAAGGTAGAAGCCCAGTTCAAGCTTGTCGATATGCTTTACAGCATAGACCGGCAAGATGCTGCGAGGAAGCTTATACTAAGCCACTTCATACCCGATCTTATAGGCAACATGCACTCGTATTCAAAGCAAACCTTCCGGTGCATATCGTGCAACGCAAAATACCGCAGGGTTCCCCTTGCTGGCAAGTGCACAAGATGTGGTGGCAAGCTTGTGCTCACCATATCGAAAGGAGGCATAGAAAAGTACCTGACAATGGCAATAACTCTTGCACAGCGCTACAACCTTGAGCCTTACATACAGCAAAGGCTAAAGCTGATTAAGGATGAAATAGACAACATATTCAGCACAGCCCAAGATCAGGTTGAATCAAAGCCAGTAAAGCAGTTTAACCTCTCAAAATTCCTTTAAATAACCTTTAAATTGGTTATTTGCTAAGAAACTTTTCCATATCATACAAGCGCATTGTGTTTATTACTCTACTTTTTTCAAGCCATCCTCTTCTTGCTGTGCCAACCCCATATTTCATGAATTCAAGATGCGACAGCCTGTGCGCATCAGTATCTATTGAAAACTTTACCCTGTAATTTGATGCAAGCATTATGTTTGTGTCATTTAGGTCAAGCCTGTTTGGGAAAGCATTGACTTCAAGAGCAACGCCATTGCGTTCAGCGGCTTCGAAAACCTTTTCAAGGTTTATCTTGTAAGGTTCTCTCTCCAAAAGCACCCTGCCTGTGGGATGTGCAAGTATGTTTACAAGATGGCTGTCAAGCGCCTTCACAACTCTTTTTGTCATATCCTCTTCGCTCATCCCAAAGTGGGAGTGCACCGCCGCAACAACGCAGTCCATGCTTTTCAGCATTTTATCGCTAAGGTCAAGGGATCCATCAGGCAGAATGTCGACTTCTGCGCCTTTGAATATTTTTATGCCATATCTATCTTGTATTTTATCAACATGATCAAAAAAGCGCTTGAATTGGCTTTCATTCATGCCATGTGCAACTTTGAGGCTTTTTGTGTGGTTTGTAGTCGCAAAATATTCATAGCCCATGGCTTTTGCAGCCTCTGCCATTTGTTCTATAGTGTTTGCGCCGTCTGTTTCGTTAGTATGCGTGTGCATGTCTCCTTTTATATCACCAATCTCTACAAGCTTGGGTATCTTGTGTTCAAGCGCAAGTTTTATCTCTCCTCGTGATTCCCTCATCTCTGGAGGCATCCACTCCATTCCAAGCATCTCGTAAATGCTCTGCTCTGTGGGTGTTTTCATCGCCTTGCCATTCTTGAAGAGTCCGTATTCATTAAGCTTGAATCCATTTTTGATCGCTATCTTCCTTACCTCTATATTGTGGTCCTTGCTGCCAGTGAAATACTGCAGCGCAGCGCTGAAGCTTTCGGGTTCTATGACGCGCAGGTCGCAGCTTACTCCTATCTTTAGCCACACTGTTGTTTTCGTAGGTCCTTTCGATATCACGCTGCTTACGTCGTCCATGCTTGTAAACAGGTCCATAACCTGTTCCTGCTTTTTGGAGAGCGCCAATATATCTATATCGCCGACGGTTTCGCGCATGCGCCTTGTCGAACCGGCTATCTCTGCCTGCTCAACTAAGCCGCTCTTCTTCAAAAATTCTACTATCTTTTCAGCCACTGGAAGGGCATCGCCAAGTAGTATGCGGCCCTTGCTCTGCTCCAAAAGCGCCAGGTTTTTTGCTATTACCTCTTCGCTCCTCTCCCCAAATCCCTTCAAGCCCCTTATCCTGTGCTTTGCTATCGCGTCTTTCAAGTCATCTATATTCTTTACACCAAGCTCCTTGTATAGTTGCACAGCCTTGCGTGCGCCCATACCTTCCAATGCTGTGAGCCCTTTTATATCTATTGGGTATTTTTTCCTTAGCTTCTCAAGCTTGGATATTTTGCCAGTTTCTATGTACTCTATAATGCGATCGGCAAGAGTTGAGCCTATGCCTGGCAGCTTCATTAGCGCTTCTTTGCCTCCATTCCTGTATATGTCTTCAATGGGCTCCTGGAGTGTGCCAATGGTAAGCGCCGCCTTTTGGTATGCCCTTACCTGGAATTTTGCATTTTGGTCGTCGCTCAAGCTAAGCAGCGCAGCTATCTCGTTGAACATATCTGCAATGAGCTTGTTGTACATTGAACGCACCATTGCCAATAGATAGTTGCAATATGTGCTTTTATCTTTTTGCTTGCCATATCTAAATATGGAAAGCCCCAAAAGCAAGGCGGAAAAGATTAGCCAGCTATATCTTGCAATAATAATGCGATACAAGGATCTTATAGAAGAGAAAGAGAGGCTGTCAGTTGCAGAGCTTCCAACTCTTGTTACTCCTAAAGATTCCAGAGTTATAATGGCTGTTGAGCAAATAAAAGGGCAGTTCAGCAATTATACATACGAGGAGAACTTTATCGAAGCGGCAAAGAAATCCTTCGATTTTGTAAAGAATAGCATAGAGGACATAACATTGCCTGTGCAGTTCTGGCTTACTCCTGCAGATACGCTAAACTTCGGCATCGGCGATTTCATAGACAAAAACATACTCCTGTGCAGCATGCTCATACAGCTCGGCAACCCTTCTTCAAAAGTGCTTGTAACAATAGATAGTTTAATGCAGGCATTTGTCTATTTCGAATACAATAAGCAATTCTACCTTCTTGACCAAAAAGACGGCATAAGGGAATTTGGAAGCAAGGATCTCCTCTACAATTTAGTATTGGTGGACAAAGATTCCACTGCCTACGAGTTCAACAACCAGACATATAGTGACATAAGGTGACAAAAAGCCTAGCGCTTCCTAATTGCCTTTTTCATCTTGTGCCTATGAACCTTTTTTATCCTTTTTTGCTTCTGCTTCCTGTACGCTTTACCTTTTTTCCTGTTTGATTTTGGTATTGTAACCTGCATGTAAAAAACCCTTTATTTTATAATTATACTGTTTCCCTTTTCAGGTGTACTTTCCTTTTCAAAAACTATCTCTAGCGTTCCATTGTTGAATGTTGCTTTGGCTGTGCTTGCGTTAACGCTTACCGGCAATTCTATGTGCTTGTCATAATGCCTCTGAACGTTTGATGCCGATACGTGCACGCTTTTCGCAGTTGACTCTATTTTTATGTCGTTGCTTGAAACCCCAGGAAGGCTTACATCAAGTACCAGCTGGCCCTGCTTGTCTATTATGTCAACGAGCGGCTCATCATTTGCTGGCATTTGGGTCTTCTGCGGCATCTGGCTTGCAGATCCTTCTATAAGGGGCATTCCGCTCGCATCAAATTTTATTGTTATGCCGTACTTGAAAGGCGTGCCTTCAAACACGTTCTTGAAGTCAAAATTGTTTTCAATCATATCGCTAAGGACCTTGTTCAAGTACCGGTTAAGCTTCTCCATGTCGTCAATTTTTGGATCTTTTCCGTTTTTCTTCTTTGCCATTTTTACCATCAAAGCTCCTAATATATCATGCTATTCAAATATAAAAGTATTGCGAATTTCTAGAACCAGGAATCCATTCTGCGCTGGTTCGACTGCTCCTTGCTCTTGCCTATTGCCTGCGCATACTTTGATATGCGCTCCTCTGCGAAGCCGTGCTCTTTGCACATGAAATCCATCAATTTCTGCATGTCGGGCTTTTTCCCGAGCATTGCATTTATTTCTTCTCTGCTTACCTCTTTTACTTCTGGCTCAATGAAGAGGCGCTCCACACTCTTTGGATCAACTTCAAAATCCTGCTTGTATTTTTCTTTTGCAATGCTCTCTATGTAGTCAAGGCTTTGGGCTTCTTTTGCTATCTTGACTGCTGTTTTCGGGCCTATGCCCTTTATACCATCGTTGAAATCCGTGCCAAGCATCATACCAACCCATATTAACTGGCTTTGCGTGAGCCCGAGCTGCTTTAGCGTTTCCTCAAGGCTTACAAGTTCTGGATATACCTCTATGTAGATGTTGCGCTTTGGGAGCTTTCTCCTGCCGCTGAATGTAAGATTCCTCACTACAAGCGGGGCCCCGAAAAGCATTGTGTCATAATCCTGGCTTGCGACCATGTCCACAACGCCCTTCTTGCACATATGGCTTGCCTGGGCTTCACCCTCGCTCGGCGCGTCTATGTATGCAACTCCCATATTTTCAAGAAGCTCTTTCGCGCTTGCAACTATCTCTTTTGTTATCCTGGTGCTTGCCATGGCGTGCTGCCTTGCTTCTTCAAGGTTGCCGCTTGCTTTTGCGGCTTCCCACTCCCTCATCGCTTCGTTCCTCCTGTTCATCCTTGCGTTTATCGTCTTCTGCTTGAGCATAGATGGTATTCCGTCAAACACATAAACAGGCTTTATCCCTTTTGATATCATCTCGGCAGTCCTGAAAAAAATTCCGGAAAGGTGGCTTGTGACATTGCCTTTGGAATCAACGAGCGGTGTGCCATCAGGCTGCCTTATTATTGAAAGGAATTGATAGATAAAATTGTAAGCGTCTATTGCAACAATCTTGCCTTTAAGCTCTTCAAGGTCAAGCCTTCTCTTTGATATGAGCTTGCTCAAATCTACTGCCACTCCATTCACTTCTTAATGAATTCTCCAAGGCTTGCTTCGGTGCTGCTCACGCGGCCGCTTTGCTTGCTTTCATCATCGCTGCTTTCCACAGCCAGCTTTATATTAAGCGCCTTTTCCAGCTTTTTAGTAAGCTCTATGCTTGGAAGCGTGTGCTCCTCCTCAACCCTCAGCAAAAGCGTTTCCTTCTCGTTTATCATCTCTGCAAGAACCTTCAGCGGAATCTTCATGCGCTCCCTTGCATTTCTTATTATGCTGCCATAACCTTCTACTACACTCTTCTGCTCCTCGCTGCTTGTGCCTACTTTACGGTAAACCTTCTTGCCTTGTGGCTTCGGCTCCTCTATCACGTGCTTGCCTGCAGCGCAGTCAGCGCATACCCTGAGTTCAACTCCCTCTACATCTATGACATATGCATGTTCTATTTTCCTGCCGCAAAGTTCACACTCCTCCATTATCTACACCAATACACGTTTAGCATAAGCGAAAATAGGATTACGTAGCAGCAATAATTCAAGCATGCCTAGTTTTCCCCTCATTTTCTTCCATATGTTATGGATTCTGCTTTTTATATACCTTGCGGTAAGCCCCCTGCTACATGCCAGGAAAAAGCAGAAGAAGCAAATTTCCGAACGCGAGAGACGCTATTACTCCTATGAATATTGCAAGTGCCAGCGGCATAGCATGCTTGTATACCGGAAATTTTTTTCTTATGCCCTTTTTCTTCATTTCTGTGATAAGCTCAGGGGTGACAAGCCTGTCAAAGTTTTTAACCTTCTTTTTCATCTTTTTTATAAATGCGTAATCCATAAGATTGAAAGCGATTATATCCCCATATTCGAACTTTGATGCGCCAACATAATCCACCATTGCGATTGTAAGCCCATCTTCAAACGCAACAATAATTGAAGACGCAATGCCAACGATTGCAAGCATCGCAATTGCATATGGGCTTGGATGCGAAACCAAAGCAATGAATATGGTAAACAGAAGATACGCAGCAATCACAAGAATGCCCTTGAAGAGTGATTTGCCCGATACACTAATCCTTTTTTTAGAAGATATGGAAATTGGTAGGTAATATAGTGGCACAATCACCAGAGCAGCTATGCCTGTGCCAACAAGCACTGAGAATATGAAAGGCAAGCCAAGCTGGTTTGTTGCAGAGTACCAAGGAGCAGGCTGGATAGGTATCATCATGGCGATCGCAGCAAACTCTATTATGTCTGCTGCACCTATCTGGCCCGCTTTGTAGACAAGATAACCTATGCCAATTATCACAAGGGCAAGCGCTATGCCCTCCACGGCAACAATGTTCATGTAAAGAAGGGAAAGCACGAGTGCATAGGCAAGCGTTGCGTATGCAAATATGTCCGGAACGTTCCTTTTGTTGAAAAGGTCAAACAGCATGTACAAAAAAGCTAAAATAATGGTGCTAGCCACTCTTATTGCATATATATCCATAAAAGCCCACACATATTATAAAAATTATTTATTTATAACTTAGTATGCATTGAATATGAGTTGTTTAGCCGGATAATGGAAAATTGAGTTAAAGGGGAGAATATGCTTGATTATAAAAAAATTGAAGCCAAATGGCAAGACGAATGGGAAAAGGCAAAGATATTTGAGGTTGAGCCTAGCGACAGGAAGGCTCTTATGATAACCGCAGCACTGCCGTACGTAAACTCGCTGCAGCACATAGGCCACATGAGGACCTACGGCACTGCCGATATGTATGCAAGATACATGCGCATGAAAGGCTACAACGTGCTTTTTCCTATGGCGTTCCACGCAACCGGCACCCCAATAATATCGTTTGCCAAGAGAATAAGGAACAAGGATCCGGATCTGATTAGCGATTTCAAGTCTTTCGAGATAAGCGACAGCGATATCGAGAAGATGGTCGATCCGTTGTTTATGGTTAAATATTTCTCAAGCGAGATAATGCAGGGTATGAAGGAAGCAGGCCTGAGCATAGACTGGCGCAGAAAGTTTACAACGATAGATCCTGCATTCAGCAAAATGGTTGAGTGGCAATTCTACAAGCTCAAGGAGAAGAACCTGCTCACGCAAGGAAGCCATCCAGTGGGCTGGTGCCCGAACGAGAACAATGCGGTAGGGCAGCACGACACCAAACATGACGTGCAGCCAGAGATAGGCCCGATGCCTGTAATCAAGTTCAAGGAACCAGGGACAGGAATAATATTTGGCTGCGCCACCTACAGGCCCGAAACTATTTACGGAGTCACAAATCTGTTTGTAAACGAGAAGGATGATTACATAATAGCAGAAATAAAAGGAGAAAAATACTATATGGCAAAAGATGCGGCTGATATTCTGAAGTACCAGCTGCCGATAAATATAGTATCAAACATGAAAGGTGCTGACCTGCTTGGCAAGAAGGCTGTAAACCCGATTACTGGAGAAGAAGTGCCAGTTCTTCCCGGATTTTTTGTAAAAGGTGACGTCGGCACAGGTGTTGTAATGAGCGTGCCATCTCATGCCCCGTTCGATTATGCCGCTTTGGAAAGGCTCAAGGAGCGTGGCTACCCACTGCCAAAAATAGAATACAAAAAACTCATAGAGGTGGAGCCTTCAAGCAGAGGCATTAGCATAGGGCGTTCGCTCACAGATGTCAACTCCGGTGATGCCAAGCCGGAGCATCCTGAAATACCTGCTCTCGCATACATGGAAATCCTGCATACTAATCCGAATGCAATAGATGACATGCTTGAATTCGCAACAAAGCTGATTTACAGAGAGGAATCTCATTGGGGCAAGATGATAGTGGGCACTTACAAAGGTATGAGTGAACCAGAAGCAAGGGAGCAGATAAAGCAGGATCTTATAAAAAGCAACAACGCATTCGAAATCCACGTGCTGACAAACGATGCTCCTGTATACTGCAGATGCGGCGCAAGGGTTGTAGTCAAATATGTTGAAAATCAGTGGTTCATAAACTACGGCAATGCGGAATGGAAGGCAGAAGCAAAAAAGATGCTCGATAATATAAGAATATATCCTGAAGGATTGAGGCCTGCATTCTACAATGCTGTAGATTGGATAAATCTAAGGGCTACGGAAAGAGCCGAGGGCCTTGGAACAAGGTTTCCATTTAACCCTGACCACATAATAGAATCGCTTTCCGATTCTACAATATACATGAGCTTTTACACAATCTCGCACATAATAAACTCTAGCGGTATCGCGCCTGATCAGCTTAAGCCGGAATTCTTCGATTTCATGTATGATGACATAGGCACTGCGGAAAGCGTCGCAAATGTCACAGGGATAGATCCAACAACAGTCAAAAAATGCAAGGAATCAATGGATTATTGGTATAGCAACACATCAAGACATTCGGGTCCTGATCTGATACCTAACCATCTTATTATGTACGTGTTCAATCACATTGCCCTTTTGAAGAAAAGTTTTCAGCCAAAGCAGATAGTGGTAAACGGCTTCGTCCTTTACGAAGGCGAAAAGATGAGCAAAAGTCTCGGCAACATCGTGCCGCTGAGGAAGGCAATTGGCCAATATGGCGTAGATCCGCTCAGATTTGTGGAGATAGCAGGCGCATCCCTGGATACTGATACGCCGTTTACTGCAGCTGGTGTAGACAGCGTCAAAGTAAGGAACGAGTACCTTTACTCAATAATAGAGGGAATGGTCAAGCTGGACAGCGGCGAGCTTAGGCACATAGACTACTGGCTTTATTCAAAGCTCAATACAAAAATAAAGAGTGCAACTGCACACATGGACAATTTGGAGATAAAAGAAGCCTATACTGAGATATTCTACGATTCGGTAAACGAGCTCAAGGAGTACTTTGAAAAAGGCGGCAAAAACAGGATCGTAGTGCAGGATTTCATGGAATCTATAACATTGATGCTCTCTCCAATCATGCCGCATGTTGCGGAAGAATTCTGGCACGAGCTTGGCAAGACAACACTAGTAGCAAAGGAAAAGTGGCCAAATGCAGACGAATCTATGATAAATGAGAGCATAGAAAAGCTTGAGGAATTTATAGAAAGTACAATAAGCGATGCCAGAAGGGCAATAGGGCTTACTTCGAAAATAGATGCGAACAAGGACAAGCAGATAGACAAGGTTGTCATAATAATAGCGGATGACTGGAAGACAAGGGCATACAACGCATTGGTAGATACAAAGAGTATATCGAAGGTGCTTGAAATGCCAGAGCTGTCGCAGCAAAAGGAACAAGCAGCGAAGTTCCTGCAGGGCTTTGCCAAAAACATGAATGGCATATCAAAGATTCCGGAGCTCAAGAGCGATGAGGTAGTTGCAGCTTTCATAGAGGCGCTTCCATACATAGAATCTAAGATAGGCTGTAGGGCAATGGTCGAGAAGGAAAGCTCTTCAAAGTCGCCGCGCGCTCAGAGGGCAATGCCTGACAAGCCAAGCATAGATATTATATACAAATGATTGAATGCCCGGAATCCTAGAAAAATACGATCTTTTCTTATTTGACTGGGACGGCGTGCTGATAAGATTGTACAAGCACACAAAGCTTTATGGCCGGCTCATAAGCGCAATCGTAAGCACTGAGGGTGCAAAGCCTTACAGTGCTACATTTGACGAAAGCGCCTACAGGAAAGGCCAGGAGAATATGATATTGGGTAAGTTTCTAAACTTTTTTATTAAGCATTTTATAAGGCCAAGATTGAATTATGGAGTAAACAAAACCATAAAGGAGCTAAAGAGGCACGGAAAGCTTGTAGCAGTATTTTCAAATGGCAGCAAGGGGCGCATCATGATTAAGATGGAAAAGCTCGGCATAAGAAAATATTTCGATTTGGTTTCAAGCAACGATGAAATAGGATTCTCGAAGCCTAATCCTGCTGGCTTAATCTTCGTGGCAAAAGCGCTGAAAGTGCGTCCCGAAAGGTGCCTTTATATAGGTGACAAGCATACTGACATAATGGCCGCAAGATATGCGCACATGCATTCATGCGCTATTGCAGATGGGTTCGACAGCTATGCAAGGCTTTCTGCTATGGAGCCTGATTACATATTCAAAAACATGGACGAGTTCTACAACGCCCTTTTTTCAAAATAAAAAGCGGCCATACCAATAAGCATAAGCGGCATTTGTGCCTTGCCAGCTAACGAGTGTTTCATTTGGGCTTCAACGAACACGGCTAAATAGAAAGGTTTTTAAATATAAAAGATTATATCATTAGAGATACGGAGTAAGGCGGTTTCGCTAATTCTACGTATGAGAGAGATATAAATGAAAGACTATGAAGAAGGAGAAGGAAGTGAAAGTGAAGAAGGCAGGGGAGAAGGAAGACGCGGCATAAGGATGAAACCTAACTATTTCATGCCAAAACCTGTCAAGGTAGGAGATGAACTGGAAGTAACAATAGAAGCAGTAGCAACAAAGGGCGATGGCATAGCGAAGAAGGACGGCTTTGTGATATTTGTTCCGAAGGCTAAAAATGGTGACAAGCTCAAAGTCAGGATCACTGATGTAAAGGCCAGGTTCGCAGTTGCAGAGATAGTCCAGTAATTACAAATATTTTTATTTTTTTTATTTAAAACTTTTATTTGAATCATGCTTGATTTAAACGATATTAGTGCTTTGCATGGCTAGGATGCATTCTAAAAAGAAGGGAAAGGCCAAGTCGAGGAAGCCACCGCTGTCTGCGGCGACCAAGCCCGAGATGGGCAAGGAGCAGATAGAGGAGCTCATAGTAAAATACGCCAAGCAGGGCATGAGCCCGGCGCTTATAGGAGAGACCCTGAAAAGACAGCATGGCGTGCAGTACATAAAATATGCTACTGGTAGCAGGCTTGGCAAAATACTAGAGGAGAAGGGCGTTGCACCGCAGCTTCCCTCAGATCTGGTAGACCTTATGAAGAAGGCGGTAAACATGCGGGCGCATCTTGCAGCCAACAAAAGCGATGTTCATAATACTATAAGGCTGCATAGAGTAGAATCAAAGATATGGAGGCTCACGAGATACTATATAAGCACAGGCAAGCTGCCCCAAGATTGGAGATATGACCCGGCAAAAGCCGAGCTTATAATAAAAGGAACGGCATGATTGTATGGCGCTGCAGAAAAAAGTCGATAAGTGGAAGCTCAAGAAATGGTTTACTGTATACGCTCCAAAGGAATTCAACAACACAGTAATAGGAGAAATGCCTGCCAACGAGGACAAGGATGCAATAGGCAGGACTGTAAAGGTCGGCTTGGATACAATAACCCACAATCCGTCTCACGCATATACAAACGTAAAGTTCAAGATTGTCAGTGTTGACGGCACCGCAGCGCACACAAAGCTTGTCGTAATGGAACAGCTCAACAGCTATATAAGATCTCTAGTTAGGCGTTACAGGAGCATTGCTTCTACAGTGCAGACGCTAAAGACAAAGGACAACATAGAGGTAGTTGCGAAGCTCATAGCAGTGACAAGAGGTAGAACAGCGCACAGCAAGATAAGGGGTATAAGGAAGGAGATGGAAGGCATTGTTGCTTCATACATAAACGACAACGACATGAACACCATAATAAGCACAATAAACGAAGGCAAGCTTCAAAGCGATATAGCGGCAAGGCTCAATCACATAGCTGCAATAAACAGGGTAGAAGTAAAGAAGCTTGAGGTCAAGCAGTAATTTCCTCTTAATCTTCTCTAATCCTTATTTTTTATTCATTTATGTAATTATATTTTACAACATTTGCAAGAGTTGAGCATAACTTGTCAATCTGTTAATTTACAGAATGCTTAGCAGAAAGCCCACGATTTTAATCGTGGGATGAATGTGGATTAGACAAACACGTAGG
>JBMFWR010000002.1:0-75967 GCA_049965095.1 Candidatus Micrarchaeia archaeon
CAACTAATCTTATCTGTTTTCCCTTCATTTTCTGGCGTGCAATAAATTCATAGAGCTCCTTTATGATTTTTGATGCTGTTTTCCTGACTTTAGAGAATATTGTATAATTGAACTGCGTTTTATAATGAAGTATTCTTCCTATTTCGTTTGTCGATAGAAATTCTGCAAGTTCCCTATCTGTTAAATGCAATATCTGTTTTATCACTAATGCGACAATATGTTTGGCATACTTTCCAGTATGCCCATATCTCTTTGATACTATTCTTGCATACGCAAGAACCTCTGGTATTTTATATTTTAGGTCGCCTATTTTCATGTAATCATCTCGCATGGTATTGGCAGGGATTTGTCTTCGAAAGAGAGAGAAACCTGCTTTCCATGCGGGTTTTATTTATAGTCAAAGCAAGAGTATTTCAGCGCAAATGTATTTAAAAATTCAACTTCCTATATTAACGAGTTTATATGGAAAAATGCTTGCTTTTGGCATTTGAAGATTCAAAAGATCTGAGCAAAGAGTTGGAGCAATTTGACAGGGTTGATGCTTACGGCCCTCTTGCAAAAGTAGATACAGCAAAGTTAAAAAACCTGCATATATTCAGGCAATTCTTCTGGATAGAGAACTACAAACTCTCTAAGGAGAAGTATAGTTTGTGTATCATACGGCATCCAGATATATGGGGTGAACCAATAAATTGGCTGAGAGCCATAGCGGCCATAGCGGAGAGTGTCAATGGCAAACTTGTCGGTGTGTTTTGGATGCCTAGTGAGATAGTGGCGTTTGATTTTTTCCTTACTTCAATAATTGGAAAGAACTTGGTATTGGAGACTATATATACATCGCATAGCAGAGCATGCAGAAGTAACAGCTTTGTAGTAGAGTATAGAATATTGAAAACCCAAAAGGGGATGTTGTCCTTTTATAGGAGTCATAAGATGGAGATAATGCGCAGATTTTACCAGACAGTGGGCACCTTCTACTGGGAGATGTCAATTGATAAGGCAAGGCAACTGCTCAAAAAGAAACACATGCTCGATGAGTTATAGTGTAGTTATATCCCTGCTTTGCAGAATATATACCTTGCCTCTTTTTATCGCAAATTCTATGTCTTGGGGATAGCCAAACAGCCTTTCTATCGATATGGCGGTACTGCATAGCTGTTTTAATTTTCTCGCAGTAATTAGGTTTTCTCCTGTGCGGCTTAATATCTTATTATTTGTTTTAGAAAAGTAATATGTGGTGGGTGTTCTCGCCCCAGAAACAAGGGCTTCTCCTAGTCCCCTAATTACCTCTACAATTACCTTATCTCTATCCCCTTTTATTGGATCTGCTGTGAATATGACGCCTGCTCTGTCTGCGTCAACCATCTTTTGTATTATTATTGCCATCTCGATCTTGCCTGTCTTCCCGGTTTTTGACGCATAAATTGCCATAACATTAGATATGGACTTGTAGATGGCTTTTATTGCAGTATATATATCATCTATGTCGACATTTAGTACGGTTTTGAACTGGCCTGCAAAACTAGATTCCCGGGAGTCTTCTACTGTAGCTGAACTGCGCACAGCTACTTTTCCAGTTTTTATAACTGTCTTATACCATTTTTTAATTTCACTGATGAGACCTTTGCGGGCTGTTCGATTTTTAAACTGTTTTATGGCTTTGGTGGTAATGACTAAGAACGGGGGAACGTTGAATCTTGCATTGTATAGCGTTAAAAGCGAAAATGCTTTGCCTCCCACAATTTTCCTAGGGCCCACCCCTGTTTGAAGTATTATCGACTGCATTTGATTACCCAATAATCCTATCTAATACCATTGCAATGTTATCCCTTTGCACAGTGTCGCAACTATTGATATTACCTGTTTGTTTTAATGCACGCGCCCTACAACCGCCACCGCACAAATATAACAAGCCACACTTGGCGCAGTCGGAGTCTTGATTATCAAACTCATCTCTCGCAAACTTGGGTATCAGGCCCCTGGGATCTTCAAGAATGCCTGCTTTATTCAATTTGGCATCAAATATATTGGACTCAGGCATGTCCAACTCGGAGCAGCTGTTGACTAAGCCATCGCTCCTTATATATATCCTGTTGAAACCTATCCCACAGCTATTTGGATATACTTCCATATCAAAATGCCTATTGGTCGATATAGAATCCTCACAATTGACAAGCCACTGCAGCGTAGTTAATCTTTGGTCTGCAGTTAGAATGTAATCCAAATGTTTTTCAGCATTACCACCCACATGCAGATCTGTAAATGTTATTTCATCTACTCCAAGACGCTTGAAAAACTCTGTGAACTCCTTTGTGGTGCTATAATTTTTTGTTGTAACCACGCTTCTTATTTCTATTTTATGTGGTGTTTCAGCTTTTAACCTCTTTATTGTCTCTACGGTATGGTCAAATACGCCATTGCCCCTTATTATATCATTGGCATCTTTAAGGCCGTCTATGCTAAATATCAGCTTTAGCTTTTCTTTTCCTTTTAAACTGTTTAATATCCTCTCTGTAAGCACCCCATTGGTAAATATCTCTACGCTCCAGCCCCTTTCTTCCTTTTTATTTGTGTCTTGGATATATTCTAGTATTTTACCAATTCCAGGATAGAGAAACGGTTCGCCACCAAAAAGAATTATTTTAGATCCTTTTGGAATCGAGTGAATTATTTTGCACCATTCCTCTACTGTGAGTGCCCTTTGGCGCTTGAAATTCCTGTTAAAACATATTTTACAGTTAAGATTGCAGCTTAAAGACAGTTCCAACATAAAAATATAAAATCTTGGTTTTTTTGGTTTCTGTGTTTCAGCCCATATAATTCCTTCATTTTTTAATTGCCTAATTGAGTTTTTGACAGTTAGTATAGGTAAATCATCTGGAATTGTCTTCTTGATAATTGCTTCTATCGTATCTTTCCCTAGGTCTGATAAGCGCATGTATTTTAGTTGATCAAAGTTGAATAGATGACCTTTGTAATATACATAAGATTGCTTGAGCTTGAATTCCTTCAGTTCCTTTATGTTTCTTAGATACAAATCTATTAATGCCCTTTTTGGTTTTTGCTCGCCATACTTTTTGTCTAGGTCTGGGAATTTCCTAAATATCTTCTTCGCAGCTTTCATATATATATTTTGTGAAATGAACAGCTCCCTTTGGATATCGACAATAAATGTGTAAAGTTGGATAATTATATTTTTAATCTTGTGATGTTTTGATTTTGATAGAACCGATTTTCTGTATTCCTTTGCTGCTTTGATCATATCATATGTTTCGCCTAGCGTAAGTCTTTCTTCTAGATAATCGGAGATCTTCATGCGAAGTTCTTTGGTTTTTTTACTGAACTTTTTATCCCGTTTTTGTAATTTAACAAATTCCTGCTTTGTATCAGGAATCTGAAATCCTGCAAGCATTTTATATACTAAATATATTGCTGTGCCTTTGTAATCAGATAGGTTAAGAAGGGTCTTTTCCACATCTAATTTGTTTCTTGCAATTAGCCTTTGGAGTATTTGTTCCATTGCACCGTAAGTGAATACCTCATTATACAAAAAGTATACTTGTGACTTGAAGAACAATTCTGAGAGAATAAGCTCAGCGTCGGCCAAGTTTACCCTGTTAATAGTTTTTGTAATATACACATCTTCGTCCCTTATTTCTTTTAAATACCTCCTTATCCTATCATCAAAAAATTGCTTTGCTTTTTTAAACTTTTCTTCTGTCAATACCCAATCAGAAAGCAAGGCCGTATTTGCCCTTAGATTTGAAGTTTCTACCTGGAATTCAACTGAATTTTTGTATAGGTAACTGAAGCCCTTCTGCATCATCCGGGCATTAATCAGATACTTTATGTCATTTTCTTGCTGGCTCAACAAGTATGACACCACTTTTTCTTATAATAATCTTATCTCCTGTTTTTATTTTGCTTGTTGCTCCTTTTACACCTATAATACACGGTATCTTGAATTCGCGTGCTACTATTGCAGCATGTGATAAAATACCCCCTAATTCAGTGATTATGCCGCTTGATTTAAGCATTATTGGCAGATATTTTGGATAAGTTGCTTCTGCGACGAGTATAAATTTGCTTCCTACTCTTTTTTTGCTGAAATCCTGTAGAAGAAGCGCTTCCCCTGTGGTATCCTTGGGAAATGCTGCTGTGCCTGTAAGTCTAATAAATTTTTGATTTTTAAGCCTTTCTGGCATATTCGCAACGGTCATCAAATTTTACACCTGTTCTATTTGCATAAGCCGGACAGCCAGTGCAGTATGTGCTATAAGCACATGAAGAATTACTGCAATATTCCCTTTTATAACCATAAGTTTTAGTAAAATTGACCTCCTGATTCACATTGCCCATTATTTGGCCTTCATCCCCGTAAAAAAGGATGCATGAATAGACTGTACCATCGGGCAGAACCTCTGCTTTTGATTCGCCTGGATTGCAGCAAGGGGATAATATAGCATCGAAATCTGTTTCCATCGGTTTAATGTTTAAGTATTTGTAACTAAACGGCGCATCAAAATAAACATTCTTTTTTATCTTGTTCTTATATTTATTATATATATCAAAAAATTCCTTCATAGAATAAAGTGTAGATTTATCAAAATCTCCAAAAACTGTAACATACCTCCAAACCCAGGCACCACATGTTGAAAGGTTGTTGACAAAATCAATTAATTGCTCTATCTCATTGATATTCGTTTTGAGTATGGCAGTACTTAAACCGTACCTGATTTTACCATCTACAATGTTAAGTATAATATTTTTTAATTGTTGCGATGGGTCAAGGCCAAGTATTTTCTTGCTATTCTCTGGTTGTAAACTCTGAAGCGATAAATTCAGTTTTGTCTGATTTTTCTTCAAAAAATCAACGATCTCTTCAGTTAGAAAGAAGCCATTTGTAGTTATATCTGCTCTAATGCCTTTTTCGTGCGCCCTCTCAATAAGTTTGCGTGTGGTAGGCCAGTTAAGTGGATGTAGCGGTTCTCCACCGAGTATGTTCATGGTGTTTATACCTCGCTCATCGCACATTTTAACGGTTGCATTTATAGTTTCATCAGACATCTGTTTTGAATCTGCTAGATTTATACCAAGAAGTTTTAGATAGCAAAAGCTGCATCTAAAATTACATAAAAATGAAGGGTAGACTTCTAAGTATATTGGTGCATTTAATCTTTTTTTATTGTTATATCTATTATCAATTATTCTGCAATTGTCTGGAATATCCTTTGCTAAAAAATACCCACCTAAAACGGAATCCTCATTTACTAATATGCCAATATTTTCAAGGCGCGCAACTTTTACAGGAAATTCTGACTGCATCAAAATGCACTATTGCCCTTTTTATGGCTAACAGAAAAATGGACGAGCGTGTTTTATTCTATGCAGTGGCCCCCTTTCGCCAAGAATGCATAATACCTAGGATCTATAGTTGCTGTTTTTAATATTACTTTCGTCCCTATTTTTTTCTCGTTCGTTTTAATAGATGAGGTCATTTAACCACTTAATAATTATAGTATTATTGTTTTTTATAGCTTTTCTTCAAAGTTTAACTATGGCCCTGACATTTATATTTAATCTGCTCTGTTGAATAATTGAATATATCGATATTTATAACTTTTTACCTCCGCAAATTACAGTTATGCATTTACATTTTGCTGAGCGCATAAATGGCCACGCAATATCTTTTGTTTCGCTGTGGAAGTAGCTCCTCCAATAAAATGGCTTGCTGGAGCCTGTTGCGATAGGCAAAAAAGAGAGATGTTCGTTGAAAAATGAATAAAGAGTATCTACCAGGAGGGTATTAATAACTTCAAAGAGCCTTAAACATTCTTATGCTGTCAAAATATTCATTTCCAAAGCGCGCAATTTTAGGTATTGTGCCAGCTTTTTGAAAGCCAAGCTTTTCGTAAAGGTGAATGGCTCCAGGATTGTTTGAGTATACATCAAGCACTACAAGCCTAAAATTGGATTTCTGCGCTAGAGTTAGCAGCTGATCTATAATCATGCGCCCTATGCCTATGTTTCTGTAGCCCTTCGATATTGCTATGCCAAGTGTGCCGGCCTCTTTCTCCCTGCCGAAATTCCTTATTATGCTTGCATCAGCTACCAGCTTGCCTTTGTCAAATGCTGCAATTGCAACCTCGTCGCCTGCAATTATATTGCTAATTTTGTTTGCCAGGTAGCGTGCTTCTGAAGCATAATCCTGAGGCACGTTGAGCTTTATTGGTGCATCTTCTTCTACAAGCTCGTTTATAAATAACAGGTATTGCTCCGTAAGGTTTGTATCTGGTATCCTCAACTCTATTGTAGCGCCATTTTTTGCGACAAATTCCATCAATTTGCTTCCAGGCTCCATCATGCACCACCATATATGCTGCAATTAATATCATTTTTATTATTAATACTTGTTTATGATAAAGCCATTGCTACCTTTAGTTCTTTCTGCTTTTTTGCAGGGCAGATGACAGGGCGGTTCGGGCAAAGCTTTTAAATGACAGAAACAAATTAGACATACCAAGCTTTTATATAGATTATTTTGAACATATCTTTATGTATGAGCATATTTCCGCTGGGCAGACGGCAAGAAGCCTGTACGCAAAACTTCCGAAATTCCCGGATGGACGGATAAATTTCTCTGCCTCCGACATTGCGTCAGTTATTACCGCTTATGTATTCTATGACGGAAAACTGCTTCTGCTAAGAAGGAGCGATAAAGTGAGGCATTACAAATTGATGCAGGATGCTGTATCTGGCTATTTGGACAAAATAAAGGATCCTGTCGAGAGGATACTTGAAGAGGTGCAAGAAGAACTCAAAATAAGGCACGAGGATATTGCAAAAGTTGCAAAAGGCAAGAAATTTCCTTTTCTTGATAATAATGATGGAGTAGAATGGATGATAGCGCCCATATTGATAATATTGTCAAAGAGCCCTAATATAAAGCTTGACTTTGAAAATAATGAATATGCACAGGTATATCCAGAATCGATATCTAGCCATGATACTTTAGCTGGGCTTGAGATAGGGCTCGGAGATATAATAAAGCTGTACGATATGGCTAAAAAATAAAATAGTGTTTTTGATGCTTGCTAGATATGAAGAACTCACATTCATAATACCAACGCTTAACGAAGCAGGAAATATTAATAAAGTGATAAGCTCGCTTATGGCAAGGTACAAAGGAGCAAGAATCATCTTTGCTGATGACGGATCAAAAGACGGCACAAGGGAAGCAATAATCTCATGGTCAAAAAAATATAAGGGCATTGAGCTCCTTGACAGGTCTAATGAGAAGGTGCACGGCCTTACTGTCAGCGTTATAAACGCCGCCATGATTGTTAGGACTAAATATACGATTGTGATGGACGCTGATATGCAACACCCAATAAGCAGGATAGACGACATATACAAGAAGCTGCATGACTATGATATTGTGGTAGGGGTGCGCACACATGTCAGAAGATGGGGGTGGCATAGGAGGCTTCTATCAAAAGGCATGGCAGTGTTCTCGTATATTGTGTTCAAGCTGAGGGGCAAGCCCACATGCAATGATATGATGTCTGGCTTCTTTGGCATAAGATCAGATGTTTTCAAAAGAACAGTAAAGAAAAAAGGCAATAGGTATATTGCTACAGGCTACAAAGTGCTGCTTGACACACTGCGCTTGGTTGACAAGCCTATAAGTGTAGGTGAAGTGAAATATGCAACATTCCACATGCGCAAGGAGGGCAAATCCAAATTCAAGCCAAAGATAATCATTGATGCACTGAAATCAACATTGTGCTAGCACTTTTCTTATTATTTGTGTGCAAATTTTGATTCAGAAATTGGCAATGACAAAACATTACTGAGTGAGAGATAGGAAATACAAGATACTAAATTTAATAAGCTTTGCGAGAAATAAAGTATAGGCTTTAGTGCATTGGATTTGAGGGCAATGCTGCTTTGGCAATGCAGATTTTGAAATTCTGCGCTTATTTGAGTGGTAGAATGATATTAGGTATAGGAGATTCACATGATGCAGGATGCGCCATAATAGAAAAAGGCAAACCTATTGTGGCTGTCAACGAAGAAAGGTTTACGAAAAACAAGAATGAAGTAGGATTCCCTGCGCATTCCATAAGGTATGCAACGCACAAAAAGGTAGATGAGATAGATGCTGTTGCGCTTGCCTGGATAGGGGGCAACGCATTGATATCAAGAGTGTTTCCTTCCTGGGACAGGAAGAGGAGGAAGCTCTGGAGAAGGGAAATTCCAAAGCCTTCAAGGCTTAGCATGCACCTTACTAACTTCATATACAAGCTTGTCCAAAACCAAAATCCAAAGTTTCTGTGGCGTGCTGTTGGCAACAGCATAAGCACATATGAGACAAGAAAGCGCCTTTCTTCTGTGAGCAAGGAGCTTGGCTCTAAAAAAGTTTATGTAGTTGAACACCATCTAGCGCATGCTGCCGCAGCTTACTACGGCTCTGGATTCAAAGAAGCCCTTGTGATAACCCTTGACGGAGCTGGCGATGGCCTAAGCGGCACCGTTTCAATAGGCGAGAAAGGAGAGCTGAAGAGACTTGCTGAATTTAAGGCTAGTTCAAGCATAGGCATATTCTATGGCGCTGCAACAGTAGCGTGCGACATGAGATATGGGGAAGACGAAGGGAAGCTCATGAGCCTTGCCGCCTACTCGTATCCTGCGGAGATAGAAGGGCTAGATGACTTTGTGCATTATGATCAAAAACAAAAGCAGCTTGTGAGCAAAAAGGGCACCAGAAACGAGCTACTTCTTGCAGAATACATGAAAGACCACGTGCTTTCAAACCATGACAGAGAGTCGTTTGCGTATGCAGTGCAGAGGCACGTTGAAAAGCAGGTAATGACAATCGTAAGCCAGTGGATTAAGGAAACTGGTGTGCACAACGTGGCAGTAGGCGGCGGCTTCTTCTCCAACGTGATTACAAACATGCTAATAGAGCACATGCCAGAGGTCAAGAACTTTTTTGTGTTTCCGCATATGGGAGATGGCGGGCTCTCATATGGCTCCGCTTCATACATAGATTTCAAGCTCAACGGCAGGTTTCCTGCCAAGCAGATAGACAACATATATTTTGGCCCAGAATATACAGAAGAAGAGATAGGCTCCTCCCTGAAGCGCGCAGGAAAGCATTTGAAGATAGAGAGGCTTTCAGATCCTGTAGGGTATGCTGCAGATCTGATAGTCAAAAATAAGATAGTATTATGGTTCCAGGGGAGGATGGAATACGGTCCGAGGGCATTGGGCAACAGGAGCGTTCTTGCTCTGCCAAGCGATCCAGAGAACAGGAACAAGATAAACATAATAATCAAAAAACGTCCATACTACCAACCTTTCGCAAGCACCGTGCTTGAAGAAGATGCCCCAAAGATTTTCGAGGATTACGTAGCGCCGAACAGGTTCATGACAAGCGCAAACATGGTAAGGCCGGAATTCCGCGATTTCATGGTGGCCGCATCGCATGTAGACCATACCACAAGGCCGCAGATTCTGGGCAAGGAGAACAAGATCTACAGGGACCTAATAAGCAGGGTAAAGAATGAAACAGGTATAGGTGCAGTATTGAACACAAGCTTCAACAAACACGGCAAGCCGATAGTACTGTCACCTGAAGACGCAGTCTGGACACTTGAAAATACTGGTGCAGACACGCTTATAGTTGGAAGCTACCTTGTGGAAAAGAAATAGAGAGCAATTGCTTCAAATTATACCTGCCCATGCTCGGCCGCTTTTTCCTTTTCAGCATTACTCCTTAGCAGCTTGCCCTCACTGTGGAGCCTGGCTTCTGCAAACGTTGCAAAAACGGTCATCAGTACAGCCAGAGGCGCAAGAAGCTTTATGCTACTTTCATCTGGGCTGGAAATCGAATAAGTTATAGTCAACCCAGATATTACCCCAAGGGCATTTTCAAGAACTGCGACTAGGGCATTGCCTTCTGTGTTTCGCTGATCCTTTGATTCGGCGTAAAGCTTTTTCTGTTCATCTCCATATTTCTTAAGGAAGAAGCCACTCAGTGCAATGCCTGCAAAAGCTGGCACTGCAGCCAAAGGTGTTGCTTCTGGACCCTTGTTTTGAAGCATGTATATTGCAATTGTAGATCCTACGCCACCAATAATGCTGAATTTTATTGCACGTAAATAGCGCATATTCCTTATGTGCTTTTCAGTGCGCTCCTCTTCGGCCTTGCTTTTTATAATTTCCATAGCATCACGATTTTCTAGTCCTCTTTAAGTAAGCCAAAATAATGGTCAAGCGTACTGCGGTTTCCTTCAAGCTTTTCAACTTTGTAAAGTATCTCATTTATCGCTTTTTTGACATCAAGCCATCTGCTTACCTGAAAAGAAAGCCTAAGAGCTTCTTTCCCATCTCTAGATTTAAATATTATCTCCTTAGAAGAGTTATTCATAAGCGCGTATACCATTTCCCCTCTGTAAGAAAAGGGGCATATTGCAAGATGCAGATAATCTGTATTGCCATCTAGCATGAGCGATATGTTGGACATCAGGTATTTAGCGCCGCTATTAAATGGCTGGTCGTTTTTTGGAGCTGTGTCTTTTGCAAGCTCAAGCACCTTTTTAGTCACCTTAAGCAGCGCAGATAACACTTTATCCTTCTCGCTATCCAAAAGCTCATTGCTCTTGTCGCTATCGAAAAATATAAAAACAGAGTAGATTTTTTGCGGGTCTTCTTCTAGTATTACATTAATCTTTATGTACTTTTGGCCGCGAGGGGACTGTGCAACAGAAAATGATTCCAAGTAGCCTTCAATCTTGTTCTTTGGAGTTGTTTTTTGAGTTTCCACCATACCCACCATACATACCATTCAATTTTGCGCGCTTGACAACTCGGCGCTACCCAATTCGTATATTTTTCTTATAGGATCATCATAGTCGTGATAGATGTGCCTTACTTGTACTATTATGTTGTCTATTGAGCCGTATTTTTCTATTAATCCCATTGCCGCCTCAATGCCAAAGAGGTAGTTAAGCTCTTTTTCAGTTATTTTGCCGCTTTTGTAGCTTTGCTTAAGCTCATTGCGCCTGCTTTCTATATTTTCGATATATGCGTTGCGCTTTCCCGGATAATATTCCTCAACTGTGGCAAGACCATTTATGATGCCAAGGAATTCAGCTTCAAGCTCCTTGGGCTTTGTTATGTTGCCAAAAGGCCCTTCTTTGATGCCCGGAAGAAGGTTTGTATTCTGCAGAACGTGCATGTATTCATGCGATATTACCTTTATTAAATCCCAGAAATCCTTTATCTCGTTGGGATTGATTTTTGCGATATTTGGATTTTCTGGCGAAACCGTGCCGGAAACACCATCTTGAGGACTCATGCTGCTAATTAGGGTAAAGCCTTTCTTCAGAAAGAGCATTCCTATGAAAGCATTGCTCACCTGCTCTTTCAATGGGGTTATGCCTAGGTCAAAAAAGTATTCATACATAGAAAAAGCTTCATAGGTGCTGTATCTTTTGCCTCCTATTATCTCATACATATCGATATCGTTGTCTAGAGTTTTCAACTCCTCAGAATGAACCTTGTATATATTGAGTGGTGCATTGTTTGAGCTATCTACAATGCCATATGTCATTTCTATGAACTCTTTTTCAACCTTAGGATAGTCTGTGTCACTATTAAGAACTGTGCTTATGAGGGTTTTTCTGAAATCAGAATTTTGAATTGTGCTATTATTGGCTTTTGACATCTTGCTCTCCAAGCCGCCAAGCTGTGTAAGAGCTTCTATAAAGCCTATTTTTGCCTCATCAGGCATGCCGAGGATGCGCTGCATGCCTTTTTGGTCTATGACTATTCCGGAACCTTTTAGCTGTTCTTCTAACTGAAACTTAACAAACCCATTTAGCTCTCTGCCAGCATGGCTAATATCCTTTGTATTGTCAACGGGCACACTATACTAGCGCATATTTTGATATTTATATGTTGCGAAAAATCCCGTTTTTGCAACAAAAATGATGCTTTTTGCAAAATATAATGGAGCAGTTGTATGTCAGACACTTACCTTACATCAATTTTATTGAATAGGTTTATGATAGCTCCAATGCAAGGATAATTGCACAATGCACATGATATTGAATACAGAGCAGATGCAATTAGCCGTAAAGGTTGTTCACGTTACTTTCACTTGGGGTTTTTCCTTCATCAAGTTCTAGATCCTCGACAGTTATGCGGAGCAACCCTTTGACACTTCTTGATACTGAAGGCGCAATATCTTTGGCAGCTTCTATAATATAATTGTAGCCGTCTATAAGGCTAGTGGCACGCATTGCATTGTCAATCATTATGATTGTATTCCATGCTTTCCTCTCTAATACATCGCGCCCTTCTGTAGAGCGCATTAGGCTCTCGCTTATGCCTATGGCCATATGGAGCAATGTTCCATAATAGCCGTTTGGCGGCTCGTTCACCACCTTTATCATGCCAGAGAGAGCAGATGCAAGATCCACAAGAAGATTGTTTTCAAGTGCAAAACGCATAAATTCAGATACGCTTTCTCCATTTTCTTTTGCCATGTCTGCCAGCTCGTCATAATTCTCAACTAGGGTCTTTGCAGAACTGCCTATCAGCTTGTTGAAGTATTTTTCGTCAACCTTTGATAGTTGCACCTTGCCATCAAAAGAGAGTGCGTAAAATTCCATTCCAACAACAATCTTTTTTAATGTTTCGATTGCCTCTATGGCCGCATTTTCTGCAGCTGTCATGTCGTTTCTCTTAAGTTTGAATAATCCCATTTTACCTCCATTTAATGCAATTTTTTAAGGTAATATATAAACTTATCTTTTTGGTGTATTTATTGCATCTTTTGAAATCGATTAAGCAAGTTAGTAAAATGCATCGCTTTATTTGAATTTCTCACAGTTTTACAAACTTTGCCTCAACTCCGTTCATGAAATCCTTCATGCTGAATCTCTGCATGTCAGAGAGCATGCGCCTGTATTCAGATGGATTTTGTGCAATGAAGAAAACCTTCTTTATGCCTATGTTCTTGATCCCTATCTCTATGTCGTGCGCAGCCTCATCGATGGAATTCAAGTGCACAAAATAGGTGTTGTCGCGCTCGAGCCCCGCCTTTTTGCAAATTTCATTGTAATTTCCTTTTGATGCATAGGTAAAGGCAAGCACATGCATGCTATTGCTCTCGTTGTGGTATTTGCTCAGGTCTATCGGCTCTACCGAAACCTTTACGCCAGGAGCCATTTCCTTGATCGCCCGCTCCTGCTTGGCGTAATTAATCTTTTCAAGCTCGTCAAGCGTCTCAAAATGCTCAGCTGAGAACTGGCTGACAAGCGCATCTTTCACTTCGCTGCTTACGCCCATACCTTTCTTTAGCGCACCATATACCACTTTCATTGCGCCGCAGTCGTTGTGCGGCATCAGCTTTATTTCTGTAATGTTTTCGCTATCAAGTATTCCACGTATGCTACCCTTCATGCCAGATATGTTTGCGCCTGCATTGCGCAGTACCAAACCACCTGCAACATTGCTGTCTTCTATAGTGCCATTGAGCCTCATGTCCATGCAGCTTATTGTCAAAACTGTCATCAAATACACCAGATATTATTTGTCGCAAGCGCATAAAAGGTTTGCCATATAATCGCATAGGGCATTTTGCTCTGATTGCCTACAATTCCAATACCTTTGCTATGCATGTGCAGAACAATGCTGTAGGTGTGCAATTGGTGCACTACAAAACCGATTGCTACAATGGCTGCTTCAAAACTTCGCATATTCTGCAAATATTTATATTTAAACGTGCATTTAGGATTATGCGACCTAGCTGGGATGAGCTGCTTCCATATTCCAAGCTCGTAAATACGGAAGGCATGGAGCCAAGGGCATATCAGATCAATATAGCAAAAAGTGTCTTTGGAGGCAAGAGCACCCTTGTAGTGCTGCCGACTGGGCTCGGCAAGACAATGATAGCCGTGCTGGCAATAGCAAAGGCATTGCATTCGGGCAAGCGTGCGCTCTTCCTTGCGCCTACAAAGCCTCTGAGCGAGCAGCATTTCGCCACACTTTCAAGGCTTCTTAACATAGAAAAAAGCATGATGTTGCTTCTTACCGGAAGCATTCAGCCGGCTAAAAGAGCAGAACTAGAAGCAAATTCAAGAGTAATAGTTGGAACGCCGCAAACAGTGGCAAACGACCTTTCAAGAGGAGCTTTAAGCCTTGAGAATTTCGGCGTTGTGGTGTTTGACGAGTGCCACAGGGCTGTTGGCAAATACGCCTATACATACATAGCAAACGAGTGCAAGGCGCGCGGCATACAGCTGCTTGGCATGACAGCATCGCCAGGAGGCGACAAGAAGCGCATAAGCGCGCTAATAGACGCGCTCGGCATAGAAAACATAGAGATAAGGAGCTCTTCAGACATAGATGTTGAGCCATACGTAATGCAGAAGGACATGCATGTCATATATGTTGAGAAGAGCCCTACCATAGATGCGATAGCAGGATTGCTTAAACCAGTGATAAACGAGCACCTAAGCAACCTTTACACCCATGGGTTGAGCCCTTTCAAGTATTTTGACAACATGCCGAAAGGCAGGCTCATAGAGATAGGAAACAATATAGCGAAGATACAAGCCACGAACTACAAGTATATGGCGCTCAACAATTATTCATACGTGCTGCACTTGAATCACGCATACGACCTTGTGACAACAGAAACTATATATTCGTTCATAAAGTATTTTGAAGCCTTGAAAGAGAGGTCGGAGCAGAGCAGGAACGTGCGTAACATACTTGCAAACGGCAATGTTAGCAGCGCATTGGCACTTGCTAAAAAAGCAATAGAAAACAACGAGGAGCACCCAAAGGTAGAGACGCTTGTTGGTCTCCTCAATAACGGCTTGAAAGGCAAGAGCGTGATAGTTTTCGGCCAGTATAGGACAACGATAAAAAGGATTGCGGAGATACTTCGCGCTAATGGCATAGACGCAAGGGCTTTCATGGGCAAAAAAGAAGGAATTACCCAAGAAGCGCAATCTGCTGTGCTGGAGGACTTTAGGAACAACAAATTTAGAGTGCTTGTCGCCACTTCTATAGGCGAGGAAGGCCTAGATATACCAGCGGTTGATTCCGTTGTGTTTTACGAGCCGATACCGAGCGAGATAAGGAACATACAGAGGCGCGGCAGGGCAGGAAGGCTCAAGTACGGGAGCGTGTTCATACTTGCTGCACTGAAGACAAGGGACGAAGCGTATCTTATGATATCCAGGATAAGGGAGAAGAGGATGCGCGACATATTAATGCAGATGAAGGAGAAGCTGGCACTGGGCATAAGGCCAGAGGAGAAGCAGAAAAGGCTTGCATAAAGGCTTTATACCTTTTCGGGCATATGTATAAAATGTGATTTTTTGCTGAGGTATTCGAAAGGCGCCAGAAGCGAAAGGGAGCTTGTCAATTTTTTCCACGGGATGAAATATTCTGTAGTAAGAGCGGCGGGCAGCGGCGTGAATGCGCTAAGCCCCGACCTGATAGTAGCGAAGAATGGGAAAAGCTTTGTGCTGGAGTGCAAAGCCTGGGACAAGGGCAGCATATCGGTGCCTATAGACAAGGTTGAAACGCTTCTGGAGTGGGAAAGAAACGGAAACATGGAAGCATATATTGCATGGAGAATGAGCAATGTTGGCTGGTTTTTGATAAAGCCTAATAAGATGAAAAAAACGGGCAAGAATTACACTGTAACAAGGGACATGATTAAAAAGGAAGGCCTTACGATAGAATCTTTTATAAATATGGCACAGATGTAGTGCAATGGTGTGGACATGGGAGAGATGCCGGAGCAACTTAAGAACACAATGAAGAAGCAGGGCTACCATTTTGTGGGCAAGCATTCTGCAGTAAAGATCTGCGAATATGCAGCGAACGGCCTGGAGGGCAAGGAGCTTTGCTACAAGGCGAAATTTTACGGAATAAGGAGCTGGCAGTGCATGCAGTCCACAACCGCGATAGGCTGCGATCTCCGCTGCAGGTTCTGCTGGAGGATAATACCTGAAGAGCATGGCTACAAGTGGAACGAACTTAACGCTGTTGAATGGGATGATCCAGATTACATAATAGAAGGCATGATAAAGGAGCAGAGGCGCATAGTAAGCGGCTACAAAGCGGTAGCAGATACTGAGTTAAAAATGCAGAGATGGAAGGAATCGAACAGCCCGAAGCACGCGACGCTGAGCCTTACAGGGGAGCCGCTGTTCTACCCAAAAATGTCAGAGCTTATAGGCAAGTTCCACGAGCGCGGCATGAGCACTTTTGTTGTCCACAACGGCACGCTCCCAGAAGCCATAAAGAAGCTCAAGAATCTTCCCACACAATTTTACATATCATTGCAAGCGCCTGACGAAGAAACATACATAAAGACAGTGGCGCCAAAAATACCAAATGCTTGGAATAATTTCATAGAATCGCTAAAGTTGATGAGCGAGATGAAGACAAGGACAGTGCTTCGAATGACGCTCGTCAAGGGACTCAACATGGTCAATCCAGAGGGCTATGCACGGCTCATAGGAATTGCAAAGCCAAATTATGTTGAGGTTAAAGGCTTTTCGTTTGTCGGCGGCTCGAGGGAAGAGCAGAGGGGCCTTTCGCTTTCGAGCATGCCAAACCACGAAGAGATAAGGGATTTTGCAAAGCGCATCGCAGAGCTTACAGGCTATATATGGACAGATGAGCATGAAACAAGCAGGATCGTCTTGCTCAGCAGGGATCGCGAATCATTTGACAAAAGGATCATAGACTTTGACAAGATAGGCGAAAAGCGGAGCGCAGCAGAGCAAAAAGAATGATTCATTTTCTTATTCAAACATTGATATTCAAACATTGATGAGCAAGAAAGATACAGTGCAAATATAATTAGTAGGTAGAATGGTGCAAAAGCTATTTTTAATTTATGCCACAACGCCAAAGCTAAAACAGAGATGGACTCTGCGGGATTTTCATTATTCCGTTCGGAATATATTTTGAACCCGCAACCTCCTGCATGCCATGCAGGCGCGCTACCGTTGCGCCAAGAGCCCATCCGTCAAGCATTATACCGGCGAGACGAAAAGTATGTTACCTCCTCTAAGGAGTATGGTGCCAAGCTTTGCCTTAAGCTCGCCTTCTTCAAGCTCTTCTGCGTCCTCTATTACGATGTTCATGTGAGCATCGAACGATGTTATCTTGCCGCGTATGCTCATGTTGTTCTTCAGTCTAACCAATGCCTTCTGGCCCAGTATCCTGTTCAAAAGGTCGAACGGTCTTTCTTGTTGCATCATTGCCATTTATTACACCTTTACGCATTATTTTTGATTTTTACTTCAGCTTCTTTATATCTTCTTTCTTTACCGCAAGAGTCACGTAGCCTGTTCCCACGTTGACCTGCTTGCCTATCAGTATGTTTTCAGCCACTCCCTTGAGAGGATCCTTCTCACCAAATATGCTTGCATTTACCAGGTGCTTTGCGGTTTCCTCGTAAGCGGCTTTCGCAAGCACCGAGTTCTTCTCTCCGGCAATGCCGTGCCTTCCGATGCTTTTTATAGAACCAAGAAGCGTCATTGTATCAGCTATGAGCGATATGTGCCTGAAGCTTACCGTAAGCCCTTCATCCTCTATCGTTGAAAGGAACTCGTTGGCAAGCACGTTCCTTGCCGCTTCAATTCCATAAGCTTTAGCTATCTCAAATGGATCATTGCAATAGATGTGCCATTTGTCAACACCATCTACTTCCATGACTTTTATCACATTGCTCCCGTTTGTTGCTATGAAAAAGGTTCCGTCATCATTTTCCTGTATCACTGCTTTCTTTATACCCTCTATGCCTGCTACTGCTGTGTTGAGTATGTGCACGAAAAGAGTTCTGAGCGCCTTGGTGCTCGGATAGCTTTTCTTTTCCGCTTTTACCTTTATCGAATCGCCTTCCACAGTTGCTTCTACGTTGCTCATGTGGCTTATCGAGTTGTGCAAGCTTTTCATTGTGAGCTCGTAGAAAGACAGCTTTTCCCTATCTACATCTATGCTTAAAGTGCCCGCTCTAAAGTCTTCGGTATAGTTTGAAACAAGATCTATTATCTTTACCTCTTCCATCTTTCTCCATACCGCTCTTACCTTCTCGTAGTTCTTCGAGATCGAAGGATCCAGGTAAACCCTCATGAATGGAGATCTTGGGCGCTTCCTCGCGTCAGCAAGCTCTATCATGCGCGGAAGGCCCCTTGTTTGTATTACAGAGCTTACTCCTGCAGAATGGAATACCCTAAGCATCATCTGGGTGCTCGGCTCTCCTATCGATTCGGCCGCAACAGTGCCTATAGCTTCTCCTGGAACCGCTTTTATGCTGTTTTTAATTGCCATCATTGCTCACCCTTCAAAAGCTCCTTTGTCGGATCTATGCCGTCCCCGCCGTAAAGCGTCTGTACCAAAACATTGCCGGCGTCTTTTACGGAAAGATCATCATCTATGTAGAAATCCTGCATGGCGTTGATAAGACGTCTTTGCAGGTAACCGCTCTGCGTTATTACTACGTATTTGACCACAGCAGAGTCTCTTGCTCCCATCGCATGCATGAACAGCTCTGTAGGGGACAAGCCAGAGAAGAAGGATGACTTTATAAAGCCTTTTAGCTCTGGATCCTTGTCGTTCTTCCTGAAATATGGCAAGGTTCTGCCCGTATAGCCTCTTATCGTGCGCTTTCCTCTTACCGCTTGCTGCCCCAGCAGCATTGTCGATGCGACGAACTGCACCATGTTTCCTCTTGCGCCAATCGCGATCATGAGCTTTGCGTTGTTGGAATTGTCTAGATATTTGTTGAGCACCTTACCAGAGAGCGAACGCGCTTCCTCAAGCTGCGCCATCATCTCCACCTCAAGGGTTTCCTTCTTCGTATATCCAGGAAGCGGCTCTATCTTGTTCTCCTTGTAGCTCGTGTAAAGCTCAGAAACCTTTGCTTTAACCTCGTTTACAAGCTCGTCTTTTGCCTTCAGTATCTCGTCGCTTGGGTAGTAGTCCCTCACGCTTATTGTCACTGCACCCAGATACGCAGCTCTGAGAGAAAGCTTGGCTATCCTGAACAAAAAGTCTCTTGCTGCCTCAGCGCCGTAATCCGCGAATATCTTTAGTATAAGCTTTGCTGGACCTTCTCCAACCTCATCCTTCCCTAGGCTGCCTTCAACAAGCGTGCCTTTCTTTATCACCACTGTGCCCCTCTTGCCCTTGTACTCGAAATCGAGATCGCTTGGAAGCACCATCGAAGCTATCGCCTTGCCGCTATATAGGCCGTTCTTTTCTGGCTTTGGCAGCTCGAATATACCTATGTCGCTGAGCATCAGCGCGGCTTCATCCTTTGTATAGTAGCTCCCGTCTTTTGTAAGGTGGTATATGCCAGAAAGCTCATCCTCTTCTATGAAGAGTACAGGCTTGCCGTCTCTTGGCGACAATATTACATCCTTTGGCTGCATTAAGTACCTGGCTTCTGCTATGGCTTCAAGAGACTGCGGCACGTGGAGGTTCATTTCATCTCCATCGAAATCAGCATTGTACGGGTATGCTGAAGAAACATGAATTCTTATGACCTTGCCAGGAAGCACTTTTACGGTATGCGCCATTATCGATATTCGGTGAAGAGTGGGCTGCCTGTTCATGAGCACTATGTCGCCATCTATAAGCTGCCTTTCCAGTATGAAGCCTGGCTGCAGCTCTTTGAGCAGCTCTTCTCTATTGGTATCGGTGACGCGCTTCCTTATTCCTTCTTTGGTTATCATGTTCAGCACTGTCGGGTATGTGTTGCGCTCCAGGTATTTTCTTGCCTCTTCTATGTTCCATTGGGTAACGTAAAGCGGCACGGTAAGGCTCTCAGCCATCTTTTGGGGCACGCCTATCTGGTCTACGGTAAGGCTCGAATCAGGCACTATTACGGTTCTTGCCGAGAAGTTGACTCTTTTGCCGCTCAGGTTGTATCTAAGCCTGCCCTCCTTGCCCTTAAGCCTCTGCACAAGGGTCTTTAGCGGCCTTGTGCTTCTGTGCCTTGCGACAGGCACGCCAGGCGTTTCGTTGTTGAAATATGTAGTTACCTGGTATTGGAGCAATTCCCACAGGTCGTCTATTATTATCTGGGGGGCTCCTGCATCTATGTCCTGCTCAAGCCTCTGGTTTATCCTCATTATGTCGACAAGCTTGTGCGTCAAGTCGTCCTCGCTCCTCTCTCCGGATTCAAGGGTTATTGAAGGCCTTACATTGACAGGTGGCACAAGCAAGACGGTAAGCACGAACCATTCGGGCCTTGTAACGCTTGGATCAATCCCTATGAGCTTAAGATCGTCGTCGCTTATCTTCGAAAGCCAGTTCAGTATCTCGTCAGGCTTAAGCCTATTGCCATTTATGTAGAAGAACGTTGGCCTCTCGAATTTGATCTTCGGCTGCTCTGCGCCGCAGTGAGGGCACTTCTTTATGGATTTTATCTTTTTAAGCAGGTCCATGCCTCCAAGCTCCTGTTCCTGCACTTCCTGCTCATCCTCTTCTTTGACAATCAGGTCGCTTGCGACTGGCTTCAGCTCCTTTATCTGCTCGTCGCCTATAAGTATCCTATGGCATTTGTAGCATGTAGACTGCAAAAGCAGATATATCATCTTCGCGTATTCTGGGTGTATTACAGGCCTAACCAGATCTATATGGCCGAAATGCCCCGGGCAGACCTTTGCCCTTCCGCCGCATGTCTTGCATTTCAAGCCAGGATCTATAACGCCTAGCCTCTGGTCTACAAGCCCCCCATCTATAGGGTAGCCGTCCTCATTATACGTGTCTGGCACTACAAGCTTTGCGACGCTAATGCGCCTTATCTCATCGGGGCTTATGACCCCAAATCTTATATGATCTATAAATTCAGCTTGCATTATAATCACTCGCTCTTCAACTTTATCTTCGGATTTATGTGCAGCGATTTTATTTCGTCAAGCAGAAGCTTGAACGCATAGCTTATCTCTACTATCTCAAGATCGCTGCTGCCACAGTTCGGGCACACTGGCTTGTTCTTTATGTAATCGTAATAGCCAACTGAGCCGCATGCCTTGCAGACCCATATTGGAGCCTTGTCGCTCTGTTCAAGCATCCTATCCTTGAGCAGCAAACTCGCGCCATGGCCAACGAGCGCATCGCGTTCCATCTCTCCGAACCTGAGGCCTCCTTTCCTTGGCTTGCCTTCCGTAGGCTGGTGTGTCAATATCTGCACAGGGCCACGTGCCCTCACCTGTAGCTTGAGGCTTACCATGTGCCACAGCTTGTAATAGTAAACAACGCCGTTGAACAACTTTGCGGAAAACTTTTTGCCTGTCCTTCCATCATAGAATTCCTCGTCGCCGAATTTGTCAAAGCCGTATTGCTCCAAAATTGCACCATATTGGTCAATGGTGCTCTTTCCTTCTGTAGAGAAAGCTGTGCCGTCGGCATACTCGCCTTTGAGCGATGCCGCCTTGCCCATAAGCGTCTCTACCATGTGGCCGAATGTGGTTCTGCTCGGCAAGCTGTGCGGGTTAAGCAGCATATCAGGCACAATGCCGTCTTTTGTGAAAGGCATATCTGCCTGTGGTACGATAAGCGCGACTACACCCTTCTGCGCATTCCTGTTGCCGAATTTGTCACCGGCTTCAGGTATCTTTATGCTTCTTATCCTTACCTTTACTATCTTGGTGGCGCCCGCAGTCTCGCTCACCATTACATTGTCAACTATTCCCTCTTCTCCAACTCTAACCATTACCGAATTGTCCCTGTTCTTCTCTGCTGCTATACCGAAGCTCGTCTGCTCCTCAAGGAACCTCGGCGGAGATACCTTTCCTATAAGCACATCACCGTCCTCTATGCCAAGCTCGGGCTCTATAATTCCATCCTCGCTAAGCTTTGAATACGCGTGCTCACCCAAATAGCCTTCTGTAGACGGCGGAGGCACCATAAACTTGTCCTGCTGGCCACCAGGATACCTTCTCTCTTCATCTGTGTATGTCCTAAAGAAGGCGCTTCTGCCAAGCCCACGCTCCACTGCTGCCTTGTTAAGCACAATTGCATCTTTCATATTGTATCCATAGTAGGTTGAAAGCGCGACAACAAAGTTCTGGCCCGTCGCGTGCTTCTGCATGTTCAGCGAGCGGTATGCTGCGCTGCTTACAACCGGCATCTGCGGGTAGTAGAGAAGGAATGCTCTTGGATCGTAGCGCTTGCTGAAGTTCAATGCATAAAGACCCTGGGCTTGCTTGGTGAAGTTTGATATAAGCGAGTGCTTACCCACTGTGTTGTATTCAGGCAGGACCGCAAGGTTCATGGTAAGGCCAAGTATGCCTGCCGGATCTATCTGCATGTGCGTTGTTTCGGGCTTGATATCTTCGCTTTTTATTGCTATGAGGGCATTCTCCTCCTCTTCAGCATCCAAATACTCTATAACGCCTCTTCTAACTAGGTAGTTGAAATCAATCTCCTTCTTCTTTAGCCTTTCTTCCAATTCTGGAGTAAATTTGCTGGCGCCGTTTTCGACAACAATGTAAGGGCTTCTTACTCTTCCTCTGTCTGAATTTATGTGCACCTCGTTTTGCTTCTTGAAATAGGCTACATTTATCTCTCCGCTTATGATGCCAAGTCTGCGATTCTTTCTTACTTCATTAGCAAAATCCTGCCCGGATTTTGTATAACCTATAAGCCTTCCATCAAGATATATGCCGCATTTCAAAATATCACCGATTACTTTTCTCCCTCAATGAGCTTGAGCTCCTTAAGCTTGTCAAGCAGCATTTTGTCGTCAGCGCCAACAGTAACCTTGGCCATGAGTGCCAGGTACCTTGTAAGTCCTACTTCCGTTCCTTCTGGGGTCTCGCTCGGGCAAAGCTTGTTCACGTGCGTTCCATGCACATCCCTGGCCTTGAAGTGCGGGTGCTTCTTCGCAAGCGGTGACTTTACACGCCTGAGATGAGCAAGCATGCTTGCCATGTTGGTCCTCTCGACAACCTGCGATACACCTGTTTGCCCGCCTGGCCATGAACCAGTACCCATAGAATAGAGAATCTTTTCTGTAAGGGTGTCAGGATTTATGTTGGTGCGCACGGAAAGGCGCCTTCCACGCGCAGTTGTCCTTTCTACATGGTACTTTATATCCTTAACAAAAAACTTGAAAGCATTGTTAAATAGCTCTTCCATCAGCTCTCCCGCAAGCTTTACCCTCTTGTTCATGTAATGATCCCTATCATCAGATTTAAGGTAGCCTAGAGAAACGAGCGTTGCGCGCTCCGCCATCCTTAGCAGGAAGTAGGCTTTTTCTTTCCTTGAATCGGGAGTAACGCCAAGATGTGGCAATATGTAAGTATCAAGCTGCACCTCGGCACGCTTCTTCTTGTACTCTTTAGCCTGGTTAGGTGCGGCAACCTTGCCTATTTCCATCAGCGCATCAGCAGTGCTCATGTCTTTTGCTGCGCTAACGTCTATATTTATCATGAGGTCGTTCCTTACATCCTTGTATTCAGTAGAGTTTAGTATATCTTCATTGCTAAGCCCCAAGGCCCTTAGCACCATCACGAAATCTGTGCCTTTTGCAACTGTGGGGAACGAAATGTCGTAGATTCCGTATTCGTCCCTTGAAATGCCGCAGCGTGCCCTAAAGTTCAGCGTCGTGGAAAATATCTTGCTTGTTACGGAATCGCTTTCCTTTGTGGTTATTACGCGGTTTGGCGCAAGGTCTTCTATCCCTATGAGCACCCTCTCGGTTCCTTTTATTATAAAGTAGCCGCCATAATCATAAGGATCCTCGCCCTCGCTTATGAGCTGCTCCTTTGACATATTGTGAGTGTAGCAAAGGTCGCTCTTTACCATTACTGGAAGCTCTCCTATAAAAGCCTCGCCTGCAGCATCCTCCTTTTCTATGCCGCTTATAACAGGCACATATGTTAGAAACATAGGCGCGGCATAAGTCAGGTTCCTGGCAAGCGCCTCATTTGGCAATATCTTCTTTGTTGAGCTGTCTGGTTCTATGACGCGCGGCTGCTCAAGCCTTATACTTTTGAGCTTTATCGCGAAATTGGCTACATCCGGAACTATGAGATCATTGCCTTCAAGCACCTTTTGGATTCCTATGCGTATGAACCTGTTGTAGCTTTCTATTTGTTGCTGAACCATTGATGTATTGGTCAGATAAGATTCGAGCAGATAATGGTCCATATTATCACTTAAACATTTATTGCTGGCAAACCCCTTTAGCCCTTGACTACAAGCCTGTAGTATATATACTTGCCAGTGGGATCGTTCCTGTGTATTGCGATCAGATCCCCAACCTTGGCACCTATCGCCTTTACCTGGGGATCGCTCTCAAGAATCTTTGGGAATTTATCTAGAGTAGTATTATATTTTTTTGCTATCTTTTTGGCCTCGCTAGCGCTAACTATTTCATGCTTCGGTATAAGGTCAATAGGGGCAGGAACCAATCGCTCACCAAAAAGATTGCATCTCGCACAAAAGGGTTTATTTATTAAGCGAACATAACAAATAAATACTTAATGCTTATTGCTGTATATTGCAGGAAATGCTAAAACAGTGAAAATCGCTATGCATGGCGCTTCATTTTGTGCTTTTCTTAAACAATAAGCTTATTAAATACTTTACCAGCTATGATAAATAGGGTGGGCTAATGGAGATAGGAAAACTTGTAGAGAGTTACAAGCAGGACATGATACAACTAATGAAAGATATGATAGCTATACCATCGATATCACCGGAAAGCGGGGGCAGTGGTGAATCAAAAAGAGCTGATTTTCTCGAAAAATACATAAATTCTTTGGGCATAAAGACAAGGCGCTTTGACTACATTGACAATACGAAAGCCAAAAGGTCGAATATTATAGCAAAGGTTGGCAATGCCAAGAAAACCATATGGCTTATTGCACACATTGACACGGTCGCGCCAGGAGATCTTTCACTATGGAGCCACGATCCTTTCGACGCGTATGTAAAAGATGGCAAGATCTTTGGCAGGGGTACATCAGACAATGGCCAGGGTGTTGTTTCAAGCATATTTGCGCTTAAAGCAGTTGTCGAATCTGGCATTCAACTTAGCCACAATATTGGCATTGCACTGGTTGCCGACGAAGAGGTTGGAAGCGAATATGGAATCAAAAGACTTCTCAAAGAAAAGATATTCAGCAAGCATGATATGGCTATTGTGCCTGACTGGGGGACTGAAGATGGCTCACAAATCGAGATTGCTGAAAAAGGCATCTTGTGGCTGAAGTTCGACGTAAAAGGCAAGCAGGTGCACGCAAGCACGCCCAATCTTGGCACAAATGCATACAGAACTTCAATAAAAATGCTCAACGAACTCGACAGCAATCTTCACAAAAAATACAACTCACGCGACAGCATATTCAATCCTCCAGTCTCGACATTCGAGATGACAAAGCACGAGAAAAACGTTGATAGCGTCAATATTGTGCCTGGCTCAGAGACATTTTACATGGATTGCAGGGTATTGCCCAATTACAAATTAGATAGCATACTCAAAGATGTTAAAAGCATAGCAATGAAATACAGCTCATCCGGCTCAAAGGTGCTCTTTACGGTATACAATAGGGAGGATCCGGCAAAACCGACAAGCAAAAATAGCGAATTGGCAAATATGATGGCAATTGCAATAAAAGATGTTAAGAATGTAGAGCCAAAATTTGTTGGCATTGGTGGGGGTACAGTTGCCAAATACTTCAGGGATTTGGGAATGCAAGCAATTGTTTGGGCGACTTTACCAGATAATGCTCACCAGCCGAATGAATACTGCAAAATAGATGATATGGTATCTGATGCAAAGGTGTTTGCCCAGATTTTTGCTAAAGGTTAGCAAGGGCTCGAAGCATACAAATACATAAGCAGCACATAGATGCGATGAGAACGCATTCCTTCAATTCAACATATTTCAAATTACATGAATAAATGTTCAATATCTTCAGACACTTCTCTTTGCTGCGTATCCTATCGAGTCCATTGCGATGCGCTTCAGATTTGAATCATGTATTGAAGAGGTGGCATGCTTAAAAGTTTCAATTGCCTGGTTAACAAGCTCGTCAGCTTCTTCTTGCGCCTTCTTTATAGCACCAGTCTCATTAAACAGGTTGAGCACCCAGGATACTTCTTCCTCCGTTTTTTGCTCCCTATCCTTTGCATATATGCGCTTTAGACGCTCCAGCTGCTCTGTATTTGCATTCTGCACTGCATGCCAGAGTATAATCGTTTTGACTCCATCCCTGACGTCGTTGCCTATGCTCTTGCCGAGAGTATTCTGATCCGCAATGCAGTCAAGTATGTCGTCCTTTATCTGGAATGCATTACCAGCAGGTATCCCGTAATCCTTGATAGATGAAACAATGCTTTCATCAGCGCCAGCAATTATTGCACCCGCTTGCATAGGCCCATATACGCTATAGTATGCGCTCTTTGCGTGTATCGATTGGAAATAATCATCCCTTGTAAATTTTGTTACATCCTTGACCTCGCGTGTAAGCCTTACATCAAGATACTGGCCCTGGTGCGTCACTATCATCATGTCGTAGAACTTGTTGAAATATGCGTCTCCGCGCTTTGGCCCAAGCATGTTTGCTGCATCTCTGGCCATTTTCCATGATATCGCATGGACCATACTGCCTGCGGTTATGGCATACCTTTCGCCATACAGCACATGGGCAGCAGGGCCGTTTCTCCTTACAGTATTGCCATCCATCCAGTCGTCATGCATCAGATAGTAATCTTCGGTTGCTTGCTGCGCTGCAGCAGGCAGCAGCGCCTCTTCAGGGTTTCCCCCATAAAGCATATCCCACAATATAATATAGCTTGGCCTACGATATTGCCCTTTTCTATCAGTGTATACTCTTGCCATATTGTTAAAGGCCTCATGTCCGGACTTTGGAAAATATGAAATCAGCAAATTGTATATGTGCTCCTTGTAAAGGGCTATGAACTCCTTGAAGTTGCTTATTCTATCAATATCTGCGCTATCCATAAGCTCACATTCCAATTTAGCCAAGCAAACTATATATTGCTATAGGTGGCTCTGGATAGGTGGCGAAGAGCAGAAAAACTAGATGCCTTTGCATAATGCATGCTTGTAGTTTTTCTCTTTGCGTTAGCAATGCCCAATTGCAGCATTGCAACCTGCCAGAGATTAGAGATACATTAAAATATATGAATTGAATAATATTGCAGAGGTGCTTTCATGGAACTATTGAACCAGATGCCACCATACAATCTTTTCGGGCTTGAGAAGCAGAGCTATGAAAATGCAAAAGTAGTAGCAATACCAGTGCCTTACGATTCAACATCAAGCTACAAAAGCGGTTCAAAGGAAGGGCCACACGCTATAATAGAAGCAAGCAGGAACATTGAGTTGTATAGCGAGGAAACCGAGCAGGACATAAGCAATATTGGTATATATACCACAGAAGAGCTTGCACCTGATTTCGGATCGCCAGATGGCATGGTTGACAGGATAAAAAAAGAGGTAAGCATAATTGCAAGCGACGGCAAGGTGCCGCTCCTGCTAGGTGGTGAGCACACCATAACAATAGGAAGCGTTGCTGCGCTGCTTGAACGCTACAAGGACATGAGCATTATATATTTTGATGCCCATTCCGATTCAAGGGAAAGTTACATGGGGGCAAAGGTCTGCCATGCGTGCGTGGCAAAGCGCATAATGGACATGACAGACAACATACAGCTTCTCGGTGTAAGAAGCATTGACCAGGAAAGCGCGAAAAAATATGCAAGCAAAATTCTCTACATGAAGGACATGCGCAAGCAGCAGGTATCGCAGATTATAGAGGACTTGCAGAACAACACCGGCCAGAATGTATATGTAACCATAGATCTCGATGTGCTCGACCCGAGCGAGATGCCGAGTGTCGGAACGCCAGAGCCAGACGGCATGAAATATAGCATGCTTGTCGAAATATTAAGAGGCTTATTGAAATCCAAAAAGCTTGTTGGAATGGATGTTGTAGAGCTCAATCCAATACCTGGATTGATTGCTCCAAACTACCTTGCAGCAAAGCTTATATATATGGCGCTATCTTATAGTTTTGGGGGTGTTTAAATGAGGCAGAGAATACTAGTAGACCCTAGGGAAGTCGAAAAAAACGACAAGATGTGGGAATATTATGAGGCACTTTCTAGGAAGGAAGGGCAAGCCAGGATAGTTGATTATGCAATTAGAATAACCAAGATACAGGAAGAGAAGAAGAAGTTAGACGAACAGGAAAGAGGCATAAAGGACAAGATGTTTGGAGAGATTCAAAAGAGCAATGAAATGCTGGCCAAGAGCGGTATACTGGAGAAAAAAGGTGAGTTTAACTGGCTCATAAGGCTTAACCAAGAGAACTTGGGAGATTTATACAGGATGCTGGAGAAAGCTGGCATAGCAAAAATAGAGATTGAGATGTGGAAGAATTTCATGCCAAGGAAAGACGACAACTATTCCCAGGAAAAGGTCGTTTCCATGCTAGAAAGCATGGGTGTTGATACAAATAAACTTTACGCTATCTCTAATTATAGGATAAGCAGCGCCATAAGAAGGCTTGTTGCAAAGAATGTCAAGGGCATTGCTGAACTAATGAAAGAGATTGAGGAAAGCGTTGTGATCAGGATAACGGGCAGCAAAAAGGAATAAGCAAAAAACAGGTGTAAAAATGATAAAAAGAGCTTTGATACTGGTTAAACCAGATGGAGTCTACAGGGCACTGATAGGAAAGGCAATAAGCACGCTTGAGGAAGCAGGCCTAAAGGTTGTTGCGCTCAAGATGGTAAGGCCAGACAGAGAAACTGCTGCAAAGCACTATGTTGCAAACGACGAGTGGCTTTCCAGTGTTGGGAAGAAAAGCAAGCAGTCGTATATGGAAAGAGGTATAGAGGTAAAGGAATCGGAGCTTGAGATAGGCAAAAGGATTCACGGCCAGCTTCTTGATTACCTTACGAGTGGTCCTATAGTAGCAATTGTGGTTGAGGGCAATGAAGCACCGTTTGTTGCAAGAAAGCTTATGGGTCCAACCGAGCCAAAGAAAGCAGATCCGTCTACGTTCAGGGGCAGATACAGCAGCGATTCGTATGACCTGGGAGACAAGATGCAAAGGCCTGTAAAGAACCTTGTACACATATCAGACGAGGAAGTGGCTGAAAGGGAGATAAGCGTGTGGTTCAAAGAGAGCGAGATAAGCAGCTACAAGAGAGCAGACGAAGAAGTGCTCTACTGACGCGAGTACTTCAATTCATCGCTCATCATTTCGGGGTTCCACATCGGATCCCATACAAGCTCAAGCTCTACGTTTCCTATTCCAGGTATGGCTTTCAGCCTGAGCTGCGCGTCAGCCATTATTATGCTTGTGACAGGGCACATTGCCGAAGTCATTGTGAGCTTTACCTTGACATCGTTGCCTTTGATCTCTATGCCATATATAAGGCCTATATCAACTATGCTTGCGCCAAGCTCTGGATCCGCACAGCCTTTTAACGCTTCAACTACCTCTTTTATGGTTACCATTGTATCATATCATTAATAAGAAGAAATATTTTTAAGCATGCCAAAAATATTAGTGCACATGTGTAAATTATTCAATTATGCGCAGGCGCCTGCTTGAAAGCGCAAACTTGAAAACGCTGGACTGCTTTGCAGGAATACTTGCATGTCCTGGCATATTGAGGTAGGCATTGACTGCGCGCTCCAGTTTTACTTCTATGATAGAATCAAAAGGTAGTACCCGCCGCGGTTCATAATGCACAGCAACGCCATTTACCCTATCACTTACAAATGTTGGCAGTATATGCGCAACACCTATGCCGTTGATTCTTTTAGGCCTCTTTTTGCTTATTGCCTCAATATACGAATAGTAGCCCGTGGAGCCCATTGGCGTAGAAACTATGAAGCCATTTGAGATGCTGTAGCTATCCACTTTTACGCTTGATGAGCTGGCTTTTACCCTATACCGCAATGCAGAAGGTGAATTGCACCGCTCGACAAAAAAATCGCCCGCTGAGAGATAGCGCTTTGACATGTAAGAGAGCTCAAGAAGGGGCTCTTCCCTAATTTTGTAAGTACCGTTCTGCAATGTTTTCAAGATGCTCCGGAGCTCTGAAAAGCTGTGCTTTACCAGGATACCACGGCTTTTGTATCCAAGGCTTTTTGGGCCCTCTATAGGCAATATTATAGAATCTGTGAAAGATGGTGCATTCGAGAGCAGCGAACCGTCCCCGCCAACAATTATTACAAAGTCGTAATCATCGGAAACTTTCGCCCCAAGCGAATTTACTATCTGCTCCAACTTTTGGTATGTGATTTTTGCATATTTGTCTATTACAAGCTTCAACCGCACGCTATGCATCATATCACTGTGCTGCCTTGCGCCTTTTTTCCTGAGCCTCTACAGATTGGCTCGCTATTGAGAGATTGCAGCTGTCATGCGAGGAGCACCATGCCTGGCACGCCTCAGCAAGCTTCTTATCGGTGTAGTTGAGCTTACATATCTCGCAGAAATATGTGCCTTTCTCTTTGTTGAATCCAACCACTTAACCACAAGGTATGGTAAGTGAAAAAGTATTTAATCATTACCCGTGTTAGCATAACTGTGATAACATGGAAGGAAGGTACATTGCAGCAGCATTATTGCTTCTTATCCCTTTTGCAATATACTGCGACGTATGGTACTTCAACACAATAGCTCCGAGCGTAATCGGGCTGCCGTTCTACTACTGGTTCCAGATATTGATGCTTGCAGTTTCCGGCATAATGTTTTATTTTGCCGCGTATCTTATAGACAATAGGTAATACTATGATATTCGTAGGCATACTCGTATTTGTAATCGTGTTCCTTTTTTTCATAATACTCGGATTTCTTGGAGCAAGATGGAGAAAAGGCAATCTTTCAAAGCTGTTTGAGTGGAGCCAGACCGGTGGCGTTCTTGGACCTTACCTTGTATGGTTTCTGATAGGCGCCGATCTTTTCACAGCATATACGTTCCTTGCGCTGCCATCGCTTGAGTTTGCCGCTGGCTCGCTTGCGTTCTACGCTGTGCCATATGCATCAATGGGCTTCCTTATGGGCATACTTACAATGCCAAGGCTGTGGCGTATTGCCAGGAAGCGTGGCTATGTTACTGCCGCGGATTTCGTTCAGGACAGGTATAACAGCAAGGCGCTTGCTGTAATAGTGGCACTTACGGGCATAGTTGCGACTTTGCCATACATAGCATTGCAGGTACTAGGAATGGAGGTAATACTTACAACAATGCTGCTAGGCGTTTCAAGCATAACGCTTCTTACGCAGGTTTCTCTCGTTGCCGCTTTCATAATACTACTCGCTTTTGTATTCATAAGCGGAATGAGGGGTATAACGCTCACTGCTGTGCTAAAGGATTTCATAGTGCTCAGCAGCGTGGTAATAATACTGGCTGTAGTGCTTGCCCATTATGGCGGCTTCAACAGCGCTTTTGCAACGCTTGCCGCACAGAAGGGCAAAGCAGTGGCAAACTATCTTAAACTGCCAAGCACGCTGATACCTGCATTCCTCTCGATGTTCATAGGCAGCTCTTTCGCGCTGTATCTTTATCCGCATGCGATAAACGGCGCACTCAGTGCTAAAAGCGGAAAAGCCATGAGGAAGAGCATGTCGCTGCTTCCGTTCTACGGCATAGGGCTTGCCTTGCTGACCTTGTTTGGAATACTTGTATATGCAGTGCCTAACGCGCTAGCAGTTGTAAAGTCAACAGGAAACGGGCTGCTCACAATGCCAGCAATAGCGCTTGCAACGCTTCCACAATCAGTGGCAGGCTTCGTATTCGTAGGCATATTCATAGGAGGGTTAGTACCTGCGGCGATAATGGCAATAGCATCTGCAAACCTCTTTACAAAAAATATTATAATGCCATTCAAGAAAATTTCGCCGAATGGCCAGACAAGGCTCGCAAAATGGCTTACTGCTTTGCTGATCTTCACTGCTCTCGGCTTTGTTTTTATTGTGCCGCCAACCTATGCGATACAGCTCCAGCTTTTAGGGGGCATAATAATAACCCAAACATTGCCTGCGGTGTTCCTTGGGCTGTATAGCAGGAAGCTCGACTGGAAAGCCCTGTTGACAGGATGGTTCTTTGGCATCGTATCTGCAATATGGCTTGTGCTCATTGCCAACAAGGGGCACGCCTTGACCACATCAGTATTCCCGACTTCGATAGGCCCTATATTCATAGGCCTCATCGCACTGACAATAAACATAATAATAGCAGTAGTGGGCTCTTGGCTTATAGATATTGCAGGAGCAAGGAGGGAAGGGCTTATCAAGGAAAAAGAGTTCGATGTCAAGGAGGAGCTTATCCTGAAAAATGCAGGTTAAGCCTTTCTTTTTCTTCTTTTTTGTGTTTTCTATTCTTTTATGATTCTTTTGCATGCAGAGCATGGCATTTATCAATTAATTTGACATCACGCAAAGCCATGCAAGGCAAGCTCACGGCGGTGTATAACTAGAGTACCAGTTCGAAACGTAGTCAATAACACCGTTCGTTGGGATAAGATTATAGCCGTTGCCGCTGTAGTCGTTGGCATTACCATTGAGTGGCCACCAGCCAACAAGGTTCTGCAGATCAATAGGCGCGCCGCCTATGCCTTCTTGGTAGAGGGCTTGAATCTCATTTGCTGAGAGGGATGTATTATAGATCTGCTCATTGGATATTAGGCCAGAATAGTACCCGCCATAGCTAGAGCACGCATAGCCACCCCCAATACTTAAAACATTTTCATATTGCAAGGTTGTAGAAGCAGTAATACTACTTATATAAACCCCATTTAAATACAGAGATGCAACGCCATTTGCGCCCGTGACTGTTACAAAATACCAGTTATTATTTTTTTGTGGAGGTACATTGCTAAATGAATACCATCCGGTATTCGAAGATCCTTCATCATCGTAGTAACCGAAAAATGTATAGGCTCCTGCTTCATCGCATGTTCCTTGCGCTAATTCCCAAAATCTTCCTGCACCGTTAACCCATGCTGAAACGGTAAATGCGTTTGTAATTAGTGGATTAGGATAGCTGCCTGCTAGATTTCCAGACGAGAAATCTGCAACATACTCTGGTATCTCACCATTGCACAAGCCTTCAAGATTTATTAAATATGTTGTGCCGGGGCCGTTTGGCCTATAAACCTGGCATGAGCCCGGTTGCGCTTTTGCAGCAAAAGCCATTGGGTTGAAAACACCCAATTGAAAAAGTGCTGCAAGAACTATACTTATAATTAGTATGGCCCAGCCGTATGTCATTAGGTATTCCATTGCACTTTGGGCTTTTGAATACATCTTGTTTTGCTTCTCCATGCTTGTCATGTTAGAATTGCAAAAAAATTAAATGTTTTTCCTAGAGAGGCCTTAGCCGGGAATCGAACCCGGTCCTGAAGGTCCACAGCCTTCCATGCGGCCATTACACTACTAAGGCCATTAGTTATAAATCCTGAATGCCCGAATGCCTTCGCTATTACTTAGTATGATTACACTACCATTTATATAAATATTCACATTGTCAGCCATGGCGCAAGCCCTTATTGCATTGAGCCAGTCTGAAGTGCTATAATTATTTGACGGCATCGTTATGTTTATCATGGTTGAAAAAGAATTCAAAGTTTGCAATGACGCGTATCTTGAAGCAGCAATGCCCATCGCAATAGCATTATGGCTAATGCTTATGGAGACTGCAATTATTGCAATAGCAACAACCATGCTTGAGGCGAATACAAGCCCGTAGAATCCCATATGACCACTATGCAGTGCACTCGCTTATGCATTCTATCGAATAGTTGGCAGGCAGTACAAAGCATTTAGAGTAGTAACTTGAGCATAAAGAAGCGTTGCCAAATTTATCATCAACATAGCCGCTTACAGACATGTAATCAAGGTTATATGAACGCACAAATGCCTTTAACGCCGAGTTGATGCAAGAATAATTATGCAATAAAATGCACGCCATCTCGCTGCTGTTATGATATTCCATTCCTATGAAGTCGTGTGCTGCATTGGCTTCATCTATGGCTCCAGTACTTGCCGAAATGCCGAGTATTGAGTTTGCCATAATCGCAATTGCTGTTGCTATTATTGCAATGGAGAACATCGATTCCATCAATGCTGCTTGGGCGCGCATTTTAACACTAGTTGATGTTGAGTATGCTACCTTCATAATCCTCTGTAAACTTGCCAGGCACAAGTGACGAATTTGCAGCTATTGTATAGTATAAATATGGGATTGGATTGCACAACACCGAATTGCTGCTTACGCTGCACGCCGAGCTTGATTCATTGCCATTTATAATGGAGCCTGCAATCATGTTTAGCGAGTTTATCCCTTGCTCTATCCTGGTGAGCGTTGATGTTGATATAGAAGTTCCATTGTAGTATGAGAGCTCGTTGTAAAGGTTTTGCCTGGTTACTTGCATTATGCTATATGTGCTTGCGTTTTCCAAGTAATTGCCTGAAGGCTTATCGAGCACGAGATACTGGCTTATAGGGTTTGCAGAGCCTGAAACGTCGCTTACCAGAACATTGCCTGCTTTCATGCCTTTCAATAGAAGCGGCGCTTCTGGCACGCTACTCGAAAGCTCCGAATTCAGGTTGTAGTTGTTGTATGTGACAGACACATTTATGCTGAAGATATAGTGGGGCTTCTGCAGTATTTCTTGTACTGAAGCGTTGGATTGCTGCTTGTACACGCAATAGGTCATAGTATCAGATTGGGAACCTGGAGCCCATGTACAATACCATGAGCCAACCCAAAAATACCACGAGGCGCCGGCTCCGCACTCCTGCCCAATTGAGAGTTCGCTTCCCCAGAAGCTAACGTAGCTGCAGTGACTCCAGAGCCCCAGCGTGTAGATGTGAGAAGGCATGCTTGTATTGTATGCTACGCTTTCCAAGTTCCTGCTTATTGAGAAATAAGGCATGGTTGAATTGCTTGCACTTTGCTGTGCTATTGATGCATATGAAATACCTGCTACGCTTCTTGTGGAGTTGCCAAGCAAAGCAGTTGCATTAACCACAACCAAACCAGGATTTAGCGGCAATACACTGAATGATAAAACCGTAAAACCGCTTGAGATATTTGCACGGCTGCTTGGATTTACATACGCATTGCTTGCATTCACGTGTATGTACTGTATTGAGGAATTTGGAGGCACATATATCGCAAGCTGCACTGTATACTGCTCGCCGACATACATAGAATTGGGCACAAATATGCTCATGTGGAAACCCTGTACTGCACCATATTGAACATTTGTCATGTTCTGCGTGCTGTTAGCAAATGCATTTGAAACAATGCTAAATGAGGAGCGCTCAGCAGAAAACACGTTGCCGTAAAGACCAATAAGGAAAACCGAAAGAGAGGATACTGCAGCGAGCAGTATTATGAATTCAATCGATGTTTGAGCTTTCATTGCAATACACCACAATAGTTCCTTCTTGACTGCTCGATATTCTGTATATGTAATCTTTTTGAATTCTGAATGTTTCATTTGAGATCCCACAATCACTTGGAATGACCCATTTGAATAAGATTGCACCTTGTTGCGCATTCAAGTACTGCATGTAACTGTTAAGTCCAAGCTGCGCTCCAATAAACCTTGAATAGCTTTCATATCCGCCCAAAAGCTGCATATATACGATGTAAAAATGGGCAACCGCTACTGCAATCACGAATGCTGCAACAATCTCCTCTAAGCCAAGCATTCTACGCGCCGCCACACATATTAAGATAACTGCAAATACTATTGTGCAGGAATTTCTGCGAGATATAAAACTGCTGGTTGCCCACAATCAAGTGCGCCAGATATAATAGCAGCAACGCCATTGAAATGGCAATTGCAAAAGACGCAATCATTGAAACAGAAAGCTGCAGCTTCATCTCACCACGCTTACGTAAAAAGTGCTGTTGCTGCTCCTTATCATTGACAGCTTTTGAACAGTTCCATTATCTGCACAAACCGAATTTGAAACAATTACGCTGTTGTTGAGCAGGGTATTGTGCATGGAGTTGCCACATAAGTCTTTGGGTATGAAAGCAGTAAATGAAGAGTAGTAGTAGGGCATGTTTGAGTATAGCGCTGAATAGAAGCTGTTTTTGTATATGCTGTTGCTGTAGCCGGAAGCTATTCCGGAATAGGCGCCAAACCCAGCGAGAACCACCGCAAGGGATGCCGCCGAAGCGGCAGCATACACCATGAACTCGACAGAAAGCTGTGCCCTGGTCATTTTACCCCTTGAGTCAGATTTGAAAGCTGATTGGATATCTGGGAGCTCACGCTCTGGCTTGCATTTCCGAAAAATGAGTGCAGAGCCGCACCTTTGAGCTGTGTTATCATTGCAAGCGCAATCACTATCACTATGCTTACCGCAGATAGCATCATTATATACTCCAGAGAACTCTGACCTTTGTGAGCCTTGAGCAAGGCCCTTAGCAATTTTAGCTGTTCCTTATACATGTTCATCTCACCACCTTAAAGCGCCAACAGAGAGCAAGTAGCTTGCCTTGAATAAAAGCCCAGCAAGAGACATACTGAAAGCTATTCCAGGTATGGAGCTTAAAATTCTTCTTGAATGAATTGCGCGATATAGCAGGGTTTCAAACACAAAAAACATGATTATAAACGAGTATTCAATAACGCCGATTTGATGCGCTGAAGCTATGCCAGATGGAAAGCCCATTATGTAATAGGATATGCCTGCGAATATAGGGAAAAACACAACAGACCCCATGCTGGATATAAAAAGGGCGTTGTATGCGCTGCCCGAATATCTGGATCTTATCTCCTGTTCAGCTTCCATATCCTTGCTGAGCAAAAGAAGCGCTTCTCTGATACCTGCGCCATCATCAAGACCCATGGATATAATTGTAAGCAACTCGCCGTAATGGCCTTCCTTGGGAAACTTGCCAGGAATGCTGCCAGAAACCATATATTCATGCAAAAACTTTTTCGTATCCTCGTAGAACCACATTCTCTTATCTAGAGATTTAAGCGCGCATCTTGCAAGGCCTGAGCTTTCTGAATAGTTTGCAATCATATTATTCACAAAAGACAACACATCTTGATCAGAGCCAGAAGCTTTTGGGCACACCCTTGCATATAGCACTGCTAAAGGGGCAAAAAAGGCAATAGCGTAGTATATACTGCCTGAAAGTGCAAAATACAGCGAAAGCACAGACAATATTACTATCAAAGTAATAATGGCGTTTTTACCCATATAGATCGCCAATCCTAAAGCTTATCAAGCCGTATGCAAAAGGTACTGCAATGCAGAGCAGCAAAAATAGGGAAATGCCCTGAAAGTCTTTGCCACCCATGAGCGAATAGCCAGTAAAAGAGAAGAGCAAGAATGATGGCACTACAGAGCTAAACAGCATGCTCGAAGTTATGTATTTCTGCATTGAGCCTTCGCGCCTTGAGAGTTCTTTCATGTATTCTCTTTTCATTATTTCGTTCGTTGAAGAGGCTGCGCTACTGGCATCGCCCAATGATGCAATAGCCTGGACAAAACGCAGCGCGTATGTTCTATAAGGAGAAAATATATTTTCAATCGATTCATCTATAGGAGATCCAAGGGCCATCCTGCGTTTTACCGTTTCAAGAAGGTGCTTCAGATCATTATCTGATTGATGCAATGCGGCATTGTCAAGGGCGCGCATTGTTGACTTCCCGCTTGCCATAGAATCGCTTATGATGCGCATCGAGGATGAGAATCTGCGCATCTCTTCCACATGCAAAGAGCCGCGCTCCATTATTGATTCTATTGTTGACAAGAGTATTGCTGCAAGCACAGAAATGGCAAACACAAAAAATGCTGCAATTACTCCAAAAAACGCAAGCGATGCTAAAGCTGCGGGAAGAACTACAAGCAAATTGGCAACCAATTGTTTCGCTATGTAACCACGCTATATCTGCTTATGTATGACGCTGCGCTTTCGCTGCTCAGCGCCATACCTTTTAGGAAAGTTGCGCGGCTCTTCAGCTCCTTTATTGCGGTGCTGTTTTTCAGGCCATGAAGGCTTGCATACTTCTCGATTACTTTAGATCCACCCATTGATTCATATTTTAGAGCATTATTGTCAAGAAGCTCCTTGAATTCCCAAGAAGAGCCCTCATTGCCTTTCAGTTCCGCCCTGCTGAGCCACCTGAACTCGCCTATGCTTGATACCACCCTAGAATTGTAGGAAGTCTGCTTCATGAATATGCCAATGTCAAGCATTGCCAGCAATGACCTGTCTACAAGCATCGGCTTTGATTCCAGCCTTGATACTATGTATTCGCCATTGCCATTGCTGTGCAGAGTTGTCATGAACGGAACGCCAAGATTGGCTCCTGCGAACAGCTCGCTGGCTTCGCTTCCGCGCAGCTCTCCCACAACAATGCGGTCAGGGCGAAGATGAAGCGCATTTATGACCTGGCTTCTGGTTGTAATGCCACCTGCTTGCATGCCCTGCAGATGGACTACGTTTGAAAGGCCTTCCAAATACCTTATCTCGCTTAATTCTTCTTCTATGGTTATAACACGCTCGTTTGTCTGGAGCAGAGTCCCTAGCGAGTTAAGCAGTGTCGTCTTTCCGGAGCCTGGAGCACCAGCTATGACAATATTGCAATCTGCATCTAATGCCATCCACAGATATGCCAAAACATCGCTGCTTATCGTGCCCAAAGACATAAGCCTCTTCAGATCCAGACTCTTCTTTCCACCGATCCTTATAGACGCAGATACGCCTTCAACTGCATAGGGCTTCATCTGCGCATGAAGCCTTGATCCATTGGATATTTCAGCATCTATCACAGGATTCGTGCTGTTCAGCTCCCTTTCGGTATGTGCTATCATCTTGTTCAGGACAAAGCGCATTGACTGCTCTGATTCGAACTTCATATTGGTAGTGCAATAGCCGTATGTGGAATGGTAAATGCGTATATGGCTTGTCGGATCGTTAATCACTATCTCGTCTATGTTTTGGGCATCCTCCATGATTATGCTTATAGGGCCAAAGCCCACAGTATCATGTGCAACAAGCGATGCAAGTGGCTCATTGCTGCCTTGCGGGATAAGCGAGTTTAGGTAATTGAGGGCTATGCTCTTTGCAACCTCCAAAAGGGGCTTAGAATATGATAGTGAATCACTTCCAAGGAGGGATTCAATTACTGCACCTTTTGCCATTTCAAGAGCAGCCCTATGTGCTGAGCTTATACTACCAACGTTATAATCATACTTGTACTGGTTGCCCATTTTCCATATGACGGTGTTGTTGATACTGTTCCTAGCAACTAAATTGCCGCTTATCGCATCATCAACGCGAAAGCTCATTTTTGACCTTGCAACATTTGCAGTTTTCTGGCGCATGGGATAAAACTTCCCTAAAACCCGCATTGCATCGAGCATTTTATCGCTTTTCTGAGATTAATTTTTATACTTAAATATACTAATATTTATTTAAGTAAAAATATTTATACCTTATGCTATGCTTTATGCCTATAATGTGTACTATATTATATTGTTAGTTTATGCACAGCACGGGCAATACTTTTGAAATAGCAATACAATGCCTTGAGCCACTTTTACACACATATATAAAAAGATAGGACAATTATGCAAGGTGTAATGAAGGAAACATTTATAAATATTCTTTTTAAATATACCAATATGGCTAGGCAAGACAGCGACAAGGGAGACAAAATCTGGGCTTTTAGGAAAGTTATAAGCAAGCCAAACTATGCTGTGCTTGAGCTTCTTTTCGAGAAATCGCCGCGCACAACAAAGGAGCTTTATTCTATACTGGAGAAGAAGTTCACCAGGAAAACGCTCATAATAGCGCTTAGAAGTTTGTCCATGAACCTCAATGTCATACAGCCAACCCACATAAGGACCGAAAAGGGCTATGGCCTGGGCTACAGGCTTAATCCCAAGGTAAAGGACATAGTAAAAAGCGTCCAGAAGTTTTCAAAGACAATAGAAAGCATTAGGGAAGTCTAAAAACTAAAAAATCAGCTGTCTTCTATTTTTACCTTCTTCTGCTGGTTGTACATCTCTATAACTTCGCTTGTTGTTGTTGCATCTTCTGCACTCTTGTCGCTGCGCACCGTCTCATTGCCGACAAGGCGCGGAAACCTTAGCGCATAGCCAACTTCTGTGCCATCAGGCTGCTTCTCCCTGCCGCACGTATGCGTTGGTGATTTTGTTATCTCGTCGGCTTTTACCACAACGACATACTTCGGAGTAACCCAGAAATCAGGCTCTATTATGGAATCGACTCTTGCTGGTTTTGACTTTACTTGGATCTTTTGGAGCATTGTCTTAAGCTCATGCATCTGGGCTTCGGTAAAGCCAGTGCCAAGCTTTGTTATGGTCTCGAACATGTCACGCTTTTTATTATAAACAGCACAGAGGAGGCCGCCGAACTCGAATTCCGCCCTGCCCCCTTTGCCTAGATAGTAGCCAACTATTACCAAATCCAAAGTATCGTTGAGCTCACCCTTGTAGCTTCTTTTCATTTTTATCCAGGAGAACTTTCTTGCACCTGCTATGTAAGGTGCGTGCAAATCCTTTGCCACTATGCCCTCTAGCCCAGCTTCTATCGACCTTTCGAAGAATTCCTCCAATTCCTTTGGCGAATCGGTTATTATGCGTGTTGTGGGCCTTATCGTTGTGCTGTTATGGAGCAGCTTTTCAAGAAGCGCACGCCTCTCTTCGTATGGCTTGCTGAGCAGATCTTCTCCTTCATTGTACATTATGTCAAATGCAAACAGGTGCAGCGGTAATTCCTCTGCCTTTTTGTCTATGTCGTGCTTGCGCTTTCTTTGTATAGTCTCCTGGAATGGGAAAAGCTCGCCTGTAACTTCGTTGAATGCTATTGCCTCGCCCTCGAATATGACGCGTTTTGCAGGAATCTCCTTTCTGACGGCTTCTATTATATCCGGAAACATCTCTGTGGTGTTTTCAAGCCTCCTGGAAAACAGTTTGACATCATTTCCGTTCTTGTGTACCTGCAGCCTGAATCCATCATATTTTTGCTCTACCGCTGCCTTGCCGTGCATTTTTTCAAGTATCTCCTTTGCAGTTGGGAGCCTCTCTGCAAGCGCGGGTCTTATGGGCTTGAATATTGTTACCTTGAAGCCCTCTATCGCACTAGTACCTTCGCTTGCAATTACCTTGCCTACATAGCCCAAATCGCTGCATATGTTGTATGCACGCTCGAGGCTGGGCTTGAAGGAGCGGGATCCAGCATATGAGAGTGCAAGCGCCTCCAATATGGTAGCATCCCCAACACCCATGCGCAGCTCACCCAGCGGATACCTAACTATATACTTTACCTCTTCAGGGCTCGAATTGGCTATCATATCTGCAAGCAGGTGTATCTTCTGCGCCTTGCTACCCTCTCCACTTGTAAGCGCGAGGTTTTTCATCTTCTCGTATATTTCTTCTACGGTATACTGCTGGCTCCTCATGCTCTTCAGCTTTGTAGATGATTTTAGCTGCTTTGCCACATCGCCGAGATCACCAGCTTTCCTGTACAAGCTTTCAACATCCGCCTTTGAGTAGCCGGTAGCTATGGCTATGGCTTCTTCCACAAGCTTGTCTGCAACGCCGAATTCTATGCCTTCAAATGGAGGTGCAAGGACACCTTGCGTTATGTATATTATGTGCTCCACTTCTGAGGGCTTGGCAGCCTTGAAGGTTTCATTAAGTATCTCTATCATCTTGAGCCTTGAAGGCACGCTTTCAAGCCTGTCATAAAATAATGCAAGCTCCTTGAAGAGCATTCACACACCTTATCTGCACGACTGCGATGTAACCCAGTTGCAGTTCTGGTTTGCCTCGCAGATATTGCCGCCAAGATCGGTATTGCTCTGCTTGCCTGTAGAGGAATATGTGCACTGTATTCCACCAAGAGAATAGAAGTTGTTATTCTGGAACGTGTTGAACGTTGAATTGAGCAGCTGCATTGCCACTGTTGAAGTCTGCAAAGCAGTATTTCCTTTTATGTTAAACTGGCTGGAGTTTCTCAGCATATAAGCTATTGCCGCATTGCCTACTACGTTGTTTTGTATCTTGCCACCACTGCTCCCGGAAACACTTATTCCTATATATGAAGTAACGTTGTTGTACTCTATTACGGGATTCTGCGACCTTGTTACATTTATGGCTGTGCTTGACGAGGTGTTGCTTATTATGGTGTCATTTATAACGCTTACGCTTGAGTTGTAAGCCACAATTGGTGATGTAAATCCTTTGAGCACGCAATCCTCTACAACCGCATTTTGGGCATTCTTGAAGTATGCAAAAGTTCCTCCGCTTGTTGCTATTATAGTGTGGCCATAGCAGTCTATTGCTGTGTTGTTGGCGTAGACTCCGAAGCATCTATAGCCATAAGGATATATACCGTCGTGTGTTATTGAATACTGGGAAGGCTGGTTAAAAGATGTGCAGGCTACATCTATGTTGCCGATAGGTGAAGCAGCAAGCCAGAGGCAGCCTATCTTCTTTGTACCGTAGTTTATGCCGCCATATTCTGCGTTTGCCGCGCTTGGACCATAGCATGCGTAATCTGAGTATGAATTGCTTTCCATCGTGTTGTTTTGAATAGTATTGTTGAATGACAGACCATTTAGCTCCAGGCCTATGTAATTTATTGAGCCATTGTTGCTATATATACCATTGAGCGAAGAGTTAATCAAAAGTATGCCTATTTTACCTCCTGAAATGGTTTGGAAGCGCACAGTGTTGTTAAATGAATCATTGAGCAGTATGCCTGCGCCCTTAGGTCCTATTATTGTGCCACCAGATATATATGAATTTGACACATTCTGCAGGTTCAGTCCATATGTAGCCTGGCTTGAGGAAAATCCTAAAATGCTTATTGAGTTTGAGCCTTTAGCGTATATGCTGTCGTTAAAGCCTTGGATGCCGCAGTTGTTTATTGTAACATTATTGACTTTGCCCAGCTGAATGCCCATTCCGCTTCCAAAAGGTCCGCTTATCTGCATATTGTTGCAATTCAAATGTACATTGCTTGATGCTATCACAATGCACCTGCCTGACTGTGTTTGTATGTTATTAAGCATTGTATAGTTGCCAGGCGTTTTGATGTTCATGCATGCAACTACTGGCTTATATACAAGGTTCGGAGATATGCGCTGCGGGCATGTTGCCCACTGGGCATTTGTGAAAGTGCAACGCGTATTCTGCATCAGGTTGTATGTTGAATTTGCAGAATCCAAAGAAGCATAAACATCTAGCTTTGTATTGTTGTTTGCTAAGCCGCCGTTGAAAGAATTTCCCAGCGATGTTGAAACATATATGCCTACATTGTTGAATGAAGCGTTAAAGTTGTTGAACAGATTTGCTGAGGAACCTTTCAGGTATATACCATAGCCGCTATCATATGCGCGTATGTTGCTAAACTGGCTAAGGCTCGAGTTTTCGATGGCAAAAGCAACTGTGCTCTTTGACGCGCTCACATTGTATATGGAAGAATGTGAGACATTCGAAAGCAATATGCCAAAGCTTGAATGATTGATTGAGCAGTTGCTTATGCTTATGTTTGAGACCCCTTTTGCGCTTATTCCAGCAAATGTTGCATTGCTTATTGAATGGCCATTGCAGTCAAGGCTAACGCCGCTTGCCATTATGCTTATGCACGGTATGCCATACTGTATGACAAACGGGCTTGACGAATTTATGTAGTTGTTCATGTTTAGACTGGCTTCCATTCTGTAGCTTCCAGGGCTAACTATTGCGCCGCAGCTTGCAATATTTCTGCCAAGCCTTATCTGGGTAAGGTTTGTTGGAGTATTGATGCCTTTGCAGGTTACAAAACCGCAACCAGTATTATTGAAGCAAACGTTGCCCCTAGCAAAGTTGGAATTTGAAAAGCCACTTGAGCCAACGCAGTAGAAAGATTGCGGTGTCCCATTTATGTAGTTGTTGGATATGGTATTGTTTCTGGAATTTATGTATATTCCGTAAAAGCGGTTAAACAATATGGTATTGTTTAGTATTTTGTTCTCATAAGAATTGTTGCCTATATATATAGACCCTGTTGGCCCAGCCGATGAACCTGCATAGTCGCCTCTTATCGAGCTGAATGAAGTATTGTTGAAGTATATGTTGTTGACAAAATTGCTCGTAATGTTGCTGTTTAGTATGTTTACATCTGTGGAATTGACGACATACGCACCGTATGAGAAGCTATTTACAAAGCAGCCATTTATGGTAACATTGTGCCTTGAATCTATTTCTATGCCATATGAAAATGGTGGCACATCTACATACGGACCGGATCCTATTATTTTGTTTCCATTACATACAAGATTTACGTTGCTGGAATCTATGCTTATGCACGCTCCACTCTCATTTGAATCTTTTATGTTTGCAGTTATATAGTAGCTTCCAGGAGAATTTATCACATAGCATGATGTCATCGCGCTGAGATTCTGCTGAATTATGGTGGTCGTTGCGGTGGTTGATGAAGGTGCTTTTACTTTCGGCGCAGATGAGAAAATGACAAAAGCCGCAATTGCTATTATGACAATGGCAATTATCGCCTTTATTAGGTTGCTGTTGTTTCTATTCTTCTTAACTGGTCTTGCATATGGGATATTTTTCTGCGGTTGAGGAATAAGAGGGCTTTGAGGAGTCACGTCTATTTTCATAACGCTGGGCTCGCTCTCCTGGTTAGGAATGTCTACCATTAGTACACCTTATAAATAATATAATCCTTAATCTTATACAAATAAACATATAATAATATTTCACAAACCTTAATAGATAGGGGCCTTGGTAGCTCAGTCTGGTAGAGCGCCTGTCTCGTAAATCTCGCTTCAAAGTGAGGTACTGAAAACAGGAGGTCGAGGGTTCAATTCCCTCCCAAGGCTTAAGCTTCAATGCAAAAGCAAATCTTTTTATTGTTTTTTTCAACAGTATCATTGAGAGTATGGATAAAACAAGCAATATGCCATATGCCATACGGGCAGAGCTTCAAAATTAATCCTAATTATAAACCATTACCAAAGAATAGGCTTTTAGAAAGATCCAAAACGAAAGCCCAAAGTGCAATGGAATATTTGATGACATACGGCTGGGCCATACTAATTATAAGTATAGTCCTTGCAGCACTTTTTCAATTGGGTGTTTTCAACCCAATGGCTTTTGCTGCAAAAGCGCAACCGGGCTCATGCCAGGTTTATAGGCCAAACAGCCCCTGCACACCATATTTAATAAATCTTGAAGGCTTGTGCAATGGTGAGATACCACAGTATGTGGCGAGCTTCAATGGGGTTTCAAGCATACAGGCAAATATAGCAGGGATGCCTTCTGGATCGCAACCAAGGACAATAACTGCATGGTATTATGCAACACAGACTTCATCTCAGGTAAATGTGTTTTCGTATGGAACTCCGAATTGTGGGCCGCCAAGGCAGCTTTTCGAGCTTTATATAATAGCTGGCAGTGGTGGAGAACAACCAGTAATGAACGCATGGTGCACTGATGAAGCTTCGGGCGTTGGCATTTCTGGAGCTTGGGTCTTTGCAGCTTATGAATACAATGGCACTTATCAAATACTTTACGAAGGGGCCAACAGTACGCTATATGGTCCTGCAACTTCACAACAGAGCTATGGCACAACGCCAGCAAGCCCATTTTATATAGGAGCTGGCCCAGGTAGGAATCCTTTTATTGGCTACATAGCAAACATCCAAATTTATAATACTAGCCTTTCGGCAAATGAGATCCGAGCACTCTACCAAGAGGGTATTGGAGGGGCCCCGATTAACCTGCAAAACCTTGTCGCTTGGTACCCGCTCAACGGCAATGCAAATGACTACAGCGGCAACGGCAACAACGGCCAAATGAGCAATGTCGATTTTGTTAGCAACTGGTACTCTGGTTATACTCCCCCATAAGTATCTGGCATTCAAATCTAGTATAGTTAGTATAGCTCCCGTTTGTTTATCAAATGCAAAAGATACCCAAGACAGCATATAGCCGTTCAGCGTCAGCTTAAAAATTAGTATATACCATCGTTACTTCCTCTTTCTGTCAAGGAGCTTTGCAGTAGCCATAATCTTCCTAAGTTCTGCAATCCTTACCTTTGCTGGACCCCTTATAGGAAAATGACACAAGTACACCTTTGATTCGAGAATATCATTCTGCTTCCCGTAATGCACGCCTTTCACGCCTGAAAACGTTTCATATGTAACCTTTCCTACAAAACAAACAAGTCTTGGCTTGTAATTCTTTATCGCGCGGAGTGCTCTTCTTATTCCGTAAGCACTTTCCCCTTTTCTCAGCTCTGAAACATCTATCGTTGGCCTGTCTACAAGGTTTAAGAAGTTCAGTCTGTATTTCTGCACAAACCTTCCCTCGTACATTTCTCTCAGCTTTGCATCTTCCCTGAGAGCAGATATTGGTTCATCTATAATGCCTGCCCTACTCAAGAGATACCAGAACATCTTATTGTTGGAGAATGGCACGTGCCTCATATAAGAGCCGTGGTGTGGATTTATTCCTATAAACATTATGAGAGCATTCTTGGAAAGCTTGTAACGTATACCTTTGTATGCTATGCAAACACCTTTCTCATTTTGGATATGTGACTTTGGTTCCCTTCACTTTGGCAAATCGTGTAATCCTGTGCGGCTTAGAGGCATTAAGCCCTGATATATGGTATACTTTTCTGCCCCTTACAGTAAGCGCGTCTGCAATAAGCGATCTGTGGCACCTGAATGGATTGCCCTCGGCGCACATCATGGCTATTGTATCATTCTTGCTCATCTTTATTAGTTTTAGTACTGCGCCAGCAAAGACCCTTGTCTGCATGTAGTCCGCGAACCCTCTAAGCTTTCATTCTTCCGCCCGGCATTTATCGATTCCTTAGAAGGCTTCCTAAGTCCGCCGAGCTCCTTGAAATGGAAGTACTTTATCCCGCTCTTTTTCAGTGTTTTCGCGAGCGCGTCTTTGTTGAAATCTGGCTGGTGCCTTGAGCGAGGTATGCTGCGCACGTCTACAAGCATGCTCACCGAATGCGCTTTGAGCAACTTTATGAACTTTGATACTGTCAAATTGGAGTAGCCTATTGCATATATAGGATTTGCATTTCTTGGCATATTATGTGTTTGAAAGCAGATAATAAATACCTGCTTTTGCTTATTATATACAAAGGTGGAAAAATGGTTGAATACGATAAGGAGTTTCTTGAATATATGAAAAGCAAGTACCATATAACACTGGGAAATGCCACAAACGGCACTGAAAAAGAAATAATAACGTTTGCAGTTGCGTGGGATGTGTGGAAAGAGGCAAAGCGTGTATACGCTCAAAAAAAGACGCAGTGAGCAGGTTTGCGGTCATATTCAAATCTAGGCTATTCTGTGACTTTCTTTATACCGAGTATTGTCTTCCAAATGTTGACTGAATGCAGCATAACTGCTATCAATAAGGCAAATAATCCGAAGAACAAAACGGTTGCATTCCTCTGGCTTGCGAGCACGATACAAGTTGCAAAATAGAAATAAAGATGCACAATAAAAACCGAAGCCTATGGAATTGTTTTTAAATATTAGTTTCCAATCATATGAATAATGATTAATATGTTTTCCGCGCTTACTGGCATAAGGCTTGTGCTTTCCAGGAAGCTGTTTGCAGCATCTTTTGCGGCAATGTCAATACTGATCTTCTTTGCCTATTCGTTCCTTCTGCAGGGTTCATCGCTGAACCTAAGTGCACCAAAGCTCATGCTTGGCCTTGACGCTGACGCCCTGGCGGTTTCGGCCGCGCTCGGTATAATGCTGGCGCTCTCGATATCGCTCAACGCATTTGCAATGTCGAGGAGCATCAGAAGCGGGAGCAGAATGAGCGTTGGGGCGGCGGTGGCAAGCGTGGCCCCTGTCATGCTGTGCTGCAGCACGATAGTGCCGAGCTTGCTCGTGACAATTGGCATTGGTGCGTCTGAAATAATAAGCACCGCGGGAATGATACAAGGTCCGTTAGCTACATATGAGCCTGCCCTGATAGTGATTTCACTGGCGCTCCTCGCGCTGAGCATATATGTCACTTCCAAAAACATAGCAAAAAGTGGTGAATGTTGTGTTGCCAAAAGGTAAAATGGTCGTGGTAGTAGTGATAGCAATTGCGGTCGCAGCGGCACTGCTCGCTTATTCGGGAATTGCGAAACCCGCCCAGGAAAGCGGAATCGCCACAAACCTGTCAGCAGGCGATTATGCGCCGAACGAGCCATTCCTGCTCACCAACGGCACGCTGACAAACCTGTCCGCTTACAGAGGCCACGAGGTCGTGCTGTGGTTTGTCGCAACGTGGTGTAGCGGATGCGCCCAAGGCAACGAGATACTAAATTCGAGCTATGGTGCTTTCGAGAAAAACGGGGTAAAGGTCATAGAGCTTGAGCTTTACAAGGACCTCGGCTACAGCGGAGAAAACATAGAAAGCTTTGTAAAAAGCTTCGCTCCGCAAGCATATTCCAGCAACGTGGTAATACCTGCATACTCTTCTTATAACATGACCATGGCTTATGACAGGCAGGGCTATCTAGACATCTATTACCTTATATCGCCAAACGGCAGGATTTTGTATACAAACGGCCCCCTTGCAGCCACGTTGCAGGATCTTATCAATGAAATAAACAAAACGGGTGTGGTCTAGATGAGGCTTGGCGAAACAGAGACAAAGGCATTCCTTTTCGCAATAAGCGATTACAGCAGGTTCACAATACTTGCTGCGCTTTTGAAACGTAGCATGTGCGTGAACGAAATTGTCAGGGAGACGGGCATTGGGCAGAGCAATGCCTCACACCATCTTCTCTGCCTCGCAAACTGCGGATTTGTCACGGTGGAAAGGAAGGGAAAGGAGCGGATATACAGGTTGAACAGGGAAGCAAGGCCGATAATTCGCGGCATGCTAACGCACATAAATGGTTACAAAAAGGGCATACTCTCGTGCAACATAGCAAACAGGGATTACGTTTCGCAGATAATATCAAAAAAAGGCGAATGATAATGGATAAATTTGACTATGCAATAATAGGGCAGGGATCGGCGGCGTTTGCCGCCGCGATAAAGGCAAACGAACTTGGGATAAAGACGGTGATGATAGGCAGGAACGAGACAGATGGAGCAGTATTGGGCGGCACGTGCATAAACGTCGGCTGCGTGCCGAGCAAAAGGCTGATAACGGTTGCAAAATTCATCAACGAATTGAAGGAGAGAAGGTTCAAGGGGGTAAGCTACGAGATTGGAAAGGTAAAATACGAAGAAATAGCTGCGGAGACGAAGGATATTGTAAAGCACCTGAGAAAGCAAAAATACGAAGAGGTTTTGCATGGGCTCGAAAATGTGGAATACATAAACGAATTCGGCTCCATAGCCGGAAAGGGCAGAGATTACATCGAGCTTGGCGCTGGTAGGCGAAGCATAGCGGCAAAAAAGGTGCTCATGGCTACAGGAGCGAGGGCGAGCGTGCCAAAAATAGAGGGTGTGGAGAAGGTAAAGTACATAACAAACGAGGAGGCGCTTTTCCTTGACAAGCTGCCTGAATCTATTATGGTGGTTGGTGGCAGGGCGCTAGGGCTGGAGTTTGCGCAACTCTTCGCGAGGCTTGGAGTCAAGGTGACGCTGCTCCAGAGAAGCAGTACCATAATACCGGAGCATGAGCCGCAGATAGCGGCTCTCTTGCAAAAATACTTGAGTGGAGAGGGTATTAACATAAAGACAAATGTTGTGCCGTCAAGGATAAGCGAATATAATGGCGTGAAGCGTATAGAGACCGCTGATGGCAAGTACTTTGAGGCTGATGAGATCCTTTTCGCAACAGGCAGAAAGCCTAATATTGAAAAGCTCAATTGCGAGAAAGTGGGGCTCAGGCTCGAAAATGGATTCATTTTTACAAACGAGTTCATGGAAACAAACGTAAACGGGATATATGCTGCTGGTGACATTACCGGCGAGCCCATGCTCGAAGCACTTGCTGCAAAGGAGGGCACCGTTGCAACTATCAATGCATTCACTAATGCAAAGGCTAAGATAAGCAAAAACGAGATACCGAAGGCAATATTTACAGATCCTGAGGTGGCTACTGTTGGGCTTACTGACGCTGAGGCACACGGGAAAGGGTTTAAATGCGCGTGCAACACGTTGCCCTTGAGCCTTGTGCCAAAGGCGAGCATAATCGGCGACACAAGAGGCGCCGTGAAGATAGTGATAGATTACAAGACGCACAAGATACTTGGGATGCACATACTTGCGCCGAACGCCGCAGACATTATACACGAGGGCGTCCTTGCGGTAAAGTTCGGCCTCACAATCGATGACATAATAGACACGGTGCACGTGTTTCCAACCTTGAGCGAGTCGATAAAGCTTGCGGCACAGTCCTTCTATGCCGACGTGTCGAAGATGAGCTGCTGCACGTAATCACAGCGCAAGCTCCACAAAATCATTGCCGAGGCGCCGCAGGCGCATGCCCCACTCATTGCCATCTACTTCCCTTATGTCAACAGATTTGCCCGAGGAAGCAGTCATCAGTATTTTGCAGCACTTGGAGCCGTTATTTATCTCAATGCGCATATGCAAACCCATATGGCTAAGCTGCAATGCGCGATAATGCAAGGTCCTGAAATCCGGCAATTTTGTGTAACCGCGCTCGGCGAATAACTTCCGCGTCTCCCTGTAGCCAATGCCCTGCACAGCCCTTATGCCAGACATCGCAAGGATGAGGCACGAGGAATGAAGCATGGGCCTTCCAGCGGCGTGATGCCAGTGCTTGCGGCGTTAGCAATGGCATTTAGCTCAGTGACAGTTGTGGCAAACTCCCTGCTCCTCGCGAAAAGCTAAACCAATTCGCCAAATCGTTTATATCATCCAAATGGCAACAGGAGGTTTCCCTGTTTGTTGAAGCCAAGGGTCTTTACGAGTATTACTATCGTGCAGCAAAGGCGCTGATTGCAGCAAAAGTGCCTTTAGAAGCAAGGTGGCAAAGGCAATGGCATCTCCCACATTATGGCGCTGTAGATGTCAATTATCGCACGCAACGAACCTTTTCAGGCGCTTTGCTGGATTAAAGCCATTTTTGCACAATTTTTGTCCTTAAATATTTATTTAAATTAAAGGCACTCTTGTAAGCAAAGATGCGGCTTTATAGGTGCTAAAATAATTAGAAAAGGACCAGTATGATTATATTATTCGTAGAGAAAGAACCTAATTTGTCAGGTTCCTATTTAGGATTTGAACATGCCTTCCTCGAAAGGCAGAAATGCTCCCGCCGGGATTTGAACCCGAGTTCCAGGCTCGAAGGGCCTGTGTCCTTGACCGGGCTAGACGATGGGAGCCTATTGATATTTCTATTAAGAATGCATAAAAACTTTGCTATTGCTTATATCTCCTTCCAATTTGAATCTGCAAAAATATTTAAGGCGAGGCTTCGCAATAATTAGGGTGTTAGAATGATATTGTCAGATTTCGATTTAAAGAACATGATAAAGAACAGGAGGCTTGTGATAGAGCCTTTCGTATCAGAGATAGTTAGGGAGAACGGCATAGATTTCAGGCTTGCAGACGAAGTGGCGCACCATGCCAAGACGCCTAAAAACTTCATTATGGATCCGACTGATGAGGAGTCAATAAAAAAGGGCTATAAGATAACAAAGGGGCAGAAAAATATTATAATCAAGCCTTACGAGCAGGTGCTACTCTCTACATATGAAAAGGTATCAATGCCAGATGACATAGCAGGAATTGTTGAGCTCAGAAGCACATGGGCGAGGCATGGTCTTTCGATGCCGCCTACAATAATAGATGCGGGATTCAAGGGCACAATAACACTTGAGGTGTTTAACAATGCACCCTATGCGATAGCACTAAAACCAATGCTTAGATTTGCGCACGTGATATTCATAAAAACAACAAGTAGGGTGCTTAACCTGTATAATGGCAATTACAACATGCAAAGCGGAATAAAGCTGCCACAAGCAATAAAATAGCATGCACTAGGAGGGCTTGACTTTATAATGCTCAGATTGCAGGGCCTATGCAATTAACGCCCTTTTACTGTAGTGCCATCGTGCTTCTTGCCGTTTAGCACTTTTTCAAGTTCGTTAATCCGCGCGTCTACGAATTTTATCTCTATCCCGGATCTTCGCGCAAGGATGCTAGCAAAAACATCAAACATGAAATTTGTACCAGGCTCGCGCTTGTCATCCGAGAATGCCCGACCAAGCAGTTGCTCAAATGAGGCAGTTACAATCTTGTGCGCCCCTGTGTAAGAAGGATTTAAATCATACAGATAGCTTGTCTTACTTATGTTTATCAAAAGCTTGCTGCCGAGCGCCTCGCACGCCAATTCGGCAACAGAATCTGTAGTTATGCCCGGCACTATGCCACCTATTACTATTATTTTGCTATAATTGCTTAGATTTTTGAGTTCGTAAATGCTGTCAGCAAGCGTCGAGCCATGCATAATCTCACTGACCACCAAGGCATTTATACGGCTTGCAGCAATTCCTATTTCATCAAGAGTGAACTTGCTTTTCACAATCGCGCTTGCAGACTTTATAAGCTGCCGTGCCACCGGCCCTCCGCCAACAACAACCACAAATTTTTCTTTTCTTCTTGATAGCAAACGGTAAAGTTCTTTTATATATGAAGCATTGAACGCGCTGTCATCATAAACCACACTTCCACTCAGGGAAAGCACGATAGTGCGCATAATAGTAGTTATGCAACAATAAATAAATAGTTAGCTATGGGATTTTGCAGCACAAATGAAAGATTTGCAGAACAACTAAAAACGTTCATGATAATTTGCGCAAGTATTAAAAAATCGAGGTGCAATTACGTATTGTTTAAAGGTTAGGTAACGATGAGCGGATGAATGCAAATGATCTTGTAGAAAGTTATGGACAGCTTTACAGTGATGAACTTGGTATAAAGCTTAGAAAGCGCGGCAATGAAATCTTTAGGTGGTTCGTAGCAAGCGTGCTTTTTGGTGCTCCGATAAGCGAGGAAGCGGCAAAAAAGGCCTTTAGAATGCTAGACGAAATGAAAGCTTTGACTCCAGAAGGGCTCATACACCTTGGCTGGAACAGGATCGTAAAGGTTTTGGACAATGGTGGTTATACTAGATATGATTTCAAAACTGCTGACAAGTTGCTTGAGGTTGCAAACAGCATAATCAAGCTTTACAGGTCGAGCATGCTGTTCCTCATGGAAAGCTGTGTGTCGCAGCAGGAGCTTGAAGAAAAGCTCAGAAGCCTCGGCAAGGGTATAGGCCCTACTACAGTGAGCATTTTCTTCAGGGACATTAGCACAATATGGAAAATAAAGTGTAGATATTCAAAAAAAGCTTTGGAAACAGCAGCAACGCTCGGGATAAAGCTTGATAGGTATAATCCTTTTTTGGAAACCGCGCTAATAAGATATGCGCATGCACACAGGTCAAAAAAGAGGAATGGAGATTTTCATGCCAAGGTCTAACAGAGTATACAACAAATACGAGCAGCAAAGCGTAGATACAGTGCTAAAAATGCTCAATAGCAGCAGAAACGGACTTGAAGAAAGAGAAGCAAATGAAAGGCTCCGCAGAAACGGCTACAACGAGATAAAGGAACACAAGCAAAGCGGCGCTGTGAAGCTGCTAAAGAAGTTCTATGGACCCATACCATTAATGCTTGAAATAGTAATGGTGATAACCTTTTTGATAAAAGACATGAAGGACTTTTACCTTATATCAGCTCTGCTTGTGTTCAATGCGCTGGTGAGCTTCTTTGAGGAAAGGAAAGCAGACGACGCTGTGGAGATGCTTGAAAAAAGGCTTAGCGTTAACGCCAGAGTTCTCAGATCAGGGGAATGGAAGCAGGTGCAGGCAAGGGAACTTGTAGTGGGCGACATAATACGCCTGAGAATAGGAGACATAGTGCCTGCAGACTGCAAGGTTATATCAAGCAGCGACCTTGAGGCAGACCAATCGGTGCTTACAGGCGAATCTTTGCCTGTCAAGAAAAAAGCTTCAAATATTGTATATTCTGGCTCGATTATCAAAGAGGGGGAAGCGACGTGCATAGTAATAGCAACAGGCTATGACACGTATTATGGGAAGACCACCAAACTTGTGCAGATAGCTGGTGCCAAGTCACATTTGCAAAGCACAATCTTGGGCATAGCAAGGTATCTAATAACTTTTGACATTATTGTTGCTTCGATAATATTCGCGTACGGCATATTGGTGCTGCAAGAAAGCTATGCAACTATGCTCCCTTTCATACTGGTTGTGCTTATAGCTTCAGTGCCTGTTGCATTGCCAGCAGCATTTACTGTAACAATGGCGCTGGGCACCAAGAGGCTTGCAGAGCGCTCTGTACTAGTTACAAAGCTTGATTCCATAGAGGAAACATCAACGCTGAACGTGATATGCTTTGACAAAACTGGGACGCTAACGGAGAATAGGCTTGAGGTAAAGGCTATTTACACAATTGGAAAGCATTCTAAGGAGGAAGTTGCAAAAGCAGCCCTGTTTGCTTCTAGGAAGGAGGACAACGATCCGCTTGACAGCGCTGTAATAAGGTATGCAGAGCGTGAAAAAATAAGCACAGGAAATTGCAAAACCATAGAATTCAAACCTTTTCAACCAAAGACGAAGATGGCTTCAGCAAAAGTGCTGTGCAATGGCTCAACCCTTTACGCTATAAAAGGGGCTTACAGCGCGATTGCCTCAATGTGCAGCATAGGGAGAAAGGAGAAGGCAAAAATAGAGAAGCAAATTTTATTTTATTCAAGACTAAACTACAGAAATATTGCAGTTGCCATAGGTGGTGAAAAGCCTGAGCTCATCGGCATAATAGCCCTTTACGATAAGCCTAGAAGGGGCGCTGCGAGGCTTGTAAGCGAGCTAAGATCCCTGGGCGTAAAGGTAAAGATGATAACTGGTGACAACCTGCTAATCGCGGAAGAGATTGCGCATGAAGTCGGGATAGGTGACCGCATTGCAGACTTCAGCACGCTTAAGGGCAAGAGCATAGAAGAGATGGAAAAGGGAATAAATGAATCCGATGGATTCGCAGAGATATTCCCAGAAGATAAGTATACAATAGTGAAAACACTTCAAAAAGAGGATTATAGAGTAGGAATGACAGGTGATGGAGTAAATGATGCTCCAGCGCTAAAGCAGGCGGAGGTTGGAATAGCTGTTGAAAACGCAACAGACGTAGCCAAAAGCGTTGCGGGCATCGTATTGATAAAAAACGGGATTGATGTCATAGTCGATGCAATAAAGGAGAGTAGGAGAATTTTCGAAAGGATGATGACCTATACCATGGTAAAGGTAGTAAAGGTAATACAGATAGTACTGTTTGTAATGGTGGCATTTATTGTGCTTAAGCAGGTGCCAATATTGCCTTTTGGTCTTATACTGCTTATTTTTACCAATGACATAACGAACATTGCGATATCAACAGACAACGCGGAATATTCAAAGAAGCCTGACACATGGAACATGCGGAGCATCTCATATACCTCGCTTGCCTTGGGCATTGTATTCATGCTGATAACGCTGCTTTTCATACCAGCGGGCATTTATATGAGGCTCTCTGCAGGTGCTTTCCAGACTTTTACATTCTTCATGTTTGTAGTGACAGACCAGCTACTTGTATACAGCTTAAGGAGCAGGAAGCATATGTGGGACAACAAGCCGAGCAAATGGCTTGCAGGTTCTTCTGTGCTCGGGATTCTTGCTGGTGCAGTATTTGCCTATTTTGGCATATTGATAACTAGCATACCACTCTATGCAATATTAGGCACAATCGCACTGGGCATTGCAGCCGTGATTTTGTTCGACTTCATAAAAATAAGGATATATGACATCGCAGGAATAAGATGGCATTACGAAGTAATAGGCTAAACACCATATTAGCAAGTTATTTCCTTTTCCATGATTTATTAGTATAATACTAATTTTATTAGTAATATTTAAATATTTTGGCTTCGTTATATTGCTGAGCACCATGGACATCACAAAAAAGGAAAGGGACTGCCTCGTTGCAATAGGCAGCATAGATTCTAAGTTCCAGCCGCGGCTCATTGACATTGCAAAAAGCATGAAAGTGTCAGCGCCTACAGCATATAACCTTGTAAAAAGGCTTTGCAAAAAGGGTTTGATCGAGGACTACAAAGGTTCTATTGTAATGACTGAGAAAGGCAGGAAAATGCACAAAGATATAATAATGGCTCACAGATGCATAGAGGTGCTGCTAAGCAAGGCGGGAATAGACAAGGACTGCGCGTGCAAAGATGCACAAAAGATAGATTATGTAATAGGCACTAAAGAAGCAAGAAAGCTGCTTTATTACATAGGCAATCCGAAGAGCTGCCCACATGGCAAGCCCATCGTAATAGCGTAGGTGTTTTTTTGATAAACGAAATAATGTTGTTGCTAAACATAAATTTGAACCTGTGGAACCCGACAAATGTCGCCTTTACAGAAGCACTAATACTTTCGTTCCTACTAGGTATAGTGCATGGCATAACACCCGATGAGCATACCTGGCCTATAACTTTTTCTTATGCTGTAGGAAGTTACAGCACGAAAAAGGGAATGAAAGCGGGGTTGATATTTTCAAGCGGATTCACGCTGCAAAGGGCTGTTCTCTCTGAGATAGCGTATTTTGCGCTTATAGCAATATTTACTACGGTAGTAGCTTTCGGGCTTACGTACATAGCTGTAGGAGTAGCGATGGCTGCAGCAGGCCTCTATCTCTCTAAAAAAAGCACATACGTGCATTGGCATTTCCTCGAAAAGAAGCTTGGCACCTGGCTTGGCATACACAAGCACAACAGCAAATACCAGGAGGAGGAATTCGAGCACAAGATAAATCCGCTAGATTCCAAGGATGCCAAGCCAATGTTGAAAGAGGTACCACTCAAGCTTGCATTTGTGCACGGGCTAATTGCAGGCTTTGGCTTTGGCGCATTCGCGCTCATACTCTATACAGTAATGGTACCTGCGATGCCTAACATGTATGTCGCATGGCTTCCAGGCTTTCTTTTTGGCATAGGAACGATGACAATGCAGATAATATTCGGCGCATTCTTCGGCACCTTCCTTTCGAAGAAGAAAGGGCTTACCAAGGAGGGGATAGCATTTATCTCCAAATACATAAGCAAAAGCGTGCTTTTTTACGGAGGCATAGCGTTTGTAATTGCAGGAGCAGCCATTCTTGCATTCCCACAGATTATGAATTTCGGGATAAATACCGGCATAAAAATACATAATCTTGACAACCTTGACATAGGTTTCTTCCTTGTGGTGGTCGTAGTTGCAGTAATAGGTTTTGTTTCGTACTATGTCGCAATGAGGAAAGCGGAAGAGCTCGGGATGACAGCAAAGCAAGGTAGTTAATAAATAATTTGCATTGGCAATATAACTGATAAAATGGCTTTTGAGACTAAAAAATTTTCCCGCGTTATAGAGGATTTTACATGCAGCCATTGCGGCACAAAAGTTCATGGCAATGGTTATACTGACCACTGCCCAAATTGCCTTTGGAGCCAACATGTTGACAAACATCCAGGAGATAGAAGCGAAGAATGCCATGGTGAGATGAAGCCAATCTATACTGAGCCGGATAGGAAAAAAGGCTTTATCATATATTATAAATGCGAAAAATGCGGAGCGAAAAAAAGAGTAACGGCTGCACCTGATGACAACAGGGAGCTGCTGGAGGCGCTCATGGTGAGGATATGAGTGATGTAATTATAAGGATATCTGGCGCGAATGGGGACGGCATAGAATCCAGCGGTGCACTGCTTATAAAAGCAGCAGCCAGAAACGGAATGAATGTATTTGGATACCGAAGCTATCAATCGGTAATAAAAGGGGGCAACGTATGGTACCAGGTAAGAATTTCCGATAATGAAATATATAGCCATGGGGACAGAGTTGACATACTTGTTGCGCTTAGCCAGGATGCAGTTGCAAACCAGATAGACAAGCTGAAAAGCAATGGTATACTTATATATGATCCAAACCGAGTTACGGCACCGCCAAGCACCGCTCATGAGGTAAAAATACCAATGCTTGAAATTGCAACCAAGATAAGCGGCGATCCGATAATGAGGAATACTGTTGCAATCGGCGCGGTCCTTAGGCTGGTAGGGATTGACATTAATGTATTTAACAATATTCTAAAAGAGACATTTTCCAAAAAAGGCAACGAGATAGTAGACCAAAACATAAAAGCAGTTAGCGCAGGCTACAATTTTGAAGGGCTTGAAAGGAGTTTTGACATAAAAGGAAGTAATACCAAAAGGTTTGTCATGGATGGCAACACGGCACTGGCAATAGGGGCATATGCAGCAGGCTGCAAGCTTTATTCTGCCTACCCTATGACACCTGCAAGTGGCATACTCCATTGGTTTGCTTCTCATGAAAACATTGGTGTGGTATTTAAGCAGACTGAGGATGAAATCACTGCAATAAACACAACGATAGGAGCTGCAAGTGCTGGTATAAGGGCGATGTGCGGAACTAGCGGGGGCGGCTTCTCTCTCATGGTAGAGGGACTTGGCCTTGCAGGCATGATAGAAGCTCCAATTGTAGTAGTAGAGGCGGAAAGGACAGGGCCGAGCACTGGCTTGCCCACAAAGACGGAGCAGTCAGACCTGCTTTTTGTCACACATGCTTCGCAGGGTGAATTTCCCAGGATAGTCGTGGCCCCAAGAAGTACAAAGGAGAGCTTTGATGTGGCTGCGAACGCCTTCAACCTTGCCGAAAGATACCAGTGCCCAGTTATAATACTAAGCGATCTCTACATGGCGGAACACATAGAGACTGTTGACCAATTCAATACAAGCATTGCAATAGACAGGGGAAAGATAGCGCAAAGCGCAAGCAGCGCCAAATTCGACAGGTATAAAATAACCGATGATGGTATATCACCAAGATCCATACCAGGAACTCCAGGTCTTGAATTCGTAGCTGCAAGCGACGAGCATGATGAATACGGAAATCTGATAAGCGATGTATTTGCTGGCATTGACAAATATGTTGAAAAGAGGAAGCAAATGCATGAGAAAAGGATGCGCAAAATAGATACAATGCTAAAAAATGAGAATTTGTTTGTGCCTGAAATATACAATGAAAAAGCTGATTATTTCCTTGTAACTTTTGGATCATCTACGATGCAGGCAAAGGAAGCAGTGCTCGAGCTCAAAAAGCAGGGGCTTAATTTTGGTGTCATATCATTCAGCTACCTTGTGCCGATGGATGGCAGCAAGGTAAAAGCTATGCTCGATGGAAAGAAGCTCATTGATGTAGAATACAACTACACCGCGCAGCTTGCACAATTGATAAAATCCAATACAGGAATAAGCATAGACAAGCTTATATTAAAGTACGATGGGGAGGCTTTTACGCCGAGTGAGATCGCGGAAAAAGCAGCCAATATTGCAAAGGTGTGGTAACATGACAGTAAATTATGCATCTGATGTAAAACCGATATGGTGCCCGGGCTGCGGAGACTATGGAGTGCATGCAGCCTTAAACAAGGCACTTATGGATTTGGGAATTGAGAAAAGCAAGGTAATGATAGTTTCAGGAATAGGATGCAGCTCGGCCATGCCCCACACATTCAGCACGTACGGCATTCACGGCATACATGGCAGAGCATTGCCAATAGCGATGGGAGTAAAGATTGCTAATGAAGATCTTGAGGTAATAGCTGTAGGGGGAGATGGGGATGGCTATGGCATTGGCGGCAACCATTTCATACACAGCGCAAGGAGGAACATAGACATTACATACATAGTAATGGACAATCAGATATACGGGCTAACAACAGGCCAGGCTTCGCCCACAACATTGATGGGCACAAAAACCAAATCAACGCCTTTCGGCGATATAGAGGAGCCAGTAAACCCGATAGCTCTTGCAATAAGCGCAGGTGCAACTTATGTTGCAAGAGGCTTTTCAGGAGATCCGATGCAGCTTGCAGAGCTTATAAAGAACGGTATATTGCACAAGGGCTTTGCCATAATAGATGCTTTGAGCCCTTGCGTTACATTCAACTCGCTTAATACATATGACTGGTTCAGGCAAAGAGTCTACAAGCTTGGTCCAGATTATAACCCTGCAGACAAGGCCAGTGCATTCCAAAAAGCAATAGAAACAGAAACGACAAACTGGCAGAAGATACCTCTTGGACTTATCTACAAGGAACAGAGAAAAACATATAGCGAGCTCGACATTACACTAAGCAAAGGGTCTTTGATAAAGCAGCCTTTCCCAACGAAAGAGCAGATAGGTACTCTACTCGAGGAATATGCATAAATTTCTGCCCAATGCACATATGCACATTAGTTGCCGGCATTTTGCCTGGCAAGAAATAGCCTAACCATCTCAGAACCGCCATCAGTTATGTTTACCTTTGGCGCGAAGCCCAGTTCCCTCTTTGCCTTGCCGATGTCGATCACTCTGTTGCTTGTTATGAATCTCAATTCGTCTGTATCAAAGCCTTTTATGCGCGCAATTATCATTGCCAATGCAGGATTTATGTGCTTGAATTTGTATTCTGTGCCAAGCATCTTTGCCGCAACTGAGTAAAGCTGAAGCTGTGTGTACGAATTGCCATCCGAGATATTGTATATCCCACTAGAAGAGGCAACAGCGGAAAGCGAAAATGCAGCTACGGCGTCGTTTATGTGTAGAATTGCAAGATTGTTTGAGCCGCTACCGATTATGTACGCTTTCCTTTTCGCTATTGCATTAAAAACCTTGAAGAAAGATCCTTCAAATCCCGGGCCGTATATCGCAGCCATCCTGAGTATTGCATACTGCATGTCAGAGCCCATGATTGCCTGCTCAGCTAGGAGCTTGCTCTTCCCATAATAGTCAGATGGCTTTGTTTCAGATGACTCATTGAGCACATCTTTCCTTTTGCTTCCATAAACATCGACGCTGCTCGCAAAAACTATCCTCTTGACACCATGCTCCTTGCATGCATCTACCACGTTTTTTGTGCCGTTTACATTTACGTTCATTATTGCTTTCTTCCCGAACCGGTATTGGCTCACAATGCCAGCAAGATGTATTACAGTATCGATTCCTTCAAAAGCGCTGTCAATTGACTGCTTGCTTGTTATGTCAGCAGCAATATTCTTTACCCCTTCTATTGGCTTATCTGCCTGCTGGACCATTGCAACGATCTCATTGCCAGGGCTTAGCGCCTTTATTATTGCTGAGCCAAGCCTGCCCGAAGCCCCTGTCACAAGTATTCTAGCCATTGAAACCAAACCTGCTCATCGTCCTTATGCGCCTGCTGGCAAAAGGCCTGAACTCGTTGCCATTGCCAGTATAGAACTTGGAGAAAAATTCCACGTATATAAGCCTAGCGCCTTGAATACCTGGCTCGAACAGCGCAATTATGAGTGTGAAAAGCTGCCCTATTATCAGTATTATAGTTCCAACAACCCCGAGCAGAGGCGAATGATACCATGACCTTACGAATATTAGATCAATAACACCAGCGAGTATGACTGATGCCAGAAGTATTCCTACAAGCCTCGTATATGAGAGTATGTGGCTCAGTAGCGAAGGTATTTCCATGAGGGCGCTGGTGCCTTCCCCGTAAAGCACTACAGCAATGCCAGCAATTATGAGCACATACGAAACTATTGCTACCGGGTTATTGAGACCTAGAGGTAGCTTGTACAGCACCGACAACCCTATTGCAACTATCGCTATAGCTAGCCCAAGCCATCCAAGCTTTGCTACTGCATGCTTCTTCTCGCCTATGCTTAGCTTGTTTATAAAGCCTAGTATGAAGCCAAAGCTAACCATGAAGAATCCTATCCAGCCTGATACCAGGAGAAGCTTTGAAACGCCTAGCTGCACGTTGAATATTGGAGTATATGGAAGCTGGAAGCCAAAATACTCATTGAACATTATGCCTAATATTATAGCTATTATTGAGCCAGGTATTACAGCTTTTGCTATCACCATGAGTGCATTGTCGCTTACTATAGTGTGTATGAAAGAGCTCAATGATTTTGGAATCCTGCTCCTCTTTGGCGGGTTTTTGAGCCTGCGGATAAGCCAGGCAAAGCCTATAAGCATTACCAGCCCGTAGCCCGCATCGCCAAGCATTATGCCGAAAAATATCGGGAATATTATGGCGAACATGATAGTTGGATCTATCTCATTGCTCCTAGGCAAAGAATAGAATTTTATGAAGAACTCAAAGAACCTGGATGGTTTGGGATTTGAGAGCTTTGTAGGGGCAAGCTCTTTTGTCTCAAGCTTATGCATTACCACGTGGCTTTTTGTTATCTTGTCCATCATCGCTGAAAGCTCCTCATGCTTTTTTTCAGGAATCCAGCCTTCAATCGCCACAACAGAACGCCCTATTCCTAGCTTTGTAGTTATGTCGAGCTTTTCCATCTCCAGGTCAAATTGCTCCCTGAGAGCGCTTACAGTGTTGAAATACTGCTTTGATATGTATTGCAGCTTGTTCCCAAGCCTTTCGAGCTCTTCATTCATTTCTTTTTTGCTTTTCGACAGGCTTTCAAATGCTTCCTTCTTTGTGCCTTTTATTTCAGGGAACGAATCTATGCGCAGCTTGAACTTTTCAGCAATAGAGCTGAACTTAGGCTCGTCTTCCTTGAGTATGCTTATCACTGCTGTCGCCTTGCCTAGTATAAATGCTGCAGTCATGCTTTTTCTTACTTCAGCAAGCATATCTGCATAGTTGCCTTCAACAATAAACGATGAAATGTGCTTGGAGCTTAGAGCGCTGAGCTCAATGCTTGTTTCAGGCATTTTTTCCAGGATTGAAAGCTTGTATTCGATATCTTTCATTGAAGCCCTTGTCGCTTCAATCTTTTTGACTATGTCGGCAACCTCATCGTCTATATTTATAGATTTTGCAACATTGATGAGCTCTTCTATGGAGTGGAATGTATGCTTTTCTGTTATGGGCTGCTTCACAAGCAGGCCCTCAAGGCTCCTGAAGCGCTGCGAATATGCGCTAATATCCTTGTAGGGCAAAAGTTCTGTAGAACCGAAAAAACCAGAAAGCTTTTCTGGAAGGACCTCGACCTGCATCACACCCATGTCGTGCAGTGCTGAAAGCGCGTCATCTGCATATCCTTTTGATAGGATTATGCGCACCTTTTCCATTTTTTCTGGCTTAAGCATTCATACACCTAAAAACTCATCAAGAGCTTCCTTGAAAGCCTCAACAGCCTTATCCTTTTCTATGGGCTTTATTTTTGAAGCCTTGCGCTTTGCAGAATCAATTATGCTTTTGTAGATGGCATCGGCTTTTTGCTGCGCTGCGGCAATTGCTGCATTGTAATCATTATCGGCCTTGGACTTTGCCTCTTCGATTATCGCATTAGCCTTGGACTTTGCCTCGCTTATTTTGAGTTCAGCTGTGTTGCGCGCCTCTGCAATCTTCTTGTCGTACAGATCCTCTTCCTCCTTAATCTTCTCGAGCACTTCAGTATCGTTCATCTTGCCACCATAAAAATTGCGAATGCCACAAGCGCGAGCGTCATGGCTATGTTAAACATGAGAAATGCCAATTTTATCCTGTTGAATTTATTCGCCGCGTTCATTTAGCTTACCTTTTACAAATTTCAGAGATACAATCTGGTCGCGCTCCATATCGTCAAGCCTCTGCTTTATGTATGAGGCTTTTGCAGACAATCTTGGCAGCGTGACGTTCTCAAGCGCATTTACGCGCCTATTTATTTTTTCTATCTCGTAAAGCAGTTTCCTCAATGAGTTTTCTTTTTCAGCTACTTCTATAAGCATCTTGAAAAGCTCGTTATAGCTAGATCTTGCATCCTCTATAGTAGTGGGCATGCTGATCAGCTCGTAAGCGATAGAGGTGCTTGGCATGCTCAGGCTTATGCTCGGTATCTTGACACCCATTACGTTCCTTGCAGATATTGATGCTCCTAGCTGCGATTGCTCTGCCGCTATGCGCTCTAGCTCTATCTTACCTGCAGCAATCTCTGCTATTTTGGTGCTCTCGTATGCCTTTTGCACCGTCTGGGCGAGGTTGCCCTTGAGAAGCTCTATCTGCCGCGCCAGGTTGAAGAACTCCATGACAAGGCTTGACCTCTTGACCTTGAGAAGATTTAACCCTTTGCCGGCTACCTTTATCCTCGACTTTGTCTTCATCAGCTCCATTCGCGTTGTCTTAATGTTGGTTTCCATTCTTCACAGCCCACTTGCCGTACTTGGCTATAAACTCATCCTTTATGCGCTTTATGTCAGATTTGTCTATGCTAGAAAGTATGTCCCAGCCTATGTTGAGGGTTTGCTCTATGCTCCTATCTTCTGAATAGCCCTGCTGAACAAATTCCTTTTCGAACCTGTCTGCAAATTCCAGATAGCGCTTGTCTCCTGCGCTTAGCGCTTCTTCGCCAACTATCTCGGTAAGGTTGCGCACTTCTTTGCCAGATGCGTATGCCGCGAACAATTGATCTGCAACACCCCTGTGGTCTTCCCTAGTTGCGTTCTTGCCAATGCCCTGGTTCATAAGCCTTGACAACGACAGCAACACATCCACATTAGGATATATACCCTTCCTAAAAAGGTCCCTGCTCAGCACAATCTGCCCTTCAGTTATGTAGCCTGTAAGATCCGGTATTGGGTGTGTTATGTCATCGCTAGGCATTGTAAGTATGGGCAGCTGTGTTATCGAGCCTTTCCTGTTTTTAATCCTTCCAGCTCTTTCGTAGATGCTTGCTAGATCCGTATACATATATCCAGGATATCCCCTTCTTCCGGGAACTTCTTCCCTGGCTGCAGATATCTCGCGCAGCGCCTCGCAATAGTTTGTCATGTCTGTAAGTATTACCAGCACGTGCATGTCCTGCTCGTAGGCAAGGAACTCAGCAGTTGTGAGTGCTAGCCTCGGCAGTATTATACGCTCCATGGAAGGATCAGAAGAAAGGTTCATGAACATTACAGATCGTTCTAAAGCTCCAGTATTCTCGAATTCTTTCATAAAGAAGTTAGCTTCTTCACTGTTTATTCCAATGCCTCCAAATACGATGCTGAAGCCTTCGTCATTATTAAGCAATTTAGCCTGCCTGGCTATCTGAGCTGCAAGCCTGTTGTGCGGAAGACCAGATGCCGAGAATATTGGGAGCTTTTGCCCTCTTACAAGTGTATTCATGCCGTCTATTGTGCTTATGCCGGTTTGTATAAATTCAGAAGGCTGCTCTCTTGCATACGGGTTGATAGCGCTTCCTACTATATCTTTGCTTTCTCCATATATTGGCATGCCCCCATCTTTGGGCCTTCCCATTCCGTCAAATATCCTTCCAAGCATGTCTGTGCTTACTTTGAGCTGCGCTGTAGTGCCTCTAAAGCGAACCCTTGTGCCCTGTGAATTCATGCCTTTTGTTTCGCCGAAAGACTGCAGTATGGCAAGGCCGTTTCTGCTGTCTAGCACCTGGCCAGTAACAACAGAGCCATCTTCAAGCTCTATATCAGCAAGCTCTCCATATGCAGCGTCTTTGACGCCCTCAACAAAAAGCAATACGTTAGTTATCTGCTTTACGGTTTTGTAGTAAATATCTCCCATTTTATCACCCTTTGGCCTGCTGTGCCGTTGAGCCCAGCTTTGAAATCATGTTATATAGATCTTTCGCATAAGCGTCTATTTCACTTTCCTTTATGTATTTCATCCTTGCTATTTTCTGCTTTGCTTCTATTCCCGTGAACTGGTCTGCTGTGGCACCTCCCTCTACGGCAGCCAGCTCGCTGTCCCCAAGAGACAATATTGCCTTGAGCATTAGGTATTGCTTGTGCATCGAAGTAAATGCATCAACCTCGTCAAATGCACTTTGCTGCAAATAATCTTCCCTTATGCTTTTCGCTATGTCCAGCGTGACCTTGTCCTTCTCCGGCAACGCATCATAGCCGACAAGCTGCACTATCTCGTTTATTTCGGCTTCCTTTTGTAGTATTGACATAGCTTTTACCTGAAGTGCGCGCCATTCCTTGCTTACGTTTGCACTGTACCATTCCGAAAGATCGTCAAGATAAAGCGAATAGCTGCTGAGCCAGTTTATTGATGGAAAGTGTCTCCTGTTTGCAAGTGAGGCATCGAGTGCCCAGAATACTCTCGTAACGCGCAGTGTGTTCTGTGATACCGGCTCTGATATGTCGCCTCCTGGCGGCGAAACCGCTCCTATTACTGTAACAGAGCCTGTGTTGCCATTCTGGACAATGCTCCTGCCGGCTCTTTCATAAAACTCAGCAGTCTTTCTGCCAAGATATGCTGGATAGCCTTCCTCACCTGGCATCTCCTCAAGCCTGCCTGATATCTCTCTTAGCGCTTCAGCCCATCTTGACGTGCTGTCTGCCATGAGTGCAACATTGTAGCCCATGTCGCGGAAGTATTCTGCTATTGTTATACCTGTATATATGCTTGCTTCCCTTGCAGCCACAGGCATGTTGCTCGTATTCGCTATGAGGACAGTGCGCTCCATAAGAGGTCTTCCTGACTTGGGATCCTTGAGAGTGGGAAACTCGTTGAGCACCTCAGACATTTCGTTGCCGCGTTCTCCAGTACCTATAAATATGACAATCTCTGCGTCAGACCATTTCGCAAGCTGATGCTGTATCACAGTCTTGCCACTTCCGAACGGCCCAGGAACCGCTGCAGTGCCACCCTGAGCTACGGGGAAAAACGTGTCTATGACTCTTTGCCCTGTTACAAGAGGAACATCTGGCATCAGCTTTGAGCGTACAGGCCTTGGTGACCTTACCGGCCACTTCTGCGCCAGATACAAAGGCTGCTTGCCAACATGGCCTACTTCGTCATTTATTGTAAATTCACCCTCACTTATGTCACTCAATATTCCGTTTGTACTATATGGTGCCATTACCATATGCTTTACCAAGCCGCTTTCATTGACATAGCCTATTATTGTGCCGCTTTGCACGCTGTCGCCCTTCTTGAGCATCGGAACAAAATGCCATTTCTTCTTTGCATCTAGAGCTTCTGCATTTACTCCTCTTGCTATGAAGTCTCCGGCCTGTGCCTTTATCTTGTCAAGCGGCCTCTGTATGCCGTCATAGATTGAGCCTATGAGCCCGGGGCCCAGATATGCGGAAAGCTGCTGCATCGTATCCACTACTTTCTCTCCGGGCTTCAGACCGCTGGTATCTTCATATACCTGTATTATCGCCTTGCCAGAATCAAGCTTTATTATCTCTCCTATAAGCTCGCTGTCGCCCACCTTCACGACGTTGTACATGCTTGGGTGCTCCAAACCCTCTGCTATCACCACCGGACCTGAAATCCTGTATATTTTGCCATCCATACTAAACACTCAATTGCTTTTGTTTCCTATTTTCACGCCAAGTATGCGCTTTGCCATGCTCTCGACAGATTCCACTTCTGCTTCCCCTGGCGTGCTTATAAATATCACTATCGGCTTGAGCATCACCTCGATGCTCCTTAGCTCTGAACTCTTGAGTTCTTTGCGCACCGATTCCGTTGCTATTATAAGCGTGTAATCCTTGCTTATAAGCTGCTGGAGCATCTGGGCTGCCTTGCCTGGCTCAGCTTCGAAGACGTCGCGTATGCCTATAAGCTTAAATCCCAGTACTGCTTCCCTTTCGCCTATTACGCAGACATTCTTGAACTCCATCAAATCAACCCAGCACGTAAGGGGCAATCTGCAAAGCCCTGTACCTTTCATCACTTACCTTGTAGTATTTGCTAAACCATATGCCGCGCAGCTCGTCTCTCTCAAGCTCTCCGCGCAATATATAATAAAGCATGAACGCGAGAGAGAATCCGGAGCGCTTGAATATGCCAAGATACTTCTTGTAGAGCTCTCTCTTTAGTTCTGCCTCGACATAGCTTATGAAATGATCCTTCTCAAACATCGCGATAGCATTAGATATGTTGAAAGGTGATATTTCTGCAATCGCCTTTGGGCCTTTTGAAAGAGCTTCAACAAGCGCTTTTTCGCTTATGTTGCCGCCTTTTATTACGTAAGCTTCTGCACCACCGTAGCCAAACTCGTAAGCCTTGAGCATGTTTGTTATGTTTTTCACATCTATGCTCTCTGCTATAAATGAGCCAACGCTGCCCTCATACGAATTGTGAAGCTTGTATGCTGCAATAAGCCTTTCAAAATAATGCATATCAAGCGCCAGTAGCATCTCAGACACATTGTTGCTGCGCTTCGCACTGTCAAAGTATTTCATAAGTATTGTACCGTAGCCGTATTTCACCAAGCTGTTTACAACGCCTTCTATGTCCTTTTGGGCAAGTATGTTCTTGTAATCCTCTTTTGTTATCATCCCAGAAAACATACCTACAGGTATGTCATGCTGCACCACCAAGAAGGTTTCCGTCTGCTCTACGCTGTAGCCGAGCACCTTTGATGAAAGTATGAGTTTTATGTTTTCAATGTCCCATTTGCTAAGATACGCGGATATGAAAGCTCTTGATGCTGAGGGCATTGCGAAAGAAGCATTGCTCATTGTGCGCATCATGTGGGCATTGAGCACAACATCGACAAGGTCGGGCATCTTGTAAAGGGTTGAAAATTTGTCTATTTCCGCTTTGTATGGTGTTGCGGAAAGTATTTTCATGAACTCGTCCCACTTCTGCTCCATGTTCTTCATATACTGCACACTGATAAATTCGGTACTTAAAACCCTAAGCTGACCATACTTACCTATGTAAGAGGAATCCATCAGCCGCTCACCTTTATCTCTTTGATGAGCTTTGACATTACGGAATCACTAATGCGCGAAAGTATGCCTTCCAGTGTGTAATCAACCTGCTTTGTTCCATCTTTTGATACTGCTATAAGGCCCCCTAAAAAGCTTTCTTCTGAGGCTTTTGCGCCTTTCAATAGCTTTAGGTCTCTCTTTTGCACGTATATTGTGCATTCGCCAAGAAGCTTGAGTGCTTTTTCAGAGAGCGCACCCATAAGCTTTGCATATTCTTCAGACTTTAAGTACTCCTGCAGGTAGGCTTGCAACATAGCCATCGCATCTGCAAGCTTTTGGTTTACCTCTTTGTCAATCAGATGCTTTGCCTCTATATTTGCTCTTGATTCAGTGCTTGCGATAAGCCTTGCCGAATCGCTCTTTGCTCTTGAATCCATTAAGGCAATATATGCAGAAGCTTTTGCGTTGGCATCCTCTAGTATTGAAGCGCTCTCGCTCTCAGCCTGCTCGATTATGGCATTGGTCTCGCTCTCAGCCTTCTCCCTAATGCTACGAAGGACCTCTTCAAAGCCCATAGTTATACCTTGCTCAAAGTATCTGTAATAGCAATATCAAGCCAAGCACAAAGCCGATTATCCAGAGCGTTTCAGGTATCACAAAGAAGAATAGCACCTGCCCAAATTTCTCTGGCTTTTCCGCTATTATACCCATTCCTGCCGCTCCAATGCCTTGCTGCGCCATACCAGTACCAATAAGACCTCCTGCAATTGCGATTGAAGCTGCAACCGCATATAAAGGATCTGCTACAACCATATATTTCACCAAAATAGCTATGTTTATTAGTGCATTGCTTTTTAAATACCTTGCTTATTGCAGCAATCTGCTTTGAAGCTTTTCATACCATAAAGCAATATGGAGCGCTTGCGCCAATCGGTTTTGCTACAAAAGCGTTCTTTACAAGATACCTAGCATAAAGCCCACGATTTCAACGTAGGATGATGTCAGATCTGCATAAAAGGCTTTGCAATCATCGTTGAATATGAAACCATTTTAAATGTTTAATTGCAATGCTTTTTGATAGCATGTTCTTTGGAAAGCCGAAAGAAGCGAATTATGTAGAGGTTGCAAAACTTAAGAGCTTCATTGAAAAGGCTTTTGAATCGAAAATTCAGAAATCTGCAAAAACATATTATAATATAGCAAAAAGCATCAAAGAAGAGCTTGGAAGGTTTGAAAGCATATGCGCGGAGCTCGATGGCTATAATGGCGAGCCAGACACAGAGCTCATAGGCAAAGTGAGCACAAACACACTAAAAGAGCAGAAGAGCGTTTATGCAAAAGGACTTATTAACATTGCAAAAAGCTTTGCCATTTTGGAAAAAGGCAACACTTATGACAACATGGTTGCGACAAGTGCGGAGCTTCATTCAGCACTTAAGAAGATGCTAGAGACCAATTCAAAATTTAAGACTGTCGTAATGGCATACGGCAACCAGATGCAGGCTCTTAAAAGACCCTATGGAAATATGGAATCGCTAGCAAACGCTCTTGACGCAGAAATTGAAAGGATGGAACCAAAAGCTGCAGAATACAGGGAATTGATGGCGCTAGTTGACAAGCTTGAAGTTTTAGAGGCGGAATACAAAAAGCCAGAAGAGTATAGCATGCAGAATGACACTAATTATGAGTATGTGATAAAGCTGCTTGAATCAGCAATAGCCAAAAAAGAAAATGAGGCAAAAGAGATCAGAAAAAGCATAGACCATGCCAATGCTTCGCTTGCAGAGGTGCTGGCCCCGCTTGGCAGGGCGGCAAGAAAGCACGACCATTTGAACAATTCAAGCCTGTACAGCTTCGTGGCAAATCCCATCAGCAGCATAAACAGGCAGAACTATGAAGTATTCAAGAAAGAGCTTGAGAAACTTTATGAAGAAATGCAAGCCGGCAAGGTTGACGAGCAAGGTAATGCAATATATTCAGCAATTAAGAAAGCAATGGATCCCAAATTGCTTGAAGAGGTAGAGAATGCAAGAATCCTTGCAAAGAAATATATGCACTATGCAAGAAGCATCGAGGAGATGAAGGCAAGGCTCAGCGACTACAATAGTGCTGCGGCAAAAAGCAACGAGCAAGCGAAGAGGGTTAAAAGCAGGCTTGAAAGAAGAAAAGACATCATTGCGGCGATAGGGCAGCTAAAGGACAGAATAGAGAGGCTGGTTGAAGCATATTATAGCACAAAAATAGAGATCAAGCTCGATCCTGATTCCTGACGAAGATTGATGCATATGAGAGAATTGGCCCCATTATTATTGACATGCCAGTCTTTTTAGCAACTTTCCTGATAAACTCTATGTTACGCTTTTTGATGCCGCCGAGCAGTGCGACGAGTGGCGGATACGCTATAATTGCTATAGCCGCATTTATCAAAATTATTTTCTTCCCGTGTATGAAATATGCCGCCCCAAAAAGAAACACAGCAACAATTAATGATGCAAAAAGCAGAAGCAAGATCCTACGCAAGCCAATCGTGACGCCGAAGCTGCGCTTTAGTGCTTTTGCATATATTATATCCATAAGCACAGGCCCTATCACGAAAATGCTAAGCAGCACCCCATACGCCTTGAAGAATGGAGTAAGTGCAATTAATGCTGCAAGCTCTACAAGGACAGTGCTTACCTGGTATTTTGTAGTGCGCTTTGTATCCCCATAGCCGATTACAAGATTGCTTCCATATGAGCCTACAATGCCGAGTAGAATGCCGCCTATTATGAAATCGAAATAAAGGGGCGTTTCGGCATATGTGCTTGTAAAGAACAGGTACATGAGAGGCTTTGAAACAGATATTGTGTATATGACAAAAGGAAGCATAAACAATATTGTGTAATATAGGCTGTTGTCAAATATGGCGCTTACTCTCTTATTTAGGGACTCGCTAGAAAAGGCTTTGGAGAAAGCGGGAAGCAAAACAAATGCAAGGGATGTTATTATAACTTCGGCAAAACTTCCTACCCTAAATGCTGCATTGTATTCCCCGACAATTGTGGCGCTGGCGAAAAGCCCAAGTACTAGAACCGCAAAGCTTTTGCTCCCGTTTACCGATATGCCAGATGCAACAAGAGGTATTGAAAAACGGCTTAGCTCCTTCATTCCCTTCCATTCGGGCTTTACGGGCTTGAAGCCTATCTTTCGCACGGTCATGATTGCAGCTAAAAGAAACCCAAAGAAAAGGCCAAGCATTGAGCCGACTATTGCACCGACAATCCCGTAGCCGTACAGGACGAGCAGCGATGAAGCTGCAAGCTGCACCAGCGAATATACTATAACGCTGTATGAAGAACCTTTCACAACGTTTATCCCTGTCAAAACAGATATTGTCAAATTGAACAGCACGCTAAAAAGTATCATTATGGCGCCGAGCTCCAGAGGAAGCACAAGCGATGGATTGTTGTATGCGTAGTTTGCTAGGAAGCCGCTGATTCCGACACCTATTGATATTATCAATATAGTGACAATAAGCGAGAATGCATAGGCATTGCTCAGCATCTTGAAGATTTCCCCGCTAGAACCATGCTCTGGCAGTTTTTTCCTTAGCGCAGTGGCCATGCCAAAGTTCCCTCCTGCATGCAAAGTGGTGGAAAATGCAACTGCAAGCGCATAAAGGCCGAAGTCAACAGGCTTTAGCAATCGTGCCAATATGATAAGCATAAGGAATACAGAAACTGAGCTTATCACCTTGCTTATTGTAAACATGACGCTTCCTTTTGCAGTATCTGAACCAAATTCCGTTATTTCATCGTTGCCGGTGTTTTCTAGCTCCATTATAGACACGCTTTGCAATAATGCCTTAACCTTATGCTCAATGTATCATAATTGCTGCTATTTATAGGCTTTATAATTATAAAATGTTTGTTAGAAGAGTGCTTGCCGTGTTTTTGAGCACCCGATATTAAAATTGCAATACCAAAATGAGTACTTTAATTATGTAAAGCAGCTTTCTCCATATACAGGAATTGGATAGCTGGTGGTTTGCTGCCAGGTTCCTATGCCGTTGCTTGTTATAGGCGCGTAATAAGTTCTATTGGTAAATCCAGAGGAGGTTAGGCCACCTACGCAGTATATGGCATTTTTGTATACTGCGCAACTTTCACCATATATAGGAATAGGATAGCTGGTGGTTTGCTGCCAGGTTCCTATGCCTGTGCTTGTTATCGGTGCATAATATACGCTATTGCCACTAGATGATCCACCTATGCAATATATGTAGTTTCCACTGACAACACAACTCTGCTGGAAAGTTGATATCGGGTAACTGGTGGTTTGCTGCCAGGTTCCTATACCGTTGCTCGTTATTGGAGCGTAATATACATTATCACCACCAAAAACTCCAGCAACGCAATAGATGTTGCCAGCCCCGCCCGCGCAGCTCTGCCCGTATACTGAAATAAGGTAGCTCGTTGTTTGCTGCCAGGTCCCAAAACCATGATCTGAAAGAATGCTTTGGTATGCGGTATTAGTTGCAGTACCAGAAAGCACGTTTGTCAAACCACCTATGCAGTAAACCCTGCCGTTATACACTACACAGCTTTGATAATAGGTTTTGACAGGATATGGTAATGAACCGTGCCAGGTTCCTATACCATTGCTTGTTATAGGCGCGTAGAATGTGCTGTTAGACAAGCCGGAATCATTAAGGCCGTCTGCACAATATGCATAACCGTTATATGAGGAGCAGCTCTCGGTAAACGCTTCGCTTGGATAGCTCGTTGTTTGCTGCCAGGTCCCTATGCCTGTGCTTGTTATTGGAGCGTAATATGAAGCATTTGTATTTAGAAGATCACTGTTTCCGGCAACGCAGAATAACACAGGAGGAGAAGGCTTTGCGGTAAAGTTTATAGTTGAATTTATTGTATAGTTGTAGAATTTGACCAAAACCTTCTGCTCTACAGGCGCATACCCGATTAGTGTAACTTTTGCGTATCCTGTCTGGTTTGTAGTTGCAAGACTAGGATTTACAGAAGAATATGACGAATTTGTTGAAAAATCCAGTATGGCATCACGCATAGGCACTCCATCAAAAGACATTTCCGCAATTGCAGTGACATTGCTCCCTATTGTTGCATTTGGAGGTACCTTCAGAGTAATGTTCAGCAAAGGCTTCTCAAAATTAAAATACTGGGCATGTGCCGCGAACGTGCCTGAATAAACCTCTGGTTGCACTATTGAACATTTGCCTATTGATGAGTAGCCACCCTCAACCCCACAATAGCTTGCATTTATATATATGGACCCGCTTTCAAACTCGTTAAAAGATGCGTTAAGAGGCAATTGAACTGTGCAGAACACCTGAGCACCAGGAGCTGCATACGAAGGCGAGCAAACCGAAGAGGTTGTATTCTTGCCATCAATGCTTGAGTATATTGAGGAATTGGTTATCGCGTATGACTGTGTATTTGTAAAAAGCACAATGAGCTTGGTAACATGAGTTACTGAGTTGGTTGCAAGTATCACATCGTTGCAAAACAAACCGCTTTCGAACGAGCATGAAGACGGCGCAATAGAATTTGGCATCGAGTAGAAAAGGTAAGCAAATACAACAACTACAGCTATTACCAGTATTGCCCAGCTGTAGCTTACCACAAACTCTATCGCAGATTGGGCTTTGAAAACATCGGCCTTGCCCACCACAAGCACCCATTATAATTGCGTCATTCATTATATTTAAATATATCTAGCTTGGCAGGTAACTATTATAAATGAGTTAGTTGCTTCAAAATCCTAATGGAAGTGCACTGGAAGCCTTTTATAGATTTGATGATATAAGCTAGAGATACTTATGATAATTGTTACGAACGATGACGGAATATACAGCAAAGGAATAAAGACACTTTACAGCGCTGCAATCCAGGTTTTTGGCGAAAAAAACGTGGCGGTTGTAGCGCCTTCTGGCCCAAGAAGCGCAAGCGGGATGAGCCTTACTTTCCACAGGCCGCTGCGAATAGAAAGGATAGAAATGCCAGGGATAAAAGGTTTTTCTGTATCTGGAACGCCGGCAGATTGCGTATTTGCCGCGCTGTATCACTTATTCAAGGGCAAAAAGATAGAGCTGGTGCTTTCAGGCATGAATAACGGCTCTAATGCCAGCCTGCAGGCGGTAGAGTCAAGCGGAACGGTATCAGCGGTAAAATTCGGTTCTGTTAGCGGCATAAAAGGCATAGCATTTTCTCTTGCCAACGAATCAGGAGTGCAAAAGAATACCTTCAAGAATGCGGAAGCCCAGATTGTAAAAATACTCAGGTCTGTAAAGAGGAATGGCTTCCCTAAAAAGATAGACATGCTTAACATAAACATACCTGCAAATGTGAATGCAAGTACTGGGCTAAAGGTCTGCAATCTTGAAAGCACGCTGTTCAAAAACTTTGTGACGAAAAGGTTCGATCCATACAAGAAGACATACTATTGGCTTGGGGGCAAAATGAAGAGCAATTTCAAAAAAGGAACCGATTGCTACGAGCTGTTCATCAACAATTCCATAACAATAAGCCCGATGGAGCTTGCAACGGTGGACCGCAAGCTTAAGAGCGAGATTGCAGAAGTGCTTAATGCAGAAGTGGCATAAGCAGATGCAAAAGCTTGCAATGCTCCCATTGAACTTCACGACCAAAACTAATTCTGCATACGATATACAAAGCTATCTTTTGATATACATAAGATGGACAACAAGACAGAATAATTAACCTAATAAAAATACGCAATATGGTTATTTGAGCTTGACGAAGTGAATAAATGTAATGTTTTCTTAAATATACAAGGATGATACTTGAAGTACTCGCAGATTATTCTTGCATGAAAAACCATTTCCATGCAGGCACCACGTCTATTAAAACGTCATCAAGATTGATCGCCTTTTCTTCATTGAAGGTTATTATCTTTGCCTTACTGCAATGAAGCCTTTTCGCGGCTTTCTGTATTGATCCAACTTCCCTTTCATAGGTATCCATATCTGCAATGCTATAGCTTACCTGAATCATGGAAGAAACCTTTCCATCATCAAGCACCACAAAATCCACATCTGCTTCGCTATCCTTGTAATAGTATACTTCTTTTCCTCTTCTTAAAAGTTCTACAAAAACCATATCTTCTAACTTTTTGCTGCGACTTTTCTCGAAAAGCCCCAA
>JBMFWR010000003.1:0-69917 GCA_049965095.1 Candidatus Micrarchaeia archaeon
CATTGCCATGGAAAGACCATCGGCAAGGAAAGTGCCTGCAGGAAGCAATGAATCGTGGCCAAGCTCGTTTAATGCCGCAATCACCCCCAGAGAGATGGAATTGCGCAGAATCATGGCAGCGAACTTGTCTCTGGCACTTGCATATCTGGAATTGTTGCCTATGTACTTGATCTCATCTGCAGTAACTAAAGGATATAGAATAAATGTAAGGTTCTTGTTGCCCACTATGTCCATGCTGGGGAATTCGTCAAGATTGTACATTGTTTTAATCCTGTACCTGTTTTTAAGCCTCACGCCTGTGAAGGCTTGCATTGCTGAAATTCCAAGAGAAGCTATATCATGTATTTTGTCATCAAGCAGGAAAAGCCGCATCTCATCATAGTACAGCATCGATTTTATTGTGCTTTCTATAAGTTCCCCGATTTTTGTAGTTTGCTCGTTGCTGTTGCCACGCAGAAGACCTTTATATCCAGAGTATTCCTTCCTAGTAAAATAGCCAACTTCTATTGTACCAAGCATTCAACCATTTTACTTTTATTGCAGGTAAATCATTTAAAAGCTTTCTGCAAATTCATGCTATTCTGAAAATTTGCTTTGCCGAAATGGCTAGACATCAAGCTGCATGCTAGGCAATTGTGCAATTTTGCGCTTGCAACTAGCAATTTATAAGGCTTGCCGATTGCTACTTCCTGTGCTTTTCTATATATGCTTTTGCTTCTGCATAAAGTTCGTCATAACTTTTGCTTATTTTTGTAACTCCATCTTTGTATGCCTGAACGCCAACTCCTGCAGCAACCCTGTAGTACGCCTCATTTTCGTCCATCCTTGGTATTATGTAGCTTTCGCTTATTCCTTTTTCCTGCGCATATTTTGCAAGCTCTTCAGCCGCAGCCACGGCCATGCTGTCTGTTATGTGCCTGGCCTGGATATCTAGGACGCCCCTGAAAACACCTGGAAACACAAGCGAATTGTTTATCTGGTTAGGTATATCGCTTCTTCCTGTACCAAAAACTCTAACGCCTGCACTTTTTGCTTCTTCAAAGCTTATCTCTGGCTCTGGATTTGCAAGCGCGAATACTATTGGATCCTTGGCCATACTTTTAAGCCACTCCTGCTTTATAACCCCAGGACCTGGAGTGGAAGCACTTATCACGACATCGCTACCTCTAAATGCCTCTTCTATTGTAGTTACCTGCTCGGCGTTAGTGGTATTTATCGCATCGTATTTTTGGGTATTTGATGTTCTGAGCAATTCATAATCTGGCCGGCCCTTGTGCAGCACGCCCTTGCTGTCAATTACCACTGCTTTCCTTTTATCCAAACCGTATAGAGAAAGTAGTCTTAATATTGATAGGTTTGCTGTGCCTGCACCTACCAATACCATCTTTATAGAGCCTATGCTCTTACCTACTATCTTTAGCGCGTTTATCAATCCTGCTAGCGCAGCTGCAGCAGTGCCTTGGTTGTCGTCATGCCATATCGGTATTTCTAGCTCGTTGCGCAGCCTCTCTAGAAGCATAAATGATTTTGGCGATTCTATATCCTCGAGGTTGATGCCTCCGAAAGATGGTGCAATAGCCTTTATGGTTTCGACCATCTTCTCGTAATCAGTAACACCAAGCGTTATTGGTATGGCATCTACGCCACCAAGGTATTTGAACAGCAGCGCCTTGCCTTCCATGACAGGCATAGCGGCATCTGGGCCTATATTTCCCAAGCCGAGCACCCTGGTGCCATCTGTAATTATTGCAATGCTGTTCCACTTGTGGGTGAGCTCTCTTGCTGTTGCTTTGTTGCTTGCTATGGCTCTTGAAACTGCCGCTACTCCTGGCGTGTATATTACTGCAAAATCATCCAGCGATTTTATCCTTATCTTTGGCTTGATCTCTATTTTACCTTTATACTTTCTGGAAAGCTTCAATGCTTTATTGTCTATGCTAGTCATGCAAAAACCCTTATAATAACAATTATTCAAAACGAGATTGGCTGGTAACCTTCGTCTATACTTTTGGTTATGTACTGACCTGCAGGGAGCAGCTCTAAGCCTTTGCTAAGCTTTTCCTCTATGCCAGCATTCTTCGCTACAAATGTGCATGCTTTGGGCTTTATTGAGCCAAGTTCTAGGAATCTACTCATTAGGTCTGGGCTTTCCGCGACTGCCTTCTCGCTCGGGCCAAAAAGCAGCACGCGCATATCGCTTCCTGCCTCGCTTTGCCTCTTCGCAAAGTTCAACGCCACATTTATCTTATCATTTTCGGCACTCACTATGATAACAATTATTTTGGCCATCGCAATACACTAAGAATAGATTAAAAGTTTTAAAACAACCTATTTATATGTTACCAAGGCAGATTTTTATCTTTGTAATACATTTTTGCAGCAAATTCTGTAAATCTGCCAAAGCTTTCTCATATGCGCAGTGCTTTTGCATTATGATTTACTTCATAGGATGGGCCCGCGGAGAATCGAACTCCGGATCTTCACCTTGTCAAGGTGACGTCTTACCATTCGACTACGAGCCCATGTGCTTATCTAGGGTTATGCTCATGCCATCTTTCGCTGCTACTGTATCATTGAATATTTGCCTTGCTTCATTTACTATCTTGGAGGTGCTCTTGTAGCGTGCACTGAAATGCATCAGTACAAGCTTGCGCGCTTTTATCCTTAATGCAACGCGTGCCGCGTCCTGGCCGGTTGAATGCCAGCGCTCCTTTGCAAGCTCCTTTTCGCTTTCCGCAAATGTAGCTTCATGTATAAGCAAATCTGCTCCAAGAGAGGTCTTGCTTGGGGTCACAGGGCGCGTGTCTGTGATATAGCACACCTTGAGCCCCTTCTCTGTATAGGTTACATCACTAAGCTTTATATTTGAACCGTTAAGCTTAATATTCTTTTTCAGCTGAAGCTCTGAAAACATTTTCCCCTTCAAACCAAGCTCTGTTGCTTTCTGGACTATGAAGCGCTGCTTGTCGTTTTCGACGAAAATGAAACCATAGGTAAGCACAGAGTGGGACAGCTTGAAGGCTTTCACATAAAAGCCATCGCCCTTGTATATTGTGCCGGATTCTATTGGCATTATTATTATGTTAAAGCTTATTATTGCCTTGTCGAATACTATAAGCTGCTTTATGGCACCCTCGTAACCGCTAGGCACGTATATGTAAAGGGGCTCCTGCCTCCGGTTAAGGGCCATGGTCCTTATAAGACCTGCTATTCCTATTACATGGTCGCCGTGTATGTGCGACACAAATATGGCTTTTATTTTTGATATGTTAAGCGAATAGCGCATTATCTGCCTCTGCGTGCCTTCGCCGCAATCGAATAGGTACAAGCCGCCATTGTACTCCAGCGCAACGCTAGGCAGGTTTCTGCTTTTTGTCGGCGTAGAGCCGGAAGTGCCTAGGAAAGTTACCTTTATCATCAAACCACAATGGTAAATGTTTTGTCTTTCAAATTTACATCTTTTATCTTGAAATTTGATGCTTCTTCAAGCTCCTCCTTGGTGATGTGCTTGCTTGATCTTGCTACGCTTATCAATGCATTTATCTGCACCATGTTATTGAATATGAAATCCGCCATTTTTCTGTTTTCTTCTATCTCCTTGTCTATTTCTGCAACTATCTGCTTCTGCTTTTCAAGGCTTTTTTCTATCTCTACCACAGTATTGCTCTCCTTCCTTTCCTCGCCCCTGTGAAGGTACATGAATTCAAGGGCTTCGCTTATTGTTCCAAATCTAATACTTTCCACATTGCCGTATTTTGCCATGAGCCCTACTGAAAAATCGAAAGGAGCTCCTTCTTTTAAGTAAACAAATATGTCGCTACAGTTTATAGAACCAATAATCTCTGCAACTTTTGCCTTTGCAGATTCATAATCATCCCCAACATCGCCGATAGATTGCATTGCGTTTTCTATGTATGGTTTACCAACCTTGAAATCGCTCTGGAGCCTTTCTGCTATGCTTCCAGCATGCGCTGGTGCGACTTTTTCTCCGGATTTTGGCAGCTCGTATACAGAGCCGATTTCTATGCTTCTATCTTTGAACTTGTGCCTTATGTATGCAAGCTCTATCACTGAAGAGCTATTGACCAGTATGAGATTGCCTTTTCCGAACAGCTCTGCTATTATGCTCTTACCCTCTTCGCCTTTCGCAAGATCTATGCGTATTATCCTATCCGAACCAAGCCTGCTTATGGCGCGTACAGAGAAGCCGCGTATTCGCCTGCGCATCGCTATTGCAAAATTAGTCGGCTCCTCGGCTTTTTCAAACGACGATGCAATGTGCAGCGCGTACGGAAGTTCGCACATCATGTTGATTGTTGAGCCACTTTTTTCAAGCTTCAGCCTAAACGACATGCCAGAGCCTTCGTAGAAGTTTTCCACATAATAGCCAATTGCCCTCTGAAGGTCATTGGTTAGGCACTCCAACTCAATTCCATACAGCATTCGCATCGGTCACGCCTTCTTGAGTTTCTTCATGCCTTCTTCCTTTGCTATTCTTGCAAAGGTTTTTATCCTCTGCAATGCATGGTCGGTATCCTCGAAAGCGGTACCAATCTGCGCTATGTCGGCGCCGCTTTGGTATGTGCGCTTAAGGTCTGTTGTGGTAAGTATGCCGCCTGCTACAACATATGGCACAGTTATTGCTGATTTTACCATTCTTATCATTTCAGGTGGCACTGGCCCAGAATGCTGCAATCTTGGGTTTGAGCCTGTATCAGTTATTATTATCCGGTTGCCAAGGAACTCGCCCGCAAGAGCCAGCGATGCGGCAAGCTTGGGCTTCTCTCTAGGTATAAGGTTTGCATCACCTACCCACCCAACCGTTCCTCCTGGAGCCACTACTATATAGCCTACTGGCAAAGGCTCTATGCCGAACTTTTTGATTGTCACGCCGGAAAGCATCTGCGCTTGTATTATCCAGTATGGATTCCTGGCGTTAAGTAGCGACATGAAATATATGGCGTCGGCATAGCGGGTTACTGAGGATATGTTGCCAGGGAAAAGTATCAAAGGCACATCGATAAAATCCTTTATCTCCTTTGATACCTGGTCCAGCATTTCCCCTTGAACTTCTGTGCTGCCGCCAATCAAAACGGCATCTGTGCCGCCTTCTACAAGATTCTTGACGGTTTTTATTATCTCTTCCTTGCTTTTGTAATCTACCGGATCGATGAGGCTAAACAACATAGCCCCTTTTGACTCGAGCGTCTCGTGTATGTATAATTCAACCTTTCCGCCTTTCATCGTATCAACTTTTTTGCTTGAGAAAAGCATCAACGAGCTCTTTTGCGCCTTCTTCTATACTCACCGAAGGCCAGAAGCCGAGCTCTTTGTGAATCTTGTCTATGCTTATTGTGCGGTCGCTTGTTAGGAATTCAAATTCATCATATTTGAGGTTATGCGCGCGCGAAGTCAAAAACTTTGCGACAATAGTGCTTACAGCTTTTTTAGGTCGCTCAACACCTAGCATTTCAGAAGCCATATCTAGTAGCTCCCTCAGCGTATATGGAACCCCGTCAGAGACATTGTATATCCTATTTGTTTTGGCTGGATTGTTCAATGATGCCAGAAGCGCATTTACTGCATCATCCATGTGCAGCAATGTGATGTGATTTCTGCCACCACCAATGTACATGGCTTTGCCTTCCTCTATAAGCCTGAAAACCTTAAAGAAAGGAGCTTCATAGCCCAAGCCATATAGCCTGCTCATCCTTAATATAGTATATGAAAGAGTTCTGTTGGCTGTGGCGAAAGCATCTATGACTCGTTCTGCCATAAGCTTGCTTTCGGCATAGCCCTTTGTTGGGGATGTAGTGGATTCCTCGGTAAGCACTTCGCCAGGGCGCTTGTAGCCATATACGCTTGTCGTACTGCTGAATACGACATGCAAGGGCTTCTGCGAAGCTTTGTTTGCGTTAACATATGCTGAAACCATGTTCTCGGTGCCGATAACATTTGTATCTATGAGAATCTTGTACTTGTACTGGTAGTTGTAATTCGCGCTGCCAAGATGGTATAAAACATCTACATCTCTGCAAGCATCAATAAGCACATCCATATCGCTTGGGTTCTTGAGGGTGAAATCTCCCACGAAAGGCACGACTCCTGCGGGCAGCTTGCCCCACTCGCCACCATATTCAGGCCCTGAGGTAACCAGCACTCGAACTTCGCTGCCCATTGCCACGAGTTTCCTTGCAAGGCTTATCCCGATAGGACTAGTTGCACCTGTAATGAGAACTTTCTCAGGCACATCGATGTCTTGCAATTTATTTTTTTCTGGCATTTTCTTTACCTTCTTTGCTCTCCCCGTTCAAAAGGGCTGATGCGACCCTTTTCACCTTGCCCTCCGCAATTGTGCTTATTATATATGGAACCCAATCCTTCCCATAAGGCACATAAACGCTCACATTTTGCACCTTTTTGCCAGCCAGATTCACCTTCCTTTCATAGCCTAATGGAAGTTCAAATATTAAATTACTTTTGCATTGGGGCAATGCTGCAAGCTTTTCTACCACCTTGTGGTTTTTTTCTATTATTTTAACAAAAACGCGCTTTGATACCATCCTATTTATGTATTCAGAATAGGTCTTGACGATATTCTTAACATTGGGCTTTTCCACAATGCTCTTTATTGAAGTAAATCTTATCGCTACCTTGTCGCCAGCTCTGAGCATGTCTATCTCTTCCGGCCTTATCTCGACGCCTATGTTGCTGTAAGTGTGCTTCAGCTTTGAGTATATCTTAAATGAAACGCCATCTATATTGCCGTTTTCGAGCCATAAAGTACCATTTCCTTCCTTTATTGAATCCAGTATCTTGCCAAGGTTCCTAAGTGCTTCGTCTGTGCTGATATTGTATCCTACTTGGCCAGGTCTAACCGATATGTCAGCATTGAGATGAAGCCTGTAAAGTTCCCTTGCAAGCTGTATGTATGCGGTGGTATTATAGCGCGCCTTCAGCTGGTCTGTAGTATGCTCGTTCAGGAATGTTATCGTAGAAAGCATGCCGCTTCCATTGAGGCTGCGCACCGCATCGAGAGCCGAGCTGGTAGTAAAACCTGCAAGGTGCTTTTTTGCAAGATGAAATGCAAGCTTCTTTATTATATTGTCTTCGGCCATTGGAACCATTTGCAGGCAATAGGATTTACTATTATGCCGTATATAAATGCAAAAGAAGGTATTAATATTTGAGTGAAAACCTATAATAAATGCATTTTCATATTGATAACAGTGGTAGCATGCTCAATTATGGCCTTGAAGAGGGGAGAGCGCTTGTGAAAGCGGCAAGAAATGCAATAGAGCTCAATATAATGAATCCACACTTTCAAAAGAACATTGTAGAGGATAGCATAAGCCACATAAAAGGCAAGCATGGGGTATTTGTTACCATAGAACATTATCCAACAATGTCTCTGCGCGGCTGCATTGGCTTCCCACGGGCATCGCAGGAAACGAGCAAGCTGCTTGTTGAAGCTGCGCTCTCCGCAGCATTTGACGATCCAAGATTTATGCCATTGTCAAAAAACGAGCTAGACCAGGTAATAATAGAGGTAAGCATACTCTCAGACCCTGAAGAGCTTCCAAAAAGTCAGAAGAAGAGGCTAGGTAGCATTGTTGTCGGGAGAGATGGCCTTATTATAGAATATGGTTTCTACAGTGGCCTTCTGCTGCCAATAGTGCCGGTGGAGCAGGGCTGGACGAAGGAGCAGTTCCTTGAAGAGGTATGCGAAAAAGCGGGCTTGCCGCGAAGCTATTGGAAAAGGGAGGATGTTAAGCTTTATAAATTTGAGACCCAAATATTTAGAGAAAAGGAGCCGCGTGGCGAAGTTGAGGAAGTGCTGCTTTAATGGGCTTGTAGCTTAGCCTGGTTGGAGCGCCCGACTGATATGGCTTGCGCATTCAAATTCGTTAAGTGCGCAGAAATCGGGAGGTCGAGAGTTCAAATCTCTCCAGGCCCATTTTCATTTGAATTATACAAACTCTGCAGAGGAACTATACAGAGGCAAACTTTAAAAGAAGGTAGCAGTTTAATATTAACGCATGATTTTGAACTGCGCTTATGCTTAAAAATTTATACCTGATGCTACCTATATATATGATTAAATGCTCGAACAAGAGTTGAAATCCTTTTCAATAAGCACCTTGATAAGTAAACTGCACAAAGCAGTACTTTTTATATCAAAGGAAGCTAGCGAAGTCTCTAAGAAAAATAATGAGATAAGCTTTTACGACATTAGGGAACTTAGAGACCATATAACAGAAAGGCTCAATTCCAAAGAGGACATAGAGGACAAAGAAAAGCTGCTCAAACTGCTTAATCTTTTTGCGACAGACAAGGAGGTAATAGAGTTTATGAAGGACGAGACGGAGGAATGGGCAAAGCTGCTCCAGGCAATAGAGGAAAGTCTCATAAGGAAGCAGGAGGGCTTAACCAATGAAGAAAAGCTTGAGATAGAAGAGATAGTAAAGCTTACAAGGGACATACGTGGGGTAATGAGAAAAGAAGAATAATAATCATACTGACATCCTCCCAACCTTCAACGAAGTTGAGGGAATTCTTTTAAGTATTAAAAAAGGAATGCGGGATTCACCCCGCACCACTTAAGGAAAGATAAAGAATTGATTTATGCCATTGGCGGCGGCGGTGGCTGTGTTATATCCTGTGAGATGCTGCTAGTCTGCGTTATCTGGGGGCTGCTAGTGCCGCTGGTTGACGCTGCTGAAGGTGTGCTTGGCGGGGTTATCTTTTTCTTCTGTTCCTCTTCAAACTTCTTTAGCCTCTCGAGCATGTCAAGGTATGCATCTGGCCAGAATGTGCCGTCTTTTATGTATAATTCAGCTTCCATTTTGCTTAGTTCTGAATCAGAATAATTCAATTCTGATTGCTTGTGCTTTGCAAAAGAGGTCAGCTCCTCGCGCCATACTACTTCAAGCTCTTCTATTGTTGCGTTCTCTGAACGCTTCAGAAATGCTTCGGCTTCGCTTTTGTCGAGCACATTCTGGCTCTGGAGCCACATCTTGTTTATTTCATTCCACACTTTGAAAGCATTCGCCAATGTAGCTGTGCTTTTGTTCTTTTCAAGTTCTTTAAGGCCATTGTCTATGCTGACATTGCTAATATTTGCATCACTCTTGAGCTTGTTCCAGTAGGCCTTAGCTTCGTCTATCCACCTTTCATCTACATGCTGGCTTCCATCTATCTTGAATTGGGGCTTTTGAGTCTCATGCATGATTGTCGCATTGCCTGTAGATGTGCTTGTGCCAGTACCTTTCTCAGCAAGAGATTGCTTTGAGGCTCCAAGAGCATTGCCTACCAAGCCATTACTTTCAGCTATCTTGACAAGCTTCTCCGCATTCAACCCTTTCACCAATTGAATCGCACTTCCAAGGTTACCTTTGCTTAGGTATAATGTATTGTTTACTTCTGCAATTATCTCAGCCAAGAAAAGGCCAGAAAGCGCTTTGGTTAATCCTGCTTCCACGCCATTAAGTTTTGCCAATTCTTTTGCATCTTCATTAACTAAAGCTTTGTATGCCTCATCCCCTGTTTTCCCGTTTACGATTACCTTAGCAGTATCGCGGTGGTAAGGGCTACTCACATCCTTTATGTGCTTTTGGTATCTTTCAAAATGCTCCAAAGCGGTCTGAAAGTCTAAGGCAAAATCGAATTTCACCTTAGACGAATTTTTGCTAATCGCATCTGCTTCTTTATGATACTTGTTGAAACTCTCTATGTCGCCATTTTCCAAAAGTTTGGTAAAAGAATCATTGAAAAATGAAAGCGCTTCTTTTGCGGCACTTTCTACGATTTCTTTATTTAATAAACCCTCGTTTTTACCGCCAAACATTTTGATAAAATTGGATATTTCAGTTTCTGCGCCATTTATGGCTTCAAGCTGTCTATCTATCAATTTTATTTCATTTTTATATTTGTAATCGATGGATTTTCTCTTTTCCTCAAGTTCTAACGCAATTTGCTGGGTTAACGCCTTTGTCTCTGGCAGATCTTTTAGATTGTCTTCCAATTTCTTTATTTGTGCTTCTAGATCAGGACGTTTCACATCAAGGTCCTTCAATTCCAACTGCAAATTATTCGCATCTCTATTGAGTTTAGATATATTGCCATTAGTAAGATCGATGGCTTCATTTATAAGGTCCTGAGGGCTTTTGCTGTAAAGGTTACCGTGACTCTCAGCCGTATACTTCTGGGCATTGTATTGAAAGTTTATTTCATCATATTTCTTCTTTAAGTCTGAGAAGCTTATAGAAGAGTTGTACTCTTTTATGGATTTTTCCAGATTGATGATGCTTTCAACAGGCACCTTGCCCTCATTTATGAGCTCCAGATAAGAATAAACTGATAGATTCATACCTTTGGAGCCATTTTTCAAACTGGTAATAGCGCCAGTACTGCTATCCACCCAATAACTCGACAAAAGGCTATAAATTGATAGGTCTTTTGCATAGCCCATTATTTTAGAATTAATTTCTGCAATTTTTGCTTCCTTTTCCTCTTTTTCGTCTTGCAGCTTGCTCAACTTCTCTTTTATATCATCAATCTCGGATTTTATGTGTTTCTTTTCTGCTTCTCCTTTCTCCTTGATTTCTTCATTTCTTTTATCATTCTCTTTTTTCAGCTTTTCGATTTCTTCTTCATACTGAGAATCAATGCCACTCTTCTGTTTTTCCATTTTAGATTTGGCTGCTTTATAAAAATTTTCTAAATCATGCAGTTTGTCTGCCATTGATTTAAGGTTTTTAAACTCCTCCACTACTTCCTTAATAAATGTCTTCCCTTGCTGGTTCTCCTTAGTAGTAAAGCTGCCCCATGTAGGATTATAAGTTCCTTGTTTACTCACCATAATATCACTAATTTCATAATGAATTAGGTAATATTTATAGGTTTTGAAAACAGCATTTTCCATTGGCATGTTTTAAAAATATGTCAAATATGTTGTTTTCGCAAATATCCAATCTACACAAAGGAAGTTAATCACAGCTATTCTCTGCACTAATTATCGCTTGCAGCTTCCTTGTTGGCTAGCATGCCCAATGCGACTACATATAGAACTGGCACGAATAGCTTTCAGCGCAGCCTTATCGAATCCAGGTTCATTGGCGCCCTTGCTTCAACGTGGAACGATCTGCTTATTGACCTTGCAAGATCCTCGCACTTCTGCTCTTCGCCATGCATTGTAAACACGCTTTTTGGCCTTGGCCTTAGATTTTCCATAAAGCTCATGAGCTGGCGCCTGTCGCTGTGACCCGAGAAGCCTTCCACTGTCTGTATATTGAGGTTTACTTTTACGGGCTGCAGCTTGCCCTCCTCATCAGGAAGAGGAACTTCCTTGAGGCCATTCTGGAGACGCCTGCCCAAGGAGTTTGCACTGTTGTAGCCAACAAATATCATCGTGTTCTTCGGATCCTCGGCAAGCATACGGAAGTAATCAAGGCTAGCGCCGCCGTTTAGCATTCCGCCGCTTGCCAGTATGATTGCTGGGCCACGCTCGTTTATCTCTGAGCGCTCGCCTTTTATCACTTCGAATATCTCGCTTTCGAACGGCGACCTGTTATTGAGTATCCTGTTCTTCAGGCTTTCCTTAAGGTATTCCGGATAAGCAGTATGTATCGCGCTTGCTTCAAGTATCATGCCGTCAAGGAATACTGGAACGTCCATCTTGTATTTAGGGTTGCTTGTTATGTAGTTCTCAAGTATGAGCTGTACATCCTGGCTTCTACCCACTGCGAAAAGCGGTATCAGCACCTTGCCGTTGTTGTCTATTGTCCTTTTGATAACGTCCATGAGCTCTATTTCGGCGTCGTTCCTGTTCTGGGTTATGTCGTTTGCACCGCCATATGTGCTCTCTATAAACAACGAATCTATTCTAGGATATTTGGTGCTGGCAGGATCAAAAAGCCTTGTATAACCATATTTCATGTCTCCAGTATGAACTATGTTGTAAAGACCTTCACCGACATGAAGGTGCACTATTGCGCTGCCAAGTATGTGCCCTGCATTATGATAGGTAAGCTTTAGCTCGTCCGTTATGTTCGTTACTTCGTCATAATCCCTTGTAACCATATGCGTAAGCATCTTCCTTACGTCTTTTTCATCGTAAAGAGGGGTGCCTCCGTTTCTTTGTACCAACTTTACATAATCATTGAGTAGCAAGGCTGCCAGATCCCTTGTTGGAGGTGTGCAGTATACAGGCCCTTCGTAGCCGAACTTGTACAGGTAGGGTATGAAGCCAAGGTGGTCCATGTGTGCATGTGTAAGCACTACGGCATCGAGCTCGTTTATGGAAATGTTTGCATTCTCAAGGTATGGAAAAGCTTTGTTGACACCTGAATCGCTGTTGGCGTCAAGCCCTTTTATCGATGGCTCTGGGCTCAGGCCACAATCTATTATCACTTTAGAGTTTGGAGTTTCTAAAAGCAGCGTGCTTCTGCCAACCTCACGAAAGCCACCAAGTGCGGTTGCCTTGAGCCATTCGCTCTTCATTATTACCTTGTTCACATTCTTGCCGACGCTTAGCAGAAACTTTTTCCTGAAATCTGCTTCGCTGAAAAGAAGCTGCCTCAAGCCTTTTATGGTCTCGCTGTTCATTGTGGGTGTCCTCAAAACCTTTGGCGTCCAGTTAGTCTGGACCGCTATAGATTTGAGTACTGAGCCACCTTTTCCTATTACTAGGCCTGGCTTTAGCGCCTCTATGTACACTTCTGAGAATTCTGGCACGAATTTTATGCTTGCCACAACAGCCTCTTTCGGTATGAGCGAGTTTATTACTTCAAGGGCCTTTTCGGGCTCCATAAGCGAAGAGCTGTCGCTCCTTATTATCAGCTTCTTCTTGATTGCAGATGCCGCGTTCCTTATTATGGAATCATTCTCGTAAAGCGGCTTGGGGTTTTTCATATATACTACAATATCTGGCCCCTCAAATTCCACCTTTACGAAGTTGACGCTGTCGGGCAACATAGAACGTATCTTTTCAGAAAGCTCTTCGAGCTTTGCCTTGCCGTTATTATTTGCATCAGTGCTTTTTGTCTCCAATGAACCACTGCTTAAAGATCAGCCAAATTTAAAGACAGGAATAAAAAATAATTATTTTGCCGCAAGAATCTTCTCAAGATCCTTGCTTGTGTATTCTGTATAGCCTTCCTTTGTTATAGTCGCAATTATCATGTTGTCGCCAGTGGCAGAATCCCTGCGCATTGCTATCGCAAGGGCGCGTGCCACCCCTTTTATTGCTTCCTTTGTTGTTATGCCCTTTTTGTACATATCCTCTAGGTAGCCAAGTGCTGTAAGCGAACCAGAGCCGGTCGCAGTGAATTTCGTATCTTCAGAATACCCACCGAAAAAGTCCATATCGTAAAGCTGTGGAGTATCTCCATCAAGGCCAGCAACTATAAGCTGCACAAAAAATGGCATCATCTTGTTCTCTTGAAGTATTATTGAAAGTAATGAGGCCGCGGATTTTGGTGACATGGGTCTGCCCTCGTTCATCCTGTAAAGCTCGCTCTGCGCCTTGAGTATCCTTATTATTTCCTGCGCATCGCCAACAGACCCTGCAATTGTCATGCCAAGATTATCACTTATCTTCCATACCTTCCTTGCCTCTGATGAAGCGATAAATGTGTCCATTGTAGCACGAGTATCTGCTCCAATAACTATGCCGTCGCTGCATATCATACCTATTGTTGTTGTCCCTTTCATTATCTTAGAATAATCCATCTTATCCATCTATACACCCTAAATACAAAGCTCAGCACAAGCAAAAGCAAATTCTAGTCGCCACAAAAGAAAGGAATCATATAATATTTAACCAATAATTATATAAGGTTTTCTTTTGCACGTGTTGCCTGCTAGGCCGTAATTGTCAGGTCAAGCAGGCTGCCATTTCCTACGTACTTACCGCTATTATCGCTAAGCTCAGCGTAAGCGAAAGTCCTGTGCAGCTTTGTTATTTTCACCTTGTACTTGTTCCCAATGCGAGTTTTCGCATTTTGGACAAACACTGTTATTTCGCCAATCCTGCCGATACCTTCACCGTGGGCTCCCTTTGCATCCACCCTCAGTTCATACTCTATTCCTTCCTCTATGCTTTCACCCATCATCCAAACACCTCTGGTCATTTATAAAATCTAAAATTAGCTTTTTAAGCTTATTCTACAAAAACCTAAAATTTAGGCATTTGGCTAAATGCACCGAAAATCATCGCCTTGCCTTTGTTGTTTTCTGATTTATTGGCTTCGCAAATAAATAGAGTATAATTGCAAGGATCAATGCAATCAAGGCTAGTGCAGCAACGGCTTCGCTCCTATATCTGTATATTGCATAAAGCTGCTGTGCTGCACTATCATGGGCTTTTTCAAGCATCGCCTCTGCTTCTTTGGGATTGCTTGCAGAAAGGTTCTTCGCTTTGTTTATATAGTAATAAGCGCCTGAAAGGTTTGGGTAGAATATTATGTATGCGCTTTTGTTTACCATGTTTACATATGCCACAGTGGCGTTTATCTGATTGTTTATACTGGAATTGGCATACTGACCACTGCTAACCAAAGGCAAAAAAACAAAAACGGCAAGCGCCAATACAAGAAAAGGCGCTGCCGCAAGCCTTCTAAAGCGCATGCGCTCACAGATTGACATCTATGTTCAGCTGCTCCTTGAGCTCCCTGTACCTGTTCCTTATCGTAACTTCAGTAACGCCTGCCACATCGGCAACCTCCTTTTGGGTGCGCCTTTCGCCTGCCAGTGCACCCGCAATGTACACCGCTGCGGCACTAACGCCCGTTGGACTTCTGCCGGATATGAGACCCCGCTTCATAGCTTCTTTGAGAAGTGATATGGCCTTCTCCTGCGCTTCGCTGCTCAGCTTGAGCGCATTTACATATCTAGGTACATAGGCTATAGGATCTGTAAGTGGTATTTTGAGATCGAGCTCATGTGATATTACCCTGTATGCCCTACCTATCTCCTTCTTTGGCAAACCGGCTATGCTAGCTATCTCGTCAAGCGTTCTTGGCATTCCTGCTTCCCTGCAAGCCGCATATATAACAGCTTGGACTACTGTTTCTATGGGCCTGCCCCTAATCAGGTTGTTTTGAACGCACTTCCTGTAAAGCAGTGCCGCGCTCTCCCTTATGTTTTCTGGCAGCCCAAGGTAGCTTGAGACTCTATTAAGCTCTGGAAGCGCTATTAGGTAGTTCCTCTCACTTGAGCTCGCTATGCTTGCTCTCTTGTGCCACTTGCGCATCCTGTAGAGCTGTGCCTGCCTTTTTGAAGGTATCCTTACTCCTCTTATGTCCTTGTTGTAAAGGTCTATTTCTGTAACGAGCCCCCTGTTTGATTTCGTGTATTTTATCGGGGCACCTGTCCTTGCTCTTGCGTTCCTCTGGTCGGAATCGAATGCTCTCCATTCGGGTCCGGTATCTGTCATATTTTCCTCTATCACCAGGCCGCAGTTGTTGCATATAAGCTCACCGCGCTCGCTGTCATACACCAGATCGGTGCTTCCGCAGCTTGGGCACTTCTTCACTGGCTCGCTGATGCTCATGCTATGCTCGTGCTCAACATGCTCTTCATCTTCGCTAAATGTATGCTTCGGCCTGCCCCTGCTGCGCTTTTCTGAAGAATCCTCTATGCTTATTTTATTGTCATTCAATACAAGCTTTTTTACTTCTGACTTTCCTTCTTTTGCTTCGCTTTCGCCATGCGAAGCTGCATTGCTTACCTGCTTATTTTGCGTTTTTTTGCTCTTGTTTTTCTTATCCATTTGAACCACTTGAACAGTCTAAGCATTTAACAGTCGAAAACTCTATAACAAAGCTTTTAAATCTTTCTAAAATAAGTTAAGTATATTACTGACAATTAGATATTTAAACCTTTCTATGCCAGGATTGCTTGCAAATGGCTACAAATACATATCTGTCTGCATTGCTTTATTAAAATCCATACATGTTTTCAATACCAATACATTATTGCTACAGGTGCTTGAAGGATTCGTAAAGCCTTTTTATTATAACAATAGTCTGGCTTGGATCCGCCACCATTATGCAATCGATGCCAGTATCAAGTGCTGCATGGTCGTTGCCACCTTCAAAAAGGGCGTCACCCACATAAAGCATTTGACTTATGCTTATATTAAGGTAGCCTGAAATCCTCTTAATGCCATAAGCCTTGTCGATGCCTTTTCTTGTTATGTCTATTGAGGTTGTGCCGCCAATTTTCACTTCGAATTGGGGTATTATCTTGTCCAATTCTGCTTTAATCTTCAGCCTCTTTGAAAGATCCGGATCCTAGAGTTTCTTTTCCTCAAGGGGAGCATCCTGGCCAAGTGCAGAAAATGTTATCTGGGTATTTCTGTCCTCTATTTGGCTCCCATAAACCTTTTTGGGCCTTGCAAAGTCGAACATTGCGACTACCTTGCCCAAAGCATCCACTATTTTGGCTTTCTCCTCGCTGCTCATTGAAAGCTCGTACTCCTTGACCCATATGTTGCCTCGATAGACGAATAATGAAGTGGCATTTATTGGAAATAGGTACAGATTATGCAAATTGCCTTTATTGAGCTTGCTGGAAAGCTGCTGCTCGAATTGCTTGTAGCTACCACCTCCAATTACTGCAACTTTCATGTGTTCAAGCAATTTAGCCAGTGCTGCAACCATCTCTTCGCTTATTGGTTGCTTGCTTGGCGCCAGAGTACCGTCAAGATCTGAGACAAGCAAAGCCTTTTGTGGAAGCTCATTAATGCTTTTTGGGTCTATTAGAGGCATAATTCATACCTGTTTTACAGCGTGGCAGGCCGTAGCCCCCTTTTTGTTTTAGGCAGCATTCGTCTGAGCGGCTTAGCCTTGCATGCTCACTGCGCGTGCACCGGCGCGTTTCACCCGCACCCCTGCGCTCGTGTTGTCACAGCTTTTGCAGGGCAGCGGTATCGTTTCTGTTCCGGATTAGGCCTTGGGCCATACGCGCTCTGCATGAGGGGAGCTTCCTCCTTTCGGTAAGCTGCCCGCCTGCCACTGCTTTACATTTTGGCAGCCAATATTTATATTTATTCCATACATATGTCATTGATGGCAGCGATATTTGGAAGTGCGCTCGTGAGCGAGATTATACTTGTAGCGCTCATAGCTATAGTGCTTTACATTGTTTTCAAGATAGGAAAGCTGCTGCTCAGGATAATATTCGGCATAATTGCAAACAGCATCCTAGGCATAATTGCGATATATGTCCTTGATTATACATTTGCGCTCGGCATACCAATCAGTACACCGGTTATTGCCTCTGCCGCATTGTTTGGATTACCAGCTGTCGGCACAATGGTAATATTCAGGCTTTTTGGCCTGCCCCTTTAAAAACCAGTTATCTGATTTTTCTTTGCACGTTATTGTTAGAAGAATTTAGAAATTTTAGGATTTAGATAATTTAGTCAAGGAACTACAATAAATAGATAGGAATAGGCTTCACTTGTCAGCATAAACAACCTGCCATACGTTATTGCCAAGAGGCACAAACTTTACGGGCCTTGTTTCATCATCGCTGGAAACATACCTTTTTCGGTTCAAAAAATTAATCTTCATAGGAACACCATTTTATATTTTTATCACAATGGCGGATTGGGTGCCTGGGTGGGTCAGACCTTGAGCACACGGCTCCGCCAATATAAGAAACGATTAAGGCTATATAAAAAGGTTACTCTTTTTAAAATTTGCAACAATCTTTTTTGTTGTTTTGCAATCGCCCTTACTGTACTATTGCAAGCTTTACGTCTGATGCATCAACAGTCTTCCGCTTTGCGTGCCTTGATAATCTCACTGCCTTCTGAGCAACATCGAAAGCAACTTTGTTTACATAGCTTTGCATTGCCTCAACGGCTTCGGTGCTTGACCTCTGCGCGCCAGCATCCTTGAGCATCTTTCTTATGACTGATCCGGATATGTACAATTTAAGCACCCCAAGATTTGGTAGTAGCTCTATATTAAATGAAAGGATTTAAAAGTTGCGCAGGCTTGCCAATTAACGGAACTCTATACCATTTTCCCTAAATATCATCTCAGCAGTCTCTTTTCCTAGCAGAGCCTTCACCTTTTCTGTATTTTCCCTTACATCTTTTACGCTCCTTATGCCATTGTTGAAAAGGAGCCTTGCACGCACCCTTCCAACCTGATTTAGCCTAACAAGATCCATGAGCTCCTCCTTAATTCCGTATCTGAGCCTTACCCTCATGTCTATCAGCTTGTTTGCAGGCTGATGCAATATTCGTGCTATTTCTATTGCTGAATAGACAAGCCAATCCGCATTTGTTATCTTGCTGTAGAGCGCGCCAGGAGTTGTTGAGTACTTGCTTACTATATCCTGCTCTTTCGTTTCATCTACCCAATCGTTGAGCATCATTGCTGTGCTAAATGCTCCTATAGGATCTAGCATATCTAACGCCTCGCGGCTTATCTTGTGTCGGTGCATGTGCATGACATATTCAGCTTCAGCCTCCTCAGTAACCTTCACATAAGGCTTCATTTCTATTGTGTTTGTAAGCATAAATAGTATGCCTATGCTGTCGTTAGCCATTGGCATGTAGTCCATCATTGTTTTGGCTGACAATGGATCTATGTAAAGCTCGCTTACCCTTTTCCCCAGCTTTGTTGCTTCGTATGCACCTGCGTGCTCCTTTATAAAACCCCATCCGAGCAGATCGTCTATTATGCTGTCTACCATATATGCAATATGCCTCTCGCTCCCAAACTGCATGCCATACAAGGTTTTTAGCATAAACTTGAGCATGCTGTCTTTGTCGTTGAGGAAGTATTCCGCTATGAAGGAAAGAATGTGAGCTCGAAGTATTGGCGCGATTCCAAGCGCAGACTCAATTGGTTCTGGCTCTGCATTTATATAATGCTTTGAAAGCTCCTCCATGCGCTCCTTCGTGCCAGCTATTAGCAATGCCCTACCTTCTGTATCGTATTTTGGCCTTCCAGCCCTGCCAAAAAGCTGCATTACCTCATTGGCGCTAAGCCTTTCGCTAATCCCGTTTTCATACCTGGTTATATCCCTGACAACAACAGTGTGAGCTGGCAGGTTTACGCCAAGGGCTAACGTAGGCGTGGCACATATGACCTTGACAAGGTTGCTCTTGAACGCATTCTCTATATAGGAGCGCTGCTGGTTCAGCAAGCCTGCATGATGAAATGCAACACCTTTGCCCACAAGCGAAGCCAGCTTTGTGCACTGCTCTGTGGGCCTCTGAAGCACGTTAAGCACCTTGCCGCTTATTTCGGCAAGCTGTGCCTTCTCTTCATTTGCAAGCTTCTCTTCTACATACTGCGCAATCCTGTGTGCCCCAGACTCAGCATTCCTCTTTGTCGAATAGAATATTATTGCTTGCTTGCCCTTGAGTAGGGTATCCTGCACCACTCTTATTTCTGGTATGCTGCTCGTGCCTTCAAGCTCCGACTCTTCGTAATTATTTTCTTTGACGTAGTAAGCCTTTTTTCCATATACAACACCCTTGAGCAGCTTTACAGGGCGATAATCGCTTGTTATAAGTTTTGCCTTCAGCCACTTTGCAAGCTCTTCTGCATTGCCCATTGTAGCGCTCAATGCTATAAGCTGGGCTCTTGACGTGCTGAAAAGCTTTGTTATAAGCAGCTCAAGAGTGGGGCCTCTTGAAGAATCTCCTATCATGTGCACCTCGTCAAAGACTATGCAGCCAACGCTGCCAAGCCAGTTTATGCCATGGCGTAGCAGGCTGTCAAACTTCTCGGTTGAGAAGAACATCATGTCGTAATCAGAGAGCCATGGATCGCTAGAGTCAAGATCACCTATTGATATTGCAGTCTTTATATAGGGATAACTAGTCTTGAACTCCTCGTACTTTTCGGTCGCAAGGGCGCGCAATGGCGCTATGTATATGGATTTCATACCTTTGCCTATTATGGAATTGGCGCAGGCGAGCTCTGCAATAAGAGTCTTGCCACTTGCCGTAGGACTTGCTATGAGCATGTTTTTGCCTTCGAGAAGGCCGTTTCTTATTGCCAACTCCTGAGGCGGCGTGAATGAATATATGCCCCTCTTTGACAAGGATTCCACAATCTCGCGCGGCACCTTGCCATCAAGATAAGAAAGTTCCATCATTATTGATTCTGCATGCAAATATTAAAAGCTCTCATTTACATTGTGTCTTTGGTACCAGATCCAAAGCTCAGCTGCTTGCCAACACGGCGATGCTTGAATATGATCATGTCATGGTCCGGATCAAGCTTGCCTTTCAATGCAAAAGGCACGGTATCTTCATGCGCTTCAGATTTTGACACCGAAGCATGGGTTATTATTGAATTGTCGTGCCTGACTAGATTGGACTCATTGATATTTGTGTTATATACAAAAACATTACTACCTTTAAGGAAAACCTCGTGGGTTGGCGCTTCTACCACATGGCTGAAGGTTTTAAGGCCTTTGAAGTTGGCATCTTGGCTTGCTGGAATGCTGTTATTGCTGTTTATTCTAGCATGCATCGCCTTTTCTTCTGCATCCATGCCTTCTTTCCTCATTATGCTTTTAAGCACTGGGGATTTCCTGCTTTCTGCATTGAGCTCAACGCGCTTAAGCATTTCAGCAAACATTGCATTGCCAGCATCGATGCTTTCTACAACAAAGTTCTCGCTTGCCATGCTTTTGCGCTGCTGCAAATCATTAAGATTGGTTTGATAAAGCTGCATGTCTGTTTTCGTGCTTACCTGGTTGCTCAATATGCTGAACAGCGACAAAGCCTGCAGTTTCTTTACAAAGCGCACCGATGAAAGTTTGGACTTGCCATCGCTGAGCGCCAGTATAATCTTTGAGCCCAGAATGCCTTTTCTCATTGAGACCATGCTAATGTTGCTGTAGAATATTGAATTATAGGTGCTTGCAAAGAGGCGCTTGTTGGCTACTATCAGCCTCTTGTTTGTTGTTATGAGCCACGATGCCAAATTGAGCTTCGCTATGCCCCTCTTTGCCTTGTATATTACGTGCTCTCCCGGAAGCAGTACTAAATCTAGATGTTCGTAGTCGTTAGACATTAAATCCTCAGTGACCTTACCCCTATCAAAATGCGGTCAAAATATTTTCTTAACAAGATATTTAAACCTTTCTATAAAACATGCAAAATAAATTAAAAGTATGTTTCCGCATTGCTTTGGCATGCCAACACTACCTATTAATTTCTTTTTTGTTATATATTATTGATTTGATGGCTAAAAGCACAGGCAAGGCACAGATAGCGCTTGAGTTCCTTATAGTTTATTCTTTCGTGCTGGTGATATTTGTAATACTTTTTGCGCTTGTTGCTTCACAGCGTGCAACTACCCTTAGCCAGCAGGAATATTCGGAATTGCAGCTTCAGGTGCAGAACATAGTGTATTATATAGACCAAGCAATGAACTCTGGAAGCGGTTATTATGCTTCTGTGCCTGTCCTTGGCGCAATAGGGGGCATACCCTATAATATATCGATCTCAAGCTCTGGCGTTGTAATAGGATACATGCACATAGGAACCCAGAATATAACCACCTACGGATTTAGCGGAGGAAGGGACCTTGTTGTTAACGGCACGCTGGCACAGCAGGGAAATGGGGTAGCTGTTTACCAGGTTCCGATATACAAGGGTTTCATAACAGTTGCAAATTCACACGGCAGCATTTACATAGACGAGAAGCCACAAAGCACCTTAAGCCTGACAGAAAATATAAACGTTCAAGCGCTCGCAAACCAGAAAGTAGGCAGCTTCGACGGCACCAACTACGCGTATGGCAGCCTTACCTCATATTTTGGCGGAAACCACCAAGTCACTGCTGTTGCATGGGCTTACATAACACCAAACGCGAATGGCCCTATCTTTGGAGTGACAAATACACCACCAGGAAGCGGATGGAACAAGCCTTTTATTAGTGAGAAAGGCCTTGTTGTATTTGGCTTGATATGGGGTGCAAATTCCAACAACCCAATTAGCTACCCAATACAACATCCCGGATGGCACATGCTTGCCATAACATACAATCCCTCAGGTGCAGGAACTGAAACATTTTACGTTGACGGTGTAGAGGTAAGGAGCGGATCTGGGCGGTATTCATCATTTGGATCTACTGATTACTGGACAACCTATATAAGCGGGGCTAAGCCAGGAGGTATGAATAACTATTATAATAGTATGATAGCAGATGTGCAAGCATATTCATCTGCGCTAACTCCGCAGCAGATAATGGAACTTTATAAGGAAGGCATTGCCGGAGCACCTGTGTCTAATACCATAATATCATGGTGGCCGCTTAACGGCAATTTAAACGATTATAGCGGCAATGGCAATAATGGCATCGGCTCTGGCATGCTGTATGGAAGCGTCATGCAGTTCGAAGCAAAAGCGATAAATGGCGCAGGAAGCAACTCTTCATATGTACCAGTTGGATTTGTTACTGGCAAGGGAACGGTTGGTACAACAAGCAGCTTTATAGCCAATAATACAAACAGCACCGGAGCATTGAGTGAGTATATTACCGCAAATCAGGTTGTAGTAGGTGCTACCAATTTGACTATAACTGCATTCAATGGCAATTCCACAATGGCTGCAAACCTGGTAGGGTGGTGGCCCCTTGATACTGGTTATGGCAGCACGTTCTATGATTTGAGCGGCTATGGTGCAACAGGATCAGGCTCCAATGTCAACTGGGTGCCAAAACCACTTGACGTGATTGCAGTAACAAGCGCGCAATTTAATAATGGTGCAAGTGCGATAACTGGTAATCTTTTGTTTGGCACTTCAAACCTTACAATCTCTGCATGGATTAACAACACAGGCACTGGCAGCTATTGGCAGAACATAGCTGAATTGTACGGCAATCAGAACACAAAAGAGACTCTTGACATTGGAGTAACTGCTGCAAGCGGAAATGCTGTAATAAGATGGAGCAACCAAGCAAACTCTTTCCAAAACCAACCGGCTGGTGGCATAATAAAACCAAATACTTGGTATCTTGTTACTGGAGTATGGAATGGAAATAAGAACACGCTAAGCATTTACATTAATGGTACGCTTGTGGCAACAGGCGCCGGCAACGGCACCATAGCCACTTTTGTAAACGGTTTTAATATAGGGGGTGCATATCTAGGAATGAGCACCTTCAATGGCCTCATCAGCAATGTGCAGGTATACAATACTGCGCTAACTCCACAGCAGATACTGCAGGAATACAAACTGGGTATAACTGCAACTCCAATAAGCCAGGCAGGTTTGATAGGTTGGTGGCCTTTGGCAGGAAATGCAAATGACTATTCATCAAGCGGCAATGATGGCCTTGCACAAGGAGTAGCTTATAAAAATACATATTTCACTGGCCATTCAAATCAAGAAGCAACTTATTTTAATCCTGCACAAACATCTTGGATTGCTTCTACGAAATCGCCGCTTCCGAATGGCACCAACGTAGCAACGATAGTTGCATGGATTTATCCGAAGCCATTACAAGGTGACTCCACATATGCAGGAATTGTAAGGATAGACGGGGAAGCGTGCACGGGCAAAGGTTTGCTTTTAAGTCTGCAGGGCAGCAGCGGCCATCTGAGCATGGCTACGTGGTGCAATGACTTTGTCCCGAATTCAGGACCAAAAATTGTTTACAACGCATGGAACTTTGTAGCTGTGGTATTGAACAAGCAATCAGTTTCGTTGAACGCAAATGGCCAGTGGATAAACGGCACGCTACCAAATCTGCCAAGCCTCCAGGCAAATGCAGGCGCATGCCCTTATAACTTTGCAATAGGCTCAACAGATTGCCCTGGAAGGCTATTCAATGGAAGCATAGAGGATGTTCAAATTTACAATGCTGCATTGACCCCTGCAGAGATAGAGGCACTTTACCAGCAGGGTTTGCCTCCATTTGACAAGTTAAATATTTCATTGGGATAGAATATGAAAGCGCAATTTTGGAGCTTTGACGTGATATTCGCGGTGGTAATATTTAGCATAGCCATTACAATACTCGCATTTACTTGGTATAATATAAACAACCAGCTTGCACTTGCTTATGGGGATAGTGCCACGATAATGCAGCTGCAAGCTGAATCGCTTGCAGATACGCTAATGTCGCAAGGAAACCCACCAAACTGGTACAGCATAATAAATACTACAAATGTGAACACATGGAACGATACGAGCGTTGGCATAGGAGAGGGAAATGGCAATGGCATATCTTCAGCCAGGCTGTATGCCCTAATGTCAATGGCAAGCAACAACTATCAAGCCACAAAGCAAGCCCTTGGCATAGGATTTGATTATTATATAAGGATAAACAGCACAGAAAATTCAGGCGCCAACATAAATATAGGGATAGGATCAAACCCCGCGACAGGGCATGCGCTTACCGTATACGTAGAGAAAAGGAGCAGCATTCTTGACGGTACTCCAGTGCAGGTTACGATAGATTTATGGACCAATACGTCGCTGGGTTTGGAGTGATTCAATGAAAAATCTAAAAGGATTCATATTTACACTTGATGCAATATTCGCGCTTATAGTTGCAGTGGCTGGCATATCAATTTTGCTTTATGTGCACTCCACAGTAAATACAGCATATTCAATACCGACTTCTGAGGCATCAAGCATTCTTGAAAACCTTATAAGCATGAAAGCAAGCGATTTGTACTCTTTGAGCATCGTGAACAATGTTTCAATGGGTAGCGAAGCAACTGCCACTTGGCCACAATTTGGAGGCAACCAGAGCATTGCATCTCATAGCGCCAAAGGGCCAAAAAATGCTTATACTATATTTGCATTCAACACAAGCAACGCTGTAATCCAATCTGTGATAGCAGGAAGAGGCATGGTTTTCGGCCCTGCAGGCAGTTATATATTCGCGCTTAATGGAACCAACGGCAGGCTCTTGTACACTATAAATGGAGGAAGCACTATTGATGGTGTGCCTGCCCTTTACAACAACGAGATTATCCTTGCAAATGCAAGCGGTTTCATTGCTGGGGCAAGCATATACAATGGCACGAAGTTGTGGAGCCACAACATAGGCGTCTCAGTTGACACTCCAATAGAAATTGAAGATGGCTATATAGCATTTGGAGCGGGTACAGGGATTTACCTGGCAAATCCTTATAATGGCAGCATAATGGCTTCAAATACTGTCGCAGTCACATCACCTCTTGAAGCCTCAGCACCTGTGTATTTTGATGGCGAGTTTCTAGTCACAGGGACGGGCTCTGGGGTGCAGAACTATATTTATGCGTATGCACTGGCAGGAAGCAGTCTTGTGCAGCTATGGAAATTACCATTAAGTACATCGCCGAGCACAGCACCTATGATAGCAAACAATACAATAATAGTAGGCAGCGGCAGCAGTCTTTATGCAATATCTGCAAGCGGTACAGTAGTATCAAGCTATAGCTTGAGCGCCCAAGTGCTCGGACTCTCCTACGATGGCAGCAACATATACGCGGAAACTTCAAGCAGCATACAGGTGTTTAATTCATCAGGTGCCATGATATTCTCGCAGCCTACAGTAGCTCAAAACCAGTATACAACGCCTTCCACCGCACAAGGCAACATATACACGCTTATCAACGGCTACATATACCAAGCGTACAATATTTCAACAGGCGCAATGCTTTGGAATACTACACTACCAACGCAGAGCGAATCTACTTATGCCAACATTGCACTGGCATATGGAAATGCATATATTGCAAGTGGAACAATGATTTATGCGCTTGGAAGCGTGCACATCAAGCCATATGAAAGCATGCTTGATGCGATTGTGCAGATGTACTTGAATGGGCAAGGAGAACTTGCAAACAACATACTGCACACAATATACCCTTCACAAAACATTGGAATATACATAAACAACACATACGGGCCATCTCTTAATATGGCAACTTTCAATGGTAGCTATTCATCTTCGGGCTTTTCATCTACAAGCTATATATTCGGGACAAGCCACCACATAGGAGGAACAAACTACAATTTTACCGTGACAATGTGGGTTAAACCTTATCCAAATCCTAGCACTGCAAACAGCTGGACCATACCGTTTTTCTCTATGGAAAGCTACCAGGCGCTTGGATTCCTAAGCAGCGGTACTGGTCTGGTGCTACACAGGTGCACAAGCGCGGATACAGAAGGCTATGTCAAAGGCATGAGCCCCTCTAGTGTGTTCAACAACCAGTGGCATTTTGTCGCGGTATCGGTCTCATATCCAAATTATTATTGGCAGTTTGATGGCAACAATGTAACGGACTCAAACACAAATTCATATTCAGGCAACTACCACATATCGATAGGCGCGCAATACATGCAATGCGACGGCAACCAGTTCAACGGCCAGATTGCAAATGTGCAGCTTTACAATACGGCTCTAAAGCCCCAGCAGATAATGAGTATATACAAGGAAGGTATATTCGGCACGCCGATAGGCTACCAGAACCTAAGTGGGTGGTGGCCCCTTACTGATAGCTTTAATGATTACAGTGGTAGTTATGGAGTTTCGGTAGCAAAAAGCGTTGCATCAAGTGTTGGACCATTGCCGCCAACGCTTTCTAACGCTTATCTAATAAGCAAGGCATCAATGCCGTTAAGTATAAACGTAAACGGAACAAGCCACGTTTACAACGTGAGTGTGATAGTATGGCGCTAAAAAATAAGTTATTGCATACAAGAAAGGGCATACTTCTAACGCTTGTAACTATAGTCTTGCTTATATTGATGGTTGGGGAGCTTATGTTATACACAATACTGAACATAGAATTCAACACTCTTGCAGTACAGTCAAGTATATCTTCTACAACCAAAGCTTTCTCTATATCTGTGGAAAGTGCAATGCCAGGATACCTGGAAAATAGCCTGCGCAACGCCATATATGCGCTTGCAACATACGAAGAAACACCATCTCTAAGGCACTGGCACTTTATAAACAACACAGGATATGCAATAGAGTCATTGATGTACAACGGCACCATATATGGAACAAATATGAGCAACTACATGAATGGAACCATAGCATCATATGAAAATTCTGTCAATGAAGAAGCTGCAATAGAGGGCTTTTCTTCCTCATTTACAAACACTTCAATTTTTGTGTTCCAGAGAGGCCCTTTCAACATAAGTGCCACCTATACGGGCTTGCTCACAACAAATTCCGTTTATGGCATATTTACATACCCAATAAACGTGACTATAACAATACCGCTTAATGGCACGCCTGACTTGTATAGTGCGGAAGCAGCAAGTCCTAAAATCATAAAAGCAGCGCGAAAATTGCCCAGTGCTTTGCTCATAGGTGGAATGCATGCTTCTTCTGCTAATACAATGAGCACTGCATTCGTTTATGGCACGATTGTGCTGAACAACGGCCCAACGTGCAGCAGTGTACCTAGCCAATTCCAAAATCCATATTTCATACTTGCAATGCCTAACGCAAACGATATAAATAGCAACCTGTGCAATATGAGCGGCCTTGTTACCTCTACATTAAATTCCACGCCGCCAGCAAAGCCGTATTTGGTGTACCCCCAAAGCATATTCAATTACATAACAAACGGCACAAAAGTGCTGCTGCAGGGCCCAAGCAAATCGCTGCTAAGCATAGCACCAATAAAAGAAGCAATGCAGGAAGGCTACTATTACCCTTCACCATATGCGCCTCCTTACATGGATTGGGCAAACAGCACGTTTGAGCGATCACAATATGGGATCGTATCTTTTAATATTTTGCACAAAGAAGTCGCAAATTTAAATGCTAATGGTGCAACAGCACCTAGAACTTTTATAAATGTACCATCAGTAACTCCATTAAGTTATCCGATGTTTACATACACAGCATGGTTTTATCCAACATATCCAGAAAGTTATTCAAGAGTTCTTGCCACAAGCGCTGGGGATTCAGGGACAATCGAGCTATCCGTTGCTAATACAAATTATATATACATAAATGGTTATGGAACTAGCGGCTGGCTAAATACTGGAGCTAGCGTACCCATGGATGGTTGGAGTTTCATTGCTGGTGTATATAATGGAAGTGGCTATAGGGTTTATCTCAACGGTAGGCTTATTTGGAGCAAGGTAACCTCGTTATCAGGGGCCACTTCTGGCAATTTTCAAATTGGAGATACAACAGCATATGGGAATAGTGGCAACCAATTTTTTGGGAGCATTGGAAATGTTCAGATATATAATACAGCACTTAATCCAGAACAGCTATACAATCTTTATATTAGGGGAATTAATGGACTACCAGAGACAAATTCCTCATTGATAGGCTGGTGGCCTTTGGCAGGAAATGCAAATGATTATAGCGGCAATGGCAATAATGGCATTTCCTATAATGTTTCATACTCTGGCTTATATAATTACAGTGGGGATTCGCTACTTTGGGGCACATACTATTCCCTGCCCAACCAAGTGGAGGGGATAAACTGCATGAATGCAACTTCATGCGGCAAGCTCCCAGAGGAAAGCCTCTATCTTGGAAACCTTACTCTCTGGTCAAATTATACAGCAACAGAGAATGAGACAACAGCACTTGGCCTTCAGAATGCAACAAGGTAAATGACCTTCCCTAGTATGTTCAAACGTGTACGTCGTAATATTGCTTTAATGCTCTGAGTTATAAAGCAATGCACTTATACTCTTTTAGTTATTATAAAAATACATATTACAATTATTCACTACAACACGATGGATAAGAGACCAAACATTATCGTTAAAAAGTACATACTAGATAATATATTGTGTAGCCCTAAATGGTGGCAAGCAAGTATTACTGCACAATGTTAATTACAAGTTGCTATGCTCGTGTTTGTCATGCTCCAGTGCCTATGCTTGCAAACAGTGCACCGATTACGGAATGCATTATTATGAATATTACCAAGCCCACAACAATGAATACTGGAAGGTATTTCATTCCTTTAATCACAGACCCTGACATAATTGCGCTCATTATCAGCGCGGCGAAAGCGGTTATTATTACTATGGCTGCTATTGAAAAGTCATGATAAACTTGCGGGCTTATTTTTGGCGGGCTGGGCTTCAGGAAAGACAAACCGGTAGTGGGCAGTCCGCCAGGGTTGCTTGCCAATATTCCCTTCCACACAGTATCTGTGACAATAATCATCTGGCTAGTGAGTCCATAAAGCACCGGCGCCGCTACAAGGCCGGCAAATGCAATAAAGATGCTGTACATGAAAAGCTGTCCTGAAACCTCCTTCTGGATCATCTGCTGGTTTCTCATGTCCTTTGATATCTGCTCTATGAGGTCGGCCATCGCTCCTCCGAATCTCATCGCTTCTATCATCATCCTTATTGCGTGGCTAAGCTGATACGATCTGTAGCGTGTGCCAAGTTTTCTCAGCGCGTCTTCAAAATTTTCTCCACCGAATACACTCCTGCTCGTTATCTTTATGTCTGTTGTGATAGGTTCAAATTCAGGCCTTGCAGCAAGAAGCATTGCCCTGTCAAGCGCGATTCCGCTCCTCAGGTTTGCCGAAACGATCTGAAGATAATCAGGCAGCACTATTTCCATTTTTGTCTTCCTTTTGTCTATCATGTATTCAAGCAGCATGTAGAGCACTAGAAGATACACTGCTGCAGAGCCTATGCCTCCAAAAAACGCGATAAGCGCACCCATCTTGAGCAGGTATATGAGGAAAGTGACAACTATAAAAATGCCAATGCTTCCGATTATTGCAATCTGCAGGAATTTCTCAACGGTGATCTTTAGCCCTGCCAGGTCTATCTCGCTCGACACGAACAGCGCGACGCGCCTTGACACAAGCCTTTCGAATTTTATTGCCATAATATCACATGCTGAAGACAGGCCTTGAGCTTCTTATCATCATCAGGAACACTATCTGCAGGAATACCAAGCCAACTAGCACAAAAGCAAGCAATGATGTCGTAACAGTAAACAGCGCTATGAATGTGGTCAGTATTGTGACAACAGCTATTCCCATGCTCGGCAGTATTATTCCGAAAAGCATGTAGAACATTGCTATTGCATTGAGCCTCTGGCCGTATCTTCTAAGCTCTATGATGCGTTCCTGCGATATCTGGTCTATTACGCTCTGTAAAGCGGAAACGACATCAGCTCCTGCTCTTATGCTCACAGAAGCTTGTAGCATTATCCTCCTGAATGAGAGGCTCTTTGTTTCAGCAACAGTCTCATCTATTGCATCCTCAAGAGGCATGCCAAGCTGCACCCTCTCTACTATCCTGCTGAATTCCTTGCTTGCGGCACCATAGCCAGTACTTATTGACGCCAAGGCGTTGAAAAGGGGCATGCCTGAACGCAGCGATATTATCATATCTCTTGCCGCAAAAAGTATGTCACGCTCAACACCCTTGGAATCTGCAACGCTTTTCCTTGCAGGAAAATTGAGAAATGTTTGGAATGATATCCTGAATACAACTATACCTAGAAGTATAGCAAAAAGTGCGCTGTATGCCATTGACAAACCAACACGGGAGAACAGTAGGAATACTGTAAGGGCTATTATCACGCCGAAAATCGAAGATGCTATAAGCATCCTCTTTATGAAATCGTAAAGCGTGCCTTTTATGCCGTGCTCCTTCAAAGCGGTTTCAAGACCTTTGTGCTTCGCACCTATGCCTTCAATGTAAAGTTTGAAGGCACTCTGCTTGCGTGCTCCTGCAACGGGTTTTTGAAAAGGCTGGATTTGGGGCTCTGCAGCCTGCACAGCTTGAGCCTGAGGCTGCTGAACAGAAGTTTTTTGCGGGGCTTGGGGTTTTCTTGAAGGCCTTGAAAATATTCCAGGCTTCGGCTCCAGCTCTATTGTCTGGTCGCCCACCTTTATTACGCGCTTCTTGCTCCCAAACATCATTCATTACCTCCTGGCAGCAGTGCCAAAGCTTCTATCAGTCTTTCGTCCCTAAGATTTATTAATGACTGCTCCAGCTCGCTTTTCGAAGCTGTGCCCTTCTTTTTCATATCATTGACAACTTGATTAAGCCCTGTAAGTTCCTCTACCACTATCTGCATGTGCTCATTATCGAATACGTTCTCCTTCAAGCCTTCTATTATGCGCTCCAGCTCTGCTATCTGATCAGCAAGCGTAAGATTTGGAAGCACCAGCTGGCTTGTATTGACGCGCTTTATTTTTATACCACCAAGTTTCTTTATTGGGCCGAGGTTCCTTACAATCGAGCCTAGCTCAACTTTTGCCTTCTGCTCCGGCGCCTGTTGTACTGTTGCAGCTTCGTTTATGTGCCCGCTTTCACGGATGCCTTGAACTTCTACTTGAGATGGTTCTGCATTAGCAGACGCAATAGGGCTTTGCACTATTGGCTGTGCATATGAAGCCTGCTCAACTCCAGAAGTAATCAAGTGTGATGGAGCTCTTGGTTTCTGCTCTTCTGCTACTTCCCTGAATTTCTGCACGTTCATGCTCGATATCATTTTCAAAAGATCATTGTAGGTGACCTTGCTCTCGCCATGGCCTTCCATAATACTGGTTATATCGACAAAAGCAGTATCGCTCTTTTTGGATTCGCGCTCCACCTGCTCCACGAGCTCCAGTAGGTCTTTGTATTCCATCTATAAAACACCATCATTTAAACATGTTGTGGTCGTAAGGCACATCGTTGTTTACTATATCTAGCACCTTTGACTTTCTTGCGTAATAGCTAGCCACAACCAAGCCCGCATCGTTCACATCTATGACGTTGTGCTTAACCATCCAATTCAGCACTTTGCTTTTCTCCTCTATCTCAGCACTTATTTCAGTTTTCGTAAGCCCGCCGTATAGGTTAAGCGTTTCAAGCAGGCGACTCATGTCATTTATGTGCGTAAAAGTGTCATCGTGCATGTTCCACTTGTAGAGCACGTTTACATCTCCATCCCTGAGTATTTCACCGAACTCTAATACTCTTCTTATGCCCTTGCTCCTGTGCCTAAACAAGACAACAACGCCGCCAAGTGCGTTGAGCATTATTTTCGGTATAGCTATTGGTGGGTTAGTCATTCTTACAATTGTATCCTGGGCATTATCGGCGTGGACCGTGCCGTATACGGCGTGACCCGTGTGTATGGCTTCGAACAGGGTTTCCGCATCTTTTTCGGTTCTTATTTCTCCTACTACAACTATATCGGGCCTTTGCCTCAATGCGTTTATCATCAAATTGTAAAGTGTTATTTCACCCTTGCCTTCTGGATTAGGTTGCCTGCTTATCATTGGTACCCACTGCAGAAATGATGGCAATGTAAGCTCTCTTGTTTCCTCTATTGATATTACCCTTCTGTTTGCAGGATAGAATATGCTGGAAGCATTGAGAAAGCTTGTTTTTCCGCTTGCTGTACCTCCAGAGAACAGCAGGCTTATTTCGTACTGTATGCAAAGCCACACCAACGAAGCGAGCTCCACGCTTATTGAGCCATTCTTTACAAGCGCAGGCATTGTCCACGGGTTCTTTGAAAACTTTCTTATTGTGATGGTGTTGCCGCTCTGCGATACTGGGTAAAGTGTAGCATTAACTCTCGAACCGTCAGGCAGCTCAGCGTCCATCAGCGGCACAAGGTTGTTTATCTCCCTGCCGACACGCCTTCCTATCTGCTCCGATTGCTCGTAGATGCTGTCTTCGCTTTGCGGCATTATGTTTGTCTTGCACCACCCGTATTTCTTGTGGAATACAAATATGAAGCTCTTTGATCCATTTACAGTAACCTCTTCGAGATTTTCATCCGCAAGAGGGCCTTCCAAATCGCCAAGGCCAAGCATCATGTTGAGTATGTATGATATGAGAAGCTTCTTTGTATCGCTCGAAGTGCCTGGCAGATATTTGTCGATGAGCAAGCTGCTTGCCTGTATGTATTTGTTGTTGAGCTCTTCGGCATATATTTTGTCTTCTACCCTGGAAGGATCTACAGGCACCAGCGCCATGAGCTCCTTCCTTAGCGAAAGCAGGAGCAGCTTTGTGGCTTCCCCTATACCAGGTATAGTTACTTCGTATGTGGGCACGAAGTCAGCGCTCTGGTATATTCTAATGTGCACAGGCATGCCATGTGTTTCTAGATCATATTCAGCCAAAATATTTTGCACATTATCTTTTTCGGCCATTCAAATCATTATTTTGTAAGTTTTTTAGAGACATCCTGCACGTTGCCTTTTATTTTTGATATGGAGTTCTTCGTGCGCTTGCTCTTTTTCTCTATTGCTTTGACTTTGCTTATCTTGCTTGATATAGGCTCATTCTTAGCTACATCAAGAGCGTGCAGCTGTAGCTCCAATGATTCTATCTCTTTCTTGGTCGCATCAATCTGCTTTTGTATCTCTTCAACTTCGCCCTTTAGCCCGCTTATCTTGTCGCTCACCTGGGCGGTCTCTCCAAACGAGCTCTTTAGCTCATTTATTTTGCTTATCAGCTCTGCTGAATTTTTATTGACTTCATCCTTGCCGCTAAGCAGCGTTTTATGAACCTTTTGGTAAAAGTCGTTGAACTCTGTTTTTTCTATGTTCAATGCGCGCCTGGCGCTTTCCCTGTGCAGCTTGAAGTTGTTGAGCTCTGCAACAGTGCCTTTAACTTCTCTTCCCTTTTCCTGTATCTGCTTTGAAACGGCATCAAGCTCTGAATCGCCAGCCTTGAGCTGGTTTATTATGGCCTGCTTCTTTGCAAAAGCCTGCTTTTTCAGCTCTTCTGCCTGCATGTCTATATTCTTAAAAAGGGCTTTGAAGGATTCGTCAACGCTCGCCTCAATAGCGTGTATTGCGCTGTGAGCCTCGTTTATCTCTTTTGTCAAGGCTATAATCTTCTGTTTGCTTTCCTCTACGGTGCGGTCAAACGCGGTGGTGCTTAGCGTATCAACCTTCTTTGAAAGCTCGTCCGCTTTCTTGTTGACTTCTTCATACGTGCTTTCTACTTTCTTTGTCAAATCATCAAAGCGCTTCATGCTGGAAGTTGCTATGTTATTGTATTTGTTGATCGGCACAAGAAGGGATTCTATCCCTGGGAGCGAACGCCTGTATAGCTCTTCTATTTGGGATATGTTTACGTTTATGTTTTTTATTGCCTCCTGCAGCTTGTCCAAAGACACTGCTTGAGAGGATAGATCTTCTTCTATTATGCTTTTTTGGTCGTTAAGCTTTTTCTCTGCAACCTCCACCTCTTCTTTCCCTATCTGGGAGTAGGTTACGAACATTTTGCCCATTTCATAGCTTATTTTTACTATACCCCCACTTTCAAGTATCTTGGCCCATGATTCTACAACTTTTGGGTCTACAGACAAAGACAATGCAATACTGTTTAGATCCATTTTGCCCTTTTCTTTTAGCAGATCGACTAGGTTGTCTATTGAGGTTTTCGTCGCATTTGCCTGCTCCTTATCCATGTCACCGGCCACCACAATCACACATATAATTGAATATTAATATTTTTAACCTTATCTATGCTTCATTAGAGCTTGCACACTAAATGTGCTTCAGCTTGTTGCTTTGCTTTCCAAGCTTGCTTGCAAGGCGTGTTTTTGATGGACATTATTATACCTGTGATGCCTTACAGCACATTCCTGTAAAACATTGAGAACATGAGCGCTATGAAAATCATAAATATTATTGATGTTATTGGTATGCCCGTAAAAAGGAACATCAATACGAATATGATACCCATTGAAATCATATACGCGTTTTTATTCCATGCGAGTACCTTGCTCCCGTCAAGAGGGGGTATTGGAAGCATGTTGAAGAAAGCAAGAAGTATGCTTATGAATATGGTAAACGAAAATGCATTATATAGGTAACTTCCTCTCTGTACTCCAGATAATATCAACAGTGCAAGGAAAAAGGCGAAAACGGCAAAGTTTGTCAGAGGCCCAGCAATCGATACTATTCCTTCCTCGTGCTTTGTGAACCTGTTTGTATATATCATTGTCGCTCCAGGGATTCCAAGAAGGAAGCCGAAGAATCCAGTTGTGACAGTGATCATAAGCCCCATCGTTGAAGACCTAAAGGCAGCCACAGCACCAAAATGCTCTGCAACAAACTTGTGCATCAGCTCGTGCAGTATGAAGCTCAGAGTAACGCCTAGTGCAACTATCGGCAACAAGTATATGAAATGAGATATAAAGCTGCTCGCATTGGCCATGCCTTCTATTCCGCCATCAAGAGTCATCGTGAAAGCGAATATCAGGGCTATGTCTGCAATTATTATCTCCTTTGCTTCAAGCTTTGCGTCTATGTTCTCCCTAAGCATATGCTACAATTTTCACTAAGCATATAAAAAACTTTCACATTAATATATAACAGGAAGAACAAAGCTCCATCGTCTAGCGGTCAAGGATAGCGGGCTCTGGACCCGCCGACGCCAGTTCGAATCTGGCTGGAGCTATAACAAGGCTTTAAAATTGATTTGTTTGAGCCTCTATTCATGATATCTTTATAAACATTTTCTGATATATCTACCTGATGGACTTGCCAGCATTATATGCACGGCTTGGCTGTTTGATATTATGATGGGCAAAAACCTTTCTGGGCACGTAATTGTATGCGGTTATGGTATTTTGGGGCAGAAGGTAGTCGACGTTATGGTGGAGCACAATATACCTTTTGTGGTAATAGACATAGATTCCAAAGTTGTTGGCACAATAAAGGAATATGGCTACAATGTTGTGGAAGGAGATGCAACACATTCCAAAACACTAAGGATGGCAGGCATAGAAACCGCAAAAGCCATCGCGATAGCGCTTGACGACGACGCAAAGAACCTCTTTACGGTGCTTACGGCAAGGGATCTTAATAGCTCGATATTCATTGCGGCAAGAGCCAACGACGAATTTGTGAGGAACAAGCTTGTCGAAGCCGGGGCAGACTACGTGGTAATGCCCCATAAAGCGGCAAGCAAAGAAATTATAGAGGAACTGCTTAAGTGATGGAATGGCGATGCCAACCGAAGCAGAGGAGGTTACAACAAGGCTTGTTCTCCTTGTGCTTGCGGCAACAATTGTAGTAGTTACGCTTTCCATTTATTACATATACGGGATAACCCATAACGCATATGCGGCTGGCTATTTTACCCTTGCTTCGCTTTTCGACTTTAGCACGGTTACAGGAAGCAGCGTGATAAGCGCTTACGCACCGCTCTATTCAAGCAGATTCTTCGGCCTCTTCGCCATTGCAATAATTGATGGCTTGGCAAAAGCGGTGCTTATAGGTTTTGTAATTGCAGCATTCATAAACGCACTCATGGCCCTAGACCTGAGGTCCAGGATAGGGATACTCGGTACAAGGAATGCAACTAATAAAATTATAATAGCAGGTTATTCTCAACTTGCTGAGAGGCTTGTACATGAGCTGCTTAAGAGAAAGATGCACTTTGTGATTATCGAAAAGTCTCAAGAGAAAGCGGACATGCTTGCAGATGCAGGCTATCCTGTTGTCATAGGGGACATGACAAAAGATGAAACGTATGAAAGCATAAGGATAGCACATGCAAAAGCTATAGTGCTTGCATCAGACAACGAGTATACAAACCTTCTCGGTGTGATAACAGTGCATCATAGGTACCCAGAGTTGCGCATCATAACAAAAGCATCGCTTGAGTCCACAGCGACAAAAATGCACAGGGCAGGGGCTGAGCTTTGCATTGTACCAGAGGTGCTTGCCGGGATAGATATGGGTTTGAACATTTTAAAGGCAATGGCAAAGTGATTTGATGGTTTCAGCAAAAATGGCAAGATATGAGCTTGTTGCGATAGCAATAATCATGTTTGGAGCTGCAGTATTGCTTACCATTGCAAGTGGGATAGGCCTCAAGGTGGCCCTCTTACAGAATACGCTGGGCTCGCTCGAAATAGATTATTCTCTGGTCAACTTTAACGCTGCAGAGAGCACACTGATGCTTGTTGCTGCGTTCCTTGACACAATAGTATTTGCGCTTATAACGGTAGTATTTGCAAGCATGTTCTTCAGCTTCATAACAAAAATAAACATTAGGGAGGGAATAGCAATATCAAGGATAAAGAAGCTGAAAAACCATGTCATAATAATACCATACAACACCTTCGCACTTGAGGTTGCCAAGGGCTTATCTGGAAAAGGAAAGCATGTTGTGCTTGCAGCGAGCACCAGGAAGGAGTTCGACTTTCTTTACAGGCAGGGATTCCTTTCTGTGATAGGAGACCCAAAAGATGTTGAACTTTTTGAATCCGCAAACATTAAGGAAGCTTCGCACGTGATAGCGTGCAGCGAAAATGACATGATTAATACTCTTATTACAATAACCGCAAAAAGTGCCAACCAGCACGCCAAGATAGTGGCCAGGGTAAGCAGCGAATCAAGCATATCAAAGCTTGGCATGGCAGGCGCATACAGGATGATAATGCCAGAGATCACCGCAGGAGAGCTTATTGGGGAAGAGATATCAAGGCGCGTCGCGCTGTAAACAGAAATTCAATAAATTCATTTTCTTTTTTTGTATTGCTCTCTAAAAACTTTCTGATGAATGCGCCATTGCTTGGCATAGAAATCATTTTCGCTTGGAATATCTCCTTTAGGTGTGCTCGGGTTAGGCGAACTGAAGTTCATGTATGTGGGCACAGCCCCAAAATCCCAATAATATCTTTTTACATCCTCCTTAGATGGCTTGTTTACATTATCGTAATTTTCCCTGATGTAGGCGCCAGGCTCATTGAAGTGCTCATAGATTAGTTTCTGCTTCAATGGAAAGACAAGGTTCTCGTAATATTCTTTCTTTTCATTAAGTTTCTCTATTTTATCTTCTTCTGCCTTCCTTTTAGCTGCCCATGCGCTGGCATGACTTTCCAAACCTTCCGCAGATGTGCTATTTGCCTTCTCACTATATTTTGATATGTTTTCTGTAGCCTTTTGAATGTCTCGCTCTGTATCTTCTATCTTTTTGGCCATTATGCCAAGATACTCTTGACCGCTAATACTCGCATAAGCATCAACCTTTTCGCGGTATGCCTTCTCATATTCATCTTGCATTGCCTTGAGCTTCTCTTCGTGCTCCTTCTTCAGCGCAGACATTTTTTCGCTAGATTTCCTAAGCTCTTCCTGAGCATCAGGGGTATTAACCTTTTTAAGCGCATCTATCCTTAATTGAAGATCATTCTCTTCCTTTGAGAATTCCTCTTTCTTCTTTGCTAGTTCTTTGCGCCTCACGTATTCGTTTTTAGTTGCTGCATTAATATCAACTGGAAGGGGTATCCATGGTACTCTTGGTAATATGAATGGCCTGCCTTTATCTTCTTCTGTCTCCATTCCAGTTGCGTAGTAGTTTTCAGACCTTTTTGCCCTCCACATGTCAGCAGCACGGTGAAGATGCTCGTTAAAGTCATTCTTAGAGTGTATGCTTGCAAGAAATCCTGTACCTTTTTTGGCATAGCTATACAATTCGTAATAAGGACCTATTATTGGGGTTTTTTTGTTTGGATGGATGAATGATTCTTTTAGGTCTTTGTATCCAGGGTGCTTTTTTGCAATATCTTTAATTTGATCTAAATCGTTTTTTGCCCCTTTTGATATCATACTAGCAGGCACAATACCAAGAGCGGTGACAAGAGAAGATGCCCTTATGCCCCACCCTTTCTCATCAATTAGATGCTGATTTGCAATGCCCTTTTTGCTTATGCTGACTACTTTCTCAGCTGCACGCTGCTTTGTGCCTTTTATGATGCCCGCAGAAGCTGCATTCAAAACGTCGCGAGCACCCACACCGTTACCCTGCATTTTATTGATGTTCTTTTGCAGCCTTTTTGCCGCTGATGGGCTCAGTGACATCTTTATGCCCTTTTGATTGCCTGCTTGCTTGGGCTGCGGTGATACCAATGGAGTTTTAGTATTGGTTACAACCGGGACGCCATTTACTATTATGCTACCACTTTTAATCAGATCATTTATAGTATTAGCTTGTATTTTTTTGTTTTCTTTTTGGGTTTTTTGTATGGCCTTTACACCCTTGCCTGCCGAAGCAAAAGCAGCCACAGAAGTGTACTTTGCGGGGGTCGCTTTGTATTTGTTTCCACCCGTAAGACCTTTACCGGCACCCCTGCTTCCTCCACTAGCCATGCCCATCAATGTGCCTATTCCAAAAAGCGCGAATACATCCATGCCCCTTGTCAAGCCAGCTGCTGCGGCTATAAGTATGAGTATTATTATTATCGGTATGAACGTGTATATGGCGCCTAGGCTTAGCAAAGGCAGCAGGGCAAGCATTTTACCACATTAATATTATGGCTTTTTTGATATATATAATTTTGCATGTTGCTTTGAGAGGTTTTTCACTGCCTATTTTTGCGCCAAAAACTTATTGCAATCATTGCAGCTATTGATGCAACAACAAGTATGATGTAATAAGCGCTGATGTTTCCTATAGGCAACATAAAATTGCCTATCTGGGTATTGACAACCTGTGTTGAAGGCGATGTCGTATAGTTGAACTCTAGCGTGACTAAAGGCGATCCCCCAGCATTTGGAGTTGAGAAGCTAAGCCCTGGCTGGTACACATATAAAGGTTCAGGAGGCGGGTTGCCATAATATTGGGCTATTATTTTTGCATCGCCTGTGCCACATGCTGGTATCTTTGCCTGAAATTCGCCGTTAGCATTAGTTTTTGCTATTTTTGCCAATCCAAGCTGGGTAGTAAATACGCCTGTGCCATTGTCAAAATAGGGCACGCAATATTCATATTGACCATTTATCGAGTTTACAGCTTGAAGCCCGTTGTCGCCAAAAATATTGCAGTTGAAGACTCCTGGCCCTTGGAGAAGGCTGCTTGGCTCTGGTGGGCAAGAATCAGAAGATGCTTGGGAAAAATAATCTATCAGTTTAGCTTCCGCTGGACCGTCATGTTTTGCTTGGGTCACAGTGGCAAGAGGATTTGCAAGGGTGCAAGACTTTGAGCTAAAGCCAAAAGCGCATTTAAGCGAATTTGTATAATATGCCAGATCGTTAGATGGGTAACTGCTGTTGTAGTAGTTTATATTTGTATCATAATAAAGGTATACATCGGCGTTAGGGACAGGATAGGTGCCGATAGGAGTTGCTGAAAGCAATGTGCCATTTATATATATTGTGGTGCTGTTCGAATTTGTTGGATCCACAACCGGATTTGCATTAGCTATTAGGGTCGTAATGTTTGAAAAGTCTACATCAAGCGGCATGTATATTGTATTGTTGAAGCTGTCTACATATGTAAACACAAGCCGATTATAACCCAATATAGAATGGCTTTTAGCCAAAATAAGGACCATATTATTTAGATATGATGCCCTTTGGTATACCTCAAAAAGCTGCTGGAAGTTTGTCGAGGGGTTTTCAGAATATAAAAACACGCTTGGTCCACTAAACAGGTTCTGGGCATAATAATACGGTGATGGGCAATAACCTCCGCAGTTTGCACCGGGTACTTGCTGTGTAGTAGCAGTCTGTGCTGCGTAAGCAGCAAAAAATTGGGTATTAGAATAAGCGCTCTGATCGTATATGTTTTCATTATATACGTAATTTCTTGCTGCATTTATTACCAGTTGCGGATTAAGCATATTATCTGGCGAGTCCATGCCACCTGTTGTATTTACGGTCTGATTTACGAATATTTCGCCAAAATTCCTGTTCGTTGACATCTCATAGTTAATGTATGGGAACATTATTGCGCCGGCATCTGAAAGATTGGGTATATAGTAAGTGTTTTGTCCCCTGTACTGGAGATATGTTGGGCCACCTTGCACAGTGACATTTAGGCTTGAGCTTGATACAGGAACTTCAGCAGTAGTGTATCCAGCATATACATTACTTGTGCTGGTGCTTATGCTGCCGCACGCCAGTGGAGTGCCATATGCGGGCTCGTCTGTGCTACTAGTTGTTATGTCAACTGCTTGCTCGCTCGTCTGCTGCCAGTTTTGATTGAGGTAATAGCTATAGTTGTATGGAACTAGCACGTAGCCAGCTATGTTGCTATTCAGGAATGTAATTGGCTGCTTGGATAATAAAGCGCCTGTGGTAGATGGTGTTGTATAACCAATTGTATTTGGTGACACGCTATTAGGATTCGTGATGCCGTTGTTATTGAAGCTGTTTGCTGCTGACGAAGAGGACGAGCTTGACGTCTGCTGCGGGAATAGCGCTGAGAAGGTATTTGTAAGTGTTAGATAGGCTTCAGGCGAGCCTTCCCCTTCTACATATGAGAAGGAACTTGGCACCAATTCGAATGGAGGCCATATGTCAGTGATGACATTTGCAATTATTGTATTGTAAGTACATGCACCACTGTAGCTTTCATTAATATAACAAGAATATGGAGTATCTGCAGCAAATAACAACTTTGTATAGTTATCTACTTTTGGATAGAAAGACAAGAATTCTGTGTAAAGCGGATTCCCGAATGTGCCGGAATAGGGCCATTGCCATATGTGAGCAACCATATTGAATGTACCGTTAAAGCTTGTAGATACGCTTATGTTGTATGGATTTAGTGTAGTGATGCCAAAAGCACTTATTTGAGGACCTATTGGAGGATAATCCGTATGCATTTTATTTGGAGTGTATGTGCAATCTGCAGCACAATATGATATATATTGGTTGTTGCCTATGCTGATATTTGCAGAAAGGACCCAGCCGTAAGGAGGATCTACTATCTGCTGCCCAGTGCCCTGTGACGTGCTTATTGCTTGGCTGTTAACAGGAAACATTGTAGTATAATTCTGTGGATTTATCGGAAGCTCGGTATTATTGGCAGAAAAAACGCGCATTATTAGAAATGATGATGGGTTTCCATCAACGCTAAAGTTCCATATGTCAAAAACATACAATAATCCTTTATCGTCACTGATTGCTATTGGGTAGTGGAATCCTTGTATATCATTTACAGTAGGCATGCCATTGTAGACACTTGCGATTTGGGCATTATCGAATGGCCCACCATTTGCCAAGTACGCAGTTATGTTCATATTGTATGTACTGTTTGAATAGGTCAGATTAATTTCGCCTTCATAATTAAAAGAAGGGCTCTGGTACAGCACAATGTTGCCCGGATAGTATTGGTTTGCAAGATAGATATTTTGGCCGCCAGGCGACACTGCAAACTCGCTGCTTGGCAAAAAGCCCGCAGGCTGGGTTTCGCCTTGCCCTTCTTTTATGCCATTTGAGAAGAATGCTCCAAGGAAAAATCGTTTGTTGGTCCATTTGTAATCTCCTGTAAAGAAGACATCATTCGAGTAATCCGATGTTACGGCTGTAGGTATTATACCGTAATTATAGAATCCCCACCATGATGAGCGGGACTGCGCCAGATCAACAACATTTACCAGATAAAGATCGGTAGACTGCTCCTTTAGCACGTTGTTCCAATAGTTTACCCAGAGTGAATTCCATGTGCTCCAGTCAAGCGATGATGATTGCAATGCATTTGGCTGGTCGTTGGATATGTTATAGTAGCCTGTTGGTATAAATCTAAAAATGTATAGATAAGCATTAGACTTCTGATTGAAGTTTAAAAAGCCGCTAGATGTGTCTGTATAATTTATCACATATATGTAATCATTTGGCGATGCTGAAATAAACTGAGGGTCTCTTATACTAAGATACGCATAATTGCCGGCGCTGCCAAGCTCGTCAATTATGTTGTTGAATATGTTACTTATACTACTTAAAGAGCCAGCATTCATGTTGCTCAGGAAGAAATTAGCTTCAGGCACAAAGTCACTCACCGTAGACGAAATAGAAGAGATTCCAGAAGGGAAAATGGAGAGGCTATCGCTATAATTTGCAAAAAATCCAGAATTGGTGTATATTGGGAAAGAATCGAGATAGTTCGCGGGTGCAAGATAATTGTGTGGGCTGTACATATCGAAAGAGAGGTTTAAGAATTCTGTTGTGTTAGAAACCGTGCTGAATAATGCTGGCATAGTTATATTGTAAAGAAAATATGGAAGTATTGGTACTCTTGAATATAAAGTTGATTCTATTGGAGCTTCAACTGTGCATGTGTTAACCCAGCAGGAGTATGCTGCAATGTAATTACCTGGTAAACCGGTATAGGTATATATTGTAGCTGAGCCGGTGTAGTAGCTTGTATCTACTGTACCAGTACCTACCTCAGACCATCCAGATTCCCAGAAAGGAGGAAAGCTTAAAATTGATAAATAGTAGGTATGATAGTAATGCACTGGTGTAAAATATTGGCCTAAATATTCTATATAGTTGTTTTGGGGAGGGTTGAGGAGCGAAACGGGTATTGTAACGTTTGTATTGTTTAGCTTCGTCAAATCAGAATTAAATTGATAGTTGTATGTGTAGTCGCAGTACCATACTGTTAGGGTGTTCGATGGGGTGCCTTGGGTAACTGCAGTAAACGGCCCATCAGAGTACTGCAATCCGCTAAAGCTATCAGATAGGTGAAAGTCGCCATTTTGTATGGCATTTTTAAATTCAGAGAGCTTTGCGTACTCCGCACTCCATGACCATATTGAAGACTGATTCACTGATGGAACACTTTCATATATGTAGCTATTTGAATCGTAGCCATTTGATATGTTATACATGGCGCCATTCAATGATGACTCGCCTGAGTATGCGATGTTTTGTACCTGTGCAATTCCTGGATTGTCCAGACTGAATGAAACGGAGGTGCTGGCAAGGGAGTAGGTGCTCCAGGAAGTATAGCTTGTCAATTGTGCTGACGTTTGCAAAGGCTGGGTACTTGCCAGGCAGCTATCTCCGCCAATGAAGGAATTTGGAGTAGTATAAAAATATTCGGTTGTGTCAAGAGGATTTGGCTGTGAAGGGCATGTTATAAGCCATTGCGCATAATTAGAGTTGTATTTAAGTACAGAGGATGTTGTGGGCATGTCGCTTTGAGTGGAAGAGCTTTGGACAATGCTGCCACCACCAGCATCAGGGTAATAGGTTGTTATGCTGCTACTCCCGGTGCCATCGCAGAACCCATAGATGGGGGTATCAGCATGGCACACAACATTTGTTGTTGAATACGAAACACTTGCAAAAAGGCTAAGCAATAAAATTGAATACAGCAGCACAACAAAGATTCTATTCATCACTATCAGTAGGATATTGCAAATAATATATTTATAGTTTTATGCCATCTTTTATGCCATTCTGTTATTGCGATGAATAACCGCCATTTGGACTGCGTGGCATTTACTCCAGATAAACCATTTGACTGCGCATGTTAAAATTTCTTTTTATACCATATTGCTATGTGGTACTATGTTCGAAAATGTTCATTGGATAGGGCATGCCAGTTTCTATCTCGAGGCAAGCGGAATTGTTATCTACATAGATCCTTTTAGGGTTTCTAATGCTGTGGCAAGTGAAAAAGCAGACTTGATACTGATAACCCACGCGCATTTTGACCATTTCAGCAAAGAAGATATAGAAAAAATAAGAGACAGCAACACCCAAATAATTGCTTCGACGCAAACCCTGCAGGAAGGCGGCAGCATAAGGATTGCAACGCCTGGTTTCAAGCATAATTTTAACGGGGTAAAGATTGAAGCAGTCCCTGCATATAATATCGCCAAGGAGAGACTTGCATTTCATCCGAAGGAGAACAATTGGGTAGGCTATGTAATAGAAGCAGATGGTATGCGTATATACCATGCAGGAGATACGGACTTTATACCAGAGATGAAGGATCTGAAAGATATCGATCTTGCCTTAATACCCATAGGCGGCACATATACAATGGACGTGGATGAAGCGATAACAGCAGCAAAAAGCATTGATGCACGCAGCATAACGCCGATGCATTACAAGAATCTGCTTGGCAGGGATGGAAGCGCGAAGGCGGAGCAGAAGTTTGCTAAAGGCGTAAAGAATGCGCTCATAATGAAGGAAGTGCAGGAGCCAACCTATTCGTTCAAATAGCACATCATTTCTTGCGCTTTTTAACCTCTCTGCTTATCTCATCGGCTATTTCTTCAAGCTTTTCAGGGCTTATCTTGAAAACGCGCTCACTGCTATGCGCAACAGAATCTGCTATGCTTGAGGCTTCCTCCTCTGTAATGCCCAATGCGCTTCTTGAATCTATTATGGCATTGCGCAGTTTCTTCTTTTTGTGGTTCATCAGTAGGCCTATAGTGCCTGAAACGCCGCCTTTCACAGCATGGCTTTTGGGCTTTATGAACACAATTGAAGAATCCACCTTTGGCATTGGATAAAAGTTACCTGCTTTGACGTCCATTATTTTGTATATACTGAATTCCAACTCAGACAATACGCTAAGCTTTGAATATTTCCTTGTATTAGAATGGGCAAGCATGTGCTCCACAAACTCCTTCTGCAGGCACAACAGGGCGGGCATGCGCGCCTTTGAAAGCCATGCTATGACCTTGCTTGAAAGATTGTACGGCACGTTTGATATCATTATGTCATTGTTGCTGAGCTCCTCAAAGCTGATGTTAAAGAAATCGTCATTTATAAGCTTGATGCGATCCCCGCAATCGAGCATGCCATTGAGCATCATATATACTCTACCATCTTTTTCAACCGCAGTTACGCTCTTTGCGACCTTGCAAAGCTCCTTGGTAAGTATGCCAAGCCCTGGCCCAAGCTCCAAAACGCGCTTTCCTATACCATAGGCAGCCTCCTTTCTGGCTATTTCTTCGTTTATAAGGAAGCTTTGCCCAAGCCGCTTTGAAGGCCTTATGCTTTTTGCAATTTGGATATATTCATTAGGCATCTCGTTCTTAGATATTTTAACAACAAAATTTATATTGGTTGCATGCCATATTAGCAATGTGATTCAATGCAAAAAGCGCAGAGCGCCATAGAGTTTCTCTCTACATATGCTTTTATGATACTTATAATATCAATAGCGTTGCTGTTGCTTTTCATGTTTTTCTCCATACCTAGAACAATATTGCCTCCTTCCTGCAACTTTTATAGTGGCTTTGGATGCAGCGACGCCATTTACATTAATACAACACACGGCTCTGAACTGCTAATTATGGCAACAGATATGGAGCCGGGAATTATAAACGTAAGCAACCAAAGCGGTTTTACCGCGTATCTAGGATACAGAAATAGCACTTCTGGGTATTGCACGCCGAGGGTAGCAACAGCGGGCCAGCGCATCTACTGCATCGCAAATTTCACTTCGCATGTAAAGCTTGGCAGCACCTATTCAGGTGTATTCAGGATCAAGGCAAACTACTGCGCCGTAGCACCGTCAATGCTTTCTAACTCTACCTGCCCCGCAAATGCAACAACTTCCAACTATACATTTGGCGGCTATCTAACAGTAAGTTCATCAATCGGTAACATAGGAGCACAACAATCAGGCTCCTATTATGTACCAATAACCATTACAAACACGCAAAACAAGGTGGTTCCTTCGCAGTTCCAACAGATGATAGAATTCAATCCCAGCACATATGCAACATACGAAAGGAGCGACCTTGGAAACATAAGATTCTACTACAAGGGCACAGAGATGTACAGCTGGTGCGAAGCCAATTGCAGTTCTTCATCCACAGGCAACGCCATATTTTGGGTAAAAACTCCACACGCAATACCGCCTGGCAAGAATATAACAATTGACATGTACTTCTTGCCAGCTGTAGTTGAGTACGATGGTGATTTTGCAGGAGAGGCGCCACAACTAAGCACCACATACGGCCAATATGACAATGGTGCCAAGGTGTTTGAATTCTATGAAGGTTTTGAAGGAGCGACATTGCCGCCTGAGCTCAACCAATACGCACCTTCAGGAGCCGCTATCTCAGTAAACAAAGGCTTGACGATTAATACAGGTACGGCAAGCTGGGCAGGAGTAATAACTACCTCTAATTTTGCTCCTCCAGTAATATTTGATGCATATGTTGCATCGCAATCCGGAGGCGCCCTGTCTGGGGGCATTGCCGAGCAGGCAGGATCGCTGCCCTCTTCGCCAGGCTATGATTTCAACGGATGGAGTGGAAGCATAGGCGAGGGGACAATGCAAAACGGCATGTCTGGAACGCAGAACATAAATCTCCAGATTGCAGCACCAGGAGTAGATAGTCAAACATGGTTATCATCAAGCAGCCAGATTTACTACAAGAATTATGTTGCATACCCTGCCACTTCCACAGATATTAGCATGCCAAGCAAGGTGTATCTTTCTGCCGGAGTATACTGCTGCAGCGGCGGCGACACCATCACATTTTACTGGATACGGGCAAGGGATTATCCTCCAAACGGAGTGATGCCAAGCTACAGTCTCGGTTCTCTTATAAACGCGCAGGCCTGAATATAGCAAGTTCTATAAACTTTTATTCATCAATTTAGATTGGTAAAAATGGCAAAAATACGCATTGGTGTTGTAGACCACTATTATGATAAATCCGGAGTGGTAGTAGTGACGCTCGAAGGGGAAGTTGGTATAGGAGACAGGATATATTTCAGGAAAGGGGAAAAAGAGATAGAGCAGAAAGTCGCTAGCATACAGGTCAACCATATCAATGTGGAAAGAGGTTTTAAAGGGGATTCTGTAGGAATAAAAGTTGACCAGCCAGTGGAAGACGGAAGCGAAGTATACAAGGAAGTTTAATACTGTTTGTGCCCCAGTAGCTCAGTGGTATGCTTAAGCACACTAAAGAGCGTCTGCATGGTAACCATGCAGAGACCATAAAGCAGAAGGTCGAGGGTTCAATTCCCTCCTGGGGCTTTACTTTTGATATTTAACTCTCATCCGGGCCTTGTTGATTTAGTCTGACTTTATCAACATTTTTAAGACTTTTTCAACAAAATTGACTTTTTCAACAAAGCCTCCCATCCGCAAAGATTTAAAAATTGAAGAAGAAATTCAAATGCAGAGAGTATATTATACAAGATAAGGAATATGGATCTCCACAATATTATACCTGGGCATTTCAGCTTAGCAGCATAGTACTTCAGTTATAATTCATATATGTATTCCTTTCTGTAGGATTTGCAATTTTAAAAGTACAGGTTATTTCTCAATTTCCTCAACAAATGCTGGATATATGTTGCTTACGCCACTTATGTTTCTTATCTTTTGCAAGTCTTCCGCAACTTCATCGCCTTTGCCGGATATTACGGCAACAAGAACATGATCACCTGAAGTCCTGTAAAGTTCCTTGACAGAATTTATTTTTTTTATAGCGATTATGGCGTCAATTAGAAATTCTGGCCTTACCTCAAGGCCTAGTATAACCTGCTGCATCCCTAAAAGCTTATATCTAATTCTGTATCTTTTGTCAACAAGTATTTTCCCGTCTTTAAGCTTCTTCAAGTGGTTCCTTATGGTAGGGATGGAAACATTGTGGTGCTTTGCGATTGCACTTATATTTTTGCCATCTTGAATCTCAAATATTATTGTGCTGTCTATATCGTGCATTTTATCATTTTTTAAAATTTATCATTTTTTAAAATTTAATTTTATTTTTATATTGATATATTATTAAAATAGAAAGATATTTAATCTTTTTTGATAAAACATATATGGTGATATTATGGAAATTGGAGCAAAAGTGCCAGAATTCAATGCAAGAACTTACTTCCCAAAGGAAGACAAGATAGAGGTAACTAAAATACCAATACCAGGCAAGTGGAACATAATAACATTCCATCCTGGTGATTTTACCTTTGTTTGTGCGACAGACATTGAGGTATTTGGAGCAATGCAGAGCCAGTTTGAGCAGAATGGAGCGGTAGTGCTTGCGGTAAGCACAGACAGCATTTTTGCACACAAAATATGGCACCAGACTTCGCCTAGGGTGAGCAAAACAAACATACCTCTGGTAGAGGATGCAAACAAAACAATAAGCTCTGCTTACGGCCTTCTTAACAGCACGGGTTCAGCAAGGAGAGGTACTGTAATAATAGATCCTGAAGGTAATTTGCAATACTTTTCCGTATTCAACGACGCGCTTGGCAAAGACGCAAGGCACATATTCAATGCGTTTATGGGCTTGAAGAGTATACATGATACACCGAAGAAGGAGGGCAAGCTAAATATTGCACCTGCAGGATGGGAGGTAGGCAAGCCACTCATGGAAGTTGATACAACAAAAGACATAGGCAAACTCTAATCTTGCTGCTTTCTATTTCTTTTTTTATTTTGCATTAGTTCTTTGTTATACTCATTTATGCTTTTTCTTATAGGAGATTTAGGAAGTAATTAAAAGCCAAAAAGAAACCTTTTATAACTTCTTTCACTAGTTCTTAATGGTGTAAAAATGGATATTGCAGACCTTATATCAAACAACTACAAGATTGCGTTTGATGCAATACTGCATCCAGGCACGTCTACGAAAAAGGCAATGAGCATAGGCGATGCGATTAAATTCTATTACAGCATTGCAATAATACCGCTTGTTCTTGGCATAATAATAAGCATTGCAATTGGAACACACGTTTCGAAGCTTATGCCTTTCGGAGCTGTTGCAGGACTGGCCATGGCCGCGCTGCTTTTTGCGATGTATGCAGTAATTATGCCAATAGGGATTGTAATAGACAGTGGAGTATACCATATAGTGATAAAGCGCCTCTTCAACATGTACAACAAAGATTATAGAGCGGTTTTCTCTGCTTTTACCTATGCGATGATTCCAGCAATATTATTTTACTGGCTCATTATGATACCCGTGCTTGGGTTTGTGGTCTTGCTCCTAATGGGCGTATGGAGCTTTATTATCGAGATTATTGCACTGGCAAACCTTCTTTCAATGAGCAGGCTTAAGGCATTGGGCACGATCATACTAGAAGGCATAGTAGTTGGCATAATTGTCTTTATTATAGCGCTTGTAGTAGGTGGCGTGATGGCTGCCCTGCTATTGCATGGAAGTGCAAGCTCAAACGTATTTCCAGCATTCCAGAATTCAAGCGCAATTGTGCCAAGCGGCTATGCAACATCTGCAAATTATTCATCATGCAACAACTTTACTATAGTAGATAGTACATTTGGGAGCAATCAAAGTGGCGTATGCAACTGGAATGGTGGCACGCTCAATGTTAGCATTGCGGGAGGCAACTCAGGCTACGCAACAGTGAGCATTACTGGCAGCAACGGCAAGTTATATTACTATAAGGGAACTGATTCCAGGTGCATTACAAGCTCAGGCTCGTTCTATGCACCAGCACAGCAGTATATAGTAAAGATTTATACAGGAAATGGTGGTGGAGCCTGCGGTCCAAGCATAATACACCTTTCTTAATGAGTCGATGCAGAAGCAAATCAAGTTAGAGGCAGCTTTCTTAAGCTCCGAGTTTGGGCCGCACGAAAAGATACTCGACATAGGATCTAGAGACGGAAAGCTTGAGGTGGAGCTAAAGCGCTTCGACATTACAGGTGTAGAAAGCTCAAAAGACATGCTTATACAAGCGAGAAAGAGCTCAAAAAAGCTTTTTGTAAAAGGAGTTGCTGCCAACCTGCCTTTTTTGCAGAATGAATTCAGCGGCGCAATAATGCATATTCCTTCAAGATATATTGAAAACTGCGAGAGAGCAGTGGCAGAAATTTATACTGTGCTTGAAAAAAGAGGGAAGCTTGTTGTATTTGTATCTGGTCATGCTAAGCTTCCTTTAAGCGAAAAAGACAGCAGCATCGCTTCTATGCTTCTGGAGTGCATGGGAGGCAAATTCTCAAACACAAAAATAGTAGAGCTTGATAAATCCTTATTTGCAATGGTGTTTGTTAAGGCCTGATTATGCAAGCCTCTTTATGATATGGTAACCGAATTGCGTTTTCACTATACCAGATATTTCTCCAGGTTTTAGGGCAAATGCAGCATTCTCGAATTCCTTGACCATTATGCCGCGGCCAAAGTAGCCCAGATCGCCACCACGGCGCCTTGAGCCGTCAATCGAATACTCTGCCGCAAGCTTTTCGAAGCTTTCGCCTTTCCCCAATTTTTCAAGAACTTCCTTGGCTTTTGACTCTTTTTCAACCAGAATATGCGCGCATCTTATCTTATCTGCCATTTTACCACATAAGCTTTATGTATGCAACTTTTTTATTCCTTGCCAACAAGCTCCGCCTCGTCTATTATGTAATTGCCTACCATGCCATGCCATTCAACATGCGCTTTTGCTATGCGTATTCTCTTCTTGAAAAGAGGGGCGTCTAGCACAAAGGATTCGGCTTCACCCCCTTCAAAGAGCATGTTTATACCGTATTTTGCGCTTAAGCCAGAGAGCCTGTTTATCATCTGCTCGTCTATAAGGGCACCGAGATAGGTGTCATCAAAGCCTTCAGCCGCCACTTTTGTTATTATGGCCTTGTAATCCCTGCTAAGCTCCCTGAGCTCGTCAAGCGGATCAATATGCCATAGCGGCGCTATGTGCCTTATGCCATGCCTATTGCATATGTCTTCTATTCTTTTGCGCTGGTATTCGCTTGCCGTAGCACCAGTAACAAGCTCGCTAACTCCATATTCCACAACTGCCCTTTCCAAATCTGCAAGCTCTTCTTCCTTCCTGCCCTCAGTAACGACCATTTTCTGCTCTATTCCCATTGCTAGGGCCTGCAGCTGCGTATACATTATGTTGGCTTTGTGGAACATGTAGCTGTCATCATTGCTCGGGATCATAGTTACAAGAAGCTCCACAGGGCTTTCTGCATGCACCTTGTGCAAGGCAAGCGTTGAATCCTTACCACCACTGAAAAGAGCAGCTCTCATTTGCGCACCTCTTTCAAAGCAACGGTGCTTGAAGGGCATATGTCTTTAAGGACGCACTTGCTGCAATGCCTATTTTTTGCTGTGCAGGTATCTCTTCCAAGTGCTATGAAAAGATTTGTAATAGAACCCCATTCGTTATTAGGCACTATATCCATCAAAACCCTCTCTATCTTTTCAGGATTTTTAGAATCTGTCAGCCCGAGCCTGTTAGAGACTGTTATACAATGCGTATCTATAGCTATACCCTCATTTATTCCATAAGCTTCAGAGAGCACAACATTGGCAGTCTTGCGCCCAACTCCAGGTAGCAAGACAAGCTTGCTTATGCTCTTTGGCACTTTTGAATTGAAATTCTTTACAAGAATTTTTGCGGTTTTTATTATATTTGAGCTCTTGCCCTTATATAGACCAATGGATTTTGTAAATGCATAAAGCTGGGATGGCTTAAGCTTTGCAAAATCCTCAGGGGTTTTGTACAGCTTGAAGAGCCTTGAGGTTGCCTTATTTACCGAAGCATCTGTAGCCTGGGCAGAAAGAATCGTAGAAACAAGAAGCTGCCAAGGAGTCAAGAATTTTAGTCTAGTTTTGGGCCTATTGCCATACTTGCGTTTAAGCCTACTGAGCACAACCAAGATAAACTTCTGCTTTTCCTGCATTGCAAAACCTCAAATTATTCTCAAAAAGCGTATAAATGTTTTTAGGTAAAGTTTATGTATGCCTGTGCAAAGATTTACAAAACTCAAAGACAATGAGGCTTTGGAAGTCATAGAAAGGCTCGAAAAAATTTATGGAGATGCTAGTTATTTCCTAAAATTTGACACCAAAGTAAACCTGCTGGTAGGGGCAATAATAGAAGCAAGAACAAAAGATGAGGTGGTGAAAGAGATTACATCGGAGCTGTTCAAGCGCTTCCATAGCGCAGCTGATTATTCAAGGATGAGCGAGCAGGAGCTGCTTGGGTATATAAAGAAATCGACATTCGCCAGCAATAAGGCAAAAAACATAATAAACGCCTGCAAAATTATCGAACGCGATTATGGAGGTAATGTCCCACAAAACATGGAAGAACTAGTAAAGCTTCCAGGAGTGGGAAGAAAAACTGCCAATACGATACTCATAAACGGCTTCAACATAGTTGAAGGCATGCCTATAGACACATGGGCGATAAGGGTTTCTTACAGGCTTGGCTTGACAAGCAATGAGGATCCTGACGATGTGGAAGAGGATCTCAAGCGCATAGTGCCAAAAAAGTATTGGCGCAATTTTGCCTATGTGCTCAAGGCGCACGGCAAAGCAGTATGCAATGTCACGCCAAAATGCGAGGTTTGCCCGATTAATGACATCTGCCCCAAAAACCAGCATGGATGATTAGATGCTTGCAATAGCTGACTTGCACATACATTCAAGATTCTCCAGGGCGTGCAGCAGCGACATTACAGTAAAAGGTCTTGAGAATGCGGCAGTCCAGAAAGGCATTAGGATTCTCGCTTCAGGGGATCCTGTCAATGCAAACTGGCTTTCCGAGCTCAAACTTAATCTGGAAGAGGATGGAACAGGCCTATTCAAGGTAAAGGGCAGCAATACTAGAGTAAGATTCATGCTTGGAGGAGAGCTTTCAACCATTTATGAGTATGGCGGAAAGTCCCGCAGAATACACCACTGTGTTTTTGTAAGGAGCTTCGAGGCAATTGACCAGCTCAGAGAATTGCTCATGCCAAAAGGTAGCCTGGATTCAGATGGCAGGCCGACTCTTATGATGAGCTCTGCAGAGCTTGTTGAAAGCGCGCTTGAAGCGGACAGCAAAGCTTTTATATTTCCAGCACATGCGTGGACACCATACTTCGGTGTTCTGGGCTCCATAACGGGCTTCGATTCCATTGAAGAGGCTTACGAGGACCAGGCAAAACACATACATGCGCTTGAAACTGGTTTGAGCAGCGATCCGGAAATGAACTGGAGACTCTCCAAGCTTGACAAGTACGCGCTTGTTTCCAACAGCGACATGCATTCAATGCAAAAGATGGGAAGAGAAGCAAACGCATTTGAGCTTGACAAGCTTACATATAACAATATTGTTGATTCGATATCAAAAAAAGACTCAAGGCACTTTAAGTTTACCATAGAATATTATCCTGAAGAGGGCAAATACCATTATGACGGCCACAGGCAGTGCAACTTCTCCGCAAATCCGGAAACATACAAGAGCAGCATCTGCCCCGTGTGCGGAAAAAAGCTTGTAATTGGGGTATTGCACAGAGTGGAGGAGCTTGCCGACAGGCCCAAAGGATTTGTCCCAAAAAACGCCATACCTTACAAAAAAACAGTACCGCTGATTGAGGTGCTTGCTTACGTTATGCACAAGAGCAGTTACAGCAGCGCGGTAAAAGAAGCATATGGCAAAATGATAGCTGAGCTTGGATCTGAATTTCATATACTGCTTGAAGAGGGAATTGAAAACATTGCCGCAAGCATGGGCAGCGAAGTTGCCGCGGCAATAGACAACATCAGAAAAGGAAACGTTCACATTGAACCTGGATACGACGGCGTATTTGGAGTAATAGACCTATTGAACAGGGAAAAGCAAAAGCAAGAAGTCAAAAGACAGAAGACACTGTTCAGCAATCATGATCGCTTGTGATGCCTCATTTTGAACATGGCAATGTTGAAGCTGCGCAATATCTTGTCGTAGTATTTCATCGTGACAAGCATTGCAACAAGGATGCCAGCTATTACGACCTCTATGAATATCAAGTAGTCGCTTATCATAAGAAGTGAAGAAAAAGATCTTATAGTTGTGCGCACTGCAAAGAAAGTAGCAACTGCAGCCATAACATCGAACGCAACAGACAGGTATGCAAGTTTCTCTAGCATCCTCTCGGTAAGCCGTATCTTTTCAAAATCGCTGTAGTACACCCTTCCACCTCTGGTCGCGATAAACATTTTTTTAAAAGGATTTTTAAAGTTTTTGCACAACTCCTATTATTGGAAGTTTCATGGGCGCACTTAATCGCAATTTTCAAACATCGATTAATTCGCGCAAGAGTACAGTCGCATAAGAACCAGAAGGAAGCGAAAAGCGGATCTCCGCGGTGGAGCTTTTTTCATCATAATTCATGGTAAATGCTGCATAAGGAGCAAACAACACCCTTGTAGTGCCCTTGCAATTTAGCTCAGGCATTCCCTTAACCTTGAAATCCTCGGTGCTTATCCCGAGTTTCTCCAGTATACTTTTTTCGAACTGATTTGGCGTGGTGTTATAGCCGACCAAATTACCCACAGGATATGATTTAAATTTACCGTTGTAAACATGCGCAGCATTCTGGTCAAAAAACAATTCTGAAGCATCAAACACAATGTCACCTTCACCCGGAGCTACAAGGCCAGCCTTGACCCTTTCCTCCACTTCCATATTGAATATCTCGCTTTCAACCGAATGCACGAACATTAGTAGGAGCGAGCGAGGAAGCTTGCGCATCGCATTTGCATAATTTTCAGGAAATCTTGCAAGATAATCTATTACTGTGCGCTCATATTTCAGATACTTTGGAAAATATTCCAAAGCTTTCCTGAAATCATGCTCGCGCTCTAACCTTTCGCGCGCTTCAACCGCTTCTATACTTATCTCGTTTGAGTGGTCAGTAAGGAAAAGCATTGCCGCGCGCTCGAAATCGCCTTTCAATATGCTTATACCGATATCAATGTTGTTTCCGCGATTGCCAAAACGCTGTTCCCCAAAATAGTTAGGAAAAACTCCGTGCACCTCGAGCTCGCCTCGAGACGCTTTCATATTTTCAAAATCTGCAGCACTTACGTCCCTCACTTTTATGGCAAACCTATTGCCAGCCAAATCCCCGAGCTTGATAGGGCTTGCGGCACGCCATGCACCGTTTATGCTTATATCCTTGATGTGAAGGCTCAAAAGCTGCTCAGGTGCAACACCATGAATGCTACACAGCTGCGCTGTTACTGCAATGCGATCTTTTGTTCCGGCAAAATTTACAGATTTTATTCCCTTCCTAAATATCCTGGCAACCTGTTTGAGTGCTTGAATTGTATTCCAATTCCGCTTCTGGAGCACAAAAAAAGAGAACGCTCCTTCGGCGCTTTCCTTGAAGCCGAGCTCTTCACCCGTATAATGCTTTCCAATCCCTATTGGGAAACCTTGCTTCGTTATCTCCTCAACTACGAAATCCTCTGGCACTGATTTTATTGTGCCGTTTGCCTTTGGGGATTTTGTCAGGGTCAGCATCGTTAACGCATCTTTTATACTTCGTATTCATCTCCTATGGCAGGCACGTGCGCATTAAACCTTTCTTTTATGTCGTTCATGAATTCTTCAGACTTGCGCTTCTCCCCGTGCATTATGAATACGTTTTTGAGTCCTTTTATCTTGGAGAGCAGCTGCTCTAGCTGGCGCCTGTCTGCGTGCGCTGATAGATGAAAATTTTCTACCTTGAGCTTTACCTCTATTTCCTTGTTGTTGATTCTTATCTTATTAGATCCTTCAAGCAGCGCTCTACCCAGCGTGCCCTCGGCCTGATAGCCGACAAGTATGAGCTTGTTAGCAGAATTGCCTGCCATCTTTGACAGGTAATACATTACAGGGCCGCCAGTAAGCATGCCGCTTGTCGTAACTATTATATTGCTCTGATCCTCGCTTACGATCTTGCTACGCATGCTTTTCTTTTCCACTGGCACGAAATTGCTGCTCTTGAAGGGATCATAATCGCTCATCAGGATCTTCTTTTGAAGTTCGTCCCTGCAGTATATTACGTTGTGCCTGTATATGCGCATTGACTTGTTTATCATGCCGTCAACGTATATTGGCACTTTTCTCATTATGCCCGAATTTATGTAATCATCCAGGAATAGGAGCACCTCTTGCGCCCTCCCGACTGCGAATGAGGGTATTATGATTTTGCCTCCAGCGTCTATCGTGTCGTTTATGCTCTTCAGCATGCTCTTTGCTATTGCAGATTCCTTCTCAAAGACGTCGTTCTTGCTAGCATATGTGCTTTCCGTTACAAGCGTATCGCTGCTGATACCATCAACAGTTGCACCGTCGAGAAGCCTAGTCTTGGCGAGATGAATGTCTCCAGTATACAATATGCTCTTTTTGCCATCGCTTACCTTTATCATGGCGCTGCCAACTATGTGCCCAGCAGGAATGAACGTAATCTCAAGGTCATTCAATTTGAATGGCTTGTTGTATTCTATTATCTTGTAGCTTTTGCGGAGCTTCTCGAGCCCTTCCTTTGTGACATTCTGAGGATTTGATATGTGCATGTAGTCGCTCAGGAGCACATTGGTAAGCTCTATAGTCGGCTTGGTTGCATATACGGTCTTGCTGTAACCTGCAGTATATATGTGCGGCAGGTATCCGCAATGGTCCAGATGTGCATGTGTTATGAATATGCCATCTATTTCGCTGAATTTGCTGTCTTCTATCATTGGGTACTCTTCTTTTTCCCCAAGCTTTACTCCTGCATCGAGGAGTATCTTTGTTTTTTCTGTACTTATCATTATGCAGCTGCGGCCTACTTCGCCCGCACCTCCATAGAAAGAGATTTTCACTTTTACACCTTTCCTATATTTTAATTACTTCTTTTTATTATTTTCTTTTACTGTTTCCTAATTTACATTGACTTTATAGTCAAAAGCATTATGGGCGTGCAAAAACAGCAATTGCACGCTACTTGCTCTGCTTCCTCTTTATTACTGCTATGTCTTCTATGTTTATATCCTGCTGGGGCTTCTCCCTGTGGACAGGTTTCTCAGGCTTGCGCCTTGTCTGCCACCTGCCAAGCCTCAGGATCTTCCTTAGCTCCATGTACAACGAGTCTATCTTGCCGTCCTTCTCGCCTATTTCTGCATTGTACTTGGACAAGCTTTCAGAATAAGCCTCTATGTCCTTCTTCATCAGGTCTATCTTTCTTTCAAGCCTGACAAAAGAAAAAGCTTCATCAAGTTCAGCATCAATCTGGTTTATTTTCCTGACAAGTTCCTTTTCATCAGCAAGCGATGACGCCTCAGTGGATATCTTGAATTCAAGGGTTCGCTTCATATGCTTGAGATAGCCAATGCGCTTGCTATCAAATTTAGAAGTGCTTTTTTTCATTTCAAGCAGCTTCGAGAGCGCTGCCAGCTCGGCCTCTTTGTAGCTTATGCGCCTTCTTAAATCTTTTATCTTTGATATTATCGCGCTTCTCTCCTTCTTTAGCGAGTCTATTTCGGTTTTTATCTTTTCGGCTTCAGGATTATGCGCCTCCTTTATTATGTCGTTAAGGGAGCGCCTCTGCTCCTCACCATTTGCACTTGCTACTGCATTCGGCTTCTGTGCACTGCTAAGGGCACCATTGCCCTCTGCCAATTTGCTTTCCTGTTGTGCTTGGATGTTGCTGTCCAGTCAATCGCCTATATAAACTAAGTCAATTATTATTTAACATTTCCTTATATAAATCAATAAGTTTGCTTGCAATGTTCTCTACAGAGTACATCTTTGCAGTACTTACTGTTTCTTTATATGCATCAATATTATTTATAACCTTTTCTATTTTTGATGCGCAGCTTACTGCATCGCCAGGCTTGAACTTTTCCCCGTTTTTGCCGTTTTTTATCATCTCGTGCAGCGCCAAATAGTCAGCACCTACTACCGGTTTTCCGACTGCCATTGCTTCAAGAGATACGATGCCCTGCGTTTCAAACGTAGATGGCAGGCACAACAAATCAGCAGCCTTGTAGTATTTTGGAAGAAGCTTGTCGTCTATAAAGCCAACAAACTTAACCCTGTCGTGCATGTTCAGCCTGCCAACAAGATTCTTATAGTAATCCATTGCCGGACCCGTACCCCCGACAACAAGCATATAGTCGCTGTCAAGGCGCTTTATCGCTTTTATCAAAACATCAAGATGCTTTTCCTTGCTGAGCCTGCCTACGTAAAAAACAATCTTCTTCTTGCTGTGCCCAAGCAGGTGCTCCCTTATTGCGCTGCCGTCCACGCTGGGATTGAACCTCTTTGTGTCTATGCCGTTTGGTATCGTAACAGCATTCCTTATGCCTTTTCTGCTTACCAGCGCCTTTATTGCCTCGCTCGGCACTATAGTCTTATCGCACCTGTTGTAGAAGTATCTGGCATACTTCCAAGAGTACTTTACTGCATAACGCTTCAGCATTGGCGATGCGGGAAAATACTCGTTTATCACGCTCTTCTCTGTAAAAAGCGTATGGAATGACCCTACTACAGGCATTCTGTTCAGCTTTCCAAGCAATAGGGCATATGCACCCATGCTAAACGGCGTATGCGTATGCAGTATATCTGGCTTTATCTTCTTGAATTTGAAGTATGTAATGAAAGGAAAAAGCGCTATGTTGTATTGAGGGTACTTTTTGAACTTCGCGCTAGGCACCACAAATATTCCAGGATCCTTTGATACAAGCCTCTTTGTGTGCTCATTGCCGCTTACAAACAGGTAAACATTATGACCTCTTCGCTCAAGCTCGCTACGCATGCTTGTTATCGAAGTAACTACGCCATCAACAGCAGGTAGATAAGTATCGCTATAAAATGCTATGTTGAGCGTTTCCATCATTATACCTTGAGCACCTTAAAAGCCCAATCACAAAGAGATTGCGTCTCCGCCGCCACTTTTTATTTTCTCTATGGCGGCTTTTGAAAAGCCTGATGCTTTTATAATTGCAGGCTTGTCAAGCGTGCCATTGCTCAGCACCTTATAACCCTTCAGTTCTATTGTGGGCTTCTCCTCGCTGCGCGAGCTTATCATGCTGTTTACGCTATTAAGGCTTATGCTTTTCAATTTCTTCGGCTTCCATGGAGTAAATCCGTGGCTTTTCTTGAGCTCCGGATGCTTTGCCGTCATATAGGTAAACTTGTGCTTCCTTGAGCCGGCGTTTCCAACTCCGCCCCTATCTCCCGCACCTCTGGCATTCTTTATGTTTCCAACGCCCCAATGCCTCGTGCCGAAATACTTTCTGTTCCTTTTGCCTTTTCTAACTACCATTTTTACACCATCCGCTTTATAAGATCGTTAATCTGCGCGCCCATGTAGCCCAGATCGCCGCCCTGTGCAAAGCCCTTTTTCGTGTTTTTATAACCGCGCTTTGGAGGATGCAGCTTTATTGGCATGCTCTCCTTGAGTTTCTTTTCGAAATCAGGCTGCTTTAAATCTATGCCTTCTATCCCTTTTGCCTTGAGCACGGCGGAAAGCACGCTGTCATCTATTTCGCCATAAGCTATGTAGTTGTTGCACTTGTTTAACATACCCATATATGATGGCGTAGCCTTTATTATCGAGCAGTTGTTTACGTGCGGCAGGTTAAGCCTGGCAAGCGTTTCTTTTATATCGGATCTTACATTCACGCCGCCCCTTATCCTGACAACGGCCACTAATTTGTTCATCAATTCTTTCTTCATAAAAACACGCTTTTCATGTTTATAATAAATGCTGACTTATACGGATTAACTTATAGATATCAAGCATTAAATATATATTTCTTGCTAATCTATTGGCACAAGCGTTCAATTTAGCTTGTACAACACTTCATTTATATTTTTGTGTCACCATTTAAAATACTATGCATATGTTCAGAAAAACCATTTCTTCTTCTTAGAATCATCAAGCTCGGCAAACCTACGCATCAGCTCCTTTTGCTCCTTGGAGAGGTGCTGCGGTATATCTACCTCTAGCTCAACGATTTCATCTCCGCGCCTTCCTCCTCTAAATTGAGGCATGCCTGCGCCGTGGATTGTTATCCTTGTGCCGCTTTGCGTGCCCTCTTCTATGTAAACCTTTTTGCTGCCTTCTATTGTGGGCACTTCTATCTCTCCTCCAAGCACCATCACGTAAAGAGGCACTTTTGCTTTTGTATAGATGTTGTCTCCATCACGCTCAAAGCGCTTGTCCTGCTGAACATGTATTTCTACGTAAAGATCGCCAACCCTGTCCTTACCATAATCACCCATCCCTTTGAGCCTGAGGCGCATGCCAGAATCGACTCCTGGAGGTATCTTAACTTCAACCTTCTCTTCCGCACTGATGCTTCCAGAGCCGTTGCAAACTCTGCACGCCTTCTCGTATATCCTACCTGTACCTCTGCACTTTGGACACGTGCTTATTGTTTGCATCATGCCGAATGGGGTCCTGCGTGTCTGGCGAACCTGGCCTGTGCCATTGCACATATCACATTTTACCACTTTGCTTCCGGGTTCATAGCCGTGACCCCCACAATGATCGCACACTTTTGTATGCCTTACTGAAAGAGTCTTTGTTGTACCATGAACCGCTTCTTCAAGTGTTATGTTGACCCTTGCAAGAATGTCGTTGCCTGCATCGTAATTGCCGCGCGGGGAAAAACCAAATATGTTCTCAAACAGGTCTTGAGAGCCAAAGTTGCCCCCAAATAGGTCGCTGAATATGTCTTCGAAATCGAAGTTCCTGAATATGTCTTCAGGAGAGTACTTCTGGCTGAAGCCCTCTGGACCAAATGAATCGTACTGCTTGCGCTTCTCTGGATCGCTAAGCACAGCATAAGCCTCATTTATCTCCTTGAATTTCTCTTCAGCATCAGGGCTTTTGTTCCTGTCGGGGTGGTACTTGAGCGCCAGCTCCCTGTAAGCCTTCTTTATATCGTCTATGCTGGCGTCTTTGCCAACCCCCAATATGCTATAATAATCCTTTGCCATTTATTCGCCCTATAGGCTTCTCGTTGCTTTTATAGTGGTTACTTTTTAACCTTGAAGTCTGCATCTGTTGGTCCTGCGCCTTCGCCGCCTTGCTGATCTGAACCTGAGCCTCCGGCACCAGTGCCAGAGCCATCTCCTGCTCCGGCTCCCGGAGTGCCCTTATACATTGCACTGCCGATTTCTTCCAATGCATTCTTTAACTCTTCCGTTTTCTGCTTGATCTTGTCGAAATCCTCGGTTTTCAGGGTCTCCTCGAGCTCTGCTTTTGCCTTCTCCACTTTGTCCTTGACATCAGCCGGCACTTTGTCCTTGTATTCTTCAAGAGTCCTTTCGGCAGTGTATATCATTGATTCAGCACCGTTCTTTATTTCTATGCGCTCCCTTGTCTTTTTGTCTTCTTCCTCGAAACGCTGTGCCTCCTGTATTTTCTTGTCGATGTCTTCCTTGCTCATTTTGTGAGGAGCTACTATGTCCATGCTCTGCGCTTTGCCAGAAGCTTTGTCTTTTGCGGTTACGTGCAGTATGCCGTTCGAATCTATGTCAAAAGTAACTTCTATCTGTGGCACTCCGCGCCTTGCCGGGGGTATTCCTGTAAGGGTAAACCTTCCTAGGTCTATGTTGTCCTTTGCAAGAGGTCTTTCTCCCTGCGTTATGTGTATATCTACGCTTGTCTGGAAATCCTCTGCAGTGGTAAATATCTGCGAGCGCTTTATTGGTATTGTCGTATTCCTTTCAATTATTGGAGTTGCAACGCCACCAAGGGTCTCAATGCTCAAAGTCAATGGAGTAACATCAAGTAGCACTATATCCTTCACTTCACCAGTGAGCACACCTGCTTGTATTGCCGCACCGAGCGCCACCGCTTCCATCGGGTCAACGCCGCGCTCTATCTTCTTGCCTAAGAGCTGCTCGATGTACCTCTGCACGATGGGCATGCGCGTAGGCCCTCCTACAAGTATTACCTTGTCCAGATCTGAAGGCTCCAACTTTGCATCCTTGAGCGCTTGCGTTATTGGCTTTGCAGTACGTTCAACTATTGGAAGCACTATGCTCTCAAGCTTTGCCCTAGTCATTGTATAGCTGAAATGCACAGGATTGCCTTTGTTCTGGGCCAGGAATGGAAGGTTTATTTCAGTTGATAAAGTTGTAGAGAGCTCTATCTTCGCCTTCTCTGCAGCTTCCTTGAGCCTCTGCATAGCCTGGGGGTCGCTGCTTATGTCTATGCCGTTCTTTGACTTGATCTCCTCTACAAGGAACTTGACAATCGCATTGTCCATGTCTGTTCCTCCAAGCTGGGTATCGCCGTTCGTAGCTTTGACTTCAAATACACCCTTTCCGAACTCCATGATAGTTACGTCAAGAGTGCCTCCTCCAAAATCGTATACAAGTATTTTCATCTCCTTGTCTGATTTGTCAAGGCCGTATGCCAGGCACGCTGCGGTAGGCTCATTGACAAGCCTCACTACTTCAAGCCCAGCAATCTCGCCGGCATCCTTTGTTGCCTGCCTTTGGTTGTCGTCAAAATAAGCAGGCACTGTTATGACTGCTTTCTTGACCTCTTCGCCAAGAAAAGCCTCAGCATCGTGCTTTATCTTCTGCAAAAGCATTGCTGAAAGCTCCTGCGGCTTGTATTCCTTGCCGAATATCTTGTAAACGTAATCAGTACCCATTTTCCTTTTGAAAGCGCTAACGGTGCCTTCAGGGTTTGCAACTGCCTGCCTTCTGGCCGGCTCTCCTATAAGCCTCTGGCCATCCTTTGTAAACGCTACATAGCTTGGAAAAGCCTTGCCATAGAGGGTAGTGCCTTCGCTGCTCGGTATTATTACTGGCCTGCCACCTTCCAAAACGGCAGCAGCCGAATTTGATGTACCTAGATCTATTCCTATTATCTTCATATATATCACTTGTTTCGCTTTTTGTTTTTTTTTATTTAATACAAATTATTCCTTTTTTTCCTTTTTTCCTTCATTTGCTGAACTCTGTTCAGCCTTCTTTGATATTATTACGCTTGCAGGCCTCAGCATTATTTCTCCATACATGTATCCTTTCTTTACCACTTCGATTATCGAGCCATCATCGACGTTGCTCTCCTTTACGAGCATGATCTCATGTTTGTATGGATCAAATTTCCCCTTTGTGTCTATCTCGCTAAGCCCTTCTTTTTTCAGGACTTCCATCATGTTTGAATAGACCATTTTGATGCCCCTTGCAACATCAGAAGCTGCACCATCGCTGCCATGCTCGCCTGCATTTTTATCAGCAGCAATTATCGCAAGCTCGAATTCATCTATTATTGGAAGCAGACTTTTTATCAGTTCTGCCTTGCCCACTTTTTTAGCATTGTCTATTTCCTGGCGTGTGCGCTTCTTGTAGTTGTCAAATTCAGCTATCGCTCTTAGGAGCTTTTCCTTGAGTTCCTGTGCATTTTCGACATCTGGTTTTTCGCCTTCGTGGCTGGTGTTATGTGCAGTAGCACTATCATTCTTACCGTTTCTGTTGCCAGGATTTGCTTGACCTGCATTGCTGTTGTTATCCTGCTTTTGTTCTGCCATAAGTATCACTTCAACCTTTTCCTCTCTTTGCTGTTAAACTCTAGCTTTTTACTTTCTTTACTGTCAAACTCCCGCGCCAAGTCAAGCATTCTTTGCATCTCCCTATTAATGTCATATTCCATCTCCTCTATTAGAGATGATAGACTTGAACCCCTGAACATGTACTTCCTGCCCTTTCGCACCACGAGCCCTGCATCTATGAACCTATTAAGATGATAAATGACTGTGCTCCTGGCGATAGAGCTGAAAGAAAGTTCCGAGCTTGTTATGGGTTTGTTCCGCCTAGCCGCACTAATGAACTTCTTCATCAGCTCTGTCTCTATTTCTGAATCAAGATCAAACACCTTGCAGAACCACCTGATTATTGCATCAGGATTCTCCTCGCGCGGGCGCTCTATGCTCTTGATTACTATCTTTCCCATGATTATATATTTGTGTAGCGATATGTTTAAATAACTTTCGTTTTATATAAATAATAATTGAATTGTCAAAAAAAATTTGACAAAGGTGATACCATGAAGGAGAAGAGGAACCTTGCAAGAACCGATATAAACTGGCTAGACCTAGACCCATTTAGAGCATTTACCACGATGGTGAGGGAGCCGCTGTTTGAATATCCTAGAAGGCTCAGGGAGATGCTCAACGAAGGCTACGAAATGCCCAAGGTAGATATAGAGGACAAAGGCAATTCGTTCAATATTAGAGTGGATATACCAGCAGTAGACAAGAAGGACATAAAGCTGAAGGTCACAGACAACACTATAACAATACGCGCAGAGAAGACAGAGGAAAAAGAAAAGGAAGGCGCAGACTACTACGCAAAAGAACGCTCTTCTGTAGGTTTCTACAGGGTCATAGAGCTGCCTGATGAAGTGAAGGGCAACACAGCAAAAGCAAAGTACAACAACGGGACATTAAGTATAGAGGTAGAGAAGGCAAAGAAGGAAGAGGGCTCAGAAGTAAAAATAGATTAGAATTTCAGCGCCCAAACACCCCAAAGAAACTCCAGGGGGTTCTTAATTGATCCATTTTTTTCTGGTTTTCTTGATGATATTTTTCTCTAGCAATTCGTGCTGAGAATATCTTCAATTCATTAACATCAATTGGTTTTTTGAATACGACTTGGCTTGTATGCTCTTCTGCCTTACTCCCTGAAGGTCTAATCTTTACTCCTGTAGCTGGTATATACACATTAGGTAGTATATACCCATTTCGTAGCAATAAATACAAGTGATTGTTGAATAGGCCTTTTGTTGGGGCAGATTCATTTTCATTATTCCTTAAAAGGCCAATATATTGCTTTTGATATTGATTCATTTTTACCATGCCTTTAAACTTTTACCAACATATAGCGCTCTTCCCCATATTTAAAGGTTTCGCTTTCCAGCAAAAACATGACGTCGTATTGTAATTTTGCAACTACGCGTTATGCTGAACCAAAGAGAAGGTTCCGGCAGGCAAAGAACGCATTATGTCATCGATGTTTTCATATCCTAGAAAAGAGCTGAGCCTTTTTGCAGCGTCGGATTTTTTGATATTTCCCTGGCTTACTTCAACGTATGCACCTTTGAAGCCCACCCTTTCAAACGAGGACCTTGGATAAATGCAAAACCTTTCTTTTTCCACGAAGGCAACGAGCTGCAACTTTGCACCCTTAAACCATTCGCGCTCGCCTTTTAGAAGGAAGCTCCCGGTGCCAAGGGAACCCTTGTTGGTTGATTTGGTAACCTGTTCTTTCTTTAAGGCGTATACATCTACGCTGCTGAGCATGCGCTCCCACGCGCTGGAAAAACATGCTGCAAATTGGGCTGCTTCCTCTTTTGCGTTTTGGCTTGCGTTGGTACCGTTTTTGAGTACAACTGCAGAAGCTCCAAATATATCTGCATGGAAGAATAGATCATTGTCTTCAAAATAGCGCGAGTTTATGAGCTCGTTCTGGTGGGCATCCCTGCCACCTATGGCAAGAAGGGAATCGCTTGTAAAAAACCAGTGGAACTTCTCGTACCACTCCTTTTGCCTCGTTACTACAAGCTTGCGCTTCTCTTCATTGGAGCTCTTTTCCCGTTCTTCGGCAAGCCGCTTGCTCAGCTCTTCTATTGCCTTTTCAGCGCCCTCTTTTTTTGCCATCAGCTTCTTTGAGCGCTTGTAGTAGTTGTCAGCGTTCTGCTGGGCAGACAGGGTGAAATCAATTCTTATTTCCATAAAAAAACTTCAAGATCAGATAAACGCTAATGAGCCTGTTACGAGCAGTGATACTACAACAGCTATAGCTAAGCCGAGGAAGCCTAAAAGCAGGATCCCTATTATTATGAGCTTTGCACTCTTGTTGAATTCCTCTGCGCTGGGCTTGTAGCTGACGCTCAGCACATGTCTTGAATTGTCTACGAATTGGCGGAACTTGCCCCTTATTGACATTAAAACACTCAGATTGGCTTTTATAAATTTGCAAAACATATTTATAAAGATATCGCTAACTTTAGAGAGTGCAGGCAATGGAAAACTACATAGAGGTACATTTTGGGGAGATATGGCTCAGAGGAAGGAACAGGCCAGATTTTATAAACGCCCTGATTTCAAACATCAGCAAAGCGCTTGAGGGAGAGCGCTATGGCAGCATTATAGACGCAAGGGACAGGCTGCTTATAAAGCCTAAAGGTGTGCCAAAGCAGAGCATTTATGAGAAGCTGGGAAAGGTTTTCGGAATCAGCTGGTACGCAAAATCAATCCTTGTGGGGAATTCTATTGAAGAGATAATAGAAGGCGCATGCAAGCTTGCAAAAGAGCAGAAAATTAACAAGCTTAAGATAGTGGCACACAGGAGCGCAAAAATAACCCCTTTTAATTCATATCAGATTGTAAGCGAATTCATAAAGAATAATCAAAAGTTAAACTTTACTCCTGCTAGAGAAGCTAATGACACGCTTTACATCAACATAACGGGAAAAGGCGCATTTATGCACATAAACAGGTTCGAAGGTGCTGGCGGCATACCTGTTGGCACTGAGGGAAGAGCTATAGTCCTACTTTCCGGAGGGATCGATTCGCCTGTTGCTGCTTACATGGCAATGAAGAGGGGCATCAAGCCCGTTTACCTGCATGTGCACCCCTTTCAGAATTGCGAAGAAGCAAAAAGCTCTAAGATAGCAAAGCTTGTAGGCATTATGGCGCAATACGGCAATGGCGCCAAGGTCTATTACGCACCAGCGCACATATTCCAATCTTCTGTCCTCTCCCTTGGCAAAAAATATGGAAGGTATGAGACGATAGTATTCAAGAGGTTCCTGTTCAAGCTTGCAGAGAAGATTGCTGTAGTTGAAGGAGCTGAAGCAATAGTGACTGGAGAGAGCCTCGGCCAGGTTTCATCCCAAACAGCATCAAACATGAATGCAGCATCATACGGCATAAAAGCCCTCATATTGCGGCCGCTCGTTACATACGATAAGAACGACATTGTTGAAAACGCCAGGAAGATAGGAACGTTTAACATATCCACAATACCCTACAAAGATGTATGCTCCATAACAGCGCGAAACCCTAAAACAAGGGCAGAACCTGAGCTTATAGAAGAGCTTTGCTCAAAGGCCAGGATTGATCAAGCTGTAGAAAGGACAATGGAAAAAATGTGCTTTGACACGTTTGGCTAGAAAACAGCATCTGCTTCCGCTTTTCCGGCAATTTTCTCGAATATCTGCTTCGGATCTCTTTCTATGCCGTAGCGCTTGTAGAAATAGCTGCATATGTTGCTTATATCCCTCATAAGGAAAGGCATTGCGTTTGGATGTTTTATTGTCACTGCCTGCCCGAAATCTATCACATATAGCCTGCCTTCTTTTACCAGTATGTTGTATTCGCTCATGTCTGCATGTATAAGCCTGTAATTATAGAGTTTTCCAATGTCTGCAATTATCTCATCAAGCGCAGCGCTTGGATCATCAAGCTCCACATCCTTGAGCATTGGTGCAGGAGTGCCGCCATTATCCCCTATAAACTCCATTGCAAGCACGGAACCGCTGAACATGTACGGTGAAGGGACAGGAACGCCAGCGCTCTGTGCAATCCTCAGATTGCCATACTCTTTTTTGCACCATGTTGATACGATGAAGCGCTTGCTGCTTCTTATGCGGCTAAATCGCTCATCACCTACTATATAATCAGTCATGCTGGAAAAAGAGGATGTTTCAACCCTGAAGAACTTGACAGCAACGTAATTGCCTCGCACCTTGTCGCTTTTGCCAGCATCAGCTATGTATATGTCAGCTTCTTTTCCTCTCGCAACAGGATGCTCAAGCTTGCTTATTATGCCAGCATTGAAAAGCTTGCTCAGGTAGAGCATTGCCTGCTTGTCAAAAACCCCGCCTTCGGTTTTCTCATACTCCTTAAGCTTATAGAGTGCTATGTCTGGCATCTTCCTTTTGCCTACGCGCCTTGCCATTCATACACCTATTTTGAGGATTTTCGCGCCGGGCTTGCGCTCAGGCTTGCAAGCGCACCCATCAATGGTAACATCATTATCTCAGCGCAAGCAACAGGCTCGCCTATGCTAAAGCCCTCTATTACTGCAGGTGACAGTTCTCCAAAAAGCCCTATTGCCATACCATCAGAGATTATTGACGCGCACCTGCCTTCTATGAAAGATGGATCGCTGCATTCCTTGAGTGAATACTTAATCCCACACAATCCAAGCAATGATTCTACAGATGCTTTTATATAAGAGAAACTTGCCTTTGCATCAACTATCGCAAATGCGATGGAATCATTCTCTATCGCCCGACCATTTTCAACAGAAAAAACCTTACCTATCTCAAAAATCCTGAAGGGCATTGGTTCATGTCCTGATGCACCAATATTCTTAAGTATGCTTGGAAGAACCGATGTACGTAGCATTGTAAAAGTTTCTACCTTTGAATATGCAATGCGCACAACTTTTTCTGGGTCGAAAGCCTTCTGCATTTTTGCAAAATTGGTTTCCTGATTGGTAAGATAGGGGTTTATTGCCTCGCTAAAGCCCAATCCCACCATTATGTTTGCTATCTTATTAGATAGAACCTTTGATTCCTCCTCGAGGCCTATTGAAGAGCCAAACACAGGATAGGGATTTATTTTGGAGTAGCCATAGCCTATTGCTGTATCTTCTATTATGTCCCGCTCTCCAAGGATATCAACTCGGTAAGGAGGAACAAAAGCAAGGATTTTGCTTCCGTATAAAGCGGAATCTATTCCCATTCTTGCCAAAGCATTTGTCATTTGGCTACTGTCAATTCTTGCGCCTATGGCCTGCATTGCTGCCCTTGGTCGCATTGTAACTCGCATATAACTAATTTGCGGCGTTACGGTTTCACCATCGCTTTTTATTATGCAAGGCTCGACCGTTGCACCCAAATCCACAAAGCTGCACGCCAGCATATTTATTACATTTGCAACTGCAGTATTTGAAGAGCCCGTAACATCGATCAGCAGGTTCTTTGTGCTTTCCTTGACCTTTGTAAGCGAGGAATTGATTATAGGTATTAAGGACATTATTCTTCCTTTAGAATCCATAAGCACAGGGTATGCTCCCTTGCCCTCTATCGTGTACCCATAATCTATTCCCTTTGCATGCTCTTTCATTATCTGCTCTATTTCCATCTCTGTTTCAAAACCAAGAGGCACAAAGCTGCCTGCGCTTATCGCATCGTATTTGAAAGGGGGATTTACAGCATCTATATTATGCATGCCCATCGCTATTTTGCGCCTTTTCCTTCCGTATGTTTCTGATATTTTTTCCATGAAGTTTATCATCTGCTTTAGCATGCCCCCTTTTAGATCTATGTTTCTTATTACCATTGCAGCTATTACGGGCCTGATGCGCCTTGCCGATTCGGTGACTTCCACATATGTGGCAGGATCCGCCTTTATAGAGTATTCACCTTCCTTTGGCTTCCTTTTCTCGCTGTAATAATTTATGGCCCTTGCAAAGCCAACGATATCAAGCATGTCGGGCCTGTTTGGCGTAATGTCAACATGTATCTCGTTAGCGTCATCCTTCTCTAC
>JBMFWR010000004.1:0-27866 GCA_049965095.1 Candidatus Micrarchaeia archaeon
TTCTTCATATGGGAACTAGCTCTCAGGCTAGCAAAGGATGTACCAGTAAAGGGTGCATGAAGCCATAAACACCGTGCTAGCGAACAACGCTTTTGTCGAATACATACACACCAATGTTGGAAGGTACGGCGTTGAAGTCATGAAGAGGCTTGCGGTGCCAAAGACTGACGACGCGCTCGCAAACGAGCTCAGCGTTAAGGTCAACGAAGTGAGGCGCGTGCTAAATCTGCTTAGCGGCTACGGAATAACAAAGTATGACACTGAAAAGGACTCTAAGGGGTGGCTTACGTTCAACTGGTATGTGGACGTGGACAAGCTGTTGGAATTCAACAGCGGCATAAGCGAAAACAAAAAGGACGTTTTTTGGCTTCTGCTGAAGCTGAAGCCGAAAGCCAGGCCCAAGCCCAAGCCCGAAGCTTTTGGCCCCCCTGCCCAAGCGTCGGCACCTGCCCCTAGGCTATGCCGCTTAAGCCGGTATTAAGCGTGCTCCAAGAACCATAAACAGGTATATTATTGATTATTTGAGAAGGCAAGCCTGTAACGCCTTTTGTTGCAAGCCAATCTGCAATTGGCGAGCCAACTGCAAAAGGGGCCATAATAAGCCCTGTCAAACCACCTGTTTCGACATTCTGAAGTGCTTGCGGACATGTCCACTGCCCCTGCAACAAGCCACCTAAGCCATAGTTTACCCCAGCCCCAACGGCACCTGTAGTAAGTGCACCCATAACTCCAGTAGTAAAAGATCCCAAGTGCTGTTGCAATTTCTCCAGCTTCTAAAGGTGCCGTCATTAATGCTTCTACAACATCTGGGAAATACCATGGTACCGCACCTTCTTTTACAAGCTGGTTCGCTATATTCATAACTTCTGCCGCAGCTACTGCTTGCAAGCCCACAGCTGCTAAGCTATTCCATATTCCAAAATTGCTCAAAAAGTAGCATTTTATTGGCAAAAATGGGACATAGCGGGGATAGTACAATCTGGCTTGACGCTTGCGAATCGGATTCGGTTAATTTTCCGACTTTTCCGATAAACATTGCTAATAACCAGTGGCACTTTATAGCGTATACTTACAATTATCAGACGAATACCGCCATAGCACACGTAGATTCTTATGTAGAATCTATAACTCCTCCAGGTGCTCTTAATTGGTATCAAGGCTCAAGTACCGCAGTTATTGGGGCATGTCATACTTGTGGTGGTACTCAACCTCCTTGGCGGGGGTTAAATGGTCTCATTGCCAACATACAAATTTATAACACTAGCTTATCTTCAAGCCAAATCCAGGCTCTCTACCAAGAGGGCATAGGCGGCGCTCCCATAGATTTGCAGCACCTTGTTGGCTGGTGGCCACTCAACGGCAACGCCAACAACTATAGCGGCAATGGCAACAACGGCCAGGCAACTGAAGTAACTTATGTTTCAAACTGGTGGCCTGGCTACACGCCGCCGTAGTTTTTGTATTTCTTTGCATAGCGTTGTATATCTGTTCCACAACCCACACTTTACAGCCAATTATCCACAACCACAAACTTTTTGATAAAGAAGATAAAACCTTTTGAGTAGTATGTGATTTGGCAGGAGCAGTTGTATTTTTGGCATTCTGCTTTAGTGGCCCAGCAAAAGTGGCGCCAAGGCAAGCCTAATTGGCATTAAGCCTTTCTGGATTCAAAACGCAATAGCAAAATGTGGCAAAGCTATTTATCTTGACCAGATATCTGCTATATTAATCGAATTGGAAACAATTGCAAGTTTCTTTAGGTTTTCAAGCGAGCGCTCATGGGCATCTTTATCCGATGACGATACAGCATCCTCGGCAATTACTGCGTAAAAGCCCCTATTTAAGGCATCCCTAGCGCTTGATTCCACCCCAATTTCAGTTGCAATTCCTGTAAGCACCAATGTCTCTATTCCTGCATTGCGAGCCATAAGCTCGAAATTCGTGCCTACAAATATGCTTGCAGTATTTTTGTTTATCACAATATCTTCAGCACTTGGCTGTATCGCCAATTCAAATGCAATTTTGTCCAAGCTTTGAATATTCCAGTTCCTTGCTGCTGCTAGCCTGGCCTTGGATTCAAACCTCTCTGGCAATGGTGTTATCTTAGTAAAGAATATTGGGATATCTGCTTTTCTTGCCGATTCAATTAGTTTGTTAACGCCATTAATGAATTTTTCCTTTTCAAATATCCTATCCACCAGCATATTCTGTACGTCCCATATGATAAGCGCAGTATGTGATGGGTCTACAATATCCTTGAGCTCTTTGTAAATGACTTTAGCCATTATATCACCATAGTATTCTATTCAATATTATTTATGCCTTTGTGAAGTTTGCTTTTACAATGCAAAAAGTAATTATGATCGTGGATTGTTGCTGAACATTATTACTACAATGTCCTCGAAAAAGAAATGCCCTGAGGCAACCACCCTGGCATTTTCATTAATGTCCTTCTCATAGTTGTTAAACGAGCTTTCCAAAAGCAATACAACATAATTGTCATCCAAGTAATCCTTATACTTGTGCAAAAATTCATCGATATACATTCTGCCATCCTTGCCTCCATCGAGTGCGATGTCTTTGATTTCTTCTGAAGGTAGGTAAGGTGGATTGAAAAGTATTGTATTGAATTTGCCTTTGATGTTGGAGAACATGTCGCTTGCAACAAAATCCCCTTTTACATTATTAAGCTTGGCATTGCTTTTGGCGCACTCCAAAGCCTTTTCACTGACATCGGAAAAGGTAACATCACAGCCCTTTTTAGCAGCAACAATGCCTTGTATGCCTGTGCCTGTGCCTAGATCAAGCACCTTGCCAAAGGCGTATTTTTCAACTTCCTGTGCAAGCAGATAAGAATCTTCTCTAGGCTCGTACACGCTTTCGCAAGCTTTTATCCTGATTTTATCAAATTCCATTTAATCTTTCTGTGCTGTGTTTAATAATTCCTAATCCTATGCGACTTAACTTTCTTATTGGTGTCTTACCAGATTACTACTATACCAAGGTGGCGACCATGGTAAAGCGATCTATAAAATATGGAAAAAGAAGTTATAAAGACAATAGGGGTGGCCCTGATTACAAGTTGTGGTGGAACATGTGAAACTGCAATTTGCGGAGGTAAAAAGTATAAATACCAATATAATCAATTATTCAACAGAGCAAAAATAATCAAATAGTGTTTTAATGGAATCATATAAGCATGTGAAAAAACTGACAGGCAAAATAGGGATAAATGTATCCGCTGCTTCTAGTGCCCCGTGTGGCTGTGGATCATGTGGATATTGTGATTGCACATGTAGTGATTGTGGCGTGTGCAATACCTCATGTGCATTCTGTGATGATCCATATTCCTATTAAATGCAAAATAGATGGTGCTTAGTTGGCAGATAGTACTGAAGTAGGCCAATTAATAATTAATCCGTATATTTACTCTTATTCAACGCTTGATAACCTCTACGCATATGTTCCATACAAGCTAGTCCACGGTGATATGAAAATAGATAACATTATAGTGGCTCAGAACAATGAGATATATCTGATTGATTTTGAATTTGGCAACTATATTTTCAGAGAATTTGATGATGCATATATGCTATTATCTATACTTCAAGTCGATAGCTTAAAAGCAAATGAATATTTAAAACTCGTAGCAAAGGATGGCGTATCAAAGGCAAAAATAATATTCGGTGAACTATATTTATCAATGGGGTTTTGATGAACCCTAGGATAAATGTTGAAGTTAAAAGAAGATGGGTAAAAATTGAATCATATATATTAAAAGAACTTCAAGAAATCAATAGTGACCAATCTCAATAAAAAGTTATTTATATCTGTATGCTAATAAATTTTATGTCAAACGGTAATAGGAGCAGGGAAACGCCCGATCCCATTCCGAACTCGGAAGCTAAGCCTGCTTACGATATGTGTGTACTGCCTCTGGGCGGGAAAGCATATTGCTGTTTGGCACCTAATTATTGCATTAAAGCAAATAAAATATTGCCATTTCGTTGTCAAAATTAAGCTTTTATTGCAGGATACACAAAATCACGCCATTTATAAAAATGTTAAGTGCTTCTGCATAAATATGGAATTTAAAATTCTTAGGGTAAATTTGACAAGCAATACATTCTCTGAGGAGAGTGTAAGCGAGGACATAATTAAAAAATACCTTGGCGGAAGGGGGTTGGGTGCTTACTTTGCGCTAAAGGAAATACCAAAAGGTGCTGATCCGCTTGGAGAAAGCAACAAACTCTACTTCTTTTCTGGTCCATTAAGTGCTATTGCGACAATGTCATCAAGCAGATTTACTGTGGTAGGCAAATCCCCTCTCACTGGTTATACTCATTCAAATGTCGGAGGCAACTTCAGTTACTGGTTAAGGAAGAGTGGATTTGACGGTATAATAATAGAGGGAGCTTCGGAAAAGCCTGTATACCTTCCATAATTGATGGCAAGTATGAAATTAAAGATGCATCAAGTGTATGGGGCCAATGGACAGGTTCTTCCACTAGAATGTTGCTAAAGGCTAATGGTTTTTCGGAAGATGAGACAAAAGCCGGCGTTGCGGTAATAGGGCCTGCAGGTGAACATTTGGTAAAGTTCTCTGGGATAAGGGCAAGCGATTATGAAAGATTCGCAGGTCGTGGCGGCCTCGGGGCAGTGATGGGAAGCAAAAAGTTAAAGGGGATTATTGTCTGGGGTAAGAGAGATCTTATGACAACAGTGAAGGATCCAAGCACCCTTTTCAAGGCGAATGCAAAGATACTCCAGAAAATAACAAAGCAGGATACCACCAAAACACTGCATACTTACGGGACAAATGTTTTGATGCAAATCATTAACTCCATGGGTGGCCTTCCTGCGATGAACTTCACTGGCACTGTGAGCACTGACAAAGTAAGCGGAGAATACATAAAGAGCAATTACGTGGTATCTACCCATGGATGTTATGATTGTCCAATAGGGTGTACCCAGATGGCCATGGTGGCAAAAGGCCCGTACAAGGTAAGTGGCGAACAGATAAAATACGAATACGAAAGCACATGGACAATAGGCCCAAACATCGGGCTTACGGATCCGGAACCGGTCCTAAAGATGCAAAAGCTTGCTAACGAGCTGGGCCTTGATATAATATCGCTTGGAAATACTCTTGCTACTGCAATAGAAATTGCCAAAAAAGGCAAGATTAAACTTGATGTGGACTGGGGAGATGCAGCAGTTTTCCAGGATCTTGCATACAAGATAGCATACAGGGAAGGGATAGGAAACGAGCTGGCAGAAGGCGACTATGCACTTTCAGTAAAATACAATGAGCCAGAGGCTTTCCAGGGCTCAAGAGGCCAGGGACTGCCCGCTTATGATCCAAGAGTTCTAAAAGGATTTGCAATCGCCTATTATACTTCCAACAGAGGTGGAGACCATCTGGAAGCGTATGCGCCTACATGGGAGATATTTGGAGTTCCTGAGAAAACAGATCCACTTGACGAGAGCGACAGTGGCATAGAAAAAGAGGCAAGGATAGTAAAATGGAACCAGGACATATTCGCAGTTGCAGATTCAGCAGATTTTTGCAAGTTCGAAAATCTGTTGCCCAATGTGGACAACGAACAGGATTTCGCTGACCTGCTTAACGCAGCATTCGGCTGGAACCTATCGCCTGAGGAAATTGCAAAGATCGGGGAAAGGATATTCAATGTGGAGAGACTCTATCATGTCAAGGAAGGCAAATGGGTAAAGGATGAGCTAGCCCCAAGGATGCGCGAGCCTGTTGCATCAGGTCCTGCAAAAGGGAATACCGCTTCAAGGATGTTTGATGAGGGCATAAAGAAATACTACTCCATGCGCTTATGGAACGAGGGCAGACCAACCAAAGAAGTGCTTGAAAAACTTGGCATTGAAGAGTTCGAGCCGATACTATCAAGTTGACAATCTGTCGGGCTCTTTCTTTGCTTTAAATATCCTTTTTAATATTTATCAATTGTCAATTACCTTAATTTTGGAGTTTGGTTCCATCAATTATAAAAATACATTCTTGGCAATCCTATAGTGTGCATTCTATGCTTTACCTAATAAAGACCGGCGAGAAATTTATTGATTATACAATGCAGGAGCTTAAGGATATTGCAAATCCATCAAGGCTTTATGTAGATATAATAAGCAACTTCATAATGATGGATAGCCAAATTACATATGAAGATCTAATTAAATCGATTGCAACAGCCACATTTGTAAACAACATTATAAAAGTTGATGAGGAAATAGCCAATGTGAATTCAAAAGAAGACCTAATGGAGCCGATAAAAGGCATTTTAATTAAAGGCGAAAGTTTCAAGATATCGGTATCAAAAGCGAGTTCCAACCTTGCTGAGAATGCAAAGACTATAGAGGTTTGGCTTGGCACCAGGCTAGAGAGCGAAGGCTTTACAGCAGATTTAAAAAACCCAAATGTACTGGTAAAAGTGGTTGCAATAGGGAGCAAAGCTTACATAGGGAAGCAACCCGTAAATGCATATTCTGAAGATTGGCAAAGGGATTTAGCAACAATGCCAAGGATAAACAGGTCAGAGCTTAAGATCATAGAAGCTTGGCAATACTTTAATCTGGAAAATCTGCCAAATGGCAAGGTGCTTGATGTTGGTGCCGCGCCTGGCGGCTGGTCTGATTTTATGCTTGGCAAAGGTATGAATGTGGTAGCGGTTGATGGTGCTTCCCTCAATTACGAAAAGCTTGGAAAGCAGAACATACTCGTAGTCTCAAGTGGCGAAAAGCATGATGGTGTAGACCATTGCTTCAAGGAGAATTTTGACGAGTGCATTCGCTTGGCGCGAGGCAAAAGGCTGGTGCATCTGAAAGAATCATTTGATAATTGCATCGATTGCATAGCAAATCTGGGGCCTTATGATTTGCTTCTCATCGATTCCAACACAGGGCCAGAAGTGAGCGGCGCAATAGCTGTCAGCGCTTCCGGCTCAATGCGCAGCGGCGCGCAATTGCTTATGACAATTAAGCTCATAGACTTTAATATAAGCATGCACATTAGTAGGATAAGGCAAATCCTAGAGGACCAATTCGAAATAGTGGCGATAAAGAAACTGCCCCACAACCGCAGGGAACTGACCCTCCATGCAGTTAAAAAATAGAAGAATATGCTTCTTTGCGCATTTTCCTGCGTTAAAGGCCAACAATTCAATATTTATTATTTTCTATGCTAATTATAATAGCATTATCTCATTTTTAGGGATATTTGCAAAAGTGGTTGAATGATAACCGGATTTACAATACTAAGCGTGGAAGGCAAAATAGATTCTATAGACGTACTTGCGAGGCAGAAGTTTCCAAAGCTCAATACTACTTTTGAGTCGCTCACAGCGGAAGGCAATAAGCTTAAGGTGAAATACTCTTTTGTTGCTGATTATGCGGATAGCGATGCGAAAGATGCGAAGAGTGTGGGTCACCTGAAGCTTGCAGGAGAAGTTGAAGTCGAAGAATCAAAGGATGTGGTAGCAGATGTGTTAAAGAAGTGGAACGAGAAGCATATGCTTCCTGTTTCTCTTGCCGAAGAAATAATAAATGGCCTAAACTTTAGGTGCAGCGCTACTGGTACTTTGGTTGCATATTCTTTGGGCCTGATACCCCCGCTTGTGATAAGCAGCGTGAAGATACAAGAGCCCTCGGGATCTCAGAAGTGAGGTTCCTTACGGCTTGTGTGGGCATCATGCCTTTCATTTTTAGGTAGTGGTTTTTATGTCTGGCAATGATGCTGCCGAAGGCGCCAATGAAATTATCACAATAGAAGCAGCGCTTCTTGATGTTGATTATTTAAACAGCGATGATTCAGCATTGATAAGACTCACATTGAAAGGCTATGATGGTCAAGCATACGAAGTATTTGATCCCAATTTCAAACCCTACTTTTATATAATACCTAATCCTAGCGTAAGCCAAAGCGAAGTGCTGGCCATAGCGGCTTCAGACAATGGCAAAACAATCAAAGCATTGGCTGTAGAGAGCGAAAGGCGCAGCCTTTTTGGAAAGGAGTACAATGTATTCAAAGTTTATGCTAAAAATCCCTCACACGTGCCTAAGCTTAGTTCGGCAATGGGGCAGCTTGGCACCTGCTTCGAAAATGACATTCCATTTGCAAAGCGCTATCTTATAGATTCTGGCATAATCCCTCTTGCTAAGTATTCTTTTAAATTGAAAAAAGGGGAGCGGCTTGAGATTATATCAAGGGATCTTATCGATGCAAATGCCACGCCACCGCTCAATGTGCTGTGCTTCGATATAGAAGTATACAATCCGACAGTCAAGCCCCGCCCAGAAAAAGATCCGGTAATAATGATTAGCTATTCCTATATATCAAAAGGGAAAAGGGGCAGCGGAGTAATAACATACAAGAAAATCAGCGAAGAGTTCGTAAGGGTTGAGCAGGATGAAAAATCAATGATTGGTTCATTTATCAGATTGCTAGATGAACTTGATATAGATATTGTTTCAGGGTACAACAGTGCCAATTTTGATGTCAAATATATGATAGATAGGGCAAAAAACCTCAAAATTGATTTCAACATGAGCAGGTTCTCTGGCGATACGCATATAGAAAGCCACGGTCTCGTGGAAAGAGTGAAAATATCAGGAAGGGTTCATGTCGACATGTACAACGTGGCAAAGTTTATAGCTACGGTGGGTGCAACAGAAAAAATACTGAAGTTTACAGATTTCAAGCTCATAACGGTATATGAAGCGGTGAGCAGCAAGCAGAAGGTAATGGTAGAAAAGAAAGACATCTACAAGATGTGGGACGGCGATCCTGCCCAGCTTGCTGAGCTTGCTCGGTACAATCTTAATGATTCGGAAGCTTTGCATTATGTCTACGATACATTTATACCCATAATGGTAGAGCTTTCAAGGACAACCCACGATTCGCTTAGCGATGTTTGCGTATCCACTACAGGTCAGCTTGTTGAGTTCCTGCTGATGCACTATGCCCACGATTTTGGGGAGCTCATACCTAACAAGCCTACTGAGCGCGAGATAAGGCAAAGATTGATGAACCCTATAGAGGGCGCATATGTAAAAGTACCAAGTCCAGGCATATACGAGAATCTTTCAATACTTGATTTCAGGGGTCTGTATCCTTCCATAATAATATCCCATAACGTAGACCCATCTTCAATAAATCCTAACGCAACAAACTATTACGAGTCGCCAATAGGTACGCGCTTTGACAAAGAAAGGAGAAGCATAATGCCCACCATACTCAAGCTCCTTACATCGCAGAGAGTGGAAGTCAAAAAGCAGTACAAAAAGGATCCTGACAATGTCAGCTTGGCATCAAGATCACAAGCGCTGAAGATTACCGCAAATTCATTCTATGGTTATCTGGGTTATGCTCGCTCAAGATGGTACTCCAGGGATTGCGCAGCTAGCGTTACTGCATATGGCCGCCAATACATAAAGAATGCAATGGAACAGGCTGAAAAAGTGGGATTTTCGGTAATATATGGCGATACCGATTCGCTTGTAATACTCCTAGGCAACAAGACAAAAGATGACGTAATACAATTCTTGAAATTCTTCAACAAAACACTGCCAGAAGCGATGGAGCTTGAAATAGAAGATTTCTACACAAGAGGAGTTTTCGTTGGCAAGAAGACTGCGGAGGGATCTGCAGGTGCAAAGAAGAAATATGCGCTCATATCAGAATCAGGTCGCATAAAAATAAAGGGCTTCGAGCTAGTCCGTAGGGACTGGTCTAAGATTGCAAGAGAAACGCAAAGGATGGTTCTTGAATCAATATTGAAAGAAGGAAGCATAGAGAAAGCAGTTTCAATAGTAAAGAATATGATCCAGAAATTGAATGAAGGCAGCATACCTATAGAGGATCTTGCAATAAGCACGCAGCTAAGAAAGGGAATAGACTCGTATGATGCAAAGTCTCCCGAGCTTGTGGCTGCCCAGAAAGCCATAAAGGCCGGACTGAAGCAAAGGGAAGAACTAGAACATTCGGTGATAAGCTACGTGATAACTAAGCACGGATCTTCAATATCAGAAAAGGCAGAGCTCGCAGAATTTGCCAAGGATTACGACGCAAGTTATTACATCAATCACCAGATCATACCAGCTACTATGAGAATACTTAAAGAATTGAATATAAGTGAGGATGAGCTTGCAGGCTTGGGCAAGCAGAAGAAATTGTAAGGTGCTCAAATGGATGCAAAAGATATAGGAATGCAAAAAGAAGTTGGCAGCGTCTCGGTAGAGGCGCTAAAGCTTGCGGCATCAATGGTCAAGGAAGGCGCAAGGTTGGCTGATGTCGCAGAAGCGGCTGAAGGCCTGGTATTAAAGGAGGGTTTTGGCATTGCATTCCCGATAAATATATCTGTCAACGAGCAGGCGGCCCACTATACGCCTTCGCTTGAAGACGACCGGGTTTTCAAAGCAGGAGACATAGTAAAGCTAGATTTTGGTGCAGAGAAGGAAGGTCTCTTGGGTGATGTTGCAACTACTGTGGTTGTTGGGGAAGATGAAACAAGGCAAAAGCTTTCCGAAGCAACAAAGGAGGCTCTTGAAGATGCAATAAGTGTAGTTAGAAAAGGCGCAAGCTTGTCTTCAATAGGAAAAGCGATAAATTCGCGCATAGAATCTATGGGCTTCAAGCCCATAAAAAACCTTGGTGGCCATGGCGTAGAGAGGCATGATCTCCATCACGGTATATTTATACCAAATTATGACAATGGTGATGATACAACGCTTGAAGAAGGAGAGCTTATCGCAATAGAGCCTTTTGCGACGCTGCAGAATGGCAAGGGTATGGTAGTAGAAGGGGATTCGCAAGAAATCTTTCAGTTTGTGGGTGCCGCCCAGCCAAGGTCTGAAGGTGCAAGGAAGCTTATCGCCGAAATAGAATCAAAATATCCGCATGAGCCTTTTGCGGCAAGGTGGCTAAAGAGTGTTATAAGCGACAAGTTCAAGCTTTATGCCTCAATTCGAGAACTGCAAAGGCTTGGCGCAATAGAGCCGTATCCGGTGCTTGTAGAAGCCGCAGGTGCAATAGTTTCGCAGCACGAGGCTGAGATGATAGTGGGTACTGACAGCTGCGAAGTGGTTGCAATAGTGTGAATGTCAAAGCAGTGCGTGTTGTACATTGCGCTATATGTTCAAGAGCATTCACTAAAGCCGCATTTCGGGCACGTATAGCAACCTTCGCTTGCAATCATCATAGTTCCGCATTCAGGGCATTTTTTGCTTGATGAAGTAGACAGTACATAATTTTGGGCTTGCGCCTTTATCATGTCTATGCTTATTGGCACTTCTTCTTTTTTCGAATGCGCATTTTTCATTGATTCCAAGCTCTTTTGGCCGTTCTGGTTTACTGTCTGCAAAACCTGTACACTCTTTGATCCGTCCCTGTATACTGTAAGGCCCTTGCAGTTTAGCTCGTACGCAAGCTGGTATGCCTTGTCAATATCTTGAGGTGTTGCCCAATTCGGGAAGTTTATGGTCTTTGATACCGCATTGTCAACGTATTTCTGGAATGCAGCCTGCATTTTTACATGCCATTCTGGTGCTACGTCGTGCGCTGTCACAAAAAGCTTCCTTACTTCTTCAGGTATCTCCTCCACGCCCTGTATTGATGTCATCCCTGCCAGCTTCTGGAATAGTTCATCAGAATAGAATCCATATTCAAGCGCATATTCCTCGAATTCGTTGTCTATTTCAATGAGGTCCCTGCCTAAGCTCTCGTGCACGTTTCTCATATATACAACCGAAAATATGGGCTCGATGCCTTGCGAGGCTCCTCCAGATATTATACTTATTGTGCCTGTTGGGGCAATGGTAGAAACAGTTGAATTTCTCAGCGGCTTGTAGCCCAGCCTTGCCCAGATACTGTTGGGAAACTCTGGGAAAGGCCCTCTCTCTTCAGCAAGCATCATGCTCATCTTTCTTGCATTTTCAGTTATAAAAGACATGACCTGCTCAGCAAGCATAAGCGCTTCGTTGCTGTCATACCTTATGCCGAGCTTTATGAGCATGTCAGCCCACCCCATTACGCCTAAGCCTATTCTGCGTATTGCTTTAGTCACTTTTTCTATTTGCGGCAGTGGATATGAATTTGCATCGATCACGTTGTCAAGGAATCTTGTCGCAAGCATTGTGGTGCTTCTTAAAAGGTCCCAGTCTACCTCATAATGGTGGTCCTTCTTTTTCACCATCTTGGCAAGATTTATTGAAGCCAAATTGCACGAATCGTAAGGATATAATGGCTGCTCGCCGCAAGGGTTTGTAGATTCTATCGGGCCGTATGAAGGTACTGGATTTGAATAACTTGAATTCATCCTGTCAAGGAATACGACTCCAGGATCTCCTGTTTTCCATGCCATTGTAACTATAAGGTTCCAAACTGCCCTCGCATTTAGTCTGCCCGTAATTTCTTTGTTTCTTGGGTTTATTAGCGGATAATCCCTGCCCGCTTTCAGCGCCCTCATAAACTCGTCTGTTATTGCTACAGATATGTTGAAGTTCCTCAAAGTGCCCTCGCTTTCCTTTGCCACTATGAAGTCGAGTATGTTTGGGTGGTCTACCCTGAGCACTCCCATATTTGCGCCCCTTCTTTTTCCACCCTGCTTTATCTCTTCTGTAGCAGCATCAAAGACCTTCATGAACGAAATTGGGCCAGATGCTACTCCGTGTGTTGATCTTACTATATCGTTTGCAGGTCTTATTCTGGAGAAAGCGAAGCCTGTTCCTCCGCCGCTTTGGTGTATAAGCGCGGCGTATTTTATTGCATCAAATATCTCAGGTATCGAATCTCCAACCGGCAGAACAAAGCATGCGCTGAGCTGCCCATCCTTTGTTCCTGCATTCATCAGCGTAGGTGAGTTCGGCATGAAAAGGAAGTTTGACATCGCGTTGTAGAAATCATTAGCAATCTTCCTTACCTCATTGTCGCTTTTGCCATATTTTGATTCTGGTGCAGCAATGGCGTTTGCAACCCTTTCAAAAAGCTGCTTTGGCGTCTCTATTATCTTGCCTTGATCGTTTTTGAGCAGATACCTGGCTGCCATTACCGTGAGGGAATTTATCGGAATCTTGAGCTCGTCTGCTTCTATGCCGAGCGCAGCACGCATAGCCCTCATCTTGGCATGCTTGCTCCTGTACAAAATATATGCTTTGGCCACAGTGGGGTCGTTCTTCATCAGTACCATTTCAACTATATCTTGGACTTCTTCAACAGTCAGCGATTCTTTTTTGAGGTTCCTCAGCTCACCCACTACAATATTGGTTATGCTTTTTGCCTTTTCCCTGTTCTCCTCTTCGTCGCTCTTATAATACAAGGATGCAAATGCGTTATATACCGCATTCTCTATCTTGCTAGCATCAAACTGCACCTTCTCTCCCGTTCTCTTTATTATAAACTTAGGATAAAATTCGTCCTCTACCATAAAATCCCCCTTGCGCTCTATTAAATAATAACTAAACTTTAAATAGTGTTAAGCATGTTTAAGTGTCAACAATGTAATACTTTATTTATTTTTGTAAAGATTGCAAGCAAAGCCCATATATAAGCCTTAAGCAGTGCTGCCTCTGTGTGTCAATTGCTTGAATCAGATGCTTCCGCCTTGAGGTTCTCCTCAAGCTTTGCCCATGCGCTCTTGAGCGTGTCGTGGTAGTCCTTCCCTGCATTTAGGAATAGCCATGTATTGAATATCCTTTCGCGCGTTTCTTCAGGCATTGCGCTGAAGATTCTTACTACCTCTTGCACATCCACATTCCTGATATTTTTCCAGTTTGTCTTTACAGCATTCTGAAATTCCTCCTTTATCTCCAGCTTGTCAAGGTTGATTGCAGCTCCATCTGATATGCTCTTATACGTCTGCCAAGAAAAAGAAGAAGAAAAAGATGCTATTATTATGCCTACGCCTTTAGTGACCTTATCCTTATCGTCGAAATTTGATTCGTTTTTTGACTGGAGTTTGTGAATGTTGTTTGCTATTATATCATAATTCATAAGGTTGTACTTTATTGGCATACAATACACGCCTACATTTTTGTGTAGATGCGTATCTTTTAGCGCACATTACAATAGATATTGCACTTACATGTATAAATATCATTATGTTAAACGTGCCTGCGATTTGAGCTATTCAAGCCTTTATCGCGCTTATTGCAATAAAAGGTAAATGGTGATTTATCAAAAAATATATAAATTGTGGCTGCATATTGTATTCTAGGCAGGTTCTTTGCGAAGGTGCCAAAATGAAAATATTCAACATATTCGGCAAGAAAGATGCCGCTTCCGATCTTATCTCCCAACCACCGTTCAGGCTTTCAACTGAACTTGTGCCTTACAGGCTATATGCCAACAGAAACAGCTCAGCAACAATGGTGATAAAGGTATTCAACAACACAAAGGAAGTTCTGCTTACTTCAGTTGTTGCCGAATTGCCCTCCCAGCTGGGATTTGACGAGGTTGGCGTTTCGAAGCAGAAGGAGGTAAGAATCGGTGAAATAGCACCTGGAGAAGAAAAGGAAGTAAGAGTTGAAATATTCAGCAGCTTGAATTCCGATCCTGGCGAATATACCGTTGCACTTACTGCCATAGCTCATTATAGGGATTACGGCCACGTGCTTAATGCCGTGAAGAAGCGCACTACGGTAAACGTAGTTAACCTTTAACCTCGCTCTTTTTTTCGCTGCCGTTTTGCTCCACAGGCGCGCTGTTTATGAGATTATATGCACTGCTCAGCATCTCGGCAAGCTTTGCTCCCTTGTCCGTGAGCTTTATCTCCTTTATCTTGCCATGCTTTTCGCTTGTCACAATCCCTAGCCTTGTGCATGCGTTTATGAAGTTGCAGGTGTGTACATACGTAGCTCCTGCTGCTTTTGCCAGCGTAGAAGTGTACCAGCTTTGGCCGCTATCCTTCAATGCGAGTATTATGGATAGCTGTTTGCCCTTGAACAATATGCCATTATCGTTCTTTTGCTCCTGTGCCATAATATCAGCAATTGCATTTACAGAATTCATAAAAGCAATAATTATATTGCAGGAAAGTTATAGAAATCATGCTGATGTGAAGTAAAAAGATAAAAATATTCCCTGTGAATAGATGACTATGGAATTGAGCGGCAAGCACCTTGCGAATTTTGCGATTTTGCTCATAGCTGTAGGAGTCATACTGTTGCTCATATCAGCAATAAGTGGGATAACGATGCTTGTGGCGTTTTACAAAAACATCATAGTAATACACTCCATCAATGACGTTAGGACAAACGTGATAAGGGTAATGTTCAATTTCGTGCTGCCTTTCATAGGTGGCATATTGCTTGTGCTTGCCGGTGCTACAATCAACTCGCTTGCAGACACCCATGCAAAGCGTAGCACAGTCATGGAAATGCGCAGGAAAAAGAAGCAGATTATTGAGCATATAGCAGATTCGATGCTTACTGCTGCTGAAAGGCAGGTGCTGGAAATGGTTCGAAGCGCCCAAAACGGCATTCTGCAATCTGACATAGTAATAAAAACCGGCTATTCAAAAGTGAAGGTTCACCGCATACTTAAAAGCCTTGAAATAAAAGGTTTGGTGCGCAGAGGGCGCTTTGGGATCACTAATAAGGTATTCATAAACGCATAAAAGCATATTTATTAATGTTTGCTATCAATATTATAAGGAGCGACTAAAGGTGAAACCATGGTGAAGTATATTATTGCGAAGCAGCTTGTTGGCAAGAAAGTCATTACTAGCGACGGATACGATCTTGGCAGGTTTGTTGATGCTGAAATAAGTGAGGTTAGCGGGAAGCTGGTTAACATTCTGATAGAGCCAAACATGGACAGCAGCCTCGCCAGCAGAATGAAAACAGAAGAGGGCCAAATAAAAGTGCCTGCGAATTCTATAACTGCAGTTAATGACTATATAATGGTAGACAGGAAGGGTATAGTAGAAGCATAACCACATATGGTGGTTTAAATAATCATATGCGGCGGCGATGAGGCAGGAAGGGGTGCTGTTATAGGCCCCCTTGTGATAAGCCTTGTTGCAATTAAAAAAGAGCATACTCACAAGTTGTCGGAAATTGGGGTAAGGGATTCCAAACTTCTTTCAAGGAAAAAGCGCAAACTTCTTTTTAACCAGATAAGCAAGATAGCTGTTGATATAAAGGTTGACAAGATAACTCCTTCTGAGATTAACGATGCAATGCGCAATCACATATCGCTTAATGAGCTTGAGGCCGTGCATTTTGCAAGGCTATATGACATGATGCAGACAGAAGTAAGTACGATATACCTTGATTCACCAGATGTAATAGCGGAGAAATTTGGCATACGCTTCAACATGTCCTCATCCAAGCCAACAAAGATAGCTGGTATAAAGGCAAGTATGGCAGGTGCAGCAAAACCAGCAAAGATAATTGCCGAGCATAAGGCCGACGCAAAATACCCTGTAGTAAGCGCTGCCAGCATAATAGCAAAGGTCTCGCGCGATACTGAGGTTGAAAAGCTAAAGCGAGAGCTGGGCATAGACATAGGTTCCGGATACCCTAGCGACGAAAAGACAATAAGTGCGATAAAAGCCGATTACAAGGAGAAATTGCTTGAACCCTACATAAGGCATTATTGGTATACTGTAAGCAGGATAAAGCAGACCACTCTTACAAGTTTTGGCATTCGCAATTCGTTGAAAGAATAAACGCCTTTTTATAAATGTATTGAGAAATAATTGGCGGGTCTGTGGCGCAACTTGGATAGCGCGCTCGGCTTCGGACCGAGTGGTTGCGGGTTCAAAATGCGTTTAGCATGAAAATCCCGCCAGATCCGCATTTATACATGTTTTGCAATGTTTGCAATGGATTTGTATAATGATATGCTTTTGCCTAGCGCGAGCCCAAGCCTTGCATTGAGCACAAGCGGCACATTCATATCAACGGCAAGCCTGCGCACCCTGAAATCGAAACTTCTTATGTCACCGTGAGTAACAATCATGTCTAATTTACCTTGCCTTATCATATCCAGCGCGTCTTCAACGCTTATCTCGCTAGCGTTTACACTATATTGCCCTTTTAGCGTCAGCACGTTTGCAACGCTGTTGTAAAGCGGCACTGCCTCTTCGAGCAGCCTGCTTGCCCCGTATATAAGCACCTGCTTGTCTGGCATGCAGTTCGGCTGCGCGCCAAGCCAGCTCTTCAGGAGCGCTTCCTCAGTGCTTGCTCCAAAAGCGCCGCTTTCTCCAGTACTTTTCATTTCAGGCCCAAGAGATGGATATGCTCCAGGCATCTGCAGCCATGAAAACTGCGGGCTTTTCACTGTAATACCTTTATATTTCGGCTCTATGAATTTGTCAAAGCCGAATCTTCCCAGAGAGCCTTCAAGTGCTTTTTCAACAAGATTTAAGCCTGATGCCTTTGAAGAGAATGGCATAGACCTGCTGGCACGCAGATTCAATTCTATTATGTTTGGTTTGCCATCCTTTACAACGAACTGCAGATTAAATGGCCCTCTTATACCGAGCTCGCCAACGAGCTGAAGCGCAATCTCTTTCATAGGTTTTGCATAGCCTGCATTGGTTGGCAATACCATTGTGGAATCGCCGCTGTGCACTCCAGCTTCCTCAATGTGCGTTATAACCGTGCCAATTGCCGCACGACCATCCGCCACGCCATCTATTTCTGCCTCTATTGAATCCTCAAAGAACTTGGACAGCACGACAGGATATTTTCGCGATAGGTATGGTACATTATGGATAAATTCCATTAGTTCAGCTTCATTGGTTGCGACGCGCATCGAGGTCCCGCTAAGGACGTGGCTAGGTCTTACCAGTATGGGGAATCCATGCTCTCTTGCGAAAGCTTTAACTTCTTCAATGCTCTCTGCGCTAATCCAGTCTGGTTGCTGTATCCCAAGCTTTTCAAGCAGTTTTGCGAACTCCTTCCTGTTTTCAGCTTTTTCTATACTTTTCGCGCCAGAGCCAAGCAATTTCATACCATTAGACTCGAGCTTTGCGGCTATATCATTTCCAAGCTGCCCTGCCGCAAATGTTGCAATGTAATCAAATTTCTCCTTCCTGTTGAGCTCTACTATTACCTTCTCGTTTATTGTGTCGAAATACAGCTTGTCTGCGATATCCCAATCGGTTGAAACGGTTTCTGGATTAAAGTTGAGAATTGATACCTCAAATTTTTTCCTGGCGGCTTTTGCAAGCAGCACAGAGGCGTAGTCAAATTCTACAGAAACACCTATCCTGAAAGCTCCAGCTCCAAGCACAAGGAGCTTTTTACGCCTGCTGCCAAAACCAATGTCATCGCTTGACCCTATTCCTGTTGTGTATAAATAATTCATGTTGGCCTTGTACTCCCCGGCTAGCGTGTCTATCTGCTTTACGAATCTAGCATTGTTACTCTTGTATGTGCTAATTCCCACAATCTTGTCAACAAAAAATGGGTCTATGCCTGTAATTGCGCTTATCTTTTTATTGTCGATGCCGCTTGCGTGCGCTCTTATTATATCAATAAACCAATAGGGCCTTCTTTCCATTAGCGCTTTTATCGCATTGCCTTTTGAGACAGGTGATTTTGTTGCTTCCTTTACCATGTGCCCTAGGCCAAGCATGTCGAAACCCTTAAGAAGCGCTTCTTCAATGTTTCTCCCTATTGCCATTACCTCTCCTGTGCTTCTCATTTCTGTGCCAAGCCCAGTCCTAACGTCAAACTTTTTGAAATCCCATCGCGGCATTTTTACTACAATATAGTCAAGGCTTGGCTCGAAGAAGGCAGAAGTCGCGTTAGATATACTGTTCTTAAGTTCATGCAATTTTTTGCCTAGTGCTATCTTTGCCGCTATGTAAGCAAGAGGATATCCCGTTGCCTTGCTTGCTAGGGCGCTAGACCTGGACATTCTAGGATTTGTCTCTATTATATAAAAATTGGAGCTGTTAGGATCAAGTGCGAATTGGACGTTGCACTCCCCTATCAATCCTATACATTCGGCAACTCTGATTGCAGCGCGCCTCATCGCCTGATATTCATCGTTGTTCAATGTTTGGGCCGGAGCAACCACAACTGAATCCCCTGTATGCACACCCATAGGATCTATGTTCTCAAGGCATGCAACCGCAATGCTGTTACCATCTCCATCTCTCACTATTTCGTATTCAACCTCCTTCCAGTTCTGGAGGTATTTTTCTATAAGTACTTCTCCTGTCTTGCTTTGTGCAATCGCTCTGTCAAAATTTTTCTTTATTTCATCTCTATCATGCGCTATGAAAGAGCCCCTTCCGCCAAGATTAAAGCTTACCCTGAGCATTATTGGATAGCCTATAGATTCTGCAATTCTCTCAGCTTCTCCGCGATTTCGTGCAGCTCCTCCAGGGGGTATCGGAAGCATGTTGTCCTGCATCACCCTCTTGAATTCTCTCCTGCTTAAAGCTGTTTCTATTCCCTCTATATGTGTGCCCAGGACCTTTACTCCGTGCCTTTTTAGTATGCCCTTCCTATAAAGGTCTATACCTATGTTAAGAGCACTTTGCCCTCCAAAGCCCACCATTATACCATCGGGCTTTTCTTTGCTTATTATACGTTCTGCGAACTCAGATGTCAATGGCAGCATATACACCTTATCAGCCATAGCGCTGTCTGTCTGCACAGTTGCTATGTTTGGGCTCATTATTATAGTTTCTATTCCTTCTTCTCGAAGTGCCTTTAGTGCCTGGTTTGCACTGTAGTCAAACTCCGCAGCTTCTGCTATTTTTATCGGGCCGGAGCCTATCACCAGCACTTTCCTTATTTTTTTAGCATCGCTTTTTTTGCCTTCCAAATTTTCACCATTTCCATGAATCTGTCAAAAACATAATTGCCGTCATTTGTTCCCGGACCTCCTTCGGGGTGGAATTGCGTTGTTATTATGTTATGCTTTTCGTAAATCAATCCCTCTACTGTCTTGTCATCGAGGCTGTAAAACCACAACTTTGAGTTCATTGGAATCTTTTTCACCGCATAGCCGTGATTATGTGTTGTAATGATAGCCTTTTTTGAGAGTGTGTCATAGACACCTTTGTTTATCGCCCTATGTCCGTATTTCATCTTCTCTATTCTGCCCCCGAAACTTTTGGCAATAAGCTGGTGACCCAAGCATATTCCCAGCACAGGTATGCCAGATGCTAATACTTCCCTCATATCTATTACACTTTGATGGAGCTTGTTTGGATCTCCAGGCCCGTTTGTATATACTATACCGTCTGGCATGATTTTAAGCACATCTTTTGCAGGAAAATTATAAGGCACAACAACAAGCCTTGTGTTCCGAGCCAGCAATTCCCTTATTATGCCGTGCTTTATGCCAAAGTCAAACACCATTATATTGTAATCGCCTTTGCCATATTTTTTAATCCTGTCTGTGCTTACCTCTGAAATGAAATCAGAGCCCGAATAGCGAAATTCTTGCAATTTTTTTGCCGCTTCTTTTACGCTGACACCATTGCATATAGCTGCCTTCAAAACTCCCTTTTCCCTTATCCTGCTTACTATGTCCCTTGTATCCACTACCTCGATGCCTGCAATATTCTGCTCTTTCATCCATTTGGATAGTGTCTTGCTCTTGTCATACTTGTAGCCCGAATTGAGCTCGTTTACCACAATACCTCTTACCTGTATTGATTCAGATTCAAAATTGATTATCACATTCTCATTTTTTCTTAATGTGGGCACTCCATAGTTGCCCACTAGCGGATGCGTAAATACAAGTATCTGGCCTCTGTATGATGGATCTGTCATACTTTCTGGGTATCCGTTCATTGAAGTAGAAAAAACGAGCTCCCCAAGCGCAACTCCTCTTGCTCCAAACCCCTTCCCAGCAATTATGCTCCCATCTTCAAGGTAAAGAAAAGCCAAGTATATCATATGAATTAATATAAAAACAATAAAAAGCTTTCTAATCAGGTACTTTTCAATAGTCCAATTTTATCCGCAAAATTCGGATTTTTCTAGCATACATTTTCAAAGACCAACAACAATGCTTAAATACCTTTTTATGCATAATTAGAGAGAAGACAGAAAAGCGCATAAGCTTCTGTTTTTCCCGTTGCACTGCATATTGCAGGAGGGATTAAATGGATCAAGAGACACTTAACAAGATCAACAGTTTTATAGAAGAGAATAAAGGCAAGCGCAAGTTTAACCAGAGCGTTGAGCTTGCAATAAACTTTTCCGACATAGATTTTAGCAAGCCTGCGAACAGGCTGAACTTGGAGATAAAGCTCCCTAATGGCCGCGGCAAGGAGTCGGGAGTCGTAGTGTTCGCGGATGACAAAAGCCTCGCTGAGAAGCTGAAGGAATTTAATCCTAAGATAATAACGAGCCAGGAGATGCAATCAATAATTGAGGACAAGGCGAAACAGAGGGAATTGCTTTATTCTACATTGTTTGCCCAGCCAAGCCTTATGCCGCAAATAGCAAAGACTCTTGGTCAGTTCCTTGGTCCAAGGGGCAAGATGCCAAAGCCTCTTATAGGTGATGTTAAAAAAGTTGTCAGTGATACACTTAGCTCCATAACGGTGAGGAGCAAGGGCAAGTACCTGCCAACAGTCCATTGCGTTGTAGGCTCTGAAAAGATGGAGCCTTCAAAAATAATTGCAAATATAGATGAAGTAATGTCTGCAGTGGCAAAGAAAGTAGGTAAGCAGAACATAAAATCTGCATATGTGAAGCTCACAATGAGCAAGCCGTTTAAATTTGTGTGAGTGGTTTCATGCTTAGCAAAGAGCAAAAGATAAAATTTGTAGAAGAATCCTCAAAGGAGCTTCAAAAATACAAGACAGTCGGCATAGTGAAGCTTAGCAATGTGCCTGACAGGCTTTTGCAATCTGCAAAGAATTCAATGCGCAGCAATGTGAAGTTCATAATGGGCAGGAAAACCTTGCTGTCAAGAATACTTGAATCCAATGAGAATACAAAGAGGCTTACCAAGTATCTTGAGGGCACTTCTGCAATAATACTTAGCAATGATGAGCCTTTTGAGCTTTACAATAGCTTCAAGGCTAAGGCAATAAAGATGGAGGCGAAGCCAAACCAGGTGGCTCCTGATGATGTTGAAGTAAAAAGTGGCGAGACAAGCATGCAGCCTGGCCAGGCAGTTACAGATCTGAAGGCTGCCGGCATAGATGTTCAGATACAAAAAGGTAAAGTTGTAATAGCAAAAGACAAAGTGCTTGTCAAGAAAGGGGAATCGATAAAATTGCCTGTGGCAAAGGCGCTTCATATGCTCGGCGTGAAGCCATTTACTGCAACAATAGTTCCTGATGTGATATTAAACGGCAAGCTTTTGTTCAGCAAAGATGTACTTGGCATAACGCAAGAAAAGACCATTGGCGAACTTGCAAAAGCTTTCAATGCTGCGCTTTCAATAAGCTTTGAAGTTGGTATAGTAAATCAGTACACGGTAAGCACGCTTATAGCAAAGGCCTACGGCAATGCCGTTGCGCTAGGTATCGGGGCAAATATTTATGCTCCAGGAATAGCCGACAAGCTCATTGCAAAAGCACTTGCACAGGCTTCTGCTTTGCAAAATACAAAATGATATTTGAAAGGTGAAAAATATGGAATACATATATGCTGCATTGCTCCTTGACTCTGCAGGAAAGGAGATAAATGAGAAAAACCTTATGGATGTAGTAAAAGCGGCAGGAATAGAGCCTGATGAAGCGCAAGCAAAAGCAGTAGTTGCTTCCCTCAAGGGAGTAAACATAAAGGATGTGATAAAGAACGCGCAGTCCATGCAGGTACAGGCAGCTCCGGCAGCGGCTCCACAAGCACAGGGTGCACCTGCTGCGAAGAAGGAGAAGGAGTCAAAGGAAGATGAGAAGAAGAAGGAGGAAGAAGCGGCAGGAGGACTAGCAAGCCTATTCGGCTAATCGGCATTGAAGCACAGTAAATACCAGTCAATGAAAGCAATTAAAAAGGTGCTGTGCTGAAATGTTAGTATTGGTGATTTGAATGGATGTATACGTAGACAAGACAAAGTGTACTGGCTGTCAGCATTGCAAGGATGTCTGCCCGGTTGCTGTGTTCGAGATGCGCAGCAGGGGAACTCCTGAAGCCCCTAATCCGGACGCAAATGCGGACAGTGCACCGGAAGAAGCTAAATGGAAGGGTAAAACGGATGATGCTGTATACCAAAAATGGGCCAATGTCCAGGATGGCCACAAGCATTTTGCCCCTGACAACGACGGCACAAGCGGAGGGTTGTCTGTTGCAATTAACGGCAGTTCATGCATACTATGCCAAGCATGCCTCATAGAATGCGAAGGCGAGTGTATACACATAACAGACGACACAGGAACAAAGTATGTATCAATATACAAGTAATCTAACTCCTTCTTTTTTTACTTATTTTTGGCATTTTAAATATGTATTTTTTGGTTTGTAGCCATATCTGTTTCCAAAGTGTTTAAAATGATAGAATATATGAGCAAGCCTTTCAGCGAAGAAGAAAGCTTGGAATCGCTTAATACATTTGTAAGGGAATGGTTTGTAAAAAACTTCAAGGGTTTGACTCCCCCGCAGAGATTCGCGTTCAAGCTGATCCATGAAAGGCACAATGTACTGATAACCGCCCCTACTGGCAGTGGCAAGACCTTCTCGGCATTCCTCTCGATAATCAGCAATCTTTTCGATTACAGCATGGCGGGAAAGCTAGAAGACAAGGTTTACTGCATATATGTTTCGCCGCTTCGTGCCCTCAACAACGACATATACAAAAATCTAGCAAAGCCGCTTGAAGAAATATATCAATCGATAGCAAGTGAAAAAGGCTCCGAGCAGTTAAAGAAAGTTACAATAGCAGTGAGAACAGGAGACACAACGCAAAAGGAGCGCAGAGATCAGCTCGCCAAGCCTCCAAACATACTCGTGACTACTCCTGAAAGTCTTGCAATAATACTGAATTCGGAAAAATTCATGGAAGGCATGAAAGATCTTGAATTCATAATAATAGACGAGCTGCACGAGCTTGCAAACAACAAGCGCGGTGTTCATCTATCATTGTCAATAGCAAGGCTTCAAGGATTGATTGGGCACAGCATAGTAAAGGTTGGCATGGGCGCAACGCTTTATCCATTGGAAGAGGCAGCAAAGTATCTTGTAGGATTCAAAAACGGGGAGCCTGACAATTGCATGATAGTCGATGCATCTTGGAGCAAGAAGATAGATGCCAAGGTAATAAGCCCTGTAAAAGACTTGATATATACTGAAGATGATAAAGTTGAGGCTGCGCTGTACAAGGAACTAGACAGGATAATAAAGAATTCAAAAACAACGTTAATATTCACAAATACCAGAAGCGGAACCGAAAGGGTGGTATTCAACCTTAAGCGCAGGTTCAAGTATGGGGAAGATATAGCCGCGCATCATGGTTCCCTTTCAAGGGATTCGCGTTTGGAAGTTGAAGAGATGCTTAAGAAAGGCTCGCTTAAATGCGTTGTTTCATCGACAAGCCTAGAGCTTGGTATAGACATAGGCAATGTGGACAACGTTGTGCAGCTCGGCTCTCCAAAAAGCATAACCCGCGCAGTGCAGAGGATAGGAAGAGCGGGCCATTCATTCAATTCGGTTGCAAAAGGAGAAATGCTTGTTTTGAACCGTGATGACCTTGTGGAATGCTCTGTAATGATAGATTCTGCACTGAAGAAGCATCTAGATTCATTTACAGTGCCAAAGAATGCGCTTGATGTGCTTGCACAGCACATAGTGGGCATGGCGCTTAACAAGAAGTGGAACGAGGAAGAAGCTTTCTCGCTTGTAAAAACATCATATCCTTTCAGCAGCATGCAAAAATCGGATTTTATAGCATTGTTAAATTATCTTGCTGGAAATTATGTGGGACTAGAAAGCAGGCACGTTTACGGCAAGATATGGTATGACGAGAAGGAGCACGTATTCGGCCGCAGGGGCAAGCTTACAAAAGTAATATACATGCTTAATTCGGGCACGATACCTGACGAGGTTGCTGTCAACGTTTATGCCCAAGGTAAAAAATGGATAGGGAGCATAGAAGAAGAATTTCTTCTGCACCTCAAGCCGGGAGACATATTCACTCTTGGCGGGAAGCTTTACAGGTTTGATCATTCAAAGGGAATGAGCTGCTACGTGACAGAGGCGAATGCTTCTGCACCTACAATACCTCCATGGTTCTCTGAGCAGCTCCCATTGAGCTTCGAGCTTGCGCTTGAGATAGGCTCTTTCAGGGCTGCGCTTTCAAAGGTATTGCGAAAATATATAACAAGCAACAAAGTAACGCACAAATTCAAAGAGCTGCCTGAAGAGATAGAGAAGATGCTTTCTGCGATGCCCATAGACAAAAATTCAAGAATTGCAATAGCAAACTACTTCCTGGAGCAGATGCTTTTCGCTGGCGAAGTTCCAACCGACAAGAATATGGTAGTGGAGCAGACTCGCGATCCATCAAGCGGCAGCAATTACGTCGTGTTTCACGCACTTTTTGGTCGAAGGGTAAACGACGCGCTTTCAAGGGCAATTGCGATAGAGCTTTCCGAAATGCTTGATTCAGACATCAATATAATAGTAAATGACAACGGCTTTGTGCTAAACCTGCCCAAAGGGGAAAAGGTGACCGAGCGCAATGTAAAAGATATAATATCAGAAATAAGCCATATGGGCCTTGCACCGCTGCTAAAGCACAACATAAGGCGCACGGAGCTGATGAGGCGCAAATTCAGGCACGTAGCAGCACGCAGCTTCATGATACTACGCAACTACAAAGGCTGGAAAATCAGCGTGGGCAGGCAGCAGTTCAACTCCCAGCTCCTTTTGAAAGCGGTAGAAGAAATAGACCAGAACTTCCCAGTTTTGAAGGAAGCCTACAGGGAGATATTGGAAGACACAATGGATGTGCCGCGCGCGGAAAAAGTGCTGTCTATGGTGAATTCAGGTACAATAAAGATCAAGATGATACGCACAGATGTGCCATCACCATTCTCACATTCGATGATTACATTCGGCAGCGCAGACGTGATAATGATGAAGGAAAGGCGGAAGTACCTGCAGAAGCTGCACAAGATGGTAATCAAGAAAATACAAGGTTCTTGAAATGAAGCTTAGCGAAGACGTAAGCTTGATTGACGGTCTGCCAATTGCATACATAAAGAGCATAAACGCCCTGGCCATAGCAGACATGCACCTGGGCTATGAGGCCCTCATGGCCAAGAACGGTATATTCGCGCCGAAGGTAAACCTGAAGAAGATAATAGAGATGCTGAGCAAAGCTGTGGAAATTACAAAGGCAAGCAGCATAGTGGTTGATGGAGACATAAAAAATGAATTTTCAACGGTCGAGCTAGAGGAATTCAACGAGCTTTACGATTTCATAAATTTCGCCAAATCCATCAAGGTTGATCTATATTTGATAAAGGGAAACCACGACAATTTCGTGGAAAGGTACAAGGAACCTTTCAAGCTCAAGGTTGCAAGGCAGCAGCTCCAGCTTGGCAGATACCTATTTTTTCACGGTGAGGAGATGCCTGACTTAAATGGCAAGGACATAGACATGCTCATAATGGGCCACGAGCATCCTTCAATAGGGATAACTGATGATATGGGGAGGAGGGAGAAGCTGAAGTGCTTCCTATACGGCCGCTACAAGAAGTCAAAGCTGCTGGTATTGCCCGCTATAGGCTATTTCGCATCTGGCTCCGACATACTAGCGGAAAGCCCTGAATCGATGCTTTCACCAATTTTCAAGCACATAGATGTGGACTCGATGCATGCAATAGCAATAGGCTATGGTTCGACTATTGACTTCGGCAAGGTGGGCAAGCTAAAGAAGGCGCAATAGTAATTGCAGGATTACTGCACGCTCCCGAAGCTCACGCTTGGCATCACGCCGTTTGGTGGGTAGGCAGGCGAATAATAATTAAGTGAGGTGCTAGACCACATACCGATATAGCCTGGTCCTCCTTGATTTTCAAAGTCTAATTCTATTGGATAGTCTCCGCTATTAGGTATTGTACCAGAATAAGTAGTGGCACCTTCCGGAATCCATTCATTTATTATATTGTTGGGATTTGAAGTTCCACAAAGCCAGTTTGTAAATCCGCAATTTGTGCTGCTGTATCCGATTCCTATGCCATCATCGGCTATGCCATAAATTGTTGTTCCTGAATTGTATTGAACGAAGCCTATTGCTTTCACTAACCAATAATTAGTATTTGATACAGGAGGATTAGGCGGCGCTTGCCCACCAGAATATCCATTTTGATAATTTATAATTACATAATTCTGATTCGCCCCATTAACATTTTGCGTTGTTCCGGGCGATGGTGATGTATATAAAGTGTTGGAAGCAGTAGCTGTTGTACTTCCAAAAGTAAATGATGAACTTGGTGTTAATGGTGCAGAGTATAGCTGAGACTGCGGTTGCATGCCACTTCCTCCCCAACCCCAAATTTGATATAGCAAACCGTTATTCATAACATATTTAATATTATCATATTGACCATATGTTGAGCTTAGCTGTGGGGCTTCGCCAGCATATACACCATCATAATTGATTGATGTAGGCTCAAATACCATATCTATTGTTGTACCGGAGTTTGCACCGATGCCATTCGGCAGCTTCACCCAGAAGACTGCTTGCGAAGAGGTGCTTGAGCAGCCTGATTCGCACCAGCTGTAAAGCTCTGTAGAACCTTGGAAGAACCTTATATTGCCAAGGTTTGAACTTTCATACTGCGCATATGAAGAAGGATTGAAGGTTATCCTCTGCTGGAAAGGTGTCGGCGTTGCTGTGCTTTGGCTGTTAGTCAATGTAATTGGGACATAGTATATAGTAGATGTAGAAGTTGTTGAAGTAGAAGTTGAAG
>JBMFWR010000004.1:27963-54911 GCA_049965095.1 Candidatus Micrarchaeia archaeon
GGTAGATGTAGAAGTTGTTGAAGTAGAAGTTGAAGTTGTCGTTTATGTACACTTATAGCCAGACCAACAAGCATACTTGTGCCAAATTCTCACACATCCACAACGATAATAATAGTGCCATGCTGGGCAGGATGATGGGCACGAATATCCTGCTATGCTTGACCCATAGCATGAATAGCAATTATAATAGGCCGTTGAAGTTGAAGTTGTTGATGTTGTTGTGAATGTTGTTGAGGTGCTTGTAGATGTTGTAGAGGTGGTTGTAACTGTCGTTGATGTCGTCGTTAAGGTTGTTGATGTTGTTGTGAATGTTGTTGAGGTGCTTGTAGATGTTGTAGAGGTGGTTGTAACTGTCGTTGATGTCGTTGTTAAGGTTGTTGATGTTGATGTGCCTGTACTTGATGCACCGACATTCTTTGCGACGATTGTTGCCATTTGTGCTGTCAGATTGCTTGTCGAGTATTGTGGTAGGGTATAGACAGCCCAAACCTGCCCCGAGAATACGCCTCCGAGCGGCGGGAATGAATAGGCTGGCGTGCTTGAAAACTGGTATGTGCCTCTCCGCCCATTTGCAAAACTGCCTACACTGTATTGCGGATAGCTGCTTGGGCAGCCCATGCTGTTTGGAGGCGCAAAGCCACTTGGCACAATGCAGAACGTTGCCTTGTTCCAGCTTGCTCCTGTGAACTGGCCAAGCGTAAGCGTAAGAGTCGTTCCAGAGAGCACTGGGTTGCTGCAAAGAAAACCAGAAGATGCAATGCAGGATGTGCCCATAAACGAAGCTCTGCTAAAAACGCCAAGGGAGAAGAGCGCTGCCAAAACTATTGACATGACAAGTATCGCCCATCCATATGTCATCAGGTATTCCATTGCGCTCTGGGCTTTCCAGTGCTTCAAACACTTAGATACCTTTCTCATGCTATCACTAATAATAAATAAAAAAGCAATAAATAGTTTCGTGTTCCTGCATTTGTGGTTCAAAGGAATGTCACAAGAGGTATAAAGTTTATCACAAATGCGATGAGTGTTATCGCGGAGAGTACCTTGAGCACCTTTTTGCTCTTTATGTTGGCATTGAAGATCTGCCAACCATCAAATCCAGGTATCGGAAGCAAGTTCACCACTGCTACAAGGAAGTTGAGCAGCATCGAAAGCGCGAAGAGCATATAAAGAAAGTAGATAGTTTTTGCAATTGGTGTGCTTGTAGTAGGCTTAAGTGCAAGGCTCACACCTATAAGGCCCCTTGAGCTGTTTGTTGGGCCTGCAATAGCATTAAAGCTGTATGTGCCTTTGTTTGTCACAAGGCTCACAATGCTTCCTGGCTTGTCCTCTGATGCAGCGCTTTCCAGTGTAGATATGTTGTCTACAACATGGCCATCCCACTTGTAAATGATTGTACCAGGCACTATCACATTGCTCGCAGGATAGCCCGGCATGGTTGCCGTAACTACTACATTGTAGCTTATTACATGTTGCATTATCACAATGACAAGAACAAGCAATGCAAAGAACACAACAGTTGCAATGAAATTGGCGGATATGCCTGCAGAAAATATGAGTGTCTGCTTTTCCGGGCTCAGCTTTTTAACCATCTTCTCCTCAGGTTCAACAAATGCACCTACAGGGATGACTCCGAAAAGCAGCAATCCTATGGATTTGAGCTTTACCTTGAAAGTCCTGGCAAGTATCCCGTGGCTGAACTCATGGATTATGAGCAGGAAGGCAAGCGAAAGAAGTCCAGCTATCAATGGCAAGTCTATTCCTGGAATTATGGGCAAGGCGGATATGAGATTCTGGAGCCCTGCGGTGGTTGCTGCCCCCTGGCTTGCACTCTCTATTATGAGTATTACCTTGTCTAGTATCAATCCTGCGCTGTAAATTATAACTCCAATCACGTAGCCAGAAAATCCAGCAAGCGCTATTATTGCAAGTAAAATGTAAGAAACTAGATAATTGGGCTGCTGCACGCTCCTTGCTGCTATCTCATTTTGCAGCTGGGCTACGCTTATGAAATTCAAACCGAGCGAGGTATATGGTATTACATATACAAACAGCAGCACCGCAGATATTACTCCTAATATATATGCCCTTTTATCCACTTTGCCCTTTGTGAGGAAGTATGTAAAAACTCCGAGGCCCATTGAAATGCCCCATGTTGCCATGCAACTCCAGAATTTTGGGTGGCTTTTAGATATGGAATCTATTGTGTGTATACCTTTTTTACCCCCTATCATATAGAATCCGTAGCCGCCATGCAGTTTCATCTCGTTTCTTACAATTATTCCAACGATTACCATTGCCGCTATTGCGATGAAAGCCTGCATTGCAGTGCCGAGCCAGCTTGAATATGCGGCAAATACCAGAAGCGCAAATCCTACTATAATAGCGATCTCAGATATGAATTTTTTGTCCATTCCAATCAGTCTAACAATATTTGTAGGAAAATCATAAAAACAGTTCGCACAAAATCGTGCATTGCCTTGTTGGTATATCAAATATATTTATATTTCTTAGCAGAGAAAGGATTACCATGGGATTGACAGCAAGGGTGTTTGTGGCAGCTGTTGTAATAGCTTTGCTAGTTGGTATAATATTCCTATTCAAATCAGCTCCGCAACCGCAGCAGACTGAGCAGGAAGCGATAAGCATAGTAATGAAGGAAGTAAACAACACATTTCCAGGCGCTAAAGTAGGTATTGTAAACGTTTCAAACACGACAATAGGCTCAGGCCCAAGCGCAAAGGTATCATGGACAATCGTTTTAAGCATAGTGAGGAATGCGACAAGGCCGTGCCCCATCCTGTCAATAGAGAGCTACAGCTATCCAGAAACCGTATTACTGCCCACTGCAATAAACAACTACACACAATATTCGAACGGCTACTGCACAATCAACAACGAGTCAAACCTTCCTGGTTATGTGATTGCTTCACCATATATTGCGCAGGCACGCTCTTTTGATCTTAACCTGGCATCGCTGAAGTCATTCATTAGCAAAGTGGGGTACGCAAATACAATAGTAAGTGCGTCGTATATGCAAAAAATTAACGTGCCCATTTCAGGATCACAAAAGAACTTTACCAATGCATGGCTGATAAGATATTCTTCGCCACTATCAAGCAATTCCCTCTACATAATAATGAACGATACAGGTGCACTTCTTTACAACTACAGCTCTAATTCATGATGCGTTAAAATTTCATAGATACAAGTGTATTAAAAATTTTATTTTGATATAAATATTTTATCCAAGTAAAAGGAATTCACTAATTACAGAAAAAAGCAAAAGGCTTTTAAAGATTCTTAGCTAATTTTTACACAGGCGATCGTTATGGCAGATGGTATAAATGAGATTTTGGGAGAGCCAAAGGAATCGAATGAGCTGTTCAGCTCGTCGCAGATAAAGATTGTGACTGCTGGTTTTGGAGGTGCGGGATGCAACATAGTAAACAGGCTGATGAAGGCAGGTGTAAAGGGTACTGATTTTGTAGCCGTAAACACTGATGCTCAACACTTTAAAATCATAGACGAAAGGATAAAGAAGGTACTGATTGGAAAGTCTCTTACTCACGGCCTTGGTGCCGGAGGAGAGCCAGCTGTAGGAGAAAAGGCAGCCGAAGTTGACAGACAGGCGCTTGAGGATGTTTTCAGTGGCGCACAACTTGTATTCCTATGTGCAGGAATGGGAGGCGGCACAGGCACGGGCTCAATACCCGTAGCGGCCCAGATTGCAAAGGAGCAGGGCGCAATTGTAATATCAGTAGTTACATATCCTTTCGACCTTGAAAGAGTAAGAAAAGTAAAAGCCGAAGAAGGAATAAAGAAGCTCAGGAAGTCAAGCGACAGCGTGATAATATTGGACAACAACAGGCTGGTAAAGCTTGTTCCAAACCTTCCAATGAACCAGGCTTTTGGCTTGGCGGATGAAGTGCTTGCAAAGGCAATAGGCGGCCTTGTATGGACAATAACGCAGCCGAGCATGATAAACATAGACTTTGCTGATGTGCGCTCAATAATGGGCAATGGCGGCGTGGGATTCATAGCTGTAGGAAGCGGCAAGGGAACCGAAAAGGTCAATGCAGCTGCTGAAGCGGTGCTTAAGAACAGGCTTCTCGATGTTGACTTCGAGGGTGCATCAGGAGCACTGATCCACATATCAGGAGGCCCAGAGCTTACAATAGGCGACGCGATCAAGGCAGGCACAATAATAACCGACCGCATGGATCCAAAAGCCAACATAAAGTGGGGCGCCCGCGTAATACCTGGATATGATGACCAGGTAGAGATAGTTGCGATAGTTACTGGAGTAAAAGGCTCAAGTATAGTCGGCAAGGTGGAAGAGAAGAGTACGCAACCTTACTCTGACCTTGAAGTGGTGGGCTAAAGCCCGCCCTTTATATTTGGGTGATAAGACATGGAAGACTATGAAAGCGACGAATTCATGCCAAAGCTCGCAGTTGTGGGTATTGGTGGTCAGGGAAGCAATTTGGTAAACAGGTTGCATACGACAGGCATAAAGAGTGCCGTAACCATCGCGCTAAACACTGATGCAAATCATCTCAACATGATAAGGGCAAATAAGAAAATACTCATAGGAAAAGAGCTGACCAGGGGTCTTGGTGCAGGTGGTTTTCCTGAAGTTGGTGCAAAAGCCGCAGATGCAAGCAGGGAAGAAATTTCAAAGGCTATTGAAGGCTACAACATGGTATTCATTGCGGCAGGAATGGGAGGCGGCACAGGAGGTGGTGCCGCGCCAATAGTTGCACAACTTGCAAAAGAAATGGGGGCATTGGTTGTTGCATTTGTCACATATCCGTTTTCGCTTGAAAGAAGCAGGAAAACAAAAGCCGATTGGAGCCTCGAGCAGCTTAGCAAGAATGCCGATTCCACAATAGTAATAGAAAACGATCGCCTACTTAGTTACGCGCCGAATCTGCAGATGGATAAGGCATTTGAGCTCGTGGACAACATTGCAAGCAATGCAGTGAGGGGCATAGCAGACACGATAACTCTGCCAAGCTTGATAAACCTTGATTTTGCCGATTTGAGGAGCATAATGAAGGACACCGGCACAGCGGTAATAAATCTTGGCTATGGAAGCGGCAACGACAAGGTAACCAAGGCTATAAACTCCACAAGGCAGCACCCACTCATGGATGTAGACATGACTGGCGCAAAGAGCGCACTGGTGCACGTCACAGGAGGCGAATCCCTTACTATAGAAGAGGCAACAAGAATCGGCGAAGGCGTAACCGAAGACCTTGACGCAAAGGCTAACGTCATATTCGGCGCAAGGCTGATGCCAGAGCTCTCCGATCAGATACGCGTAATGTCAATAATAACTGGCGTAAAGCCAAAATTCGGCACGGCTCCCCGCCTTGACTCTTCCAACGTGGACACGAGCTTCATAAGAAGCATAGAAAGTATATAAACCCTTTTTGGGTTTCTTTTTATTTTTGTTTTTGGTGTTAGAGTAATCTATATATACCTTCACCTCTAAATATTTCTGTCAACACGTTTCTAGTGGTATTTATGGTTGAGGAAGAGAAGACCTTCATATCAATGAAGGAAGTCAAAGTTGGAAGATTCATATTGATAGATGACGTGCCATGCAGGGTTGTGGACATAGAGACAAGCTCTCCAGGTAAGCACGGATCTGCAAAGATGAGGGTAACAGCTATAGGTATATTCGATGGTCAGAAAAAGACTCTATTGAAGCCGAGCGATGCCGATGTGGAAGCTCCGGTAATCAAAAAAGTCAAGGCACAGGTTGTTTCCGTAAAAGGCGAATCTGCGCAGCTTATGGATTCTGATACTTATGAGGTTTACGAATTGCCAATACCAGAGGATCTTTCCGGCAAGCTCAATGCGGGGTCAGAGGTTGAGGTTATAGAGGCAATGGGCAGGCGCATGCTTTCAAGACTTTTGAACGAATAAAGTGTTTTGGATGGAGATCGATATAAAAGTTGACAGGAACGATGCTGATTTCGAAAGAAGAGAAGTAAAATTCTCGATAAGCTATAGCGGTGCTACGCCAAGCAAGAGCGAGGTGCTTGCAGAAATATGCAAGAGGCTTAACATAAGTCCAGAATTTGCAGTAATAACATTTGAGAACCAGGCTTTTGGCTTGGCAAAAAGCGACGTTGTACTTCACGCCTATCAGTCAAAGGAGTCAATGGAAAAATACGAGTCCAAGGTAGTGCTGGAAAGGGAAAAGAGAAAAGCAGAAAAGGCCAAGAAAGCCCAAGAAGACTCGAATTGAGTGATTTAAATGGCTTCAGAAAAGAAACAAAAAGCTACTAAAGCTTACAAGCAACCGAAGATGTGTCCAAAGTGCAATTCTAGGATGGCCGAGCATGCCGACAGATATACATGTGGCAAGTGTGGTTACACCGAGTTCAAGAACAAGAAGTGAAGGGACAAATGAGCACAAAGCGCAAGGCTACAAAGGCCGGGCCAAGAAGGGCTTCTATCTCAAAAAGCGCAAGAAGCAAAAAGTATGTTGCCTACGCTTCTTACATAATAACGCTAATCCTTGTATTTCTGTTCATTTTTTCACAAGTAAATTTTGCGGATATGGGTTGTACGGCATACAATATAAACAGCTTTAGCTCTATGCCCCTGCACTGCAGGCTTTCTGCAGCCAATAACACCATATATCTATCACTGCTTTTCCCGTCTATTGTTTTTTCCTACTTGCTTTTCAAAGGCAAGCAAATATCCTCAATAATAAGCGAGCTTGGTCTTTCGAGAAAGGCTTTTACGGCAAGAAACATATTGATAGGAATTTCGCTGTTTTTTGCGATCATATTGTTGAGTATAGCAATGGGCCTGTTTTCAGAAGTGACTTCGATACCATTGCCTACAAACGTAACCGCTTTGCTTGGCGGTATGCCTCTCTATCTGCTTGTATTCTCATTTTTGATAGCTCCAATAGATGAGGAAATACTTTTTAGGGGGTTTCTGGTGCCGCGCATAGGCATAATAGCGAGCGCACTCCTTTTTGCGCTACTGCACTTTTCATATTCGTCCATATCTGAAGTGGTGGCCGCGCTTGTCTTCGGCCTTCTTGCGGGATACGTATTCAAGCGTACAAAATCCCTCTATGCTTCGATAACCGGCCATATCCTTGTAAACATGCTGACAATCATTGCAATGCTCCTTGCAGGTATATGAGCAGGTAATTCCATGAAGATAAGCGTATGCGTTGTTCAACCTCTTTACCAGATAAACCTTGGCTATATAGCTAGGACAATGAAGAATTTTGGCGTCAAAAACCTGTACCTGGTAAAACCGCGCTGCAATCATCTTGGCAAGAAGGCAATAATGTATTCCAAGCACGCGCGCTCGGTGCTAGAAAATGCAAAAATAGTGGGTAGCATTGATGAAGCGCGGTCATCAAGCAAAAGCAGCATTGTTGTCGGTACAACAGGTATATGGCAAAAATCTTCCCAGGCTTTTTACAATGTGCAGAATCCAGTAAATTTTGCAAAGCACAACAAATCAAAAAGCGTATTAATAGTGCTAGGAAGGGACGATACGGGGCTCACAAGCAGCGAAATGATGTCATGTGATGCTACCGTATTCATAGAAGCAGATAACGAGTATCCTGTATTAAACATATCACACGCGCTAGCGATTATTTTGTACGAGTTCACAAGGCAAAAAACGAGCAGTCAATATTCTTTCGAGAGCTTTGCCGCAAGCAGCCGCACCAAAGCATCAATAATAAAGCTTTTTTCAAAAATTGTCGACGAAAATGCTCAAATAAGGGACAAAAAAGCAGTAAAAATGGCATTTAGCCATGTCATAAGCAGATCTATGCCGACAGAAAAAGAGCTAAGGGCACTTATGATAGCGCTGCACAAATGAGGTGCAGCACCATAAGGCTTTTACTTCTGGCCCTGCTTTTTGGACTTTATTATTTTTATCTTCTTGGGCGTTATAAGGATCTTCTCGTTGTCTATCCTTGCAATGTCGCCATCTATTTTATCGGTAAACGCCTTCAAATCGTCTACTATAGTCTTCAGGGTATTCGGCCTTTTTTCCATTTCGGTTATGTTCATAAGCACAATGTTGTTGTTGCTCAATTCTTTTTTGATGAGCTCAGCATCGCTTTCAGTCTGGAGAGCAACAGGCTTTATATAGTGGTCAGCAGGTTCATGCATGACATCTACATTGTCCATCTCCGCCGCGTTCATATACTCTTCAACATCTAGCTCCTTTGTGGATACTCCGAATACCTTGCCCAATTTTTCATAAATGCTCATTCAATACACCTTATAGCTTTGTCGCCTTTATAATTATCGAGTATTAGTTTTAAAATACTTTCTATAATATTATTTTTGTGGAATACCAATTATCAGGCAATCTGTTCATACAAAGCATTAATGCAGAAAGATTAAAATAGATTTGCATAAATATGTTAATGATGATAAAAATAAAAAGGGTTTACGACGATTTTGACGTAACCGATGGTGTGCGAATCCTTGTTGATCGTCTGTGGCCTCGTGGCATTAGAAAGAATTCCAGAAATATAGACATGTGGCTTAAAGATGTTGCGCCTAGCACGGAACTCAGAAAATGGTTCTCTCACGAGCCAGAGAAATGGGAGCAATTCAGAAAAAAATATTTAAAGGAGCTTGAAGAGAACAAGGCCGTAGAAAAGCTTGAAAACATAATAAAGGAAAATGGCACTGTAACGCTTGTGTACAGCGCAAAAGACACCGAGCACAATGATGCTGTGGTATTGCTTGAATTTTTGAAGATGAAGAAGCTGTGAGCGGTGCTTTTTTGCATGGCGTTATTATAGATACAAGTTCTATCCTATTTGGATTTGCAAATGGCAAAAATGCGATAGAAATAGCGCGCCTGCATTTTCACGGCACGCCTATTATGATCTCCAAAGGTATATTACGAGAGCTTTTGGCAAAATCAAGGAACAATGGTGCCAAGGGCACTAGCGCCAGGCTTTCAATAATGGCTGTTTCAAATAGCGGCGTAAAAATAATAGATTCAAATATCAATCCTGATCAATGGATAATTTCAAAATCGGAAAGCGGCACGATTGTGGTAACAAACGATACCGCTCTTGCAAGGCAAGCTTCCAAAAGAGGTGCTACAGTATACAAGCTTTCAAAAGATGGCAAGCTACGCAAATTCATCAGTGCAAAAGCGCCAGTCTCTGTGGGAACCTGAACGGGCAGAAAAAGGAAAGGTTTTTAGTATTGTCATACGTAAAATACCAATAGTACTTTATTTTGCTGCATTTGCATCTCTATTTAGAGGTAGATTATTTGTACTATATATACACGATAAAAGACAATTTTAGGTTGCTTCCTGAATATTTCAGCAAGGACATAAACACTGCGGCGGCTGAAATATTGCAGAAAAAATACGAAGGTGTAATCGACAAGGATGTCGGCGTGGTGATAGCTGTGCAGAATGTCCGCAACATAAGTGACGGCTTTATACTGCCTGGGGATCCTTCAACGCACCACAATGTAGAGTTTGACCTGCTTGCCTACATGCCTTATGTCGACGAAGTGGTTGCGGGCGAAGTAACTGAGATAGTCGAATTTGGCGCCTTTGTGCGCATAGGGCCTATGGATGGGCTTGTTCATGTATCTCAGGTAATAAACGACTTCCTTTCATTTGACAAGAAGTCGCAGTCTTTTGTTTCAAAGAAGTCTGGAAGATCTCTGAAGAAGGGAGATCTAGTCTATGCTAAGATATCAACAGTAAGCATGAAGAATTCAATAAAGGATTCGAAGATAGCCCTTACAATGAAGCCTGAAGGCTTGGGAAAAATGGAATGGATACAGCAGGGTCAGCGCGCCAAAGGAAAAAGCCAGGGCAAGGGTAGCGGCAAAAAGGTGTAAAAATGGAGGAAAAAGCGTGCAAGCATTGCAAACTCATAATAAGCCATGGTAGCGTATGCCCCATATGCGGCTCTACAGAACTGACAACAAAATGGAGCGGCTACATAATAATGATAGATGTAGACAAATCAGAGCTGGCAAAGAAAATGGAGATAAAGACTAATGGCACATATGCGCTTAACATAAGGAGCTAATTTTGGTGTTAATGTACTAAATGCAATACTAGTTCTGTTGGTTCCGTTTTTGCCTTGAAGGCACATCGTTTTCTGCAGGTGCCCTCTGGCACATTGCTATTATCTAGGCTTTATTTTCTGCTTTATTGTCTTTCTCGTCTTTTTCCTTCTGCTCTGCGGGCCTTTCGTAATCCTCTTTTATCTCCACTTTCTTTATTTTTTCAAAATAGCTGAATATAGAGGCTATAAGATTCGCCTTGTTAACAAAGTAATTGGCATCCTTGTTGAAGTCCTTGCCATAGCCGAGCTTTGCAACATCGCCGCTTATCTCTACTGTAGTTGGCTCTACATTGTAAACCTTCCCAAGGCCTTGTATCTTTTCCTTATCATCAAGCAGCTGCTTTACAACCTTCACCTCATAAACAATCTTTCTTCCCGCATAAGGGTGGTTTGCATCTACCACCACTCTGCCGGAGTTGACGCTCTTGACTATTGCTGGCATGTTGTCAATGTCTATTGACATGCCTGGATACGGAGCAATATCCCTTTTTCTAAATTCTGATAGTGGTATTACTTTTACGAGCTCTTCGCTCCTTTCCCCAAACGCCTCTTCTGGGCTAAGTTCGAATCTCTTTGTTTCGTTTAGGCTCATCTCGTGCAAACCTTTCTCAAGCCCTTTCACTACGCTTCTAGAGCCAAGAACTACAAGCACAGGACCATATCTGCCTTTCTCGTCATATATGCCTGCTTCCTTCGCCTTTTTCTCGTCAGTTGTGAATATGACGCCGTTGTCAGCAGCATTCCATGCAGTATACTCTATTTCTATGAAGTCTCCATCCTTGAAAGTCATTATACCAACTCTTTGTCAATTTGCTCTATCCATGCACCGATAAAAAGTACACAAATAGCAATATAGATTTTCCCCACAAATATTTATAAACTATCGTATAAAATATAAGCGTCAGTTGATGCAATGGATTCTGAAAAAAGAAAGAAGGTAATATTCCTTCTTGGCTCTCTAATCGTGGCGGCAATGTTCCTAAGCTCATACGGAGCATTCGGAAACAATAACATAGGCACAAACGGCGCGCAGGCCACAACAACAATCAAGAAAGCAGTCAACCTATTTTTTGCTACTGCGAACTCTGTCAACGCGACAGTAATGGGCTATTCAAACATGAGCGTGCGCTTTGCCAACGGCACCAGCAATGCTTCGATAAGCAGCATTTTGACGCAACTTTCGGCAAATGGCTCAATCAGCAACTACATTGGAGCTGGCTACGAATACAAAATATACCTTCAGAACATGAGCATGGAGGAATTTAAAAGTGCCCTGCAAAAAGCGGGCCTTAATGCCTCTCTTTTTGGCACAGCAGAGATAGAACTACCTGGCACTGCACAGTTTTATTACCAGGGCCAGCCTATACAAGCTTCAATAACAAGCCGCAATTTTTCGCTTGCAATTCCTTCAATGCCACCAATTGGGACAAAGCTACCTGTCCACCTTACGGCAATGCTGACAAGCAACGGAACAGTATATAACGGAGAGATGACATGCTCCTATAACGGCATACAATGCGGCTGATCCAATGGATGAAGAACTTATAAGGAAATACGCAATAAAGAATGCAATAGACTATGGCAAGGCGTCGGTGTCAAGCGTGCTTGGGAAGGTAATATCAAAACTGGGCAATGATGAAAAAGGCAACATTCAGGATATAAAGGCTAAAGTCATGATTGTTGTGGAGCAGGTAAACAAGGAGCCGCGCAGCAAGATAGAACAGGAATACCAGGCATATAAAGACGAATTCGAGAAGGAAGAGAAAATAAAAGTGGAGCAGACGGCAAAGCCGAAAATGGTGCTTGAAAATGCGGTTTACGGTTCTTTCGCCACAAGATATGCGCCCGAGCCTAACGGCTACATGCACATAGGCAATGCCAAGGCGGCAATACTTGCAGAAGAATTTGCAAAGATATACAAAGGAAAGATATTCCTCTATTTTGACGATACGAATCCGGAGAAGGAGCGCAGCGAATATGTGCAGGCGATGCATGATGATACCTCATGGCTTGGAATAAAGTTCAGCGGCGAGTATTATGCAAGCGACAACATAGAAACCATCTACAAGTATGCGGAGCAGGCAATAGCGAACGGAAAGGCTTATGTATGCACGTGCACTCCGGAGCAGATGAAGAAAGATCGCTTTGATATGCATGAATGCGTGCACAGGTCGCAGAGCCCTGAGACAAATGCGGAGCTGTTCAGGAAAATGCTCTCCGGCGGCTTTGAAGAGGGCGAAGCCGTACTGAGATTCAAGGGGGACATGCACGCCCAAAATACTGTCATGCGCGATCCAACAATAATGCGCATCAAGAAGCATGAGCACTACAGGCAGGGAAACAAATACATAGTGTGGCCAACCTATGATTTCAATACCCCAATAATGGATTCGATACATGGCATAACAGATCCGATAAGGAGCAAGGAATACGAGTTGCGCAACGAATTGTATTACGCTGTTTTGGATGCAATAGGGCTAAGAAAGCCAACGATGCACCTTGAAGCAAGGCTTGTAATAAAGAACAACATAACGCACAAGCGCGTACTGAAAACACTGATAAGTGAGGGAAAGCTTTCTGGCTATGATGATCCAAGGCTCGTCACCATAGCATCGCTCAAAAGGCGGGGAATACAGCCCCAGGCAATAAGAGAGTTCGTGCTGCGCTTTGGAATGAGCAAAGTTGACAGCAAGGTTAGCCTGTCGATGCTGCTTGATGAGAATCGCGGTATAATAGACCCTATAGCAAAACGCCTGTTTTATGTTGAAGAACCTGTAAAAGTTGTGGTAAAAGACGCTGTGCCACAAAGCATATCCTTGAAGATGCACCCTACCTCAAACCTTGGTACAAGGAACTATAACATAGGGAATACTTTCTACATAAGCAAAAGCGATGCGAATATGAAGGAAGGCGAAATAGTGCGCCTTAAGGATCTCTATGACATAAGGATAGAGAGCGCAGACGGCAATGGAATAGTTGCGACAATGAGCAAATCGCAGGACTCCCAGCAGGTCCGCAAGATACAGTGGGTAGCCGATGGGAGCAATGAAAGGTGTACAATCCTGATTCCTGGAGATCCTCTCAATGATAATGGAACATTTAATCCTGATAGCCTAACCGAAAGCAAAGGCCTCATTGAAAGTGCCATATCATCAATGCCAAAAGGCACAATACTCCAGCTCGAAAGGTTTGGCTACGCAATAATAGATGATCCTGAAAGCAAAAGGCTTATATTCATATCAAAGTAGCTGCTTAGCCTTTTCTATTTCCCTTAAAAGAGCTGAAGCCCTTCCTGACTCAATTTGTGGCTCTATGTATTTTAAAATTTCATAAGCCTTGCCAAAATCCCTCTTTTTGAAGAGCGCATATGCCACATAGTAAAGCACCACTATTGGTTGCCAGTTTGCCTTTAGCAAGCTTTCTGCTTGAATTAGCGCTTTTTCATAATTGCCCTTACTTATGCTAAGGCGCATTAAAGTATAAGTGTGCATGTATTTGTCTGTGCTTTTCCCAATGGCTTCAGAAGCACTGTTTACAGCTGCAGTATCGCCAAACTTCATGTTTACAAGGAAAAAGTGGTACAGGTTTTGAGTTGATACGCCGTTTTTCATGTCAGCCAAAAGCATGCTGGAGGATTTTGCAAGCAGTTCCTTCGCCTTTGAAAACAGCGCAATCGAATTCGCCTTGTGAAGCGAATTTTCCTCCATAAAGCCTGGTTTGTTGTAGTCAACCATCGCTATTTCATCATTTGAATGCTCTATGTATGCAAGGGCCTCAACGTAAAGATAAAGCGGGTCTTTTGTCGAAGCAAAAAGTTCCTCGTAGCCAGCTATCGCCTTGTCGTACTGGTGGGAGTTGATGCTTGCCCTTATGCCATCTAGCTTGCTTTTCAGTAATTCGGTAGCCTCGCTCTTTATGGGTGCTTGTTGGGCAATTGCTTCGCACCTGCTGCATATTGCCATGTTGCCCAGAGAAGCAGTCATTGCACCGCAGTGCGTGCAATAGTTGTTCTTTTGCATGCTTTTGGTTTTTTTTGCATACCCTACAAAATCAAACACGATTACACCTTTCTCAGCACCACAAAGAGGTGCATGCTGTCATACGGTTCCAGGCTGAATTTCTGCAGTATCTCAAACTTCCCCTCCAAAATTTTTAATTCTTTCTCATATGTCTTTGAAGGGCTGTTCCTTATGTCAATGCTTTGCGATTTTATTATGAAATATGCTATTCCGCCGTTTTTCAGGAATCTGCTATTCTCAAGCAATACCTTTGCCTGCTCCTTGGTCGATATGTCCTGATATATAATGTCGCAGCTGTCAATATACTGCTCGTATTTGCTGGTATAGCGCGCGTCCGCCAGTATGGGCACCATGTTGCTTCGGCTTTCGCACACCTTGATAAGCTCCCTCATGTTCCTTTCGGAAAGCTCGAGGGCGTATACTGCACCTTCCTCTCCTACTATGTCGCTGACGTGGCTTGACGTTGTCCCTGTTGCTGCACCAAGGTAAAGCACAGAGCTGCCTTTCCTTATCTCCATATGCTTAAGCCCTTTCAGTATTGCGGCGGCAAGCTTGCTTCTGTATGGGTTCCAAAGCCTGTACTCTACGCCATCAATTTTTACAAGCTCCTCGTTGTATACCTTTTTGCCTGGAGCAAGGTTCACAGTTGCCAGCTTGCCGTTTAATTCATACACGCCTTCGAAAAGCTTTTTTACCACTATATCATGATCCTGATTCATCACACCACGCGCATTTATCTACATTGTCTACCAATAATAATATATTTAGCATTCCTAATTATTATAAAGCATTGGTGCTTGCAATGGCCAACGATACTAGCAATGTAATCTACGGACTAATCAACGCTTACAAATCAATAGTAAACGAAGAAGAGATAATAAAATATTTTAAGAGCGTTGTCGCCGAATCGTTCGACATAGACGCAATAAACGTAATCAATTATTCGACAATAGAAAAATACCAGTCGAGCAGCGCATACGGCTATGTCTCTAATACAAAAAAACCATATGTAGACAACCAGCTGAGCCAATATTCATCATTTCCTGAGCTCATAGACTACAAGAACAAGGGCTTCTCAAGCTGTGCGCTTGTTCCAGTTGTACTTCATGGAAAAGTGCCAATGATAGTGGAAATGCTTTCCAGATATGAAAACAAGTTCGGGGAAGAGATGCTAAAAGACGTATCTGCCGGCGCGATGCTGCTCGCAGTCGAGCTCGCTTACAGGGAAGAGACCGCAAAGAACTTTATGCTTGCAAATTATTTCAACGGCGCTTTTGATAACGCGCCAATGCAGCTGCTTGTCAATGCAGAAGGGCAAGTAGTAAAGGCCAACCGGAATGCGATAAGCGAATTTCACGGAGTAATAGAGCATTCAAGCATAAAAGACATACTAGGTATAGAGTTCGGCGAGCTGGCAAAGTTGCCCGCAAGCAAAATACTCAAAGTGCCTCTTAAAAGTTCAAACTCAAGCCGCGTGTACTACGTTAGCGCTAGCAAGGTTAGCGACAGGCTCATTCACGTATCAATAGGTGATTATACCCAGGCAGAGAAATTTGTCTCATTAAATGCGCTGCTTGCCGAAGACCAATATGCTGGGATAATATACACTGATAGTGCATTGAGGGTTCTTGACGGAACCAAAGGGGTTGAAAAGTTTACTGGTTATCCGATAAACTTCATGTATGGTAAGGAGCTTCCAGATTTCGTTATAGAAAGCCAAAGGGATGCATTCAAGAGCATGGTGGAGAACGCGTCAAGCCACCAGCAGGGTGTTGTAGACATGCTTAGCATAGATTCTGTGCCTGCACACGTAAGATTTTCTTCCTCAAAGTTTGCTGACGGAAGAATCTTTCTGCTTTATAATGCAAATGCCGAAAAGGACATGCAGAACGTCAAGGACGCGTTTTTTGATTTCATAAACAGCACATCAGATCTTGTTTTCAGGGTTGACAATTTCGGCTACATACGCGATGTAAACATGCAAGCAAGTATACTGGGATATGGCAAGGACGAGCTAATGGGCCACGAAATAAAGCAGTTCTATGCAGATCCTTCAATACTTGACAGGGACATATCATACATAAGAAGCGGGGGCAAAGTCGACAATTCGTATGTTGACATAGTGGCAAAAGATGGGAGGAAAATAGCCGCAACGCATTCTATAAGGGCATTTTCAAATCAGGGCAGCAACGATTACATAATAGTAGTAAAAGAGCTCGAGACGAAACGCACAATACGAGACCAAGAAGCAGCAATACGCGATTTGGAAAATAGGTTAAAAAGACTGACTTCTGCAAGTGAGCTGAAATCACAGTTCATATACAATATATCGCACGAGCTCAAAACGCCACTGACAAACATAAAGGGCTTCTCGAAGCTCCTCTATGATGGCGAATTCGGCAGTGTTAACAGCGAGCAGAAGGAATACATATCGACAATCATAGACGAAGCCAACAGGCTTTTGCTTATAATACAGCAGGTGCTTGACGCGGCAAAGCTCGAATCCAACAAGGTGAAGCTTGAGCTGAAAGAAGTCGATATGCGCGACCTTTCTGAAAATCCAAGCATAAAAGCCTTGCAGGAGAGTGCGATCGGCAAAGGGTTATCCTTTTCATGGGACGTGGCTTTTGACGTGCCAAAAGTTTTCATTGATCCAAACAGGGTAATACAGGTATTTGTAAACCTGATCGGCAACTCGATAAAATTCACCGAGAAGGGTGGCATAAAGGTCAAGATCTACAAGAAAGGGCGCAAATACATACAATGCGATGTGATAGATACTGGCATAGGCATAAGCGAAGAAGACAAGCACAAGATATTTAGGAAGTTCTACGAAGCTCCTAAGAAGGGTCTTGTAAAGCAGGACGGCGCAGGAACAGGATTGGGTCTTTCAATAACAAAGGACATAGTAAAACTGCATGGCGGAAACATCGGCTTTGAGTCCGAACAAGGCAAGGGCAGCAGGTTCTGGTTTACGCTAAAGATCAAGCCCCAGCAGGAAAAGCAAAAAAGCCAAAGGGCCCAGTAATGTCAATGTGCGGCATACACGCCACATGGCCCTCCTATCACTTCGGCTTCCCTGTAGCCTTTCAGCAGTGTTGTGTAGTTGTCCCCTTGGTAGACTCCGCCAAGTGTGCTGCTTATTATAACGTATTTGTTTGCATTTAGCACGATTGACAGGGCGTTTGTATTATTGAATGCCTGGTTCCTGGTAAGCTCAACAAAGTTTACTGTGTAAACGCCGCTGCCCTCGTTTATCCTTTTGATTATCATCCCATATGGTATGAAGCTGCTCATGTTTTGGTATGAATATGAAGCTGGCGGCAATGAGCCATAAGTGCTAAGATATGTTGAGTTGTAAAGGGTGCTCGTGCACTTTGTGGTATTATCGTAAAGGGCGGTATAGTTGAGCACAAGGCCGTAATAAATATTCTTGTTAAGCAGGCTTGTTATGTTCTGCGCTGTGATATTGAGCTGAGGTATTGTGGTGACGCTTGTTGTAGTGGTGGTAATTTTTGTAGTTGTATTTATCTTGGCTGTGCTGTTTGTGGCATTTATTATATTGGTAGTAATTTTTATGCCATTGTTGGAATTGTTTAAATTCCATGTAATGAATTTTATGCTTGAAGTATCTGGTGCAATTTGTAGGCTTGGGCTTACTGGTTTGATTGTAATGGTTGCGCTAGCGTTGCCTATCGCGTCTAGCCTTACCTCCATGGTTGTGAAATTACCATAGGTGTTTACTTTAGTGACATTGCCAAGGTTCAGGCTTACAAGTATTGCAGGTTTTACAAGTGCTGGCATGCTGTCAATATATAAAGAAACGTGATCGTTTGATGGCGCAGAAGCAAGATATATGGCATATTCGCTTCCCGCTGCTTCAATTATAACTGGCTTGGAGCTAATTGTAAGGTTGCTGCCCGATGTCCCTATATTAACTATGCCGCTCGGCTTTAGGGCCGAAATTGCAACAAGAGCGATTATTACAACAACAAGTGCAAGACCGTAAATCATGTTATGCTTGTGTCTTTTTTTTGCAGCAACGTTACCGCTAGCCATAAATACCATATTTGTTTGTCAATAAAGGTTTTTATCCCTTGCCATTTTGAATCCTTTTTAACACGCTGCCACGCCAAAATGCAAAAGTATAATATTTATTGCTGCGATATGCTATAAGGTGACCAATATGCAGATGAACCAACCCGGTTCCGCAAATTCCTTTGATAGTAAAACCTTTGTGCTAGACATTCTTAACGAGCGTCAGCAAATAACCTACAACGAGCTGAGCAATATGGCCTTTAGCAGGGGCATACCAGAACCAAGCTTGAAGCAAGGCCTTTCCGAACTTGAAGGGAGCAAGATCATAGCATCAAGGAGCAACGGCGGCATACTTACCTATTACGTGCTACAAGACCTAAACACGCTGCGCAAGGTGCTCATAGTAGAAGACGACAAGAACATAAACAAGCTGATGGCCCTTTCAATAGGCAAAGACTTCGAGATAAGCCAGGTGTATGATGGAGCTGAAGCCGTGCCTTTTGTGAGAAAGAACAAACCGGATCTGGTGATATTGGATCTTATGCTTCCACATAAGGACGGGCTTGACATATGTCAGACAATAAAGACAGATCCGGAGATAAGCAACACAATAGTGATAATAGTAAGTGCAATGGATCCGACCACAAACAGGTTCAAGGGGATAAAATATGGCGCAGACTATTACATAAAGAAACCTTTTGAGCCAAAGGATTTGCGCAATCTGGTCACGCTGTTCCTGAAGAAGAAGGGCAAGAGGTTCGATCCACTCATAGACCTTCCTGATGAAGAAAGACTGTCTAACGAGATAGAGCATTCCATAAAGGCGGATTCGCATTATACGATAGGGGCGCTGAAAGTAAACAATCTTGGCGAGTATGCAATGAAGTTCGGGGAGAAATCAGCAATGGTTATACTGCGCCTAATATCCCAGCTGCTCCAGGACACGATAAGCACGAAGGTCAGCAACGTATTTGTTGGGTTCCTCAACAGTGAGATGTTCATGCTTGCAGGCCCTGATGAAGAAGTGAAGCGTGCAGTAGATGAGGTGAAGCAAGAATTCAATGCCGTAATACCATTCATAATGCAGGACCAGGGCTACAAGCCTCCAGACCTTTTGGACATAGACAATGTTTTTGACGGGGTGCTTGAGGACGTTCCAAAGCTTAACCTGACATTCGAGGTAATGCAGAAGGAGAAGATAAAGGAGCGCAGGGAAGAAATATTGAGAAGCAAGGGTAGCAATCCCTCAAACAAGCCGATAGGCGCATATACATACGAAGAGCTGCAGCAGCTTTTCGGAAACCAGGATCTCGACATAAAAATAACAAGGGATTCAAGCGGCGTGAAGCTTCAAATAGGCAAGGATAGCAAGGAGGATGAATAAATGGGCAAGGTGCAAAAGGCCAAAAAGATCCAGGCATCGATGGACTTTCTCATATCGTACGGCATAGCAATACTTATAATATTGGTTGCGCTTTACGTAGTGTACAAAATCGGGATATTCAATGCCACGCTGGTGCCTGTGTACTGCACACCCACACCTCCATTTGCATGCAATCTTGCCCAGATCAACACAAATGGCGTGCTTACTATTTCAATGGTGCAAGCTGCTGGAGGTGCCATAAATATTACGGGCATAGCCTGTTCAAGCGCAGTCAACAGCACAGGAAATGGGCCAAAATATGGCAATATTCATGTAGAATCGTATAAGGCAGCACCCCAATATTATCCGAATAATGCACTGCAGAATGGGCTTGTAGTATATCCAAGCTCGGTATTCGTGCTTAGCACATACTGCTACAATAGTGGTTCTGGCATAGCAACAGCATCCCTTGGCAATACCTTCAATGGCTACGTATGGCTCAATTTTACCTATTCCGGGCTCCCGCAGAGCATGCACAATGTTGAAGCCGTGGCGATATTCAGCTCAAAGTACAGCTAAAGAAAATACGAATAAAAATAGTAAAATCTGGAATCCTGAAATGAAGTGAATTAAAACAGGAAAAAAAGCAACTGAAAAAATGGGCAAGAAAAATAGCAATTATACTCTTCTGCCCCTTCTTCCTCCTGGCCTTCTTGTAGTATCAGTAGGTATCGGAGTTACATCCTCTATCCTGTTTATCCTGAGCCCGCTTCTTGCAAGTACCCTGACTACTGCCTGCGCGCCGTTGCCCGGTGTTTTTACTCCATGGCCTCCAGGCGCTCTTATCTGTATATTGATGTTTGTTATTCCCTTCTCTTTTGCGGTAGCGGCAACCTTGTATGCAGCTTGCATTGCCGCGTATGGTGATCCTTCCTGAGAATCTGCGTTTACCATCATCCCGCCGCTGCCCACTGCAATAGTCTCAGAGCCGCTCATATCTGTAAGCGTTATTATCGTGTCATTCTTAGAAGAATAAACATGTGCAACTGCCCATCTCTCAGGTTTTGATTTAACTGCTTGCTGTTCCATTGCCTTTGCTTCATAAGATACCTCTTCCTTCTTTTCCGGCTTTTCATTTGTTGCCTCCTTAGGCTTTGCCTTTGCTTTTTTGTTGCTTCCTCCCATCTAAAACACCATCAACTTGCAGGGCTTCCTTCTGCCTGCTCGGCCTGCGCTTCTGCATTCGCACCCGCGCTTTCAGCGCTCTCCGCCTTTTGCTTGATTTCTATATCTATAGGCTTGTAGTACCCTATGTGCTTCTCGTCTTCATAGTCGACGAGCAATCCTGGTCTTGTAACACGCTTGCCGTCTATTGATATGTAGCCGTGTACAATAAGCTGCCTTGCCTGCTTTATGCTCTTTGCAAGACCTTTCCTGAATACAATTGTTTGAAGCCTCCTTTCAAGCAGCGCGGTTTCGTTAATATCAAGAAGGTTGTCAAGAGTTGTGGTTTCACTTGCAATGCTGAGCTTTTTGAGCCTTTCCATCATCTTGCTCTCCATGCTCTTGAACTTTGGATTGCCTGAAAGCATCTCTCTAACGTTCCTCCTGAGCCTGCTTATTTCGGTTTGTGCCTTCCACAGTTCTCTAAGGTTCTTCAAGCCGTATTGCTCGACTAGGCCGTGGTCGTATTTTATCCTTTCAAGGTTCCTTATGTCGCCAGGCTTCTCGTATTTCCTCCTGTTTCTCCTTGGTGCTCCCATTCAATCACTTGGCTTTTTGCTCCTTTTGGGCAGGCGCCTTTGCTTCCTTCTGCGCAGCCGCTACTGCCTTCTTGGTGACTCCAACTGTTGCCCCAGTTCTGCCCGTGGAGCGTGTGTGTTGGCCGCGTACCTTCTGGCCGTATTGGTGCCTGAAGCCGCGCCATGTTTTCAATGAAACATCCCTATTGACATCCTGCCTTGTTGCAAACATCAGGTCATTTCCGACATAATGCTTTGGCATGTTTGAATCGGGGTCCTTGTTTCTGTTGAGCATAAAATCCGGTATGCCAACGGCATGTGGATCTTTTATTATTTTTTCAATATCGACTATCTGCTGTTCGCTCAGCGAGCCTATAGAAGTGCTTCTTGCAATGCCTAGTTTCTGTTCTATTTTTATAGATAGGGCATTGGAAAGGTTTGTGCTTATGCCCTTGACTTTCATGAGCGCCCTCCATATGTTAAGTGATCCGTCAATGTCTCTGCCAGCTAACCTTACAATAGAAGTAGCTTCTTCCCTTCTTTGTGCACCTTTATGCTCTGCATTATGCTTTTCCATTTTGAACACCACGCCAGGGCTGGGATATTCAGCTATGAGCTTTTGAACCCAGGAGGCTCAGAAGAGCCATACGCTTTCAAGATTTCTCTCCAGGCGTACGCGTTACCGGATTCCGCCACCCTGGCATTTCACTATTTATTAATCATATAGGTATTAAAGCTTTTACAATAAGCTTATTTGCTATACTTTAAAGAATTTATGCGCAAGGATTATTAAATGTTTCGCTGCCTGTTATTCAACCATTTAAGTGTTGTTAGGCAAGCGTTAAGCGTATTCTTGTAATAATCAAGTGTGCTGATATGAAGATGTCCCGTATGCCATCCCAATATTGACTGGCTGGCTTCCCACATTTATTGTTTTCACAACCTTGTTGCTTGTGGTGTTAATTAGGCTTACTGTATTAGAATACTGTTGTGTTACCATTAGGTATGATCCGTCTGGCGTCACTACTACTGTATTTACTCCGGATCCAACAGGTATCTTGGCAATGACATTGCCGTTAGTAGTGTTTATATAGCTAACGTAGTTTGATCCATAATTTGCGGAATAGAGAAACGCGCCGTCAGTAGTAAGATCTATATCTATCGGATTGGCACCAAGAGGGACTGTACCTGTAGCAGTATTTGTGGCTGTCGATATGATACTTGCATTGTTTGAATAATAGTTTGTAACAAAGACTCTGGTACCATCAGGTGTTACCGCCAAAGCTATTGGGTCTTGTCCTACATTTATGCTGGCTACCGGTTGGAATGTCTATTCATTTATGACTGTGACGTTGTTGCTACCTGAATTTGCCACATACATGAAGGTTCCTGCGGGATTTGATATCACAGAATACGGGTAAGAACCAACGTTAACACTTGCAACTACATTGTCTGTTGAGGTGGATATGACTGTTATATTTGCAGAACCATAATTTGCGGTGAAAACATATTCCCCGTTTGGACTTTCCGAAATCATTATAGGCTCATAACCAACAGGTATACTCTTTACAACCGAACCTGTTTTTGTATTGATAACCGCTACATTGTCAGAGCCATAGTTGGACACATAAGCATAAGAGTTGTTCAATGAGAGCACTATTCCTGTAGGTTCAACGCCTCCTGAAGATATGGAGTTTACTACCGTAAAGTTGTACATCTTTATTACTGTTATATTATTAGAGCCATAATTAGTCACGTAAGCGTAAAACGAGTTTTTGAAATTGCCTGTCGATATTGGCAGTATTACCTTGCCAAAATTTTGTATCTGGCCTGTAAGCTGTTGTGTATTATAAAGTATCCAAAGATAACCTGAAAACGGGCTGCCAACCTGCGCATACAGAACAGGGCATTTAAAATTTAGCTTCACAAGCTGGCCCATGTTGTCGGTTGTGCTATTTATATTCTGGAAGGTCAGCGGCGCCTGCAGCGATGTAGAGCATGCGGTTCCTACTATAGTCATCTGGGAAAACAATGTCTGCGACATTGTAACATTAAGATAGCCATTTGTTCCTATACCTGGATTTTCACAGTAAAAGCCCGTTGAGGAATAGCAAGCGGTTGGAACATGGAATTGGCTAAATACGTTCATATTGAACAGTGCGGCAAGCACAATAGCAATTACTAATATCGCCCAGCCATATGTCATCAAGTATTCCATCGCTGACTGAAGTTTTGCGTGCTTCAGCTTTTTTAAAGTGCCTGCCATGGTAACCAGTATAAAATATGAACAAGTATTTTTAATCCTTTTATCTTTACTGAATTGAAAATCTAGCAAGAAAAGCGAAAGTGCAAAGTACTACATTGCAAGATTTTGTTTATTTTGACGAAATTCCACCAGGAAAATGCTAGTCTGTATTTTGTCTGCTGTAGACTATGCTCTATTGTAATCTTAATTAATATTTGACGGGCGCCATTTTTGCATGTTTATATGATAAGAAAAGCGGGCCCGAGGGGATTTGAACCCCTGACTTAGAGGTTAAAAGCCTCCCACTCTGGCCAAACTGAGTTACGGGCCCAAGCATACTAAATACTCGCCGAATATTTATATATCTTTTGACTATGTGATGGTTCCAAAAACCAAAAAGGCACGATCTGCATCAATGAAAAAGAATCTGCTTTGCTTTCACGCTTTTTTGCTATAGGTATTTTGAGAAGAGCAAATTGGATCATACATAAACAGGAAAAACCAATGCACATTTTGCTTAAGGCGCCCGAGGCAGGAATCGGACCTGCAACCTACTGGTTAACAGCCAGTCGCTCTACCATTGAGCTACTCGGGCATCTTCTTATGTATATACGGGAAAGGTTTTTTAATGCTTTCTTACAGTGTTATTGCCTACTTGAAAAAATGGAAAAGGCTCAGCAAGGTTTATGACCCTCACATAGGTGAAGGTTTTTTCTGTGATCGTATCGACGAGCTCTATGCTGTCCTTGTTGAAATCGTATTTTATGTAGTTGAATATCTTGCCTTTATCTATCTTTGTATAAGCAAAAATTTTACCGCTGTCCTTAAGCAATTCAAATGAGCCGATGTAGCGCTCTTTGTTGTGCTCAAAAGAATACACTTTCGCACTGCTTCCTCCATACTGCGAATCGTTTATAAGAGACTTAACAAAGCTGTCAAAGTTTCCAACTTCGACGAGCAGAATATCGTACTCTGCCTTCTTTGGTTCAGTATATGGGTTTTTGAGCAGCTCAACTATCGGCACTTTTATCGTGCTATAATCGCCAAGAGTTTGGGCAATGCTGTCCCTCAGCTCAACATTTTCGTTTTGGGCACCCTGGCCGTATAGGAAAAATTTTCCTATTTCTTTAGAATCATAGTAATATATGATTTGTATGCCGTTTACTTTTTCTCCATTTGCTATTATCTTGTAAGAGCCATTTTGCCTTATTGCGCTTATGTGCCTGTTTGACCCTCCGCCAAGCGCGTATCTTGCCAAATCAAAGAGTGAATTGAGCCCTACAAATGCTGCATCTATCGCCAATGCGTGGCTATGCCCTCTCCTATTGGAGCTCTTGCTATTCTTCCTAGTTTTTTTAGTAGTAGCCATGAAAAGGACCTTCTAATTATTTAAACGTATTTTGAGAGCTTGTCAATGAGGTACATCACTGCATATGTTGGGGCATAAACATTTGGGAATGCCAATGCTCCGTTGCCTATTGCTTCATAATCATTAGGCACGGTCGCTTTCACAAGGAGCGTTATGTTTGCTTCTTTGTTTACGAGCGGGCTTACCGAAGAATTGACCAAAAGGTGCAACTTGTACATGCCAGGATCATATGCGTAAACTCTGTAGCTGAAGATCTTGGATGTGCTGTGCGGCGCTATTACTGTCTCGCTTAGATTCCATGCAGGTATGCCATAAGTGTTTATTATGAATGGGCTGTCTGAAACTCCTGTGTTGTTTATGCCTACGTATATGGTTGCGGGCTGGCCCGGTCCAACGCTTATATTTTCTGGATATACCTTCATGTTGAATACGTTGGGCGTTACGTTGACAAAAGCCACAAAAGTGAGATTGCCTAGCTTCAGATAGTTGTCTATGGCCTTGAGGTAGAACTTATAGGTTCCATTCCTGGCATAGGGCGCAGCGGTTATTTCTGCAGAGAGCTTTGGATTGTTTAGCGAAGAGTTTACTGCGACCCAGCCGGGCGGCAGTCCATACACAACAAGCCTATTCCATCCGTAATCGAAAACAGCTCCAGAGCTATTTTTTGTAGAAGACAATATGGTTATGTAGAAAGGCTCTCCTGGGCCCACTTTGCCCAGAAATATGCTTCCATTGTTCAGTATCGTAGCGTTGTAAGGCTCGACAACCGAAACGTATGTAGCGTTAGAGTAAGCCGAAATTACGATAGCAAGCACGAATGCAAATATTATATAATAATACTTCATGTTTACACGGTTATTATTTGCATACCAAACTTTTTAACCCTTTCCAGATTATGGCGGAGATGCTATACGCTAGTCAAAGAAAAAATAGTCTTGAGGATATATGCAGGATTGCAAATTTGTGCACACTAATTATATTCGAGGTGATCTATCCGCAGGTTCCCCTACGGATACCTTGTTATGCCTTAGCCCTCCTCACAGAACCCTAACTCGAAAGTATTCTTACGAATACTGCCTCGCTAGGACCCCGCTTGGGTGACTTGGCAGGCGGTGTGTGCAAGGAGCAGGGACAGATTCACCGCTCGATGGTGACAAGCGATTACTAGGGATTCCAGCTTCATGAGGGTGAGTTTCAACCCTCAATCCGAACCTAGGTTGGTTTTAGGGGATTTGCTTTACCTCTCGGTATTGCATCTCATTGTGCCAACCTTTGTATGCCGCGTGTAGCCCAGAAGATTCAGAGCATACTGACGTATCGTCGCCCTTTCCTTCCTCCTCTTTAAACAGAGGCGGTCCCGACAGAGTGCCTGGCCTATCTCTAAGCCAGTAGCAACTGTCAGCAAAGGTCTCGCTCGTTTCCGGGCTGGTGAATGTGTATAAGCATTATTATACACTGAAATCCTTCACGAACTTTAGGAACTCTCCTGCGTTCCTTATATAGCATCTGCCTTTGCCCGACTTCGTATGGAAGCCAAGCCTTTCAAGCACCACTTCATCTACAATGTCTGTATTGTAGAGGTAAAAACCTGTCTTGCTTGTGCCGCTGCACAGGTCTTTTATCGCGGCGAAGTAACTTGCAGAGTACTCGTTCTTGTATTTGAATATGTGCTCCCTATCTTCCAATGCCTTAAGCATTAGTTTTCTGAGCTTTGTGTTGTAGATTGTTGCAACCTCATTGCCCTTTTCGTTCTTCTCTATCTTCAGCTTCTCAGGAGCTACATTCAAATCGTTCACCGCTATTGCGGCGAACCTTTCTATTATTTTTCCGTTCTTTGTCTCTATTTTTATGTTGCCATCGCTATTGCTGCAATGGAACAATCCAAGCATGTAGCTTGTATCAGGATTTATTGACAATTTCTTAGACATATAAAACCACACTCACCAGCTTACCGGACTTAACCGGACAGTTCACACCACGAGCTGACGGTCGCCATGCACTACCTCTCGGCTCGTCAGGTAAGATCTTTAGTCTGACCTTCATCCTGCCGTCGCTTCT
>JBMFWR010000005.1:0-35323 GCA_049965095.1 Candidatus Micrarchaeia archaeon
ACTAAATTTCCCCGACGACAAAGAGAAAAGAAAAGAGAACTGATCCTACAAATTTATTGTCGATGCAAAGGTATTTAAAAATTCAACTTCCTAAAACTATTAGCGTGCGTTACATGAAAGCCCTGGTAATAAGTGATGATATAAGGTATGGAATAATGCTTTCAAATGTATTGAATGAAAGCGGCATAAATACAAAGCAGTCTGACCGCACCTTCAACGACATAGCATCTGTTTCCGGCATCATAGAGAATAGCATGGGAGACTGCGATATTGTGTTTATAGCTTCCAAAAAACCCATAGAAACGGGCATAACGCTAAACAAAGGTTCTTCTGTCAAAGGTGCGGTCTGCAAAAGCAGGAGCGACGCCAAAGAGGCAATAGCCGCGGGGGCCAACGCAATAATAATAGGGACAGGTAATATAGACAGCAAGGCGCTGGGTGAAATTGCCGAAGAGGTAGCCGCAAGCGAGAGCATATTGAAGCAGAGCTACAAAGCCCTGCTGAGCAGCATTAAAAGCTCTGCGGAACAGCAGAAGGCGAAGCAGGTGCACCTGCAAGATGCACCACAAAAGGAAAAAAAGCAGAAGCAGAAGTCGCGTGATGATTATGATGAAAGCGAAGAGGATGCAAAAGGCAATGACGGCTCTGGTGGCATAATAGGATCAATAAAAGGCGCGCTTGGTTTTCAATAGAGTAATGCAAAAATTGAAAGAAGGTAAATTTTTGAGCAGAAAGGCTTTAAATAGTTTCTAAATTGGACTTTACATATAAGGTGTCTTTATGAGTGACAATGCAAAAGTTGAGAGCGTAGAGGTAGTAGTCAAGGATACGGGCATAAACAGCATTAGACCTAATGTCCAAAGCACAGGCAACGATTCAACAAACCCGATATTGGCGCCTTACCACAGGAGCATGGAAGAAATCGAAAAGCTTCCAGTTATTGAAACTACCATGACAGTCTGCCCTGAATGCAAGCTTATCATAAAGGGCACAATATACAAGGATGGAGACAATGTAATGATAAGAAAGTACTGCCCTGAGCACGGCTGGACGATAGAGAAGTATTGGGAAGACTACGATATGTACATGAAGATGAGAAACCTTAACTACTACGGGAGGGGCTTCGACAATCCAAATTATGTTACTGAGACAAAAGGGGCAAATTGCCCGTTTGACTGCGGCATGTGCGAAAGGCACAAATCACATACAGCGCTTGCAAACGTTGTAGTTACAAACAGGTGCCACCTAAGCTGCTGGTACTGCTTCTTCTATGCGAAAGAGGGAGAGCCTATATATGAGCCTACAGTAGATGAGATAAGGCACATGTTCAAGGGGCTCAGGCAGCAGAAGCCGATACCTGCCAACGCCATACAGATAACAGGAGGAGAGCCTACAATGCACCCCAACATAGTAGAGATAATACAGGCTGCAAAGGAGGAAGGCTTCGACCAGATACAGCTCAATACAACCGGAATAAATCTAGGACTTAACCAGGATCTTGCGTACAGGCTCAGGCACGCAGGCGTAAGCACCCTTTACATGAGCTTTGACGGAGTTAGCAAGAAGGCAAATCCGAAAAACCACTGGGAGGTGCCCTTGACGCTTGAAGCTGCAAGAAAAGCAGGGATAGGAGTTGTTCTTGTGCCAACTGTAATAAGAACAATAAATGAAATGGAGCTTGGCGCTATGATAAACTTTGCGCTGAACAACATAGACATAGTAAGGGCTGTGAATTTCCAACCAGTATCGCTGGTAGGAAGGATGCCGACAAGGCTCAGGGAGCAGCAGCGCATAACGATACCTGGCGCCATAAAGCTCATAGAGGAGCAGACAAACGGCGTAATAAGAAAAGAGCACTGGTTCTCTGTACCTTATGTAGGAGGAATTGCAAAATTCCTTGAAGCACTGACAGGCGATTACACCTATGATTTGTCGATACACTTTGCATGCGGCGCTGGCACATACCTGTTCCTTGACAAGGAAAACAAGATAGTGCCAATAACGGAATTTTTGGATGCGCCTGGATTGCTTGAGCACCTGCAGAACGCTGTAAACGAGATGGAAGGCAAGGGCAGGCTCGCAAGAAAGGCTATAGCGACAAAAGCTGTGCTTGGAATCGGCAAGTTCATAGACAAGAAGAAGGAACCCAAGGGAATGAACGTGCTGAGCATGCTTAGCTCCATATTCATGAAGCATGATTTCGACACTCTTGGCAAATTCCAGGTCAAATCGGTATTCCTTGGCATGATGCACTTCCAAGACGAATACACTTACGATATACACAGGGTGGAAAAGTGCGACATACATTATGCAATGCCTGATGGCGAGGTATTGCCCTTCTGCACGTTTAACGTGTTCCCAGAGGTTTACAGGGACAAGATACAGAACCAGTACAGTATACCTGCAAGAGAGTGGCAGAAGAATCACCCTGAATGGTCCTATTCAAAAGACAAGTACATAAGGAATGTAAAACAGCTTGAGAGCATGCCGCAGTACAGGAACACGTATGGCAAGATGATAGACTACTTTGCCCTACCAGTAAACGGCGGCAAAGGGGTAAAAGGCTTTGCAAACGAGGTATTTGAAGAGGAGCAAAAAGCGGTTGAGGTTGCAAAATAGTGGTTATATGGACAGAAGAGAGGATACAAGGCAGGAAAAAAGCACCGAAGAAGAAGACAAGGCTAAGAGTTATTTCTACGTTAATGACAATGGCAAGAGCTACAGGATACCATATGACATAATAAAGCAGGTAACAATAACCAACGTGAGCAAGAGCGACATGATAGACATGCAGCATGCCGCAAGGCTTCAGTACAGGTTAATGCTCAATGATGCCATAATAAAAGCAAGAGTTGATTTCACAAAATCAAAAATAACAATAATATACAACCCGAAAAGCGCCGACAATATAAAGCCCAAGATAAGCCTTGATGAGATAATAGAGCTGCTCGGCAAGGAGGGCATAAAGGTTGACATGAGCAATGTAAAAGACGAAGATTACGATTACAAGTCATTTTACAACTATGCTTTTGGGCCCAAGCAGATAAGGGAAAGACCTCCATATACATATACACACAGCGAATGGCAGAAGATGAAAATTGAATCAGAGAAAAAGAAGGAAGAGCATCTTAAGAAGAAGCTGGAAAAGTTCCACAAGTGGCAGGAAGAATATGCAAAAGAGCACAAAGACAAAATACCTGGTGCAGGAGTGGCTTAATACAGCAGCGCCATAATGATACCATTTATAAGCTTTTCTTTTTATAATTAAAATAAGAAAAGGTGTAAAAATGGCTGAAAAGAAGACTATTATAACAATAGACCCAAGCATACAGTATACTCGTATGCTGCATTACAAGGAAAAGCACTCTGGATGGGAGATATTCAAGGCAATATACTGGAGCATATACATATTACTTCTCGGCATATTTGTACTGAACTTCAACCCGTCATTCTCTGCATTCATGGGCTGGGCGATGGTGATCTTTGCGATGTTCTTCATCGTATATGGATTCAGCACATCACTGCATCTGAAGCTGATGAGAAAGTACGCATAAACCTTTTCATTTCTTTTTTTCATTTTTATGCTGGCCTGATGGGATATAATTTATAGCTTTTGCTACAAATTATATTTGCCTTCAAGCGTTAATGCAGCTGGTTTTGATGGTCAAAAACATATACGATAACAAGAATTATTTGAGGCTCGTAGCAATACCAATAATACTACTTGTGGTAGGCCTTTATTTTATACCAAGGATACAGCTGGATTCTTCGCTAAGAGGTGGCATACAGGTACAATTGCAGACAAACTCAACTGTGAACATAAGGCAGCTCACCGCGATAATTGATTCAAAGATACCTGGTGCGCAGGCTTCTGTTTCAAGCTCGCCAGGCGGCATATCCGTAACGATAGCAAGTAACGCAAGCATAGCAAACGCTGAAGAAAGCCTCCTTGCATTGTACAATGAGTATGCAAACTATTCTGCCGCAAACGTGAACGCAACAGAGCTTCAAGCAGCGCTTTCAAGCCAGCCATCTAACACCACAATAAAAGCTATGCTTTCTAACGCAACAAAAAGCGAGTCGAAGAGCATTGCAGCTATGAATGCGACGCTGGCAAGCGAGCTGGCATATCTAAAGCCACTCATAGGTAATATTTCTTACAATTCAACCTCGCCGACTTCTATGCTTAACGTGGCAAAGAGCGCTTATGCAAATGCCTCTTCTGCTTACGAATCATACATAATAAAAACGCTTAAAGGAATAATACCATTTAGTGTATATTCATACAATCAGATCACACCAACGCTTGGCGCTTTCTTCCTGTCGCAGCTAAAAAACATTGTCATCGCTGCTTTCATACTTGTTGCGATATCTGTCTTCTTCATATTCAGAACCCCAATACCTTCGCTTGCGGTCATATTTGGGGCAGGAAATGACCTTATAGTGGCACTTGGTGCCATGGGTGCATTTGGCATACCTCTTGGCGTTGCTTCCATTGGCGGCCTGCTTATGCTCATAGGCTATTCAATAGACACTGACATGCTTACGTCAATAAGGATATTGAAGAGGTCGGAAGGCACGCCTACTGAAAGAGCTTTTGGAACAATGAAAACAGGAATTACAATGACTTCTGCTGCAATAATATCTTTTGGAATACTTCTTATAGTTTCATATTTCGCATTCATACCAACATATTTTGAAATATCAGGAGTAGTACTTTGCGGACTTCTTGCGGATCTTGCCACCACTTGGCTTGGCAACCTCCCAATAATATTGTGGTATAAAAAGAGAAAATCGGTGGAGTAATTGAGCAATGCTATGGATTACTTGAAGGACAGGAGGATACTCACACTTATTGTAATAGTAGCTTTGCTAGCCGCGCTAGACGCCTACTACGGCGTCCACTTGGGCATAGAGTTCGTCGGCGGAGAAGAGATACCTGTAACGCTAGAGCACCCTGTGAATGTAACCACAATGAGTGCGCTCATATCTGCGTTGCAGCAAAGAGTCTCAACATTCGGAATGAAAGAGGTTACAGTAGAAGGCATAGGCAATTCAAACATATATGTAATAGTGCCAAAAATATCCGGAAGCGAGGTCAACACTACGATAAGCATTATTGCAAGCCAAGGCAAATTTGACGGCATTGTAAATGGCAAGGAAGCGATAAATGGATCTGACATACTAAGGGGTAGCATAGGAACGCTTCCTCCGCAAATATCGAACAATACAGTAAGCTGGACCGTAACTTTCTTCATAACACAGAACGCAGCTACCCATTTTGCAAAAGTTGTATTCGGGCAGGGCAACAAACCTCTCTACATGTTCCTTGACAGGCCAAGCAGCGCAGTGCTGCTGGTCAATGAAAGTTACATAGGCAATGTTTCGCTTGGCATTAGCCCTTCTGATGCACTCTCAATGATGCAGAGCACGCTTCTGTGGGGCAACAACACAATACCTGTTTACGGTTTCACCTCTTCAAATGCAAGCATACAGGGAGCTGAAAGCTTCCTCAAAGCAAACGCAAACAAGTACAGGACTGCACTGATAAGCGCTGATGCAAGCAGCTCAATAATAGAATTGGCAAAGCAGCTAAACTACACAGTAAAGCTCGAAAGCAGGGCAAACATTACCCCTACATACACCCAGCTAACCCCTACTCAGAAGATAATAGAGACATGGCCTGCAGTGGGGCTGCTCTCTGCACCTGTGCTAAACCCATCTATAACAAACGGCTCCATATCGCAGAGCTATGAAATATCAGGAGTTGCGCCGAGCAGCATGAACAACGCTCAGAAGCTTGCATATGCAACGCAGCAATCCAAGGATATTGCAAGCATATTGAGTGGAGGAGCGCTGCCCGTTTCTATAATACCTGGAATACCAGAAAGTATACCACCTACGCTAGGCACGCACTTCCTGTACATAAGTGCTATAGCTGGACTTGCAGCTGTGCTTTTTGTATCTCTGTTCATAACAATAAGATACAAGAGGCTTTTCCTGGTGCTCCCGATACTGCTCACAACATTTATGGAGCTTTTCATAATATTTTCCATAATAGGGCTTGTCGGTACAATAGATCTTGCTGCTGTTGCAGGAATGATTGCAGTTGTAGGTACAGGAGTTGATGCACAGATCATAATAACAGATGAAGTGCTCATGAAGAAAGGAGACTTTTCGACAAAGAAAGTGATGAACAACGCATTCTACATTGTATGGGTTGATGCACTTCTTCTGGTTGTCGCAATGCTGCCGCTGTTCTTCTCCACTTCGATGGTTGATGTTATAGGCTTCTCAGAATCTACAATAATAGGAGCACTGCTTGGCGTGCTCATAACAAGGCCAGCATACGGAGCCATAATAAGCAGGCACTATGGCACTGCCAAGTAGCCCACAGCAGCTGATTAAAAATGGTAAAATACTGCCCGATCTGCAACAGGTCTAGCGATGAAGCAAGATTCTTTGGCGAGTTTTGCGAATTCTGCACAGCAGACATGATGAAAAAGAAGGTGCCGGATTTTATAAAATTATATACGTGCAGATTTTGCGGACGCGTGAAGGCAAGCAGCGGCTACGAGGAGCCTTCAAAAAAGAGCATTGCAGAAGCAATATCGCACCAATTCAAGCTGGACGATTGCATTATACAAGTAGAGGATTACGACCTTGAGAGGAAGCGTGCCACAATTGCGCTGCACTGCTTAAATGGGGAGCTTTCGTTCGAGAAAAGGATTAAGCTCAAAGTAGAACACCAAACCTGCCAGCTTTGCTACCGGAAGAGGTCCGGCTATTATGAAGCGGTTGTCCAGATTCGCGGCGACAATATGCAGGTTTCAAAAGCCCTTGAAAAGCTAGAGCACTATATTGACAGGCATGGAGCTTTCACTGCGAAAGTGGAAAGGGTGAAGCATGGCATAGACGTATACGTAAGCGACAAGCTTGTGGTAAACGGATTCTTCTCCTACTACAGGCTCAAGCCTAAAAAATCCTATGAACTGTATGGGCTAAAGCGCGGCAAAAAAATCTACAGGAACATATATGCGCTCATTCTGGAATAGATGCACATGTGCAACGCAATCTTCTAATATAAATCATGTTGCTGTAATATAAACGCAGGAAACGCTGTGGTCTGAAGGGCAGGAATTCATAGCACTTACATTTACAAGATATGTGCCAACCTGCGACAGCTCTTCTATATAACCACTGACGTTTACCGGAGTATAAGCAGTAACAAAACTAGGGCCTGAGCCAGAGCTTACTACGAATATTATTTCATGCCCTACACCATTTGACTGAGTGCCCACATATATGTTTTGCACATTCGGAGGCACCTGTATGAGCACTAGCTGCTTTGCAGGAAAACCCTGAGAGCCTACCAAGGTTGCAATGCCTGCAAGCTTTGAAGCCGCAGCCTGGGCTTCGGTTGAAGACAACGTCGAAGATGATGAGGCAATCTGCATGAATGCAAGGACAACTATTGGCAAAAGTATTATAAGGCCAAAAGAAAGTGTAATAAGCAGCTCTAGGCTTGACTGGCCCTTGTAGCCCTTCTTCTCAACCTTTTTGCTGATATCATTCATTGCAGGTCACGCAACAGGTTTACCTTCCTGAAAGTCAGATATTTTTCCTTTATCTTTTTCACGCTGTCTTCAAGCTTGTACATGAGCTCGCCGAATGTCTTGTCAAACATGTAACCCGTGGTTGATATGCTAATTATGCCTTTCTTGCCCAGCGACACCCTTGCCTGCAGTTCGTAGAGCTTGCCTTTCCTGCCCTTTATCCTGAGCGATACATAGTCTACTTTCATCCCTTTCATCTTTTCGGTCTTGTCTATAAAAGCGTTAAGCTGTTCCCTTATCTCGTCTTCGAATTCATATGTGTATGCATCCAAGCCTGATATAAAAACCTTCCTTTCTGCTATTCTCCTTGTTGCTATTATATGCTCAAGTACATCCGTAACGGTAAGCATGCCTATTGGCATGTTCTTCTGATCAACAACAACAAGTGATGAAACATTCTCCTCGACCATTTTTCTTACCGCCTCGGCAACGCTGCTCTTTGCACTTATGGTCTTTGGGCTCTTTTCCATTATGCTTTCTATCGGCACATTGGAAGGCTTGTACTTTCCTGTTTTCATCTCTGGCAGCCTGTCATCACTTACCCTCGTATAGCTGCCTATCAAATCATGCCTAGTTATCAGGCCCTCAAACTTGCCATTGTCATTTACTACGACAAGCCTATTCACTTTATTATCACGCATCGCCGAATCTGCCTGCGCGAGGCTCACCTTGCCGGATATTGCAAGGACAGGTGTACTCATTGCTTCCTCAGTGCTCATCTGATTCAGTATACCTATGGAGAGCAGCATCCTGAGCAATGTAGCACGCTTTAAAACACCTATGATCTTGTTCCCTTTCACGTACGGAAGGGCTTTTACGCCACCTTTGAAGAAATAAAGTACAACATCATCTATTGAAGTGCTGTCGCTTATCTTTGGGGCATGGACGACGAATTTTCCTGCCTTCTCCTTGCTTGACACTTTCAAGCCCAGCTTGCTCCTGTAAATTGCCCTGGAATCTATTATACCGTAATAATCCTTGTCCTTTTTTATTATGACTGCATCATTCTCTGCAAGCTCTTTCATTATAGATGCAATTGGTGTGCCGTAATCGTATATTCCAACTTTTGAAACTAGTTCGTCTGGTATTTTTGTAAGGTTCTCCATAATTATACACGCTCAAGCAGAAGCATTGATAAATTCTCTGCAAAAATATAAATACCTATAATTGTAATAAATCGTGAATGCCAGGATGGCAGATTGGCTATGCGGCCGCCTGCAGAGCGGCGTAGGGGGGTTCGATATGCTTTCAGGCACGGAAGTCCCTCTCCTGGCTTCGTTTCTATTTACATTCTGAAAAAGAATGCCCTGGTATGTTATACGTCTACAACCACTTGGGCAATAAATTTGCCGCCTCTTCGCACGACTTTGAGTCCGTATTTGGATATACCTTTTACCTCAAGCCTTGCACACTCGCTGCATTTCCTTTTGGCAAGTATCTCTGCATGCAACAAATAAGCACTGCTAGCTTTTTGAATTTTGAGCTTCTTTGCGGAGTAGCCGAAGAGATCTCGCGCTTCGCACTTTGACAGGGAATCCTGCAGAAAATCCCACAGTAGCGTGTCTATGTCGCGGCTCTTTTCCTTTACTGTTATTTTGTAAGTCTTAGATCTGGTTTTCTTTAGCATCTTTGTGTCAACTTGAGTATCAAACAACGCATACAAAGAATTACGGAAGACGCTTGCAATTGTAGTTCCGCTGGCTTCGAATTCGACATCTGCTGTATGGTCAAGGAACCTGTAGTTTTGCATAATCTCGCTCTATTTACTTTAGCATAACCATATATAAGATTTAGTTTTAATATATTTTAGTCCTATGAAGAAAAGAGTAACTACTGAAATGTGATGAAGCCCATTTCGGCTGAGGACTAAATGTGCTTAAGGAATTGAATTGCCGGAAAGCTTATCCGGTGCTGGCTTATCGGGTATATACATGATATTTGGCAAAAAGATTGCGGTCATATCGCTGCTTGTTGCTTTCTTGATTGCAAGCGCAAACAGCATAGTTATCACAAACCCCAGCATACTTGACAACAATCCAAGCACTTACATAATAGTAGTAATAGCAATGCTGCCACTGCTCATAGTTTTTTCAGCAAAGGAAGAACTTAAGCCAAAGAATGATTTAGCAAGCATTATTTTTGGAATATTGGCATTTTTGGCTTATTTGCTGCTTCTTTCTCTGTCGATGGTTGGGCTTTCTTTCACTTTTATAACCTTAAGGGTAGATGCGCTTCTCATGCCTTTGCTTCTTGCTTCTTTTATCATGCTGATCTTTGGTTTTGAAGGGCTGAAAAAGCTCAAGGTGCTCATTGTATATTCGATTTTTGCTTCACCCGTTCTGCTGATGCCAGTGATACAGCTTAACAATGCGTGGACAATAATAAATGTGGGCTTTGTTTATGGTATTCTCAAAGCTTTTGGCTTGCCGCTAGTGCTCTCGGGCTTCACACTAAGCACCATTGGTGGCACTATGATTACCATATCAAATGCATGCGTCTCCGTAGGCGATTTTATTGCTTTGATTATGTTCCTTGTGCCAGTGGCATACTTATACAATGGCTCTATTAAATCCAAATTTTTATGGCTTGCTTGGGGCTTTGTTCTCATGCTTTTGCTTAATCTTGCTAGGATATTCGCAATTGTGATATCATGGCTCTATTACGGGCTTCAGTCCTCGATACTCGCTTTCCACATCTTTGCAGGGGAGGTGCTTTTTTACGCTTCTATCGTTGTCATGATGCTCGTGGCCGGAAGGTTTGGGCTTGCCATACCAAAGATTCCAAATTCTAGCAAACGTAGGAATAAGGAACTTGGCTACAATCCTATGAGGATTGCAATTGCGATTGCTTTTGCGGTAATAGCTTTTGTAGCACTCATGCCGATACGCGGCTTTGTAATTACATACGCGCCATTGTTTGGCACCAGCAATGCAACGCAGATTGATGCAATAAGCCAGGTTTTGGGAAGTGTTCAAAGAGCGCAATTAAACATAACGCAAGTATATACTTCAAACACTGTCCTCGTTTACGGCTTGAACAAAAACGGCTATGCCAACGAATATGCACTTGTAACTCTTTACAGCAAGCCAGAACAGGGCCTGATAACGGCGAACTTTACAAGCGCAAGCAACATGCATTCATTGCTGCTGCCAAATGGAATAGCTATAAAATCGGCTTCATTGAAATCTGACAACAGCACTTTCTTGGTGGATTATTTTGCAATTCCATATTTGGTAAACGGCACCTATATTACGGAAAATTACAACATTTTCGCAATCGCCAACAATACCAAACAGATAGAACTGTGCAAAAATGGTGCGCATGGATTTACTGGCATTTACACATACATCTACAACCTTTTGTATTATGGAACAGATAACCAAAGCGTGATGTGCAGCAGCTATTATATAGCAGGAGGCGCTTAACTTGACCAGATTTGACTATGACGGCGGTATCCTTGTATACGGCTACAGAGGTCGAGACAGGGTTTTCCTATTCCTCCAGGGCAAAGACCATTGGGACTTTCCAAAAGGACACATAGAAAAAGGGGAAACATCATTGCAATGCGCAATCAGAGAAACAAAAGAAGAGACAGGCCTTGATATTGATCCAGACAGGTATTTTATGCATGAAATGACGTTTTGGTACCAGGAAAACGGTGAAAAGGTAAATACAAGTCTAAAGGTATACCTAGGGATGATAGAAGATATATCTACAAGCATAAAGCTTACCGAGCATAGCGGCTTCAAGTGGTTTACTTTCACCGAAGCAATGGACAGCGACCTTTTTGAAAACCAGAAGCAGCTTCTCGTTCATGCCAACACTTACATAAACAAAAAAGAGGAACTGAAGACGCTAAACGAGGAATATGCAAAGCTTCCGCATTCTGAAAAGACGTGGAACCTTAGCAGGAATTTTGTGCCTGGCGAAGGATCACCGGAAGCGCAGGTCATGATAATAGGGCAGGCTCCGGGCAGGAATGAAGACATGCTGTTAAGGCCTTTCGTAGGAGCAAGCGGCAAGCTGCTTGATGAGATGATAAGAGTGGCTGGGCTTAAAAGGGAAAAAACTTACATAACTAGTGTTGTACAGTTCTTTCCCCCAAAAAACCGCCAGCCAACAGACCATGAAATAGCAATATGCAAGCCGTTCCTTGAAAAGCAGCTCCATATAATCAGCCCGAAGATTGTTGTCCTTTTAGGGAGCATTGCAGCCAAGGCAGTGATAGGTGCAACGGAAATAATGAAGCACCATGGAGAACTTGTTGAAGACAAATATTTCCTTACAATACATCCTTCGGCTGCTGTAAGACTAAAGAAGAATGTTGCTGTAATAAGGCAGGATTTTGAAAAGCTTAAAGAGATAATAAAAGAAAAATTATAGGACTTCTTCGCATCTATCTACAGAGCTATAACCGTGCAACTGGTTGAGATTATTGCTGCGTGCAGATCAGGAGCTATAAGCGCTTCATTTGCTATCTATGCGCTTTTCCATTGGGAATAGTATAACCTCTTTTATTGAGGGCTTGTCGGTAAGCAGCATTACAAGCCTGTCGATGCCCATTCCCAAGCCCCCTGTAGGCGGCATCCCATATTCCATCGCTTCTATGAATTCCATGTCAAGTGGCTCAGGCTTTGCACCCGCAGCTTCTGCTTGCTTTATCTGATTCTCGAAATTTGCGCGCTGCACTTTTGGATCATTGAGCTCAGAATACGCGTTCGATATCTCCATCCCTGCTACATACAGTTCAAACCTCTCTACAAGCCGCGGATCTCCGCGCTTGACCCTTGTTAGCGTTGAGGTTTCCTTTGGGAAGTCTATTGCAAATGTTGGCTGTATGAGCGTTGGCTGCACCACTGTTTCAAAAAGCTTGTCATATGCATGCGCTCTTGTGCGCTTGCCTTTTTCAAAGCGTATGCCTTTGCTTTCAGCCAGCTTGAATAGCTCCTCGTCTTCCATGCTCAATATGTCAGAACCGAGCTTTTCGTTTATGCTATCTACATATTTGACGCGCTTGAAAGGCGCTGCAAAGCTTATCTTCTTGCCCTGATATTCTATTTCGGTGCTGTTGTAGAGCTTCTTCGTGATGTATTCAAGGAGCTCCTCTTGAAGTGCCATCATGTCATTGTAATCAGCGTACGCCTGATACCATTCTATCATCGTAAATTCAGGGCTGTGCGTAACGTCCAAATCCTCGTTCCTGAATGCCTTGTATATCTCATAAACCCTTTCATAGCCTCCAATTATTAGCCTCTTTAGGTATAGCTCATTTGATATGCGCAGATAATCCTCTTCATTGAGCGTATTTACAAAAACCTTGAACGGATCTGCGTCAGCTCCACCGTAAAGCGGTTGTATAACTGGCGTTTCAAACTCGAAAAAAGAGCGAGAATTTAGAAATTCCCTTATCGCAGATTCTATGATGCTGCGCTTTATAAATATGTCCCTTACGCCAGGATTCATTATAAGGTCAAGATATCTCTTGCGGTATCTTATCTCCACATCCTGTATGCCATGCCACTTGTCTGGCAGCATTCGCATTGCCTTTGCAAGAAGGGTATAACTCTCAACCTTTACGCTTATCTCGCCCGGCTTTGTCTTGAATACTACTCCTTCCACGCCTATAATATCGCCAGCATTCATCTTCTTTACGCTGTTCAGCTTCTCCCCCAAAATAGCATAGTCAAAATATGCCTGTATTTTTCCAGTGGAATCTAGCACGTCTACAAATATCAGCTTTCCAGATTTCCTTATTCCGATTATCCTGCCAGCTACCGAAACCTTTTTGCCCTCGAACTTTTCAAATGCACTTTTTATCTCCAATGCGTGCGCTGTCTGATTATATGAATAGGGTAGGTTTGCAAAAGTGTTTTCCTCTTCTTCCATATGTATACCACCTAATAGCTTGCACGTTTATGGCATTTGTGCATGCAGAGGCAAGCTTACTGCATTATTGGTTTTCGATTTTATATATCTTACTATTGCCTATCGTGCTTGCTATGTATAAGCGAAATGGCCCAACCTTGAAGAAAAAGGGGTGAGCCTGTAGCATTAGTTAGCTACAGGCCCATTTACTGAGGGGGTGAAATAATTAGTATATTGGTCGCCTTGCCAGCATCAAATTTGTAAAAAACTTTGTGACCTAGCTGATATCTTGTCAAAAGGCCTTCTTTGTAAAGCTTCGAAAGCCTTGCAGAAGCCGCGTTTCTTCCCTTGTAGTTGAGGTTTGCCTTTATATCGTCTGCGCATGCCATGCCTTTTCTCTGTATTATTTGGAGTATCTTGGCATCCAGATCAGATATTGGCATCTCCTTGGCACCCTGCTGAATCGGAAGCTGGGCCTCCTGCTCTGGTGCAACAGAAGAAGGGGCTTCATCGCTGAAAAGTTCGTTCTCGAGCCTGTTAATGCCCTGAGCGAGGCTTTGCAAGATCATTGTTGTCCTCTTGTTTTCATCTATAAGATACTTTACAAGTGAAAAAAGGCTTGAGTTAATATCGTCGCTTTTTGCTTTTTCGCTTACTATGCTGCTCAAATGGGAATTCTTCTCCTTAAGCTCGTCTATTCCCTTCTTGATGCTTTGAACATCTTTTTCTATTTCCTTTTTTGAGCGCATAAGCACCAACACTCCATCATGAATGATCCACGGAACAATCATGATTGAATCATGAATTAATTGCGATAGATAAATATTTAAATATTGCTTATTCTTATTATAAAGAGTTGATTAGCGGAATTGCAGGTTCTTGTTCTGCTGATTTTTGGCGTTGCAATTATATTTTTATTCATTAATAATATAGGATAAACCTAACATATTAGAGATATTAGAGTGTGAAACCCGTTTATGGAGAGATTGTTGATACCAAAGGAAAGGCTCAAGCTGCTTGAGAAAGATCCAAAGCTAATAGGAAAGGTCTCAAAACTTTGCAGCTGCAAAATTGGCATAGAAGATGAAGGTATAGAAATAAGCGGAGAGCCTTTCGGGGAATTTTCTGCCAAGAATATACTCTTTGCATTCGGCCGCGGCTTTGACATTGATACTGCATGTGAGCTTTACAACGACGATTTTTATTTCTCGCTTATTGACTTAGACCAATATTTTAACAGCGAAAAGCGCATACACCAGGTGAAGGCAAGGATCATAGGTGAGAACGGCAAGGTAAAGGAAAATATAGAAAGCGTAAGCAAGGCCAGGATAAGCGTTTATGGCAATACAGTGAGTATAATAGGAAAGATAAACGAAGTAGACGAAGCAAAAACATGCATTGTTGCGCTTATAGAAGGCGAATCGCACAGAAGTGCGTACAGGAAGATGGAAGCGGCACACAGAAAGAACAGGCTAGAGATGCACATTTGAATTTATGAATATAGACTACGCCGCTTTGCTACAGAAGGATAGGTGAATAGATGGCAGAGAGAACCGCTGACGAGATATTTAAAGAGTTCAAGGAGCATTCAATTGCAGAATTCTTCAAGAAGAACAGACAGATGCTTGGCTATGCTGGGAAGGTGCACTCGCTTGTTACGATAGTCCATGAGTATGTAACGAATTCGCTTGACGCATGCGAAGAAGCTGGGATACTGCCAGATATTGAAGTCAAAATAGATGAGATAGGTGAAGAAAAGTATAAGGTAGCAGTAAAAGACAACGGGCCTGGCATACCAAAGAATTACGTAGGGAAGGCTCTTGCGCAAATATTATCTGGCACGAAGTTTCACAGGTATGTGCAGCAGAGGGGCCAGCAGGGTATAGGAGCTGCAGGTTGCACATTGTTTTCGCAGGTTACTACCGGGAAGCAGATATATGTGAAATCAGGCACGGCAAATGGAAAAGCATATTCTTGTAACATAGGCATAGATACGCTGAGAAACAAGCCAGTAATAAGCAATATGATGGATTTGCCGGTGGACCAATCTTTTAGGGGCTTGTATGTAGAGGGCGAATTTGCAGACGTAAAATATGAGAACAGCGATCATGGCGTTTACGAATACCTAAAGAGGACTGCGCTTTCAAATCCGCACGTCCAGATAAAGTTTATCAGCCCAGAGGGCAAGGAATATACCTTTATGCGCGCTGTTAGCGCAGTGCCTGAGAGGCCCAAAGCGACGAAACCACATCCACTTGGCATGACTGTAAACGACCTGCTTGAATTTGCGCAAAAAACAGAGAGCAGAAAGCTCAGCTCATTCCTGCTAGACACTTTCGCAAGGGTCACGCCGAACAAAATATCAGAAATAAAGCAAATTGCCCCGAATATTGACATGGAAAAGGATCCCCATATGCTCGCATGGCAGGATGCCGAAGAGCTCATAAAGGCTTTCTCCAAGGTGAAGTGGGTTGCTCCTGATGCTTCGTTTATAAAAGCTATAGGAGAAGAACAGATTAGAGTCGCGCTAAAGAATATATTGAATCCGGAATTTATGAATGTTGTAGAGAGAAAACCTGCAGTGTTCAGAGGAGGAATACCTCTAATTGTCGAAGCTGCAATAGCCTTTGGTGGCACTGCAGGCAAGAAAACAGAGGAGGGCTATGAGGGTAACATACTTAGATTTGCAAACCGAGTGCCGCTCCTTTTCGACAGCGGCAACTGCGCAATAACGGTAGCCGCAAAAAGCATAGACTGGAAACGTTACGGCATAGACATGGATAGCCAGCCTGTCAGTATATTTGTCAATGTTTCATCCATTTACATACCATATTCTGGCGTTGGCAAGGAAGCTATAGCACAGGAGGACGAGATAATAGATGAAGTAAAGCTGGCGCTGATGGACGCAGCCAGAGGCCTTCAAAGATACATAAGCGGAAAGATACACATGCATGAAGAAGCAAGCAGATACAACATAATAATGCGCTATACAAAGCAGCTTGCAAATGACCTTGGCAGCATGACGGGCAAGAGCAGCAAGGACATTGAAAAAAAGCTTGAAGAGCTTGTGGCAAAGCACTATCCTAAGGTTTCGGCCAATGTAAACGAAGCTGAAGAAGCTAAAGAGGCGGAAAGCAGCGAAGAGAAAGCAGGTGCTCAGGAAGCAGAGCCAGAAGAATAAACTGATTAAGATTTAGATAAATGGATTTGATTTACGCTTTATGCGCCAAGCTCTTCTGGCGCGTCAGCACTTATAAGATGCACTACTCCTGATGATATGTATATCTTGAGCTGCTCAGCTTCTGGCGTGTATGTGGAATAAAGGTCTTCCTTGAATTCATCAAGCTTGAACGAATTAAGGAATGCTATGTAAGTTGGCTGGTTTCCATATATTGGGATTTTAATAAACTTGCTTGTCTTTGAATATATTACGATATAGACGCGCTCTCCATGCAGCGTTGTCACTATGTCTGCAAGGTTGCTGCTGTCAAGATCGGTAAACATGTAGGCATGCGTTACGAAATAAAGCCTCAGCTTCTTGAATGTTGCGAGATACTCGATATCATGGCCACTCTTTGTCACCCAGTCTGATGGCGCATACAAGCCATCTGCCGAAACAAGGTAGCCCAGAGAAACGAGCTGGTCAACAATCTGGTCAACGTTGTTATACGTTACTCCGATTGGCATATTGTTGTAACGTATATTTGCAGATATGGCAGCTTTTATTTCGCTTTTGCTCAGAGGCATGAACTTCCACCTGTATGATATATTCTGCTTGTCGAACAATGCCAGTATGTCCCTTACGGGCACTGTTATGTTTACCTTGTCCTGCACAGGAAGCGAAGGTATGTCTATATAGAATTCGTCCCTATTTGGCGCTTTTACCATTGTGACCATGAGAAGCACAACTATCGAGACTATTGCAAGCTCGATGTACTGCTTGTTTATTACAACCTTTGGCGCGACTCTGTTCAACTTGTATTGGAACTGAGATGAGAGCATGGATATTTTGAAAGTTGTAACGCCATAAGGCACTGAAATGCCCTGCGGCAATTTGTACACTATAGTGCCAGTGCCCGTCGAACCGTTGCTTTGATATGCTCCGTTCATGCTTATTGAATAGTTGATGTTCTGGAGCACTCTTCCGGCAGCATATGGCACAAAAACAAGCGTGCCGTTTGAAAGGTTCATTGAAGACAAGGATATGTTTATTGGAGGAACAAAAAACAGAGCATCGCTATACAGGTTTCCAGAATAGCCTTGCAGGCTTGCTATGTAATTGCCAGGAGGTAGATTTATTGTGAGGTATTTCAAGAATGTAAAATTGCCGTACGCCTGCACGAATTGCAAAGGCACTGCGTATTCCAGGGACATGTTTTGGTTGTATATGGATAGATGGGGTTCTATTGATATAGGTATAACGGAATGCGTAAAAATTTCAAGCGTTATTGGCTCTGTCTGCCCCGGCACCACGTAAGGAGGCATGGATATGCTGCCATTGATAGACGATGGAGATTCAAAATATGAATATGAATAGATTGCATTGTTGCTTTGCGATACTGCTTCAGCAGTTATCACACCCACTGTATTTTTAATCATGATAAGAGAAGAGTTCAGATTTGAAGAATTTAGCACACTGAGCACAACCCCTATGCTGCTATAATTTTTAATCTCGCTTCCTTGAAGTTCTTCTGTGCCGCTTGAAACCCTGGGGAGCCAGAACAGTTTGCTTATCGCATACGCTATGTCGGAAGCTTCAGCACTTGCATTGTGCCACGAAGACGGAGTATTGAAAAATGCTATTATGGTGCCATTTGATTGGCTTATATATGAGAGAGGACCGTAAACAGAGCCGGTTGCAAACTTTGCCAAGGGAGAATTGAAATAGAAATGCGAAGTTCCGTTGAACTTATATGGCACTGTAGCCAGATAGCTTGGCAGCGCCGTCACAGGCTCAATCACTGAGCCAGGAAGCAGTTCTCTTGAAAACGTGTCTCCTATGTATATTATTGTGACACCTTTGTTCATGAGCATCTGCAGCACACTTTCGCTAGATCTGCTGTTCAAGCCACCAAGAAATTGTGATGGAATCAATCCGCTTGAAACAATGAGCACTGAATAGTTGCTTATTTCGTTGAGGTTTGATATTGATATGTTTGAAATGTTGGAAACGCTTATCAATCCGTATTTTGGTATGCTTGACCTTATATCGGAATAAAATTGGCTCTGGCTCAGGCAATCATAGCATTCGTTTGTCGTATTAAGCACGTAGACCTTTGCAGGAATGCCAACTGAAGCTATAAGAGATACGTTAAGATATAACTTGGAAACATTGCGGGCGTTGTATGAAACAAGCACATACGGGGCTACGTCCTGGCTATAATTGTAAAACAGTATGCCTTCGCTGCTTTCCATTGCCTGGAAGCTCGGCTTATAGTATACGCCGGGCTTTATGGGTTGGCTTGTTGAGATTGAGGAAAGCTCAGAAGCCAGATAGTAGAAAAGTGCGCCCATGGCAATGACTACAAGCAAAATCAGAGCAACTATTAGCTTTGCCTTTGACTTCTTCTTACTCTTCATTTGCCCACCCTTGATCGTTGTGCTCCTGAGCGGCTTTCGGATTGAATATCTTAATCATCAGAGAAGTGAGCACCTTTGATACTATATTCTGCCTGTCGTTCACCCTTTTTACAATAGTGTAAACACGTATGTATCTTACCTTTTTGTTGATTTTCATTAGGTATCTCATCTTTACTCAGCCTTTAAGCGCTATGTAGCCCAATGACACCATCTTGTTTAGTATCTGCTCAACTCTTGTAGGAGACAGCTTGTAACTGTTTGCAAATTCGTTTATGTCTATCGAATTGTCATGGGCTTCAAGCCAGTCCTCAACCATCACCATAAGCGATTCGTCAGAGTATGCCTCAAGCTGCTTGAGCCTGTCGCTCAGCTCCTTGTTCTCCTTGCTGAGCTGCTGGGCCTGCACCGCAAGCTGCTTGTTCGACGCGGAAAGCTCCAGGTTGAGCCTTTTCAGCTCCCTGTACTCGTTGAACAGCGAATCGTAATTGTTGAACAGCGAGCTGTAGCTTTGGGAAAGGGAATTGAGGACATCGTCTATCGCTGAATCAACATACTGAAAAAACTCAGATTCCTTTACCTGGTATACATCAGAGACAAGCGAGAGTATGCTGAGCAGGACTTTTATCACGTAAAGCTTGCGCATTTTGGGGCTCGAATCCTGCGCTACAGTGTAGTTTACAACTATACTATCTTTCTTGAATATTATTAGTATGAAAAGGAAAGGACGCTTTTGCATGTCGTGGCTTTCAACCCTTAGCACCGATAGGTTATCGGGTTCGATTTTAACGGAGAATACCTGAAGCGAGGAAATCCTACCTGCCATTACCTCAAAAGTGCCAAGCAGGGAGCCGCTTAGCACCAACTGCTCTGCTTTTGGCTCTATTATACCAATATTTTCTTCAGCCAACAATACACCTTGATGAACGCATTTTTACAAGCGACATTTGATAGGTTTGCATCATAAAACTATAAACCTTTCTTTACCTGTTTTTTGGACTGCGCTTTGGCGCTTTTTTTGCCGTGCGCGTTGCAGCTTCCCCACCAAGCTGGCGTGTAGGCAGCTTGAGCGCAGGCATATAGCTCAGCTGAGCAAGCAAGTACATGAATACTATTATTGCTATCCCGAAAGCCACTGCAGAAACAAGATTTGCAGAACCCATCACAATCATCAGTGCGGCAAAGACCACTCCTATTGTTACGTAGGCGATTTCTTTGCGCACATAGCTGTCATACTGCTTTTTGTATTTGACATAGCATTCCCTGCACACTACGAGATGGTAGCCCTTCTCGTTTTTGGTCACGTTTCTTTTAAACCACCTTATAAGGCTTACCATGTAGTCTTCTTTTATTTCTATGCCGGGCTTTTCCTGCCCGCATATTATACACCTATCTTCATTTGCAGCCATCCTAATCAACTTAAGCCTACGTTTATATTGTAAACCTTCCCTATTTCGGCGCTTATTTTTTGCACGTCAACCATCTCGAATATGTTGGAGATTGCAACGTCGCTTATACCTATTCTTCTCAAAACATTCGCTATCTGGTCCCTGCTAAGGTTTATCTTCTCCAGTGATGAAACGAAAGCTATCACATTGACATGCCTGTGGCCCTTTTCCATTGATGAAAACAGTGCTTCTATGTTCTTATCATCGACATGCATTGCTATCAGAATGCGCCTAAGCTCGTTCCTTAGTATTGTCACGCTGCCAGAATTATCCATTCTCTGCACCAGATTGGGATATTATCCTTGTGATAAGCAGATCGTCCATGCTCAAGCTCTTTAGGAAAGATACGATGTTGACTATTGTGACGCCTTCGCGCGCCAGCTCGCGCACAAAATCCAGCATTTTGATGGATTTTGATTGCCTGTCCATTATTGACATTATGCTCGTTATAACCTCATTGCCAAAATTGTACTCTATCATCCTGCCTTTCAGCTCCTCCATCTCGAATTCAAAATCTTTTGGTAACAGGTTAGCTGCTAGCTCGCTTTGCGTCAGTATGTCTGACAAGTCAATTGTGTATATGTAAAGGGGTTCTTCGCCCTGTATCTTCTCTAGGAGGAATGTTTCTGGAAACCTTATCGCTGTTTGGAATGCCATTTCAACTGCAGCTTGCCCTACTCCGAATTTTGTTATCTCAGAGCGTATGAAACTTGAGAAATTCATTGAGCCCTGCAGGTAATTCAGGAATTTTTCGAACTTTATCCTGAGCACAAATGTCGTGCCCACGTTTGAGAATATCGCCTCGTTTATGTCTGTAGGATTCTGCGAAGCGACGATTAGGCCGAATTGGTATTTCCTTCCTTCTCTTACAATCATTATTGCATCGCTCCTCTCGTCGCTTGCTATCTTCCACGCTTCATCAAGCACTACTATAGCCTTTAGCCCTTTTGTTTCGCTCCAGCCCTCGCTCCTCATGCGCTCCTTTAGCGACTGAAGTATGAAAAGCGCAGCAAGAGCTCTGAAACGCTCATCTGGTAGCGTAGATAAATCTATGTCAACAAGCCCTGAAGAAGTCAGCTTGCCCAAGTCTATTGTACTTTTCCTTGCAAAATAGTCTTCGCCTTCGCGTGCAAATTGCCTGAGCCTGTATATTGCGTTTTCAAGCTCTGCAGGATATTCGTACGTACCTTCTTGCAGCTTTTCCTGGAGCAAAGATATTACATCCTTTAGTGTAGGCGCTTCCTTGCCCTCTGGCGCCTTTTCATAAACTATAAAGCCACTGTTTGTATATGCCTGCTCTATCGCCTCTTCTGTTATCCTTCTCTGCTCGGGGTACTCGCCTATGTCTGTAAGTATCTCAAGCGCAGTCATTATCTGCTTGGTCCTGTCCAGAGGCTTCATGCCGCTCAGATCCATTATATTGAGGAAAGAGCCTTTTCCCAGCGAAACAACCACTCCGCCGCTCTGATTTACCCATGCCTTGTATTCTCCCGCCCAGTCTATGATTACTGCATTGGTATTCCAAACATAGCTTGCCCTTATTAGCAGCGTCTTCACAAAATAGCTTTTTCCTGCTCCAGTTATTCCAACCACTGCTATATGGGGATTTGTGAGGTTTATGTGCGACCATGTAAAAGGCACCTTGAAGATTTTTGTTGTGCCTACGTAAAGAGATTGAAAAGGATCGCTTAGGAGCACGCTTGCCGGCGGTTCAGGAGGCCTAGACAAAAATGCCCTCTTTGATACTTCATCCGTGGTTATGTGCTGCAATTTTAATATCGTCATAAATATCACCAATCACTTTTGCTGGTCAAAAAATGAAGCCACTTCCTCAAAAGAGGTGGGCAAGCCAAAATTGAACTTGAACAATGTATACAGTTCGCGCCCTATTACAGGGGTTAAATCTACGTCAAATCCGCTGAACGATATTTGAAGAGCCCTAATCTGTGATGCAAGCGCATCGAGCGCTGCCTTTTCGCTTACGCCTATTGCGGTGGTCTCGAAGTACATAAGCGTAGCAACGGGCTTTTCGCCTGTTGATATCTTGTCTATCTTTGCCTGTATGGTGCTTATCTTTCTCTGTATGTCATTTATTGTAACCTCGTTTGCGTTGCTTTGTATCGCCCTAGAAAGCTGGAACTCCTGGTAGGAACGCTTTCCCTCAAGCTCGTCTCTTACCTGCTGCACGTCCCTTCCCACAGCAAAAACGTGAAACTTGAATGGGAAGCTTATGCTCATAAGAGCCCTCTCCCAAAGCTCCGGCGCACGCATTATCCTTTCATCAGGATTGCTTGTTTCGCTAGTTTCAAGCTTAAATATATAGCCAAATAGATTGGCAGAAACATAACCGGTAGCATAGAAAAGGCCGTTTACCTCTTTTACTATCGCATTCTGCTGCTTTACTATCTTGTAGTTGGCTGAAGGCTGGAATGTTATGCCAAGCATGCTTGCCACAATCGAAAAAAGCATAAAATCGGCCCAGTTAAGTATCAGCACTATGGCAACACCTAGTAACAAAAGTATCATTATGATTATTGAAACCGCACCTTTGCCGATCTGACCTATCATTGCAAATGCTATGAGGTAGAAAAAAAGCGCAAACGTAAGATACATTATGCCTTCTTCATCCAATCATATCACCTGCTCCTGCAGATTCTTTGTTATCTGCTCGCTTATTGTTGAATATGGTATGAGAAATTCAGGCTCTATTAGCTTCAATATGTCATTTCCAACTATAAGATTTGGCGAAACGCCCAGTGTGGCTCCTATTCCAGACATTAGCTCCATCGATTTCTGATGCACTATATTGACAGCCTCGTACTCCTTTGTACCTCTTGCTGATATTGATACAAAAGACATCAGCTCTAGAGAGGTAACCTTGCTTACATTTTCAAGCATCTTTTTCCACATTGCCAATGAGCCATGCACCTTGTTTATCTCTCCGCTTGGGGCATTCTCCTGCGCAAGCTTTGCTTCTTGATTCTCTACGGTGCTTATCATATCGCGCAGCCTTTGTATATATGAGTCTTTGTTCATTATGTAAAGTTCTGTTGTTATTCTGGCCGGATCTTTGGTAATGCTTGCCAACCTACCAACCTGTTTTGCAAAATTCAACTTCTCTTCATCGCTCATTTCTGTGCTCGACACGTAAAGAGGTATCCCTATGTAGACTGTAGCCAAGTAGTCTTCGCCTTCTTTTGTAAGCACGGCATCTCCAGTTTGGGCAAGCCAGTATGCGCGCTCATTGCTCAGCACTATATGACGAGTGCGCTGCTTAAGCATAGGCACAATCAGATATGTATAGTACCTGGAAGCAAAAGCAAGTATGTCAAAAATTATGCCTAGCGCGAGCATTATTATTTTTACTAGTCCCAATGCGATATTTGAATTTGGTATTGATACGGCTGCAGCCAGGAATATGAAAGCTAGCGCCAGGAAGCCGATAAATATTAGAGCTTTTGTTTCCATCTGGTTAGCACCTAAGATATTTTGCCATTAATTTATATAAAACCTCGCATGCGCCCCCCCATTCTGCTTGCACCGCCTATGAAATTAGCTATCTGGACTATGAAAGCATATGTTATTGTGGTTATAAACAGAGGATAGAAAAGGATCAAAAGCCAGAAAGAGCTCATCGCGCTCTGTGCTGCAGAAACCTGCAACACCAAGGGACTTGTTGGAGACATTGAATTCTGAACTGATGATGAGCCCCCAAACCTCGTTGCCTGAGCCTGCACAGCTTCAAAATTGTGGAGAATGTTTGGCGCTGTGAAATAATATGCAATTGCAAATAATGAAGGTGCAACGAAATAAAAGCCTATTGCGATTGCGATGAGCATTCCTCCGAAAGCCCTTGTCGGCATGAATGCCCTGAATATAACTCCAGGAATAAGGAATACTGGTATAGATGCAATGGAAAAGAATACTATTGTATAGTATTGCGCATAAAGGGCCATTATCCCGTCAGAGAGCAGACCTGCTATATTGATCGCAGGGTCCATAAAGAATATTGTTATGTAAGGATATAACGAGTTTAGTATAAGAGAGGGCACAGGAGTCACCTCCCCAAAGTAGTATATACTAACCTGGAATGATGTATACTCGGCATCATGCATATAGACATTGGCAAGCGCATTTATGACTCCTTCGGCATTGCTTATCGTGTTGCTTATCAGATTGAGAGCAGTAGCGTAAGGGTTTATACTACCTACAGTTATGCCAGATGCAACCCCGAACATTACGGCAGAAACGTATAGGAACATGCCGACTATTATTGCGCTTGCCACTGCCTCATATAGCTCTCCCATTCCATAGTTTTTTATCCTCTCGCTATGTGCAGCAATTCCTACCATTACTATCAAAGCCCCAATCATAAAAGCAAGCAGCACTGCGAGCAGCGCCAATGGCAGATATTTGCTCCATTCCTCATATACCTGCTGGTTGATAGGGCAATACCATGGCTCCATTTTATATATCTGCGAAGCTATGTTTGAAGGCAATGGCCCGCAGCCGCTGTACTGTGCGGCTTGCTTACTACTCGAGAAACAATAAACGCCGCTTGCAGTAAGCACAAGACCAGAAGAAGAGGTTCCTGTTTCTACCTGGCATATCCCTTCAGGGCTTGCCACAGGGCACGACGATGGGCATGAATAGCCGTTTACGTATGCATTGCAGCTTGCCACAGGCGATGAAGGATTGAAGCAATTTGAATAGGTGCCTGAGGAAGAACTAGACGTGTTTGCAAGCATAGATAGCACAATTGCTACAAATATGAGCATGAACGCGTATCTTTTGGCTGTATCTAAAAGCATCGCACAGCACCTCATATCAAACCGCTAAGCAGAGACATGAAATCCATTTTCTCTCCTATTGCTTTTGAAAAATCAATTATAAAAGCGTCTACTATGGTAAAATTTATGAAAGGTATGAAGGTAAGGCCCGCTACGAGATATCCAAAGAACTTGGCACCTGCCGCAAGAGAAGGCACTGTAAGCGGAAATATCATTGAGAACAGTAATGTAATAACCGCATTTGCCATTCCTGCTGTGGTGCACGCTACAGAGCCAAGGCATATGGCGCCGACACTTGTGTCTATAAATCCATAGGTGATGGCAGTAAGCAGCGGATATATTAAACCTAGCCCTAATCCAAATGCGATCATTGCACCGCCAAATGACCTAGTAACGCCAAGAGTCCTCATCACAAGCCCGAGAGTAAGGAAAACAGAAAGGAACAAAAGCGATCCTGAAAGTATGATCAGTTGCAGTTTGCTGAGCAGTATTACAAAGACCAAAGCGCTATATATGGTTCCAAGAATGGATTCCACCTCGCCGGGAGTTAAAGATATATCGGAGAAGCTTAGATCCAGGTTATCTGTGTCTGGCGTGTAAAAAGACACGCTAATCGAAGGAGTAACACCTATCGCATAAGAAACAAAATAGACAAACATTGCAAGGCTTGACGCCATTCCATTAAACACAGAAAGGTCACAGACAGAAAGGTTAAAGATGTCGTTTACACCAGGACTTAAGCATCCAGAGCCGCCATAGCCTATTATGCTGAATGTACCTGGTATTATGTTCAGGCCATTCGGGCCCAATGCACCTTGCGGGTTCATAAAAAACAGGTATGAAAAAGCACCAAATGCAATTATCATTATTATTGAAAGGAAAGCTTCGTATATCTGTATGCGGGCCCAGGATTTCATGTTGCTGCTTTGTATTATTGAAGACAATGCGTAGACGATTCCCGCAACGAAAAACACGGCAAGAACGGCAAGAAGGGCAAATGGAAGCCAGGTAATAGGAGTCATTACAAGCTGAAGCAAAGGAAGCAATTGCTGGGAATGCAGGAACATGTACAAGCTTGCAAATATACTTAGCAGTGGCATTACAACAACCTCTTGAAAGTTTTATCTGATCTTAAGCTCGGCGAGCCCAACATATCTCCAAGCACTTCCATAAAATTGAATGATATTATAAATGCTATTACTACCGACAAAACGTAGAACATTGCAGGCTCTACAACAGTTATAATAAAAAGTGTTATGATGCCTTGGGCAAAAGTCTCAAATATGTTGATAACTGCACCAAAGCCACTAAGGAGCGAAACCGGATTTTCTGTAAAGGCGCTTACAAATTGACCTATGTAAGAGGAAAAGCTATTTGAAGGATAATAGTAGTAACCAGATATAGTTGAAGGTATTGAGGTATACAGCATTGTGCTTACATTTATTATTGCAGGAAATATCAGGTAAAAAGCAATAAACAAGCTTATAAATGCACCACCTGCAGCTCTGGTGAACGGAATGGTACGCAACGCTATGCCAGCAAAGAAAAATAATGGGAACAGATTGTAAGCTATTACCATGATAAACAAAGCTGCTATGTTTATGCCTATGAATATCCCTGCCATGTCTATCATCATGCTTAGTACGTTGTTTATGACGCTGGTCCCTTCAAAAGGCGACATCACTATACCGAAGTATACAGGCGCAAGCGTAAATTTGGCAGAGGCCACAGCCTTTACGAATATTTCGGTCCCAAGCAGCTTGATTATAGGAGATACAAAAGAAAATGAGGTATTGTAAAGCAGTGAGCAATCACTTATGTACATTGAATTGCCGATTGCGCCATTGCCCAATACAAAAAGGGAATTGGGCGTTGAAGCGCTGACTATATAAAAAGATCCTATGAATATCAATACAAGCAGAACGGTTATTCCAATCTCGCCAAGCTCACTTTTTGCAAAGCGCACAGCCTTGTCTATCCTAAACGAATAGCCTATTGCATAAATTATTCCTGTGATAAGAGTCATTACAACCATTATAAGCAAGGATATTGCAAGTATTGACTGCACCGAGGTGCCAGATAGAATGTTGCTGTTGCCCGGAAATAGTTCATTGCAAAGAGCGGGAGTGACGCCATAAGAGACATTCTGGAGCAGCACAAAAGCTGCTAGGAAGGCGAACAGGAACACCGCAGCATTGTGCTTAATCATCATACCAGCCTTGATATTCCGGCAAGCTCGGTGTCACCACCAAGGAGCGATGACACTCCGATTATTGCCGTTATTGTTATCATCAGGTTTATTATGGGCAAGAAATATGCAGTAATACCCATAATGCCATATGATTGGAAGATTGCGTATGTGACAGGCATTACATCATATGGAGGGCAACTTGACGGCAGTATGAAATTCGGCACCACACTGCCAGATTCGATTACAGAGATAAGACCAGCCGCTATTGAGTAGAACGGTATAAGTAGCACACCTATGTCTTCTCCTTCTGCAATCATTATGCTGTTGTCAGCTGGCAGGCAGTTGTACGCACCTATGACCTTTTGAAGATTTGGCATTACAAAAAAGTTTAATGTATAAGTAGAGGTAATCTGGCCTTTGGAGTTCACTGAATAAGGCAAAGAGGTCGCGGTAGAATAGCCATAAACCTCGTTGTAGCTTGGGTTTATATTCGCAAGCGTAAGGTATTCTATTGAGTATATGGCAGGAAAGAAAATTATTATGCCTATGGCCGCGGCTATGAGCAAGCCACCAAGTTTTCTTGTGAGGAATACGGAGCGCAGTATCAAGCCAAAGAATATAAGGTATGGCCATATATACAGCGCGATGACGTTTGTTGAAAGCTGAGCTGCGTAAAACTCTATCGCGGTAGTCAGCAGTGTCCCAAACGGAGTAAGTATTTTGTATATAAACGAGTATCCAGCATAGGGGGAAAACTGCACATGCAAAAGTATATCTGGCGGTACTAAGGTGCCAAGAAGAGGTATGAAGCAGGGCCCAAAATATGATCCAGCTGAAGCACATACATTTATCTGGGGGCTAAGTTTTGAGAGGAATCCTATCAGAGCGTCAAACTCAAATGATGCCTGATAATCTTCTACAGCCTGGTTTGTAAGGTTTGCTATTATTATGGTTGTCGCTGAAAGAGGATAGTCAAGCCGGGTTGTAAGTGTACTGCCAGAATTCACATTTTGGACCATTGTGCATAGCCCCGGAAATACCGAGCTTCCCTTAAGATAGTAGTAGTTAAGCTCAAGACCATTAGTTGTATAACCGTTGCTTTGAATTGTATTTGATAGAATATTTGAGCACGTTTGGTATATTGCAGTGGAGCTCATTAGTGATGTGGCGTTGTATATAGAGATGAATGCAGATGCGACGAAATACATTGTGGCTATTACTATACTTATAAGCAGAGCCGTTCCTATAAGCTGGTAGAATTCGTCCCTTGCGCCAGCTTTGACTGTTGAATTGCCAAGCAGCGATCCAGCTATGTACCATATTGCAATAAATGCGGAATCTATCACTAGGGCGAGTATTACAAGCGAAAATAGCGATGCTTTTACTGAAGAGAAACTCGTCAAAAGCATGAACATACCTTGAATTGCAAATATTAACATTTATACACCTTACAAACTGCCCCAGAATTGAGAGGCTCCCTCAACTCCGCTATTTAGCCCTTTGGTTATTCCCATCGCGAGACCCGCAGTTACAGCAATGTTTATGGCGAACATAAAAACCCCTACGAAAAGGAGCTTTGCCATTTCAGATGTTAATGTATCGGTTGTATAAGGCGCTGTATATGTAGCAGATAGCGTAGAGCCAAGGGCAACTAAGGGATTTAGCGTTATGGATGCACTTGCTAGATAGGAATCCGTAAAAGAGGTTGCAGTGGCTGGATTGCCCGATATGAGGCTTTGGCTCGGCATCTGTGAGAAGAATGTCGCAGTATTATATGCAGGCAAATTTGTCTCAAATTTGAGGTATTGATAAGTTGGATTGCTTGTTGAGAATATCCAGTTTATCGCATAAGCGTCAAAAGCCACCATAAGCGGGTATACCAGATATGCTGCAATCGCTATTGCAAGGAAAGCATTAGCAGTGTTGCGCAAATTGCCACCGACAAAACCAAATGACCGCATTACAAGTGCAACTGGCAGAATCACAGTGAATGCAGTATACTCCAATACTGGTATCATAAGCCATTGAATAAAGAGCATTCCAACAATTATTATAAGAAGGCTAGAAAACACTGCCAGATATGTGTCACTTATGATTTTCATCACCTTGCCCAAAGAGAAGACAGGTGCAAATTTGATAGACATGAAAGGGCCTTCATAAACATAGCCATCGAAAAAGTTGTTCAGAAAGCTGCCGTATGTTGAGTCTAATATTGTGCTTTGTATGGCGTACTCTATTGAAAATGTATAAACCTTTGAAAGCATTCCTAAGCCAGTATTGGTTGAAAGATTACCAATGTAATAATCGGCATACTGGAATGGGTTCAGAGAGGTCTGGGCAAGCTGCTGGCTCATTGAAGTTGATATATTGCATGCTGTACTTGACAAGGCAAGAAGTATCATTATTATTATTGCGCCTATAAAAGCCTGCGTTATCTCGCTCTGGACAGCGCTTTTGACTTTTGCGCTAAACCTTGAAGGCATTATTTTTGATAGAGAGAATATCACCGCGCCAGCAAGAATTGATATTAATATTACGGTAAGATTTATGCCAAGCCAGCTGTTCACGTATGTTGAGCCGCCGGTTATCGCACAAACATCAATTGCCATGATACCACTTATGCCAGTTTCATCTTTCCGACACCCATGTTCTGCAAGCTAGTTGTACCTCCCAAAGACCTTGCTATGGCATTTACCAATGCCAAACCGATTATCAGGTCAAAAACAAAAAGCAGAAACTGCACAACTAGCAAAAGGGTTTGATCTATTACTATGTTCAATATTGGCAGAATGCTGCTATAGAGTACTGGCGTTGAGAAACCCACTAAGGAGCCCGCGCCATATGCGCCAATACCTTGGCTTATTCCAACTGCGGAAGCGCCTAAGAGGAAATCCAACATAATGCCGCCCATGCTAATACCTAGGAAATTATCTGCAAAAATAAAGATATAATTTTGAACGGTGCACCACAAACCGCTTGCCCCACTTGGGCACCCATATGATGGATTTTGCAGAAAGCTCAATGGTTGGGGCACTGCGCTATTTATAAAATTTGTTAGGGGAAGGTTAAAACCAACAAGAAGCGCGGGATATACCAGAGAGGCTCCGATTCCTATCGCTATAAAAGTTCCACCTATTCCGCGAGCAAAGGGCAGTGCGCGTAGAACTATTCCAATAGGTATAAAGACACCTATTCCTGTTGCTATTATTGTGGGCAGCAGATCATATTGATATCTAAAAATGAATAGCATAGGGAATATTATCATTGTCATCAGGTCTTTTATGAAAGAGAATACAGTTGTAGAAGAGATAGTAGAAAGGTAGCTGCTTACATATATATTGGCGATAGAGCCAAACTGTAGGAATATCACCGGAGCAATTAAAGGTATTGGAAGGCTAAACCACGTCTCAACAACTGTACTCTTAAGCGCGCCTATGCCTTGTGATACGCCAAGCAAAAAGGAGAAGTCCTCTGTAGAATTAATTAGCTGGGGCGCTAGGTATTTGTTAGTTGCTGCCGTGCAAAGTCCCTGCAGGTTCCCTACAAGATTTGACATCTGTGCACTTGGAGTTGATCCTGCCTGATATGTCGCGCTGGTTCCTACAAATGCAGCAACGATTGCCGAGCCGACTATCATAGATGAGAACACTATTACTATTACCAATATGCTTTTCGAAACCTCCCAAAGCTCGGTTTTGTACCAGCCCTTCAATGGGCTATAATTCAAAACTTCGCCGATCATGAAAGTTATTGCGATAAGCAAAAAAGAGAGCATTATGCCTATGAACGACAGGGGTATTGCACCAAGGATAAAACTTCCCAGCGAGGAGGAGCTGAGATTGCTGCAAGAGGTAATTTCTTGCGAATGGGCAACGCTGACAAATGCCAGCATTACAACTAGCATAATCGCGGCATTGCGTTGCATAATGAATAATTAGCACATAAAGTATTTATATGGATTCGATAGCTAGAGTGGCATCTCAGCGCTTGAGCATCCTGAATCTCTTCATGTACATCTCGCTTTGCAGGACAAGCAAAAACGGCATGATGAATATGGCATTGAATATAAGCATGGCATAGCGGGACCATACAGTGCCCAATATGCTTATAAAAATAAAGTCGAAAAGCGTGACAAGAACTATAGATATGACAAGCCACAAAATGAAGTAGTCAAAACGCTTGAAGAAAAACATGAAGCTTGCCTTAAACGCGCGCCACACCCTGCTGTCATCTATCACAATGGAAGCTGGAGCGTAGAATATAAAAGGGGTCAGCAATAGAACTGCTATGCTTGTAATTATGCCGGAATAGCCGCTCCCGAAGCTCAGAACATCAACCACAATTATGACGAAAGACAGCAGCAGGAGCACCATGAATACCTTGCTTGTATATTTTTCAAGCCCTTGCATTACCTCCCTTGTTATCCTTGTATTAACCCTGCTGTGCTTTACGACCACATTTATCGCGACTATTGCAAAGCTCAGGAACAACAGGGAAAAGAATAGGGATATTATTATGATCGATGCCGATATCGAATTCATGTTCACGAATATGCTTGCTGTACGTATGAATATAGCACCGGCATCATTAAATGTTGGAAATGATGCAAACAGTGGTATAAGAAAGGCTATTATAAAAGATAGGGAAAAGAGCAGCATTAGCTTTATGTTTTCTATGTAGGTGCTGTAAGAGTACTGGACAACATTGGCCATCTAATTCAACCACTAAACGCAACAAATGCAACTAAAGAATAAAGAAAAGAAAAAGATTTAAAGGTTAGCCAAATTACAGTGCTGGGCTTCCCTTTAAGAAGGGCACTCTGCTAATAGGTTGTTGCTCGTTATCAACTGCAATATGTAAGGCGATATTACTGCTATTATCACGCCGATTACGCCACCAAGCACCATACCCATCGCATAGCCCTGTAGGGTTCCCTTTGATTGGCTAGGCATTACATGTGCACCTGCGTATAGCGCACCGCCTAGTATCATAAGCGTAAGACCTAGTATGAATATTACAGAATGTACAGTGTTGTAAAGGTTGCATATAGCAATCATAGCATTCTGCGCTTGGCTTTGACCACTGCTAAATATTGAAAGCATGCTGAACATTATAAATAAGACTGACACTACACGTGCATATGAGCCTGCTTTGCCATAAGCATAACTTAAACCGGAAACAAATCCCGCCTTTATATTGCTATCCATACAACCACTTTCTTATTTATATTCCCAAATATATTTAAATACCTATCGCAATGCAGCTTATTGGATGTTGCTCTGCTCAACACTGCTACTCGATCGTTTTACCTTTTCCTCGAGTGCAGCATCAATCCACTGGCCTACTATTGCCTTTCTCTCGCGTTGCGGCGTATCTTGTATTATGCGTTCCACTTCCTCCTTTGCAGCCCTCAAATTGTAGCTAGGCCTTGCAGGAACAGAATACTTCCCAGTTATATCGGGCTCCAATATCTTAGTTATTTTTATTTCGTTATTGTTAGTCATACCAAGCAGGAACAGGAAATGGTCCCCATTCATGTCTACTACCATGTAGCCATTTTTTATCGAATCTGTATCTACCTTTATGTCCCTTATTGCAGAGACTTTCCCTGAAACTACCATGCCCTCCACGCGTTGTTCCACAATGTCATCAAAAATTTTTGAAAGATCTCTTGTATTATATTTCGTTACCATATACATCACAATAGCTTATGCATTTTTCCTATATATATGCTTTTTGCGGAATTTAAGCCAAACTTTTTAAACCTTTGCAATCAGGGATTGCTCTAATGCCTCAAAATGGTGCATTGGATGCACTCACAGTATTTACGTTTTGCAACTTGATGCTGCTTGCTAATCTGCGGTGCCAGGCCTTTGAATCTTGTTCACTATACAAAAGGCATATAAAAATGTCTTTGGTGTTATTAATGGTTAAACTTAACTCCAAATATAGGTCCCAAAAAGTTAAAAAGTTATTAAATATATCTTTTAAATATAATAGCAAGTTGATTCGATGAGGATTCTGCAACTTGATGTAAACAACATAACCTACGAGCTGGTAAAGCCGGAAGCCAGCATATACGAGGATTCTGAAGAGAAGAGGGTTTCGGTGGACAATGCAGTTGCGATGCTTATAAGCGTTGAAAAGACAGACACAGATGAAACAGTTGCAAAGGTTGTGGAAGAAATAAGGAGCACAATGAAACAGCTTGGCAGGGACACGATTGTAATATATCCTTTTGCACATTTAAGCAACAACTTGATGGAGCCCAAGGAAGCAATGAGAATATTGAACAGCATATATGACCAGGTTAAAGCATCGTACAAGGCAAAAAAGGCACCCTTTGGCTGGAACAAGGCGCTTAAAGTAGATATAAAAGGGCACCCACTTGCAGAACAGGCAAAGGTATACGGAGCTGGCAACGCAGATGCAAAGCAGTACAAGAAGGCAAAGCCTGTAAGCGTAAATACTGCTATTGTAAGAAAGAGTGATATGTCAGGCCTGCCGGAAACAGACCACAGGACAATAGGAGAGAAGCTTGATCTTTTCAGCTTCCAAGAAGTATCTCCGGGCATGGTCTACTGGCACAAGAACGGCAAGATCATATATAACAAGCTAATAGAATTCCTCAGGGAGCTGCTCGACCAGTATGAATACAATGAAATAAGCACACCTTCGCTTGCAAACATAGCGCTTTGGCACGTGAGCGGGCACATCGACCATTACAAGGACAACATGTTCATCTTTGATAGCGAAGGAGAGAACCTTGGAATGAAGCCCATGAACTGCCCTTCTACGATACTTGTTTACAAATCAAGGAAATGGAGCTACAGGGAGCTTCCATTCAGAACTTCTATATTCGACAGAGTATACAGGAACGAGATAAGCGGAGCACTGACCGGGCTCTTCAGGGTAAGAGAGCTTACACAGGATGACGGCCACATATTTGCAACTGAAGCGCAGATAGAAAACGAGGTAAAACTCCTTTTGGAGCTTGTCAACAAGGTTTATGGGACTTTCGGCATGAAATACAAGGCCAAGCTTTCCACAATGCCTGACAACCACATGGGCGACGAAAAGCTATGGGAAAAGGCAACTGAAGCACTGAAAAGGGCGCTTGACGCCAACAAGATGGAATACGAGGTAAAAGAAAAGGAGGGGGCTTTCTACGGTCCAAAGATAGATTTCGACGTGTTTGACTCGATGGGCAGGTCATGGCAATGCGCCACGATACAGCTTGATTACCAGCTGCCGCTCCGCTTTGGCATTACATATACTGGAGAAGATGGAAAGGAGTATACGCCTGTAATAATACACAGGGCAATACTTGGAACACTTGAAAGGTTTATAGGCATTGCAATAGAGCACTTCCAGGGCAAATTCCCGACATGGCTTGCACCTGTGCAGGTTCGCGTCATATCAATATCGGAGCACGAAAACGAATTTGCACAACAGGTATACAACAGCCTTAGGAAGAAGGGTATAAGAGCACAAGCGGACCTTTCCGACAGAACGCTTGAATACAAGATAAGAGAGGCACAGATGCAGAAAGTTCCTTATATGGTAGTCATAGGCAAGAAGGAAGTAGAATCAGGCAAGATAACCATAAGAGAGAGATCCGGAAGGCAGGAGCACGAAGTAGCTATAGAGGATTTTGAAAAGCGCATCAGCGATGAGATAGGTGAAAGAAAACTTTCATAGCCAGCATGTTACAGCTTGGTTATCCGGGCTCGCATGCTTGCACATGCTTACAGAAATACTTAGCAGAAAGCCCACGATTTCAATCGTGGGATGAATGCGGATTAGACAAACACATTGGTATATAAATGTTGACAG
>JBMFWR010000006.1:0-33699 GCA_049965095.1 Candidatus Micrarchaeia archaeon
GCGACCATGAGCCTTCAAACCAAGTAGGCACCAAGCCAAAAGGAACCCCACGAATTTATTCGTGGGAGGATGTCAGCTCTTTTATTACCTTTGCATACATGGAAACCATTTTTTCCTCCGAATACGCCTTCTTTATCTTCTCGGACACTTCAATGGCTTTTTCCCTTATTGCTGCATTGCTGTACACCGCCTCGATGAGAGATGCGAGCTTGACATGATCACCAGCCTTGAATGTGAACGGATATATGTGCCTGTAGTACATGTCGGCCATGTGCACTGCTTCACTGACTATAATCGGCAGATTGTGCTTTGCTGCTTCTATGATCGTTATGCTAGAGCCTTCCCATTTTGACGGCAGAACGAAGCAATTGCTTACGTTGTACAGATATTCAAGCATCTCGTCGGTAAGCATTCCGGTAACGGTTATTCTTTTATCGCTCATGGAGCTTGCAATGTAGTCTTCTATCGAAGGACCCTCTCCGGCAAGGACGAGCTTCATGTCACTGTGACTAAGCTTCTTGAAGGCTTTTATCAGGGTGCTTACATTTTTCTGGCTTTCAAGCATTTTGCCAACGTAAAGCACTACAAAATCATCGCTGCTTATGTTGAACGCTAGCCTTATTTTTTCTTCTGCAGCCTTGTTGTGCTTTGTATTCGCATCTATTGCATTGGGTATGCATACTACTTTCTTTGTATACCTCCTAAGGCTTTTCATCTGTATTATGCTTGTAGCAATGCACATGTCGAAGCTATTGAGGAATTTTATACCGTGCATTTTGGCGCGCATTTGAGGGCTTTGCTCCTCCTCGGGGATTTTTATTTTCATTGAAACGCTTTCATGATCAACATATATTACCTTTATGCCCTTGTTTGCTCTCTTCAGATAATTTATTATAGGAAGATCCATTGCCGAATTTGATATTACCACATCAAAATGCCCTTTTTTGAGGGTTTCAAAATACTCCTTTTTGTCCAGTCCAGCATTTATCATGTCCCTTACTTCTGAAGGTTTATTGCCTTCTTCTATCAAATGTTTTTTAAGCGCCGCAAGCTCTTCCGTGCAGCAAGAGCTACTATTTCTGCTCAGCAATATGCCTTTTTCAATTTTGCTTATGTACATGGTTTCATAGCCAAGGTAGCTTACATCGAATACGTTCTTAAGGCCATTCAGCAGTATACTGGCCATTCTTGCCTCTCCACTCACCATCCCGAAGCGCGATCCTATGTCAATCATCAGCACGCTGATATTCTTTGATTTTCCACCCATAACAATCACTCCACTGCGCTTTCAAGCATCTTAACCGTTCTTTCATTGGAATTTATCTCCGCCCTTATTCCTATCGGCACAGTCGTTATGTATGTGCCATGGCAGCACGAAAAGTCCACAAACGACGGGAGCCCTTTGGCCTTTTTAGTAAGTATGTCTATAATGATTTCGCGGATAGTCGAGTTTATGTAATCTTCAACAAAAAGATTTTTGAACAGGAAGGATGTTGCGCTTGGCGAATTCAGTATGTCGTTAAGGCCATAGTGCGGAAATTCTCCGAAAAATACACCTTTTGCGTGTGAAAATACTCCTTTTATGAAAAGGGAGGTAAGTATATTGTCAACCATCCACGGCTCTATGTTTACATCTTCCATGAACAGTATCGAATCCTCAGTAGAGGGCATGAATTTGGTATTTGCTATAAGAGACACCATACTCATGTTTCCGCCAAGCAATACACCCCTGCTTACACCCTCATTGATAGTCTTTGACCATTTGCTTCCGGCAGGATTTTTAATCTCTATGGCGTTGCCCTCCTGTATTATACTAAGTAGCGTTGACCAGTTGTAGTTGAGTACCTGGCTGTTGGTCTCAAGCATGTCTATGATCATTGGACCTTGGAAGGTGACAAGATTTGCCTTCCTCATGAATGCCATCTGTAGCAAAGTTATGTCGCTATATCCGATAAATATTTTCGGGTGCTCTTTTATTATGTCATAATCGATTATATTAAGCAGGTCTATTGAGCCTGCACCACCTCTGAGTGCTATTATAGCGTCTATATCGTCGTTTTTGAATGCACCCTCTATCTCAGCTTTCCTTATATGGTCACCTGCAGTAAAGAATCTGCCGGTTGAAGCATGTGTAAGGCTTGATGATGCGCTTACCTTAAAGCCCTGCTTTGTCAAAAAGCTTATTGCCTGCGATAAGTTTTCTACAGTGCCTGCCATTGAAGAAGGAGCTATTATTTTTATTGTGCTGCCGGGCTTCAAGGCTGGCGGCTTTATTTTTTCATGCATATTCCTAAATTCGCTAAAAAGTTATTTATGCCTTAGGTTTCAAACACTATAGTAGCAAATGCGCCATGCGTGCGTTTCAACTTAAAACGCATAGCGTACTGATGGTGATTTTTATGATGCCTAATATTGATCCAAGGACTATGAAAAACCTCATGGCTAAGATGGGGATGAAAACTGCCGAGATAGATGCAAGCCTGGTCACAATAGAAACTCAAGACAGTAAAATACTCATAAACAATCCACAAGTCACAAGAATAGAAATGCAAGGAGTTACGAGCTTCCAGATAACCGGCGAAGTAACAGAGGTGCAAAAGGAAACGTCAGTTGAGATAACCGAAGACGACATAAATATGGTGGCGGAGAAAACTGGCATATCTGACAGGGAAAAAATACGCAAAGCATTGCAGGATTCAAACGGCGACATAGCGCAAGCAATTATCCTGCTGCAGTAGTGCAATTGTAGTTATTTGCTTCAAAAATACTGTAATAAGTGCTGTTGAATACCTGTTCCTTTCCTTTGGTAAAGTTAATGAGCAAGCTTGGACTGGTTGATGCGTAAGCGCCTTTGAATAATAACACTGGATAGGAATACTCAATGCTATTAGATGAGAAAGGCGAGAATGCACTCTCGTTTAGGTAAAGCATGTAGATCCAATCGTTTGTGACAAACCTGCAACCCTCTAGATTGTAATTTGCAAGCGTAGCTTTTGCACTTGAATATATTGGATTTACAATGCTCTGCGCTGGTGTATATTTCATAACGCTAAGCATGTGGTAAAGCCCAAGCAAAAGCACAAATATTGCGATTATTACCATTATTGCTATTGCACTGCTATTGTGCTTGCTGCGCAGCGATGTAAACATATAAGAGAGCAAGAGCGCAACCGATCCGTAAAACATGTAGCCAAATCGCATCTGGGTGAAAATATCCCTCTTGAATGCTATGAACAAGTAGCTGGCCAAGGCAAATGCAACAAATAAAATGAGAATATAAAATGCGCGCATGTCAAACTTGAATACACTGCGCAAAGAAGTATACCTAGGCTTGCTTGATTTAATTTTTCCTGCTTTTACCTGCCGACTTCTTGTTGATACATAAGCAAATGCGATCAAGACAATGCCTAGCACTGCAGGATAGCTCAGCACATTGAACAATGCGCTAGCACTTATCCCGTTTTGGAAGACGCTTGAACTTACGATGCTTAAGGCTTCTGTATAGCTGAACAGATAATTGCCAAATGTAATCCTATTTACCAGAAGCCACGGCACCACAGGCAACGCGAAAAGCACGGTTGACAAAGCTATTTTCTTGGGCTTGTATAGAAGCAATAGCATAGGCAGCATTATAAGCGCGACATATTTGCTTATGCTCGCAAATCCGAAAGCAAGCCCAGCAAGAGGCCTTCCTTTATAGAGCAGCCCTATGCCAATGAGCGCAAACGAAAGAGACAGCATTTCGGTGCTGTTAGGAAGCAGGGCATAAAACAATAGATAAGGGCTCAAAAAAGCAGCAAATGCCGCAATGGACTTAATACCAATCGATTTTGCGGCGTAATAAACTGAAAAGATAAAAAACGCGAAAAGCAAAGAGACATATATAGGCATTGCATCATACTTGAACACATACTCGAGTATTCCCATTATTGCACCACTCAAAGGAGCCCTAAATGGTTCGAAATATATGGCGCTGTCTTGATTGCTGAGCATGCAATTTGGGGTAGACAAGCATGCGTAAAAGCTTTGTGAATCAAGACTTCTGCCGTTCAGAAAATGCGCAATCAGATCCCAGCCTGGACCCACCCAAGCATATGCAGAGAATACAAAAAGCGAAGCGATGAGCATTATCAATGCTATCGCAGCTGCTTCAAGGTTTCTTTGTTGCAACTTAGCACCTTTACTCCACAGAATAAGAATGTGCATATGGTACTTTTGCCACTTTCATTATGCCTTTTTTACTTATTATGCCGCAGCCTAACGCTGCTTCAACGCTTTCCTTGCCTATCACATTTGCTGATGCTACCTTATCAAGCTCATTAATCATGTCTTGCGCTTTTTTTGCATCTACCACGGATCCCCTGTAGAAACCGCTGTAAGATTTTATGTCTATTACTATATCTCCTTCTTCCAATACTTTTTCTATCAGGTCGTCATCGCACATTGCCACCATGCTGCCATTTTCAGTATCGTGTATCTTTATGTAAATCATAGGATCAGCCATAAACCTTGAGGAACAATGCAGTTAGTGCATATAGCATACCATAGCCTACCAACCATATGCCACCATATAGATTTGATCCATTTATCGCTATGTATGCAAATACCCATATAAACGAGGCAAGCGCTATTTCAGTTCTTGCCGCATAGATTGAATAGAGTATACCATTGCTCTTTTGCGCTGCCTTGCTCCATTGTACCCCTGGCTCCTTGTGGAGCAGCATCGCTATTGCTGCTTTGGACCTTATTACAGCAAGCGCGTAATTCAGAAATGTTACCATGAAACCCTTTTTGTATGAGCCAAAGTAAAGCCCAGAAAGGATTACTGGCAACATAAAAGATCCTGCAAAAGCAATTATACCCATCATCTCCAGCATAACAAAAGGATTTGAAAGCATGCTTTCAAAATTGGCAAGAGTTATTGGAGGCAATGGCGTAACCATAAAAACTATCCCTATCGATATGATTGAGAAAAGTATCAGAAACACAGATACATAATCAAGGCCGGTTCCATGAAGCAGGTAATCAATCTTAGCTTGAAGACTCAGCTTGCTTTTGTCCTTCCTTAGATAATAGTCTATAAACTGCGTGCCCCCATAATTGTAGCGCCATTGCTGCTTTGCAAGCGCAGTAAAGCTCACCAGAGGCTGCCCAAGAGCATAGTTTTTTGGCACGTAGATATTCCTGTAGCCGTGTATGGAAGCTTCAAAGCTGAAGAATGTGTCTTCAAGCACGTATTCTGGAAAACCCCCAACTGCATCTATTAAGCTTCTCCTCAGCACGCCGCAGGATCCAGCAAATATTGTCGTATTGTTTAATGCCCTTCCAGATTGTATGAATTTGAAGAAAAATGCCTCGAATATGTCTATTGCATCAGAGAAAAAGCTACCTTTTTCAAACCTCTTTTCCGTCTGCACATAAGCTACTTTTTTGTCTTTAAAATATGGCAAAGTATCTATAAGGAAATTCTTATTTACGAGCCTCTCGTCAGAATCGAAGACTGCTACGAATTCCTCTTTTGAATACTTAAGCATGTTGTTGAGGGCACCTGCCTTGTAGCCCTTTCTGTTGTTCCTATGTATGTAGACAAAGTTATACCTTTTTGCAATCGCCCTTATTTTTGATGCTTTGAGCTTGTCTGTGGAATCGTCAAGCATGTAGAACTTTATCCTGTCTTTAGGGTAGTTCATCTGTGTAAGCGCCTTAGCGTTATTCCCTACTACTTCGCTGGCTTCGTTGAATACAGGCATAGCTACTGCAACAGTTGGGAAGCTTTTAAGCTTGCCAAGTTTTTTTCTATCTCTTTCCCATTGGCTTTCATATTTGTATGATTTGTAATACCATATAGATGAATAAACATTGAAGAAGCTTGCTATAAAGACAAGTATTGCAAAAGCTATGCTTATGGCATAATTATATGCAGTGCGCGCAGTTATGAGTAGATATGCCGCGAACAGCACAGTTGCAATTGATATTATATTAAGCAGCAGCACTACTAATAGCCGGAATGCCCTGTCTTTTTCCGCTTCCATAAAATCATTCAAACGGTGCAGTTATCATAAACTATATGATACTAGCATTTAAATATTTAATTAAGTTTTTAAATACCTATTGTTTTTAACTTTTGTTGCTATAGGTGCCGGGATGGCGGAATCAGGTAACGCGCCAGAAGAAATGGCGAAACTCGAGATCTGGTTTCCGAAAGGAAATTTGGGTTCGAATCCCAATCCCGGCGAATTTCATAAAATTAGGAGAAAGCATTATTCCGCTTACCAGTACAATATCAACATGATGTTGCAAGCAAACCATCTAATCCTTCAGATTGCACTACGCTTAGTTTGTGGTATTTTTTACAGTTACGGCAAAACAGAAGGAAGAATTATTTGAAGAGATGGTGAATATTGCTTCTTTAATCTGCAGGATAATCGCTGAATAGTCATCATCTTTCAGGTATATTGCAAATGCCTCTTTTTGCCTTTTGCAACTTAGAAACCTCTACTTAGTAGCAAGGTCCTACAATTACAATTCTTATGGCCTAATGCAACCTAAAACACACAAATATGTTTTCATACACTATTCCATTCCACTTCTTCAAAGTGAGCATAATTCCAGATTTGGAAAAAGCATTTTTATGCAAGTAACAAAAAATTTACTCAAATAATAATTTTTACTTTTAGTGTCTAATGTTGGAGATAGATTTAAAAAGGTTACTTTTGAAGTATCTATTAATAGGTGAATGTAATGGCAAAAAAACAATCTAATGGAGGGGTATTTGCACTGGAGTTCATTGGGAGCTTGTTTTATCTTCTAGTAGTATACCAGCTAATTGCGGGTTCATTAAGCCTAAACACGCTATTTTCGGGCACAGGATCATTCTGGCTACCAGTATTCGTAAGCACTGCAGTGTTGGCTTCAATAGCGCTACTGTTCTACAGCTTCACATACCTTTCAAAGAACAGCATGTCGATAAAGATTATGGACAAGAATTTTGACTCCATACTAGTATGCGCGGCTGGTTTCACGCTAGTTGCTCTGACTATGGGCAATGGCAGTTACCTGGCGCTGACGCTAATAGGCTTTGTAATAGCATTCCTTGGAGTCATGCTTTCTGAATTTAGCAAGTAAGCTTCTCTTTTCTTTATTTTTATTCTTCTTCTGCTTGATTTTTATATTTATAATAGGTAATTAAATTGTGGTTTAATGCTCACTAAGATAAATGACTACTTATGGGAGATAGGCAAAGACAACGATGCAAAGATGAATGTGCCAGTGAGGGTTTACGCAAACGAGGCAATAGCAGGCACAATAACAAAAGACAGAACCTTAAGGCAGGCAATGAATGCCGCATCCTTGCCTACAATAGTAAAAAATATGCTTGTGATGCCTGATGGCCATGAAGGCTATGGATTTCCTGTTGGAGGGGTTGCCGCTTTTGATGCCAATGAAGGTATAATATCGCCTGGCGCGATAGGCTTTGACATAAACTGTGGCGTGAGGCTCATTAAGACCAATCTAAAAGAGCAGGATATAAGAGGACTTATGGGCAAGCTTATGGACGAGCTGTTCAAAAATGTACCAAGCGGAGTAGGCAGCAAGATAAAGTTAGGTTTTGGAATTGAAGACGTAGAAAATGTCTCAATGGAGGGGGTAAAATACGTAATTGAAAAAGGCTTTGGCTGGAGCGATGACTCCGACAAAATTGAAGAAAACGGTATGATTGAAGGCGCGGACCCTGACAAGGTGAGCAAGCTTGCCAAGGAGAGAGGGAAACAGCAACTCGGCACCCTTGGCGCAGGAAACCATTTTCTTGAAGTGCAGAAAGTGGAGAGAATTTACAATGAGGAAATAGCAAAAGGCTTTGGGGTAGAAGAAGGCCAGATTGTAGTAATGGTGCATAGCGGATCAAGAGGCTTTGGGCACCAAGTCTGCAGCGACTATTTGAAAGAACTGGACAACTACAGGAAATCGCACAACATAGAGCTTGTAGATCCCGAGCTCAGTTATGCATATGTGAAAGACAAGGAAGCAGATGATTATCTTGCAGCAATGCATTCTGCTGTGAACTTCGCTTTTGCAAATAGGCAAATAATGACCCATTTCATAAGGAAGAGCTTTGAGAATACGCTGGGCAAAAGCGCAGAAGATTTGGGAATGGAGATATTGTATGACGTGGCGCATAATATAGCAAAACTTGAAACGCATGTTGTTGATGGCAAGAAGACAAAGCTTTATGTGCATAGGAAAGGGGCAACAAGGGCTTTTGGACCCGAAACAGAAGGCGTCCCTGCTGCTTACCGCAGGTATGGGCAACCCGTAATAATACCTGGAAGCATGGGCACTGCGAGCTACCTCCTTGCTGGAAGAAAGGAAGCAATGGAAGAATCGTTTGGCTCATCATGCCACGGCTCTGGGCGGCTCATGTCAAGACACCAAGCTATCAGGGAAATACCTGCAACAAAAACCACTTCTGATTTGCAAAGCAAAGGCATAGTATTTAGGGTACGGGACAGGAAACTCATAAGTGAAGAGGCAGAATGGGCTTACAAGAATGTTGATGATGTTGTTGCAAGCGTCGCAGGTGCAAAGATTTCGAACATCATAGCAAGGATGGTGCCGCTTGGAGTTGTCAAGGGTTAGAAACATTTTTACAATATTTATAAAAACCTGATCATATATACTTTAATTGCAGCGGTAATTGGAATGAAGATGCAAAGCGCAATGGAATATTTGATGACATACGGATGGGCAATACTTATAATAAGCATCGCGTTGTCCGCCCTCTATATGATGGGCCTTTTCAGCCCTAATTCATATATACAAAGCACCTGCATATTTCCAGCAGATTTTAGCTGCCTTCAGAGTTTCATCTCGCCAACGGGGGTGTTGACGCTGAATGTTGAGCAGACTACGTCATCCCCAATAAACATAACAGCAATAGGCTGCAATACCAATGCGACATTTTACAACATGCAATCTTTCAGCAATGCAAACCAAATTTACCTGCCGATAGGCGGCAATGACACTTTTAACATACAGTGCTACAGCGGAACCACCGCATTTTCGGGCACCATTGGATCAATATTCAAGGGCTACGTGATATTGAACTACACCAACCTTGAAACAGGGTTCCCTCACACTACAGTAGCTTCGGTAGTTGAAAAAGTTGGCTAGATTATTTTTCTATATGCAGTTCTACCGAATCACTGCCCATAAAATCTTGCTCTTTTAGTATACGTTTCTTCCCGTCAAGTATCTGCATTGTATAACGCTTTCCAATTATCAGCTTTATCCTTTTATCTAGAAGCTCGCTTATCAAACTTTCAAAGATAGGTTCGCCAAGGAAGACCACTCTTGCAAAATGAGCTGCCCTAGCAATTTCCTCGTTGAATTCGATTTTGAAAGATGCATTTACATAGCCATCAACAGTCCCTCTTGGCACTGAACAAGACGACAAAGATTCATCAAATTCCTTTGGTATCTCGCAATAGTTTGTCCTTATGAATACAGTTTCATTCTGAGCCTTTTTGCTTCCGTTTTTTGATATACCATTAAATGCACCAGTCATCGATTCAAGCACTTTCAGCTTGGTTATTGCAACATCTTCGCCGGCACCAGGCAGTATAAGATCACGCATTGCTATAGGGGCGATATCTGCCGCCTGCTTCATGTAGAGTTTAAGCTGGCATAAGCGCCGTATGTTGCTGTCTATGTCGGTAACATTGTGCGCAAGTAGGAGAAGTCCCACACCCTGCTTCCTAAAATCTTGTATTTTGCTGCCAAGGTCTTCAACAGCACCCCCTGCGCCGTTGTTGAAAATTATCTGTGCTTCCTCCAAGCATATCACCAATCTTATCTCGCTGTCACCATTCGTATCGAAGCATGAAGCTACCCCGTACAGCATATTAAGGAGAAGCGCATAAAGATACGGCCTTGTAGATGAACTTGCGCTGGAAATATCAAAGATTATACCTTTTTCGAGCAGATCTTCAATGTTTATTCCGTTAGCGCTTGCATATTCTGGTCTTGACAGTATAATGCGCAGATTTTCAAGTGCGGATTTTATGTTTTCCCCATGCTTTGTGTATTTTGTACCTGTAGCCGTTTTCTTTGCATGTAAGTTGGCTATTGAATTTTCTATCTGGTTATAAACCTCAATAGGATCAGGATTATGCTCCTCAGCATAGATTCTCTTAAACGCGTTAAGCATGCATTTCTCGGCGGGATTTTCATAAGGGCCAGCAGCAAGCGAAGAAGCCAACACTGTAGCAAGGTTTTCATAGAATTTTTCCTTTGATATGCAGCTTGGCTTCCTGAAAAAATTTATTGGCACATTGTCTTTGTATAGCCGTATTACGTTCATATTACGGCTTTGCCCAAACTTCGACCACTCATCTGTAGGAGATATTACCGCTATTTTTGGGCGTTTGCCTGCCAAAAGCAATTGATCGATTATTGACATTGCTTCTCGCGTCTTTCCCGAACCGGGCAAGCCTGTTATTATAAATCCCAGATTTAGGCTAGATGGATCAACTTTTACGGGCATGCCGGTCTCGCCAATCCCATTAGACAGGTAATAACCTATGTTTATCCCTTCTGACGACTTAACACTTGGCGTTGCTATAGGATACATAGTTCTTGAGGCCCCATAGAACCCAACAAACTGGGACAGCACAGAAGATGGAAAAGGCAGGCTATTAAGATGAAGCAGTGAAAGGCATTTTGAGTAATCAAAGAAGTTGAATTTGCGCTCAAAAAGTACCAGAACAGAGGATTTCAGATAATCCTCTATGATTTCATTGTCTGCTGGTATTATTATAAAAAATTTGTATATGGATTCCCCTGAAAGCATGGCGCTATTCAACGCATTCAACGAATTGGCAAGCAGCGCTTGCTCTTCTGAGCCAATGAAGTTTTCCTTCTGGACTGTTGAAAGCGCTCTCCCTGCAAAAAAATGTTCCTGGCTTGACTCCCTAATTTTTTTGGAGCTGAGCTGGTGTTCAATAAAAGATTTCGCCCGTGAGATCTCGGCAAGCGACAGAGGCATGAAGGCAATAGAGATAAAACCACTATGGATCGGTAATGAAAAAAAGTCGGAAAACTTCTCGCTTTTTGACATATCTGCATAGCATGAAAGTATCTTTACGCTGCCTGCGTGTGCTCTAAGATCATTAATACGCGTGAACTTTATGCCACCGCTTAACCCCTCAAGGATGCTTACTTTTTCTGCAGAACCTTCTTGTGCACACAAATACGTTTTCCTGTTTTCAATCCTGTATTCCAAAAAGAAGCACGATCCGCTGAATGCAGTAAATAAAGCGCGCTTGTTGAACACTCCGCGTGGCATTTCTTCAAGCTCATAGAATTCCATGCAATGGCACCACAATAAAATTTGACAGGTATGCAAGCATGAGCAGTACAAGTATCATCGACAAGATGAGCCGTGGCTTCGTTACAACTACAATTTTTTTGGCGTATGAAAATGAGAAGGAAACCAAAAAAACTAATGGCAGTGCATAAAAGAGCACCATAATTTTTATTCCCATATAAAGTATTAACAGGCATGCCAAGGCTATTGATAGGTATATGCAGGCCATTGCAATAAAAATTGCCTCAAGGAACCTGTTGCTGCTGCTAAACGCCATTACATTCTCAAACATACCTAGCACCGAGTATTATACCAACTATTGAAAGCACAATAGCAACTATGGCACCGTAATAGAGATCGCGCGACAGATCTGTTGCTTTCTGACCTAACATTGAAAATAATCCAGTAAATATACTAGCAATCATCATCGATGACCCGAGGACCATGCTTGCCCTGCCCATTACACCCAAAACCCAAATCATTCAAGCACCTTTATCATACCCACAGTGTGCATGAATAGAAGTTTGCTGCTATCTTTTGCTGGGGATTGCAAGAGGCGGAATAGCTCTGCCTTTTCTCTGGAATTGAGTATTATCAAGTAGCAACTGCCATTCTTTGTTACATAACAATGCGATACCTGTGATAATATTTTTATATTGTTACTTTTTATCACGTCCAGCTTGTTAGAAATTCCTATCTTGAAAGAGCCATCAACAAGAGACTTCTGCAAAGCATGCGCATATGCAAGATCCACATACGGTTCTGTAATGCTTTCTAAATCCATATCATCTAACCTTTTTCGAGCAACGTATTTTTTGCATATGTTTTGCTGGCTCAGATAGAGCTCAACAGGCTTGTTTGACAAGTGCGCATTAGAGATTTTGCGAATTGCAAGAAATGCTGCAATGCTTGCTGGAATTGCCATCATTACGGCCAAGCCACCAAAATAATAAAAGCTAAACGTGCTTGTGCTATTTCCATATCTGAAAGTAATGTAGTTATTGCCAAGAGAAAGGGGTGCGAAGAAGCGTATATAGCCGCTTGAGTTTGATACAAAGTATTTAGAGTACCGACCATCTACTGTCACACTCACGCTTGAGTATGAAAGAGAAGTTCCATTGTACAGTATTTTAGAGGTAATCAGATTTGATGAAATCCTGCTAAAAACGCACAGCTCGCCTGAACAAGGCGAATGACTGTCTATTAATGATAGTAGCATTCCTGTCAAGAGGAAAGCATTGCCAGTTTCAAAAAGCATTGTATACATTTATTTCATCCCGAGAAGCTTCTCTATTTTGTTTATCTCTTCATCAGTTATACCAGCGGAGTTAAGCAGTGTCATCACACCTGCAGAACCGGAATTGTTTAGAATTGCTCTTGCAAAAGATTCCAATAAATTGATTTTTTGCTCTTGCAAACCTATGCGCGTTTCAAGCTCAAGAATTGATTCTGCCAGCTTGCTGTTTGATTCATTAAGAGCATTCATCACGAGATGCGCTCTTTCGAGTTCTGCTGCGCTTGCAAAGTCATCAATTCCATATATGCTGCTTTGCAAAGCTTGAACAACATACCTATAAAGTGCGCCTATTTTCACCTCGTAATGGTCACGTAAAAAGGATAAAATAGATATAAAAGCAAGAAGGTGCTTTGCATATTCGGCCTGGCTTGGTTTATTGAAATTAAATTTGTATGTTATCGAGTCGCGTCTAAAAATCAGCTCTGCGTCTATACCTTTTCTATCAGCAATGCACCTCAGAATTGTGCCTTTGCTTAGCACTTCAATGCTAGGGAGCTTCGAAATCTCCATCTCTACAGCCCCGATTGTTGAAACAAGCCTTGCTTCGGCAAAAAAAGAGGTCACCAAAATTATGCTGCTATTTCTTTGATGCGATTTCATATGCCACCACTATGTTTTTGTCATCCACACCCAAGCTATGCAGATATGCAACGACCAAGGCCCTGCTGGCGCCTTTCTTAACCAGCACACCTATTATGTCTGCTATGTGGACCTTGTTGCTTGTTTCAGCCAGCCTCGCAGATATCGCATCCGCCTGATCTTTTTCAAGGAGCCTTCCGGCTTCGCTCAGCCTGCGCAATGTTATATATACACGCATTCCAACACCAATCAATTCAACAAAATCAATCACCATCCCATCGACTTTGTCTAGCATGAATTTTTCGGCTGTGCCATCCTTCCTGCTTAGCCTCACAATACATGAGCCCACGCCAGCACAGGCAAGCGCATCGGTGTCTTCTTTTGCAATCCCAATCCTCTCAAGCATTTCATAGTCTTTTGGGCTCTGGAGTTTGAATATGAACTGACAGGCTGAATTTGCTATCACCGCATTGCTTATGTCAGAAGCCATCTGGGTCGCAACAACAACGCCAATACCATATTTTCTGCCTTCTCTGAAAAGTGCTTCTATAGCGCTGTCCTTATAAAGCATCTTCCATGCTTCGTCAAGCATTATTAGGGTATTCAAATGCATGCCATGTGCATTTCCCTTGTATTTCTCGTTAAGTAGTGAGCGCAGTATTTGCGATGCGATAGCTATCCTCTCGCTGTCCCGCTTCAAGCCAAGCAGGTTTATGGACAGGCAGCCACCAAGCATACCAGGATGCAATGCCGGATGAATTGAAAAAAGGGGACTTGAAAAAAGCTCTTTAAGGCCATTGGGCTGCTCTTCGTTGCCAAGCTTCTCAAGCCCTTCCCGAAGGCTTCTTGCACAAACAGATTTATTCCCTGCGATAAGCGAATAGACAATATTTTGAATCAGGCGCTTATCATTGGCGCCAAGATTAAAGAGCGTGCACAGCATATCTGGAATTTCGGAATCAGGAAAACCATTGGATTTTATGAATTCTATAATGTCGATTCCTTCAGAGCCAAGATCAACGATTCTGCCGTTAAGAAATTTGACTAACTGATTATACTCGCCGCTCCAATCAATTATCAATACATTGATGCCACAAAACAGGCAAGCCCTGGCTGCAATGCTTTTCATCATGTACGTCTTCCCTGTGCCTGACATCCCTACAACAGCAATATGCGGATTTATGTGCTCTTCTAGATCTAGCGAAAATGGATCACCATAAATGCTTGTCTTCCCAATATATATGCTGCCTTCATAGTTCTGTGGAGAGGGCTCAAAGAACAGCATTCCGTTGTATGCGCTTGCAGAATCCCTCAACCCTATACTTGCCTTGTAAGGTTTCATTGTGCAACACCGATGACTGCTTTCGCAAGCTCGCTACCATAAAGGGCGCTGAGCTTTGCACCAAGCAGCACTGAGAATCCGCTCATGATCGAATCCAATTGGGAAAGTACCTTGGCCTGGGCCGCAATCTTGCTTGATGATGTGGCATAAGTAGATATAACGCGATAGAGCTTCAACTGCTTGCCACCTTGCATCGTTTTTATCTCTTCTTCCAATATTGCCATCTCGCGCTTTGCAGAGATTATTTTGCGCTGGCTTGCTCCTTCCGCTATCATTCTGTCAAGCTTTATTTCTAGCATAGAGTACTTGGTCTGAAGCGATTCAAGCAATGTTGATGAATTTGCTTTTTCAATTCCTGTTATAAAGGCAAAAGGGAAATCAATCTTTGAGATCATTCCCTCAAACTCTTGCTGGGTAGGGCGCTTAGAAGTGCTTGTAATAATTGCAGCCGCAACTGCAGTAAAATTGTCTCCTTTTTGCATTACGGCTGTGCGCCTATCACCCGAAAGCTCATAGTTGCCATATCTCTCTACTATCCCAGTATGTGAGAATACAATCGCCTCTACTAGATACCATGCCTTGTATAAGATTGTGACAATGCCCAAAATTATCAATGCAATTGATATTACTGTAAGATTTAGCATTATTGCACCAACTGCTGCTAGAAAAATAGAGCAGGCAATTCCCATATATAGTAAATAATCTTCATTCATATGTATCCCAAATAGCGCCCTCCAAAATTCATATCAGAGCCAAGGAGCCTTGCAAACTCCCTTATGCTTATTACTGTTATTAGCATGCTGAAGACTGGTATAAAGAATACCTCTATTATAAGAAGAGCCACAAAATTTGACAAGTATCTAATAAAGCCCATAAGCTCGCTTGATATTGAATAGGTAAAGCCTGACAATACACCAAGCATGCCCGTCTGGTTTTGGGTTGAGTTGAACGATGTATATACCACAGTAACGTTTTTTGCCGCGGAATTTGCAGCGCTTGAAAGGCTTTCCATTGCAGTTGAATTTGCATACTGGGAGTAGTTTGAAACGAGCCCAGCTTCAAAGACATACGAAAGGGGAAAAACGCAGAATAGGCCTATCACTATTGCAATGAAAGCGCCCCCAAGCTTCCTAGTAATTGGAACTATGCGGAGTATAATGCCCGCAGGAAGCATTATCGGCACAATTGCGATAGATACAAACTTGAGGAGCATTGCCTGGGCTTCTATTCCAATTATTGAAGTAGTAAGCAATGATATCAGCCTGCCAAACTGAGTAATAAAAGGCGCAAACAGAGTTGCAAAAGATATGCTTATTATAAAGCTGAATTTTACTGAGCTCACCAGAGAAACAGCTACGTATAGCGCCGATATTGTAAGCAGCATGCCGCTTGAAAGGGTAAGAAGCGAAGGGTATGATACGCCATTTATCTGCACCGGCGAAATGCCCGCAAGATAGCTGCTTGCAAAGCATATTGCGATGTTGGAGCTCATCTGCTGCCCACATGTTGCGCTGAGCGCAAATTGCGATGATATTTCATTTATGAGTGTATTCACAAGTCCGCCTTGCTGGAACATCACAATTATTACGCCCAATATCGCACCATTTATAAAAGCCTCAAAAAGCTCAGATTCCCCAAATTCCTTCAATCTTTTGTTTCCAAGTGCAATGCCAAGGCCCAATATTATGCCGCTTATCGATATCATTAAGGACAAAAGTGCAATTGATATGGCATACATGCCTGCCACAGAAAGCCACCCTGCTTAGCCGCTTGCGTTGGTAAAATTGCTCAAAAGATGAGTTGAAGCGATTGCAAGAGAGGTAGATGCGATGCTAAGCGAGCCAACAACTATCGCACCTATTATGATGTTGATTGAAGCTGTGTGAAAATTTGCCTTTTTGTCAGGAGGCAGCATCTGCCCTATTGCATAAAATATGCCGGCAATGACAAAAAGCACAGCACTAAGAGCAGGGCCGACCTGGGTAAGCGTACTTTTTATTCCGTCTATTGTATTAAGCACCTGAACACTACCCGCAAAGGCAGATTTGCCGGCGTAGACCGAGAGCAGACCAAAAACCAGCACGTACCTGAATACCATGCCCAATATTCCTATTCTACCACCCATTTTATGCACCATCTTTTACTTAAGTATAATTATTTTACTTAAATATATATTTAAATATTTTGATAAAATACAATTAGCGGCATAACGGATGGCTTTGAGGCAAAACAAGAAGTTTAGCAATCGCGCCTAAGTATTTTTATGGCCTTTGGATATGCCTCCTCTACAGAGGTTATGTTAAGAATGCCGAGGAAATCTTCCTTGGCCCTAAGGTTGTACTTGACTTCAGGAAGGTTTGCCCTTAGTATTTTGACAGTCGCCTTCTCTTTTGAGCTGCCTCCCTTATCATTGTCCATTATTATGTATAGGGTTTTGCCGTTTATGATTTCTGATTTTAGCACTTCTTTAATCTGGTCGAACTTAAAAACATTTGTTATCCCGATGTTCTTCAACGTTTCCACATCGTGATCCCCTTCAACCACTACAATCCCGCACTTAAGGTCTTCAATCAGGTTTTTCAAAGCCTTTTTCTGGCTCTTCTCGCGATCTATTCTTGTCACAAATGCACCCCTTAGCGGGAGTGGGAGTTGAACCCACGACCTCTAGATTTCTCGTCATCGCCTTAAGCTCATCACTCATAATGCTATGCATATGAGTCTAGCGCTCTACCAGCTGAGCTATCCCGCCATATCAAACATTGCAAGCCTTTCAATCAATCTAACAGATTAAATATTAAAGCATATATGCGATTGTCGGGATTTGAACCCGAGTTTTTGGCTTGGAAGGCCAAAGTCCTACCAGGCTAGACTACAATCGCATACATAATGTTTTTGATTGCACCTTTTTTATACCTTGCGAATTTGACAACTTTGCAGAACAGGTAGCATTAAACAGGTTGAACTTTCTCATCATTTAGAATCTATGCGATAAACAGGATAGCATTGACAAGATAGGGTACAGGCATTATGCTACTCATGAATTGGCAAAATTGGCCAATTAATTGGTGGAATTTGCTACATGTTGGCAGTCTAATGTTATATATTAATGTTATATATATTTCCGTTTAAGAGAAAATCACATTTGAAAACGTAATAATCAAATTAATAAAATCAAAAAAGAAGGAAAAACAAAGGGGTTTTTGAGAGACCTTCCAGTACAATTAGCGTTATAATATCTTGAATCCTTCAGAATTGTTAAAAATTAAGTATACAGCGCTTGAATTTGGCATGTTTGAAACATTGTAGTCTTGGCTACGTGCATAGGCTACACTAGGTACATAGGCTTGCCAAAGGCCGTAGGGCAAACGAACTTCGTAACTCTTGTTGTGTACCACTTACTCACCTTTTTACTCCATGCATTGCGCGGCTATTATTACTGCCGAAGGCGTTATCTTCCTGCCCTTTTTGCTCGCCAGCTTCATTCCACCCATCGCGTACTCCACCAGCTTTTGCGTTGCCATTATCTTTAGAGCCGCTTCCGTTTCCTTGCTGCCTGGCGCGCCCATCAGTTCTACAACTCCTGATAGGTCGCTTCTGCCTAGCGCTTCAGAAACCTTGTCCCTTATCCTTTCGGATAAGTCTATCTCCCTTTCCCTTTCGATACCCTTCCGTATCTTTGTTTGGTCTCTCATTCCATCCACCACTTCCCTTTCCTTTCCCTTCCTTCTCTTTTTCCCTTTTTACCCCCTCCTTTCAATAGAAGTAGTAATAGTAGAGATATTTAAATCTATTGTGGAATTTTCCAATAAATTGTTAGAATTAGCTGCCTAGAATCTCATTCAGCTCGTTGCCATCTATGTTGACCCTGTACTTTGACATTATGTACTGTTGGAGATTTGATGGATTTTCCTTCCTATACTTTTCCACAAGCGCCTTAAGCTCATTGCCGCTTATTCTTTCGAGAGAGTTATCTTTTATGGCTTTTTCAACGCTGGAGTTGCTCTTTGATATGACCTTAAGCACTTCTGGCACAGCCTGCTTTGTAATAGCACCTTTCATATACTCGCGTATAACACTCTTGAGCTTCCCAACATCTATGCTCTCTACATCGTAGCCGTTCCTTCTTAGCTCCGTAAACTGCTGCAAGAGCATGTTGGCCACAAACTTCTTGTCAACGTTGCTACTTGCGGTGAGCTCGTTGTACAGGCCAAGCTTTGGTGATTTAAGCATTTGCATGGCAAGCTGCTCCCCTATCTCGCTTGTAAGCCTAGAAAGAGTTTTTTCCATGTCGGGCTTGAGCTTCTCTGCCTGCACTAGCATCTGCTCACTTATGACTACAGGCCTTACGTCAGTTTCAGGGTACATTCTTGAGCCTCCAGGAAGAGGCCTTAGGAACCTGGTTGTGCCAAGCTTTGAATCATAAGCTACTCTCGTCTCTTCAGGAACACCTTGCAAAGCATAAATGGCGCGCATCTTCGCAAGCTCCATGGCGCGCTCTAATGTGCCCCTCTGCCCAACTATAATCACAAAGCCGTCATTATTGCTAGTGCCCAACGCATTTACTACAGAATGAACCTCAGTTTCGCTTATCGAGTATTTGGACATGTCTTCGTCACTATGGATGAGACCTTTCACTCCTGCTTTTTTAGCATATTCACTTATCTCGGTGCCAAGCCTCGTGTTTGGGTTTATCTCCCTACCAAGCAAGCCTGAAAAGCCGTAAAGAGGCATTGCAAGCGCAACTCCACCTGCAGCAAGCGCAGATTTTATCATCGGGCTCGAGGTCTCTTTGAAAACATTAGTAATATCAACAATATCCCCTACTTTTGCATTGCGCTTCTTCAATTCATCCTTTATTTCAATAAGTGCCTGCTGTCTTTTAACTTCATTTTCAACAAAAACATCTATCATATCTACTTCTTGAACCCCTTTTATTTCCACGCGAGCTCCGCCAGATATGGAAACATTGACATCCTGCCTTATAGTACCGATTCCACGCTGAACCTTTCCTGTAATCCTAACCATTGTGCCTATCAGCAAAGCAGCCTCCTTTGCGGCTTTTGGAGTTGGTATATATTTGTCTGTGTCTATCTCTATTAACGGTATGCCAAGCCTGTCAGTATCATATGCAACTGCATTCTGCTTGCTTTCGCTTATACCACTTGATTCCTCTTCCAGAAATATTGATGGAATTGAGATTGCAAGGCCGTTTACGTTTATCGAGCCATTGATGCCTATTAGCATGGTGCGCTGAAATGCACTTGGATCACTGCCATCGACAACCTCTTTGCGCATGGGCTCAACTTCGTCAACAATCCTGCAGTTCATTCCTTTGGCTATTGCCAGCGCTATCTCCAATGCTTCACTATTCAGCTCATGGGGCGGCTCTTCATCTATGTCAACAAGGCACGTATGGCCGTTGAATATGTTATAGAGAAAATCTCTTTTGCGCTCAGATTCAAATTCCGTTGAGCGGTCTATCTTGCCCAGCTCTCCAGCAACAGCCCTTTGCATCCTGTATATGCTCGCGATTGGCTTTTCATCTTGTGCAGAGGGAACCGCGCTGCAGCTGCAGAAAAGCTTCTCTTCCGTGGCAAGCCTTTGATGTATTTCAAGGCCGCAAAGGAAGCCTATGCTTTTGTAATAGTCATCTTTACTGTTTGGGTTTTTTTGTTGTGGCATTTTGATCCGTGCCTGGAATTGCCTTAAACATCTCTATACCAAGCTTGGAAACCTTGAAGGATATGTTGGCAAGCACTAGTATCACTATCGTTGCAACAAATATTGCTATGTATGACTGTATGCCCAGCTGCATTATTGCACCTGCAATGCCTGCTGTTATTGCACCACTTATTGTTGTTGAATTTTGCTGCGCTGCAACACCTTGGTATGGCTGCTTGTAGTTGACTGCCTGCATATACAACCCGTATGCAAGGTAGAAGGTAAATAACAGCATGGCTATCCCTACTATGAATAATGCCATGCCGACTTTTGCATTGTACATTTTAACACCTCATATAAAATATTCGTACTCGCTGCGCTCCTTTATCTCGCCAGCGATGTTCGAAGCTAGCAGCCTAGAAGCTTCTTCCTTGCTGTAGTTTCCGAGAAGCCAGCCAAGCTTGACATATGCAGTTTCTGGTAGCATATCCTCGCAGTAGATTACTCCAGCATCGCTGAGAATTCTAAGGTTCCTGTAGACATTTTTATTGACCCTGCCGTATAGGCATTGCGAGGTCATCCCTACTATAATACCTTTGTCTATAGCATTCTTTATTGCAGGAAGCCACGAGAATTTTTCATGGGGCGTTGAAACAGGGGTGTGGCCCATGCCAGTGCCCTCTATTATAATGCCCTTGAACCCCTTGCTTGCATAGTACTCCATTATGCCCGGATCTGAATTTGGGTAAGCCTTGACAAGCGCCACTTTTTCCTCGAATTTTGTAAGCGCTTTTACAGGGCCATTTGAGCTTCCAATTTTCTTGTAGCTGCCCATGTATTCGATTTCCAGCTTGCTGCTCACGCGCGCAATTGGCTTGTCGTTCACAGGTTTGAATGCATCGCGCCTTGTGGTGTGCATCTTACGAGCCTTGGTGCCCCTTATGAAAGAGCACCAATCATCAGAGCTGGAAGCATGCATGCATATCCCAACTTCAGCAATGTCGGAATAGGCGGCAAGCTTTGCAGAGCATGAAAGATTCATAAAGGCATCGCTTGAGCCTCTGTCGCTGCTCCTCTGCGCACCTGTTATTACAACAGGCGCATTCAGCCCATGGAGCATGAAGCTCAATGCAGATGCTATGTAATGCATTGTATCTGTTCCGGTTGTAAGCACGGCACCTCGCGCTCCGCTATTGAGTGCTTTAGCCACCTCTTCTGCCATCTTCTGCCATTCTATATATGAAACGTCCTCGCTCGCAACGTTGAAAAGCTGCTTTACCTCTATGTTGGCTATATTAGCAAGCTCAGGAACTTCATAGAGAAGCTCCCCAGGCTTGAGAAGCATATAAACGCCCCCTGTCTTATAATCTATTTTGCTCCCTATCGTGCCGCCTGTATATATCAAGCTTATTGCGGGCATGGAGCTGTCGCCTTTCTGGACCTTTGCTTCAGGAAATGAAGCTGTGCCGCTCTGCTCACGCAGCTTTTTTATTGACATGCCATCCTTGTATGCTATGCCTGTATTATACCCGTTGTCAAGCTTTATTACTATTATGTCATCGGCATTGACGCTTGTCCTGGGCATCAGTTCTCCTTCAATCACTTCCGTGCCAGAATCTATGCTTATCCTGTCTCCAACCTTAATACCTAATTTTTCAATTACATTATTAATTTTTGACATTTTTATCACGAGACAAGCTCTCCGTAAAGCGCATTTGCAGTGGCGCCGATTATCCTGGCTGTATGCCTGCTTCCAATATCTATCTGCATGCCATGGCCCTTTTTAAGCACAACCTCCTTATAGGAGAAGGTGCGCCCGTTGTATGATGCTGCATTTGATTCTGTGATAAGTATATCGACATCGCTGCCTATAAACTTTTTGTTTTCTTCGAGCTGCTGCGAGCGCACAAGCCTTGCAAGGGTTGCACTCCTTTCATTTATCGTGTAATAGGGCAATTGTGGCAATTTGCTTGCATCTGCGTGAGGCATTGGGCTGAACTTTGAGATATTTGTTATCTGCGGCTTTGCACTTTTTATGAATTCCACGGTTTCAATGAAATCATCATTCGATTCGGTAGGAAATCCAACTATAATATCGGTTTCTATTGATATACCTTCTACCTTATCCCTAAGCATCTCAATTGCACGCATTGCCTCATCAGAGCTATAGGGCCTGCGCATGTCTTTCAGCACCTTGTCGCTGCCGGATTGCACAGGCAGGTGAATAAACCTGTAGAAATGTTCTCTTTGCAGTATTTCAGAAAGCTTAGCCCCATAACGCTTCATGAATTCAGGATTCAGCATACCAAGCCTTACCTTGAAATCGCCTTCTATTCCATCCACCATTTCGAGCAGCTTTATTATGTCCATTTTTATGTCTGCGCCATATGCGCCTGTGTCTTGGGAAGTAAGCTCTATCTCTTTTGCGCCATGCGCCAAGCTTAGCTTTATTGCTTCAACTACAAGTTTAGGAGAGAAGCTGTTTAGCGGCCCGCGTGCCTTTTTGGTCTCACAAAAGCTGCAGTTGCTTAAGCACCCATCACCAAGAGGTATTCTCGCTATTGCTGACGATTGAGGCGAAAAGAATGAAAGCCTGTCAATTCTTTTGTACTCGTCGAAATTTGCTTTGATTCCTTTCCGCGCGTAGTTCACGGCTTCTCCTATCTTGTTGATGTTTGGCGCGGTTACTATGCTGGCATTTGGTGCATATTTGGATATGGCTACAGGGTCTGCAGAAGCAAGGCAGCCAGTGACTAGTAGGTTTGCCTTTCCATTCAGCTTCTGGAGCTCGTAAAGGATCTTCTGCCTAGTTGCACGCTTTACTGTGCAGGTGTTTATTATTATGGTAGAATTTGTATCATATGTATCTGGAAGGCTGCTCACTACATGCACAGAAAAACCTGCGCTCTCTAACAGACCCTTTATCGCATCGCTGTCCGCCTGGTTAAGCGTGCACCCGTAAGTCTTCAGGAAAACCTCTTCCATAGGCAATCATTCAGTATATTTTGCATGCTTGGATGCATGCTTTGCATAATTAGATGTTTGCAGAAAAACCTTTAAATAAAGATGCTACTTACTTTGCACAAGTATTGGTTACCTGGTAACAAGCGAAGCATGGAAAAGCGCAAAAAGTACGCTATGATAGTTTATTTATAGTTATTTGTCAAATATAATGGCATATAATTACATTATAGGTGCTTGTATGATACTTTGCGAAAGATGTAAAAGAGAGACATACCACTACGAAACGTGCAACTACTGCGGCAGGAAAATATGCAACAGCTGCGTAAAGAGCAGCAGGAGATACCATAAGACAGTGAGGCTTGTGATATGCAAGGACTGCTGGGGAGACATGAAGAAAAGGACAGCATTCAAGAACAATAGCACAGAAGTAGCTGAGGTTTCGGTGCAAACCCAATAGTTTTGGCACGGCGCTGGCTATGGACCTGAAAGCAAATGAGGAATCGGTGCTTAAATACTGGGCCGAAAATAGCATCAACGCCAAAATAAGGGAGCTAAGAAAGAATGGAAAAAAATTCTATTTCCTTGATGGACCGCCATACGCTAGCGGAGAGCTTGGCATACACCACGTATGGGTCGATTCGACAAAAGATCTTGTTGTAAGGTACAAGCGCTATCGTGGCTACAATGTGCACGATAGGGCAGGATTTGACGTGCATGGCCTTCCAATAGAGTTCAAAGTAGAGAAGTTGCTCAGCCTTTCATCAAAAAAAGATATCGAAGAAAAGATAGGCACGAGCAATTTTATAGAGAAGTGCAGGGACTACGCAAACGAGCAGGTTAAAAAAGGTATTGGAATATTCGAGAGATACGGAGTATCTCTAGATTTCGAAAATGTTTACATTCCATACAAAAAGTATTACATGGAAAAGGGCTGGAGCATTTTCAAGCAGATTTATGACAAAGGGCTCGTATATGAAGGAGAAGAGCCTCTTGCATTCTGCCCGCACTGCGAGACTGTGCTATCTGCCCAGGGGCCAGAAATTGAATACCAGAATGAAAGCGATCCATCACTTTTTGTTAAGTTTAAAGTAATAAAAAGCCCAAGGCTGGAGCTTCCTGATGATGCTTATCTTGCAGTATGGACCACTACGCCTTGGACGCTGGTAAGCAACGTTGCAATAGCGGCAAATCCTAAGGAACTTTACGTTTTGGCAAGCGCCCAAAAGGGCGTTTTTGTAGTTGCAAAGAACAGGCTTGATGAATTCTCTGCTGCCATAGGAGAAAGTTTAGTCGTGACCAAGGAATTTTATGGAAGTGAGCTCGAGGGCACCACATACGAAAGCTTATTTGGTAGCGACGTTCAAGTCCAGGAAAAAATAAAAAAATACCATAAAGTAATATTGAGCGAAAGCTTTGTCACTGCAAGCGAAGGCACCGGCTTGCTACATGTAGCACCAGGCCACGGCCCAGAAGATTACAAGCTAGGGAAGATGAACAAGCTTCCTATAATATCTCCAATAGACGACCATGCGCGTTACACGAGTGAGGTTGGCATTTTCGCTGGCCTTGATGTCCCGAAAGGGGCAAATGCGGCAGTGCTAAGATACCTTCAAGAGAAAGGTATTATACTATTCCATGGCTCGGTAACGCACAGCTATCCTCATTGCTGGAGATGCGGGAGCAAGCTCATCTACAGGACTACAAAGCAGCTTTACGTAAACGTTGCAAGGATTAAAAAGAAAATGGAAAAGGCTAACAAAAAAGTAAAGTGGTACCCGAGCATTGCATCTACATGGTTCGAAGAAGCAGTAAAGGGCTCTCCAGACTGGTGCATATCTAGGCAAAGGTACTGGGGAACACCGATACCATTATGGAAATGCGACAGCTGCAACGAGCAAAAGGCGGTAGGCTCTGCGCGAGAGCTGAAGGAGCTTGCAGGCATGGACAAAGAACTAGAAGATCTGCACAGACAGCACGTAGATAGAGTTACAATTAAATGTGAGAAATGCGGAGGCACGATGCACAGAGTAAAAGACATATTTGACGTTTGGTATGATTCTGGCATTGCGCATACTGCAAGCCTTTCTGACGATGAATTTGCAAGATTGTTCCCCGCAGACTGGATATCTGAAAGCGCGGATCAAATAAGAGGATGGTTTACAGTGCTTCTCAGGACGAGCGTTGCACTATACGGCAAAAGCCCATTCGAGAGAGTAAGCATAGGCGGAATGGTAAAGGATGAGCTTGGCCAGGAGATGCACAGGCACCTGGGCAATGCCATAAGCGCCAACGAAATGCTAGGCATATCTAGCGTGGACGGCTTCAGGCTGTGGAGCCTAAGCCATCCGAGATGGCAAGAGCTGAGGATAAAAAAGCCAGAGCTTGTCGAAGCAAACGGCAACATAATAACATTGTACAACATAGCTGAATTGCTCAAAGAGCTCAACTCCATCTCCGGCTTTGACATAAAAAATATAAGAAAACCGAAAGGCAAGCTTGAAGCTGACGAAAGATGGATAGTGTCGAGGCTCAACAGCGTCATTAGCGAGATCACTGCAGATATGGACAATTATGCAATTGACAGCGCAGTAAGGAAGATCAGGTCTTTCATTGTGGAGGATTTCAGCAGGTTCTACCTCAAGTTTGCAAAGCAGAGGGCTGAGCTTGCATCAAAAGCAGAATTAAAAAGGATCGTTTCAGTAATAGCATATCTGCTCAAGAATATTATCATAACTGCTTCAATAGTGATTCCTTTCTCTACAGAGCACATATACAAAGAGTTATTCAACTCCAAAGAGAGCATATTCATGGAGGAATGGCCAAAGCCCTCCAAAAGGCTCATAGACAAAGAGCTTGAAGAGGAATTCGAGCTTCTCAAGGATGTATCGAATGCTGTTCTGTCACTAAGGGAGAAAAGCAATGTAAAGCTCAGGTGGCCCATTGCAAGCATCAGCATCGAGACAAGCGAAGACGAAACAATAAAGAAGCTTGCACATATAGAGCCGCTGCTGTGCATGTATGCAAATGCAAAGGCGCTAGAGATAAAGAAGGGCACGGTTTCTTCGAAGGAGATAAAGCCATTGTTCAGCACCATTGGGCCTACTTTCAAGGGCAATGCGCAAACGGTAGCACAGGAGCTCGCAAAGCAGAACCCTGATGTGGTGAATGCTGAGATACAGAAAGCAGGATATTTCGCCCTGCATACGGACAAAGGCACCTTTGATATACATCCAGAGCACTTCATGGTTCTCGAAAGAACTACAGGATCAAGCGGCGAAACCATAAGGACGGGCTCTGTGGAGATGCTTGTCAATATAAATGCCGAGCTTACCAGCGAGCTGAGGAAAGAGATTGTAGTAAGGGAATTCATAAGGCGCGTCCAGCTTATGAGGAAAGAGATGAGCCTCAAAAAGCTCTCAAGAATAGACATTTATGCAAAGGTTCCCAAAAACTATGCAGAAGTGATAAGCGAATTCGATGACATGATAAAGAAGGTCACAAATGCAAAGGTTATAAGGCTCAATTCTACAATGCCAGAAAACGCATACAAAAAGGAATGGGAACTTCTTGACGGGATCTTTGAAATAGGAGTGCTCAAGGTATAAGAGCCTTGATGTACTTTGCCCTTAATATATTTTTGCCAAGTAAGCATATTATGGATTCATACAGCGGCAGCAGCTCCTACAAGTATATAGACAGACTTATTTCAAAAAGCAGGAAAGAGCTTCTTGTAATATCACCTTATATTACTGATTATTATATTAAAATGCTGATAAGAAAGAGGAAGCGCGCCAAGATAATAACATCTGAGAGTTCAGCTGCAAAAGGCACAATCATAGGCTCGCTTGATAAAGCATATGCAAAAAATTATGCCACCTGGATTTTGTATTTTGCTGCCCTTTTCTTGATACTTTATTACATAGGAATTTTTGCCTTTGCCACATTAAGCCTTTCCGCATGCATTGCAATTGCTGCACTTTTAACTTACAGATATTTCAAAGGCACAATCTCGCCAATAAAAGTCAAAGTAATAAAGGGAGTTTTTGTACATGAAAAGCTTTATATCGGCGACAATGAAGCGATAGTTGGAAGCGCAAACATGACATACAGCGGCACGCACAGGAACATAGAGCACATAGAAGTAATAAGTGACAGCAATGAGATTAAAAAACTGCGCAGGCATTTTTACGAGCTGTGGGATTCCAACTGACTAAAGAAAAATACTTCCATTTTTGGTTACAAGCACATCATCTTCTATGCGTATGCCTCCGAATCCTTCCACATATATGCCGGGCTCGTCGCTGAACACCATGCCGGGCTGCAGCTTGAAGTGCTGGCCTTTTGAAAGCCCAAAGCCGTCATGTACATCTATGCCTATGGAATGGCCAACGCTATGTATGAACGTGCCCTTGTATTTGCCTTCTGCTGCACTGTTGATAAATTCTTCCGCTGCAATGTGCGGCGCTGAAGCGTCTGCACCTGGCTTTATGGAAAGAAGTGCGCGCCTTTGCGCTTCCTTTACTATGTTGTACATCTCCACGATCTTAGTGTATTTTTTGGAGCTCTTGTCTGGCTTGAATATGAAAGACCTTGTAAGATCAGAACAGTAGTTTTTGTATTTTGCGCCTGCATCAATCAATACTATTGAATTCTTCTCCAGCTTTGTGTCATCTGGCATGTGGTGGGGCATTGCCGAATTAGGCCCGAAAGATACTATGGTGGGAAATGACTGGCCATCTGCGCCGTTCATACCCATAAGATAATTGAATGTCGAAGCAAGCTGCTTCTCTGTAATGCCTTCCTTGAAATATTTTGGTATTTCTTTAAATGCCTTCTTCGCTATCTCGACGGCTTTTTTCATAGTGCGTATCTCTTCGCTATCCTTTACAAGCCTGGCCCTTAAAAGACCGTCGCTAGCATCTATTATCCTCTTGGGCTTGTATTTGCGCAGGGCTTTGGCATATGAGAAAGGTATAAAAGAGCCGTTTATACCAATTGTTTTTCCCCTTATGCTTTTGCTCATGTGTGCTTCTATGTCCTTTCTGTTCAGCACCTTTATTACTTCAAGGCCTTTCCTTTTTTGTGACATCGCTGTGTAGTATTCAAGCTCGTTCGCAAGCACGGAAGCATTCTGCTTTTTAACTATGAGCAGCGTGTCTTCGAAAACGCCACTCGTAAATCCAGTAAAATATAGAAAATTGCTGTCTACAGTGCCGGTATTGAATATGATGAGCGTGTCTGCACTTACATTGGCAAAAACCCTGCTTATCCTGTCTATTATGGCCATGCAATCGCTCTTTTATCTCTGCTCATATTTATACGCTTTTTCATGCCTTGCGCAGCAAGATTTATATTGCTGAAAAGTAAATTGCTATTATGCCGGATTTCATCGAAAGGGATCTTCTTATACAGGAGATCATGTCTACAGATAGCAAGGTCAAAAGGAGCGACATCGTATACAAGCACATGCGCGACCCTGTGCTCCTAAGGTATTACTACAAGGTAAAGCATGCCAAGCTAACCGAAAGGCTTGAGATTGCAGGAAGCTCTCCCACAGATGTTTTTGTAGGCAGCTATGGCTATCCTTATGTATTCATAGGGCCTATGGTACCACCAGAATTTGGGGACACTTCTTTGCTAGCAACTCCTGAGCGTTGGAGATACATGAGCATAAATGACATAGTAGACATGAGGTCCAAGCTCGTAAGGGGCATGTACAAGACAAACATCCACAACGTGGAATCTGGCAGGATAGAGGAATTCATGAGAGAGCTGGCGATTGCAGAAAAGCCAGCAGAAAGCGAAGTCGATTTCGCCAAGAAGCCTTTTGCAAGGATAGCAATGAACGATGAGGTTCAGCCTTTCGGCCCAAGCGCCGAGATTAAAAGGATTAACGTTTACAATGTCAAAGCAGATTCAAAAATAGAGAATATGAACCTCGATTATGATGCCACGGCAAAAACTGCCATAATGGAGCTTTATAACAAGAACATACCAGTTTCAAAGATACAGATGGGGTTCAGTGCAGGGCTTTTTGGGCTTAAAGGCAAGCGCAGGTTTGTCCCAACAAGATGGAGCATAACCGCAGTTGACGACACGATATCAAAAGAAAATTTAAAGGGGATAAAAAGTTATGAGCCTGTAGATGCAATCTACGCATATTTCAACAATGCGCTTGACAACAGATGGCTTATATTTTTCATACCTGGCAATTGGCAGTATGAATCCATAGAGGCATGGTATCCCAATACGGTATGGAATGAAAGCGGCAATGGCATTTCCATATACTCTTCTTACGAGCCTTTCAAAGGCAGAAGCACCTATGCGGAGATAGGGGGCTGCTATTATGCTGCAAGGCTTGCAGTATCCGAAAGGTTAGGAGAAATGAAGAAGCAGGCGATGGTGCTCATACTCAGGGAGGTGCATGACGGCTATATAATGCCGGTAGGCGTATGGAATGTCAGGGAGCACGTAAGGCAGACTCTTGAGACAAAGCCTGTTGCGCTAAGCAGCTTCAACGATATGCTGGGAATGATAAATGCCAAGCTTGATATAAAAGCTGTAGAATGGATACGCAACAGCGCATTGCTTAGGCACCTCATGATGCAGAGGAGCCTGATGGAATATGCTGCAAAAGCATGAGATCAGGAAGGCGCCGGAAGCGTCGCTATTATACCATCTATTACGCCATTTACTCCTATGCCTCCTGTAGACCTTACCACAAGCCTATGGCTTAGTATTGGCCTTGCGAGGAATTTTATGTCGTCTATGCTTACCTCGTTTCTTCCTTCTATAAGCGCCTTTGCCTTGCCTGCCCTCATGAAGCTTATCTCCGCTCTTGGGCTTCCGCCCATCACAATGTGGAGGTCGTTTCTGGTGGCATTGACTATTGCGGTTATGTATTTTACAACTTGATCAGGCATTGACACATTGTTAACCATGCTCTGCAAAGACAGAATGTCGCTTGTGGAAAGCACCTTTTGCGTTGTGATCTTTTCCTCCCTTTCCTTTATGCGCAGCATCTCCTGCTCCTCTTCCATTGACGGATATTCTACAGCTATGCGCATTAGGAAACGATCTGCAAGCACCTTAGGAAGCTGCGTGGTGCCTTCTATGTTAAGGGGGTTCTGTGTAGCAAGCGCTATGAATGGCTTCTCGAGAGGTATTGTAGAATCGCCCATTGTAACCATCCTTTCTTCGAGCGCTTCAAGCAATGCAGTCGTAGTCCTTGGCGGAGCCCTGTTGAGTTCGTCTATAAGCAGTATGTTTGTGAATATTGGGCCTTTCTTTACTGATATGTTCTTGTTTGCGTCTAGATATGAATAGCCTATTATGTCCTTTATGTCAAGGTCAGGCGTGCCCTGTATACGGCCGAACTTTGCGTCTATCGCGTCCGCTACGGCTTTTGACATTGTCGTTTTTGCAACCCCTGGCACACCCTCAAGGAGCACATGGCCGTTAGCCACTATTGCTATGAATATTAGCTTTATCACATCGGTTTTGCCCGCTATGTGCTTCTTCACTTCGGCAAGCACACTTTCATACATAGCTTTTGGATCCATTCAACCATCCTGCATGAAAGCTTTTAATAGTTAACATTTATAATATATTGGGGGTAAATTATAATAGCTTGATCGCTATTTCAAGTAGTTGATATTATGATAGGCAAGGGCATTATAAACAAGAAGGTAGCAACGATAGACGAAGTGCTCGACATTCTTGAGAGCAGGAAGGATTCAGGAGATCTTACTTATGAGCAGCAGATAGCACTGGAGCACACAAAGAAGCTTGCTGCAGAGAAGCAGAAGCTTTCAAAGGTCAAGAAGGAGCTTCAGGAGATGCAGATAAAAGACGAGTGCATTGCAAAGATATTGGAGATAATGCCAAGCAATATCATGCTGCTCAAGCAGATACTTGCAGGCTGCAAGAACAGCCTTGACGAAGAGACTGTCGCAAAAGTGCTTGAAGTGGTGAAAGGCAAAGCAAGTGCTTGAATGCCTTTGGATGGTGTGGAGAGATGGAAAACCAAGAATCTGAAAAGCGTGAAGAGTATGCATATGTGCTCGACTTTATGCTTAGCGGAAAGTCTTTTTCCAGCAGAGCAGAACCAGTTGCGCAGCTTATAGGCGAGGAGTGGTTTACTCTGCTTGAAGTAACACCAAAGCCGAATACCACATTGAGCATAGGCGAAAAGGTTTACATAGGAAAGAACGAAAGAGACAAGATAATGCTTATCAAATCAAGGATAGGCTACGATGAGCTTACCCAAACTGCCAAGAGCTCCCTCAACAATGTAGTGAGCATGATAGTCAAGCAGCACGAAAAGAAGTTTGTTGATTTCTTCAACATCGCAGGGCCATTGAACATAAGGGAGCATAGCCTAGAGCTGCTTCCTGGAATAGGCAAAAAGCACCTTGAAGCGATATTAAAAGCAAGGAGTGAGAAGCCATTCGAAAGCTTTGCAGATATAAGCACAAGGATACCACTGCTCCAGGACCCAGCCAAACTCATAACAGAAAGAGTAGTTTCTGAGATAAGCGGAAACGAAAGGTTCAACCTTTTTGTAAAGCCTTACAGGAAAAGATATTGAAAGCATGCAATAAAATTGCAAAATTGCAATTTGCTTTTTTTCATATATGCAAAAGAGCTAGAACTGAGTTAGAACCTGCCAATATTTGGCACTTCCGTCGGGTATACCTCGCCAGGAGATTCTGCTTCCTCTTCTGCAAAATCCTCTATCTCGCTACCCTCGTATGCGGTTCTGGAATAAAGCAGCGATACCAAGCTGGCAAATGAAGTAACGCTAACTATTGCAGCATACATAGTTCCAGTACTAAGGTATTGGTAGCTGAAAAGCGCCACTGATCCGAACGACACAAAAAGCCCGACAATAAAGCTGCGCCTCGACTGCACGAATATCAGCACTCCAGCCACAACCATCAGTATGGAAAGCAGCACGCCAAGGAAAACATAACCGAAATTGCCCCCGAACTTTGACAAGAACTCCAGGATTCCAACGCTGTTTGAATATTTTACCATGTACAAAATCTGCGGCTCTGCAAAATATATAAACACAACAAAAGACGCAAGCAGGAGGCTTGCAGAAACAATGCCAAGATTATTGTATTTTACATATACGGTAGAGTCGCTCTTTGCAGCCACTTTGTCTATGTCTTCAAGGCAATAGTAATTGCCATTTGCTTCTGTCAAATCCTCAAAACAGAAAGGCCTGTGGCAGTATGCGCACACCGCATAGGCTGGCCTCCACGGATGCCATGTACAGTACAAACCCATTGCAGCCTCGCGGCTCTCCTGCTCGCTCCTCGTGTTCTTGTATTTCTTCTTGCCGCTGACCATTGCAGTAGTGGCGGCACGGTCAACAGAAACACCCAACGCTTCTTCAACCTCGTCCTCGCTCGGGGGATTTATTACATAACCAAGGCCGTTGCCTGTTTCATATTGCTGGTTGCCAACGCTGCGCTCTGGAGGCTGTGGAACCGGGCGGCTCTGCCTTTGCTGAACCGAAGACTGCGGCTGATTGTATTCTTTCTGAGGCTGGACCTGCTGGCTCTGCCTGCTTGCGTTGCCGATATTTTTGGATACCTGCTGCTCTACCTTTTGCTGCGGGTTCTGCTGAACAGGCACAAATTGCTGCTTTGGAGCGCCCTTGCCCTTTGCGGAGCCTTTCACCTTTTCTTCTTCCCTCATTTCGAATATCAGCAGGCTATTTGGGTCTATGGGCATCCGCATCACCAAGCGGCTTCAGAGTGCAAACTTTGACACAGCACACCTAAAGGCATTCAAACTTCTCTCTTGGAGCGCTCTATCGCTTGCCTCTTGAGCTTTTCAAATATGCCACGGTGCTTTGCGCAACTTATGCAGTAATAAACCTTCCTCCTTTCGAAGAACCTTACATCGTTTGCGTTTTTAAGCTCAGTATTGAAAGATATTGCTTTTTCAAATACAACAGCTTTGTTGCGCGGCACGGTCCTTCCACATGATTCGCATCTTACTAGTGGTTCTCTTCCTCTCAATCTAACACCTTTTCAAAACGTTATGCATGGCAAAGCCACGCCATATACCCAATACAAGAGGGTTAATAAACTTTATTTGATATAATATATAAATATAGTGGTAGCAAAACTATTATAGGAAGTTGACTTTTGTATCTATCTCATTTGAACACCTTTTTGATATTTCCCAATTATTTCACCACCACATTCTTTTTTACAGGTATTTTATCAGATACGCAATCAAACAGGAATAGATATGGACTGTGACTTTTTCTATTCCTGCAAATCTGTTCTCCGACAATCCGAAAACTTCTTTTAGTCTCGAAAATACACGCTCTATAGACCATCTTTTTCCGTACTCTGGGTCTTTTGGCACAGATGACTTGTAAAAACCCCTTCCATTTATTGCAATTACCGGTTTCACGTTGTCGTAATGCAGTTCCTGGTATATGTCTGTCGCATCGTATCCCGAATCTGC
>JBMFWR010000007.1:0-32711 GCA_049965095.1 Candidatus Micrarchaeia archaeon
CTGTGGATCTTACCATCACTTCCCGGAAGCGAAAAACCAGGTGCTTTATCTCCTTCGCTAACCATCTTGACCACATAATAATTTTTTGACAAAATTCTAAATAGCAACTGCTTTCTCAAATGTTACTTCAATATAAAATATGCCATCCTATGTGAAAATACAACATGCTTTTCTATTATTGTGGTATGCCACGGCAAGGTTTTTAAGCTAAAATATGCTAAATACATATTAGAATTTTAAACAACGTGATACAATTGGGTAAGGAAAACAGCATAGATGGCAAAATTGTCACCGCAATTGCAACGCCCAACATTGCCCTAATAAAGTACTGGGGGAAAGCTGACGAAAAGCTCATCATACCCCAGAACAGCTCTATAAGCATTACCCTTGGAGAAAAGCTCAACACAAAGACAAGCATTGTATTCTCGAGCAAGCTTGACGAAGATGTATTTTACATTAATGGCGAGAGGCAGGATCTTTCGGAAAATGACATAAAGGAGCGCTTTAATGTGATAAATATGCTTAGGGCGGCGGCAGGAGTAAAATACAAAGTAGCTGTAGTGTCGGAGAACTCTTTTCCCACTGCTGCAGGCCTGGCTTCAAGCGCAAGCGGCATAAGCGCGATGGTGTTTGCTGCCAACAATGCTTTGGAGTTGGGCATGAGCACATTCGAGCTTGGGCGCATAGCAAGGCAGGGAAGCGGCAGCTCGTGCAGGAGCCTTGCAGGTGGCTTTGTAAAATGGGAAAAGGGCATACAAAATGACGGCTTAGATTCATCAATAAGGCAGATCGCCCCATCGTCACACTGGCCAGAGATAATCGACATAATAGCAATAGTTTCAAAATCAAGGAAGAAGGTTTCATCAAGGGCAGGCATGAAGCAGACTGTAGAAACAAGCATTTTGTACAAATCTAGACCAAAGCATGCTGAAAATGCGTGCAAAGCTTTGGAGCAGGCAATACTTTCAAGGGATTTTGATGCGCTTGCCACAATCACAATGAGAGACAGCAACAACATGCATGCATTGATGCTTGATACCTGGCCCCCAATAACATATTTGAATGATGTTTCATTTGAGATAATAAATTCAATACATGAGCTCAACAGCGCCAATGGAAACATAATTGCAGCATATACTTTTGATGCTGGTCCAAATGCACACATAATAACGCTCAGGAAAAATGCAGAAAAGGTAAAGAGTGTATTGGGGCAGATAAGTGGAATAACAGAGCTTATTGAAGCAGGAGTTGGTGATGGTCCAAGAATTCTGCCTGAATCAGAATCCATACTTGAAAAATACGTTAGTATATAGGTAGCAAAATGGACGTTGTAAAAGAGGCAAAAGCGCCTGGCAAAGTTTTGTGGCTTGGAGGCTATGCGGTATTGGAAAGACCAAACATCGGCTTTGTCACCACAATAAACTCTTATGTACATTCTGTTGCAAAGGCTTCTTCCAGAAATGATGTGGTATTGAAGGCAAGAGGGTTTGGTGATGCCTGCAAAGGCACCATAGAGAGTAGCGGCAAGCTTTCAATAAGCGTGCCAGAGGAGCTAAAATTGCTTGAAACATCGGTTGAGATGGCCACGCTTTATGCAACAAGCCTCGGTTATAAGCCAATTGGCTTAGAGGTGACGACGTTCAACGACAAGGCAATGTCATACAAGACAGTAGAATCCAATGGCTCCAAGCATGTTGTAAAGAGCGGCTTTGGAAGCAGTGCCGCGGTTGTAGTATCTTCGATAGCTTCAATATTGATGCTTTACGGCATAAGCCTTCATGAAAAAGACGCGCTCCATAAACTCGCCCAGCTTGCCCACAGCGTCGCAACAGGCAAAATAGGAAGCGGTTTTGACATTGCTGCTGCGGTTCACGGAAGCATAAAATACACAAGGTACTCTCCAAGCATTATCGACAATTTCCCAAAGGATTTTGGGGCTGAAGACGTGAAAAAGATCGTTGACGCAAAATGGGATTACGTAATAGAAAAAGTTGCACTTCCAAATGATTTTTTAACTGCTATGGCAAGCTTTATTGACGAATCAGCTTCTACTACAAGGTTTGTAAGCCATGTCAATGAATTCAAGCAGAGCAATCAAGAAAAATACCATGAGATAATAGAGGAAATAGCATCTTCCGCACTGAAAGCAGTCAGGGCGATTGAGACAATAAATACCGAGGGTTATTCAGAAGAAGTTGCCCTTGAATTCCAAAAGGAGTTTGATGCAAGCAGACTTGCAACAAAGGAACTTGGCATATTGAGCAATACAAGCATAGAAGATGATGACCTAACACATATTATTGAAAACAGCAAGAAAAACGGAGCGCATGTAGCAAGGACTCCTGGAGCAGGTGGCAGGGATGCAATTGCAGCAATATGCATCGGCGAATCAAAAGCTGCCAGTCTTAAAAAATACTGGTCCACTATTAAAGGTATTGAACAGGTTGATGTGGCTGTTCAGAACAATGGCGTGGAAGTGGTGCAGGCTTAGCCTTTATTGTGAAGTTGGATTTTGAAAACACTGATGAAGATCCCGCAACCCGCTTATTAGGTATTTGGGGAAGTGCTTTTCTGCTTTAACAAAGAGACTAGGAGTCACCAAAATATACCTGCAATGCGCTTCCGCGTGAATAAGATTTTTAACCGCTTCTGGCGAAACCTTGAATATGTCGCTTGCATCAATTTATTACATTTTCATTGGAGCTGTCTTTGCATCTATTCTGCTGCTCGATATTAGAGGATTATTTACAAGGCAGAAAAGGAGCAATGCTGCAAATGGTTCCCAAAAGGAGAAAGTTCTTGTGATACTGCCAATAAAAGGAAATGATATAAAGCAGAGAGAAAATTTTGAATCGTTAAAAAATCAGAGATATAGAAATTACCGAATTTTAGCTGTAGCAGATTCGCATACAGATTCGGCTGTAAATGTCGCAAAAAGCGTTGGAATAGATGTCGCAATTGCAAGAGGCCCATGGAAAAGGAGCAGCGGAAAGTCCAGAGCCATTGCATATGCGCTTTCAAAATTCGAAAACTATGATATATTTGTAATAGCTGATTCAGACATAAAGGTAAAAAATGACTGGCTTGCAAAGCTTATTGCCCCGCTTTTAGATAAAAAAATACTAGTATCAACAACATTTCCAAAGTTTATTCCTATAAATGGGGGCTTTTGGTCGTATGCCAAAGAGGTGTGGGGGCTCGTAGGAGAGAGCCTTCTTGAAAGCAGAATTACGCGCTTCGGATGGGGTGGATCTCTTGCTTTTAGAAGAGAGCTTGCAGATAGCAGGCTTATACACCTTCTTACCGATTCAAAATATTCTCTTTCTGATGATATAAGTATAACTAAAAGGGCAAAAGAAAAACAAGGCATGATAGAGTACGTAAAAGAAGCTGCCCCAGTTGTTTATGTGAGAGAAACATTCGACACTTTTATGGAGTGGGCGAACAGGCAAACTACTTTTACTCTACTTGGCTACAGGAAAAACCTTTATTTTGGGATTGCCTATTATTCTGCAGAAATTATACTTTTTGCATCAGGTGTGATAGGCTCGATCTTTGTGGGCCCTGCTTTTGCAATTTTGCTCCTCCATTTTGGGATAAGCGAAGCCAAGACATGCATTAGGCTGTATGGCAATAGCAAGAGTAGTAATGATATTTTTAACGTGGTCGCAATAGTGGCAATAATGCCTTTCATATACCTTTACAATCTTATAAAAGCATCAAAAATGCGCGAGATCCAATGGAGGGGAAGAATCTACAGGCTAGCCAATTGATTTAAATGCAGATAACAAATGGGCAGAACACAAAAAGCAAAAATGAAAACAAAAGGTAATGCAACACTTGCATGCCAGTATTTATTATTGCTATTTCTTCCTTGGCTTCAGTGCTAAGTATACTGCTATTACTACTACTATGATTACAATCAATGCAGCTGCAATGTCTAATACATTATTTCCATTGTTGCTTGGCGCAGATCTTGTACTATTTGTCGGGCTTGAAGCAGCAGGCTGGGGCTGTGTTGCTGGTACTGATGTTGTGTTGGGCTTTGTGTAGAGCTCGAAAACCCACATTACAGGTTTGAAGAATGCAGTATTTGTAATGGCAGTACTATTAATGCGTTTCCATGTATCTGCGAATGCATATTTACCTCCAATGTATACAGTGCCGTTGAATGTGCCTCCAAGGAAGGTCCAGCTTGTTATATTCATATTGGGCTTGACCATAACAGTGCTTATTATTGGCATTGGCTTTCCACTGGCATTTACAAACTCTATAAGAGGGCTAATCCTGCCATTCACGGCAAAAGCGTATGCGCCTACTGGCACATAGTAGCTTTCGTTTGGCGGGCTTGGCACTCCAGACGCATTGAAAAGAGCCAGAGTGAAATTATACTGCTTCAATATAGAATTGCCGATCATCACGTATGTACCTGGCCTTACAGTTGCAGTTATGCTGTTGTTTGCAACCGACACTGTGACACCAGTGCTGCCGTTTACGAGCTTAGTGCTTGAGTTTATAAGCACGAATTTTGGCAATAGGTTGGTTGGAATTGCAGGCGAAGCACTTTCAACATTTATGTTAAGAATGGCAGGAGATATCGAGGGATCGTCCCCTGTTGCTTCTATGTATGCAACGTAGTTGCCTGGCTGGGCATTTGCTGAAGCGCTTATTGTCATAATACCAGTATAAGTGGGATCGCCGTACGAATTTGAAAAGCTTGCTGAAAGCCCTTCAGAAGAAAGCGCAGAAGAATTCTCAAGGCTTATCGTAGTGCCCCATGTGGAACCGCTATACAACTTTACAGAGTACTGAACTTTGACGCTAGCACCTTGAACAAGAGTAACCTGCGTAGCATTTAGCGTTATTTCAGACGTTCCGTAGCCCTGGGCAAACACCGCAGGCATTGCAATAAGCACGAATAGCAACAGCAAGACGACATGCTTCATCAACTCACCACTTATTTGCTTTTTGCATCAATTGCAATCCATACAAGATCAGCGACCAGTATTATTATGCCGAGTGCAAGCCACAGTGCAACGTTATAGCTTGTTGCAGTCCAGTAGAGATCAGCTACTAGTATTATTAATCCCAGTACCACACCAAGTTTGTTTGCCATATTTGGACTGCACACTTATGTTTAAAAAATGGCACATGCGCAAAAATTTTACATGCGTAAAAAATTCGCACACGCTCCTCTTGAGGTTATTTCTTTCGACCTGAATAAAACCCTATCCAAAGCAGCACAATGCCTAATGCTTCTGCATAGTAAAGCAATACAGGGAACTGGACTATGTAAAGGGTTCCAGCAATGCTCACTACTATTACGCCGAGTATTATACTGAGCATTTTCCTGCTGTGGGTCTTCAAGTAGGATAGCAGTGCAGTTGCAATTATGACCAAGGAAGCAGGGAATGTGGCAATTGATGATGCAACAACCACCGGCAGCGGCAACACCCCGTAAACAATATAATTGCTAACTATGTTGCCTATGCTGGAATACGCAAGCGCATATATCATAAGCATAAAAGAAAAAATGGCAAATGCAGAGTAAGCATATTTTGCAGCATGGCTTTTGAGCATCATTATCGAGCCCTCGCCAAGCGATACGACAAGCATTGCCACTATGAGAAGATAGAATTTTGCAAGCAGAGCTCCATAGATTCCAGCAGCGAAAAGCGCTTCTATGAAAGTGCCAAGGGCAAACAAGGCAAGGCCGAGCCCCCAGAAAAGGTAATTTAAGGTTTTCCTTTTTGCATAGTCTGAAAAAAGCAGTGCGGACAGCAATGCGGATAGCAATGTTATGAACAATGTTGATGCCACCACTATATAATAAGTATTCATTCCATCACTTCTTGCCCTTTTTCATCTCAGGCACTGTATACCTGTTCCAAAAAACCTTGTATAGGTGCAATTTGTCCGGAATGTCTCTGACATATGGTATGTAAGGGAGAAACAGGAAAATTGCAAATACTATTATTGCGAGAGTTCCATTTTCAAGGTCGCCCCACCATGGTATTCCTGCTGTAATTATCTCAAGAAGGTTGTATGGCAGCACCCAGTAGCTTCCAATCTGCCACCACATGCCTCCAGCCTTGATCATTCCAAGCTGCGATGTTCTCAAGCCGTAAGCCCGTGCAGTGCTTTGCAATACCCTGCTATCGGAAAGGAACCTTATCACGTATGTATAGTCAAGACCGCTTGCAGCTTCGCCCTGCAGGAGCTGTTGGTATGTTCCAGCCTGTGCCGATTTTACCAGGCTTGCAACTGTTTCTATTAATGGATTAGTAGAATTGAAAGCGTTGGCAAATGTCCAGTTGTCATCAAAAAATCCATATGCGCTTGAAAGCTCGATGCTGCGTTGGGTTGCATTCATGGCGTAATAACTGGATAGCCAGTCCTTTTGCCCCGGATATGATTTCACATATTCTTCATATGGTATTGATACGTAAACTTCAGAAGTATTGAATGTATAAGGGTCTATGGTGTCAAGATATGTGGAGGTATGAGAACTCTGGTTGAGCTCGTTGAGCAGCGTAGTTGCCATTATCGAAGGGCTTGAATTTGCTATGCTTTGGATTGTCAAAGGTGGCACATAAGGAGCCCTAAGGAATATTGCAAAGAGCATGACTATTGCGAATATGTATGTCATGCGCCTGTACATTGCCTTGTGATTCGCGCTTACTATTGTATATGGTATGTCGCTTCTGTATGGTGTATTTAGACCCTTGCTCTTGACCATCATATAATGTGCAAATATCAGCACTATCAAGAGCATTGGCACTATTGCGACATGCCAGCCAAGAAGTGCCCCATTATTAAGAGGGTTTACCCAATAGCCCAAGCCCATGCCGTTCCAGAGATCCGCACCAGCCTTGTCATTCCACTGCGAAACAAAATCGCCGCGAAGGCCTATTCCAAAAGCGTATTCCAGGAAAACCAGCAGCAACAATATTACACCTATCATCCATACAATCTTCTTCTTTCTGTAGGCTGAGGTAAAAAGCTGCACGGTAAAATGTATCAATATGAGCGTCACGAAGGCTTCGGCAGCCCATAGATGTATGCTCCTTACAAATGTGCCCCACGTGGTCAGATCCCACCAGTAAGGCCCAAAGATCAGCATTATCATGCCTGTTATTGCAAGTATGCCAAACAATTCAATAAGATAAACACCTATAGTGAAAAAGAAGTTGTTGCCGTATGACGGCACCTCGTTTATGTAGAAAAACTTGAGCAGCGATGATATAGAGCCTTTGAAGGTATCTCCTGCTTCTTCTTCAGTGCCGTTCTTTGATGTCGCCATTTTGCCTGCTTGCAAAGCCATTCTTTCACCATTCTTAATGTTTCTTGCCTTTCTCTTGTGCAAACGCAAGTATACCCTCCATTATATTATTTTTGATCTTGTCCTCAACCTGCCTGTCTTCCATTGACTTGTATGATATGGATACACCATAAGCGCTTGTTGATATGTGTTCTATCTTTATCGATGCTTTTCTGTTTGCACCATGCTTCTTTAGTATGCGCCTTATAGCGCTTTTAAGCTGCACAAAGCTAACGCCGCTTTCTATCTCTACCCTAAGCCTTGTCATCCTTTCGACGGACCTCTTGTGGTTTATCACAAGTGCTTGGTTAAGTATGCTGTTTGGCACATAAAGGGGCATCCCATTATCTTCAAGTATCTCTGTGTAAAGCAGGCCTATCCTGCTCACAACGCCATTGTAGCCAGGTATGAATTCCTCATGGGGATATGTAGAAGGCATTTTGCTGTACTGCCATGTCTGCACAGTTACGTAATCCCCAGGTTCAAAAGGTTTCGCAACTATCATTGAGATTCCAGAGAACACGCTGCCAAGAGTGGCTTGAGCTGCAAGGCCAAGAACAATGCCCAGGAAACCAGCGCTTATAAGCAGGCCGGTAACGTTTATGTGCATAAGGTACAAGGCAATGATTATCAGCGTGGTATAAGCAACAATGCCGAACAAACTTGATATTGTAGATGCCTCTTGCCTTACACCGTTGTTGGTTATGTACTCTTTTATACCATGTGTAATTAGTGCTATCAGCATTGTGCCAAATACGAGCACAACAGCGGAAGTTATCCAAGAAGCGTAGTTTTTATCAACGTTAAGGAACAGCAGAGATGCATAAAATATCGCAACTATTACTGCGAAAACAATGATGAATATGAAGATCCTCAGAAGCTCGTGATGCTGCACATTTTCGTTTTGCTGCATTTCCATTATTTTCTATTAGGGGCACTACATTTTTAATGCTTTTTGCAGCGAGCTGGCAAATTAATGCTTATGGTAGTTTTATAAATTGCATCCAGGTTCACGCAAGAACACGTTGCAGAAGATAAATGATATGTGTTTTGCTCATTTTGTTAGGGTTATTAAATTGAAGGAGCAGAAACATTTATAAATTCTTACACAGTATGATATTTGGTGGTTTGATGAGTAACTGGACAAAGGTTTTCCCATACTGGTTCCTTCTGTTTACAATTGGCTTCGGCTGGTTTATGCTTGCCCCACTCGTTCCCGCTTTGGGTAAGGTATTTGGGGTAAGCTTAAGCTCCATACTTTTGTTAGTAACTACGTACGGTTATACGATGGTGGTGCTGGGGCTTTTGGCTGGCTACATATCGGCAAAGTTTACTGTCAAAGCTGCGCTCTACTCCGCTGCCATACTCTCTTTTATAGGATTGCTAGGAAGGGCTATCTCACCTAACTATGCAGACTTCCTTGTTACAGGTGTAATAGCTGCAATAGCGTACCCTCTTGCAATGGCGCCTGTTGGTAGCATCTCTGAATCCATGTTCAAGGAGCGCTCCCACACTGTGATAGGAATAAGCGTGGGGCTTTTGTTCCTAGGAATGGCCTTTGGTGCATTCTTCGGCCCTGATCTGTTTAGCTCTATTGGGTTATCAGGAGCACTTTGGAGTACAGTAGTGCTTGCGTTTATAGCACTGGTATGGATTGCTGTAGGTATTAGTGGCTATCCTGTCAACTACAAGGGCAAGTCGCTACATGGCGCGTTCAAGCCTGGCATGATAAAGAATTGGTATGTAGGGCTTTCAATAGCTTCCATGTCTGTAATGTTCGGAGGAATAGCTTCCACCGTGCTCATACTGCATAGCATACCTGTTGGCCAAGCGTTGGCTGACGGCGGACTGCTTGGTGGCCTTGCATTTCTTGGCTCTGCACTAGGCGCAATAATACTGCCACCGATATTTGAGCAGTATGGAAAATTCAGGGCGGGGCTCATTACAACCGGCGTTCTGATGTTCGTCTTCGTGGCTTTCATGGCACTAGGGCTTGCATATACTACTCAAATATTCCTTATAGCAATAGGCTTCTTCCTCTTCGGCTTTTTTGGCAACGCGTACTGGTCTATGGCCATGACTTCTACAACAAACTACGTTTCAGACCCAGCCCAGGCGGGATTTGCTACATCAATGTACAGTGTTTTCACAAATCTTGGAGTAGCATTTATACCTGTGCTGGTTGGACAGGAGTTCGGTAGCATGGCCACTATAACCGCAGGTGTAATAATAGTACTGGCTATTGAGATAGTGTCAATGCTACTCGCACCTACTCTGCTTGTAAAGAAACAGAGCATGGAGCCAAAGCCAAAGAGAGGCAAAAAGTGAAGAGAGGCATTTTGCTTCTTTTTATTCTTTTTTTTGACTGTTCGCAGGCATTTAGCTGAGCACTTTGATCACAGCGTTCTTCATGACATCATAACTTACATTCCTCCCTGTAAACAGCTTGAACGCTTCAATACCTTGGTTTACTAAGAGTTCTATACCATTTATGGTTGTGCATCCCCTCGCTTTCGCCTCTTTGATGAGCCTGTTCTCCAAAGGCACATAGTTTGCATCAAATACAACCATGTGTTCATCTAGAAGCTCTTTCTTTACTGGCGTAAGACTGCTGTTCTCAAGGGTTATGTTGGTTGCATTGATTACAAAGTCTGATTCTTTTATCATATTGTCTGCTTCTTGTGTTCTGAGCTTTGCTACTTGTGCACTTACACCTGTGTTCCTCTCAAGATCATTCTTCAGCTCTTTGGCATGAATTATTGTGCGATTTATTATCCTTATGTCCTTTGCACCAAGAAAGCGGACAAGCCCAAACGCGCAAGCCCTAGCTGCTCCTCCTGCGCCTATTATTGTATACCTGGAGCTCCTTGTAGCATGTTGGCTTTTGAGGGAGTTGACGAATCCTGCCTCGTCTGTATTATACCCATAGAGCTTGCCGTTCTTGTTTATTATTGTGTTCACCGCCCCAAGCTCGCTTGAATAGGTGTCTGCTCTGTCTACAAGGCGCAATGCTTCCTCTTTGTGTGGGCTGGTTAATGTCATACCCTTGATGCCATAAGCCTTCATGCCCTCTATTGCGCGATGCAGCGCGTCTTTTGGGACATCAAAAGCCAAGAACACAGCATCAATACCGAGCTTCTCAAAAGCGGCATTATGCATTGCTGGGGAAAGCGAATGATGCGCCGGCATGCCGATTATACAGTAAAGTGCGGTTCTATTGCCTGTTATGTATATTTGGGAAAACTCTTTTCCAGTCATCTAACCACGATAAGCAAAAACACTACAATATCGCGCCTGCAGACCTAAGGCGATCCTGTAGCTCTTTCACGTCAACCTCTTGAGCACTTATACCTTTCTCTACCATTATCATTGCTGCAGTGGCTGCAGCTTGGCCCATCCCAAGCGCGGTGCCAGTGACTCTTGCGCTTGCGTGGGCTTCAAATTCGGAGCTTATGCAGCGGCCGATTGCAAAAAGATTTTTGGCACCTTTCACAACTATGGCCCGATAAGGTATTTCATACCACGAATCGTCCCCTCCATTTAGGTGTATATAATAAACACCTTTTGTCGGATCGTGAATCTCTATAGGATGGCCGCACCTTACTATTGCATCGTCAAACCTCGCATTCCCTATAACATCTGCTTTTGTAAGAATGTATTCACCTATTGCCCTTCTTGTTTCCCTAAGCCCAATATATGGAGCAGAATCAACGAGATACGCATTTTCGAAGCCATTAACATGCCTTATCAGGAAATTTAGAGAAGACAAAATCTGCTTTCTAGCGTCTTCTATCATTTTTGCAATTTCAGCGCCAGAAGTGAAGTCGCCAACATGCACGTGTGTCGCGTTGCACACAAATTCCCCACGCTTGCTTGTATTGAATAGGAACTCCGAATTTGCAAAAGGCAGGTAAAGCTCTTTTTCTTTTTTGGCAGTTTCAACAAGCTTGGGCAATACGCGAATTCTTGATACATTGCCATCCTGATCAAGGACTACGCCTATCTCATCAGGATGCTCTTTTGAGTGCATTATTACCCTCTTTTCTTCCACACCACCTATTCGGAATGGAAGCGTAGCGTCTTGGTGCTCGCCATTTCCATCATTGCCCGACATAAAGCCAAGACGGGCTAAATATACTACATCTGAATCGCCACTTGAATCTATGAATACAGAACCTTTTATGTGCGTAACTCCGTTCTTTCCAGTGACTTCTAAATCAGTTATCCACCCATCAGCAGCGCCTACGCCAGTTACCATTGAACTGTAGTACTTGTCTATACCTAACTCTTCCGACAGGGTTTCAAGCACTATCTTCATCTCATCCGGCCTGAAGGGTATAAAATTTCCTATCTTCCCCTTTGTGCCCGAGGTCTTCTCAAGTTGATCTACAATATAATCAACAATGCCACCAACTATTTTGGTGTTGCCCGAGTATGTGTATACGCCGAGTATAGAAAGAACATACCCATTTGTCCAGTTTCCCCCAAGCATGTTGTGCCTTTCTACTATGGCAACTTTCAAGCCCAATTTAGCTGCAGTAAACGCGGCACCTAAGCCTGCGGGGCCGCCTCCTATAATAACGAGGTCATAGATCTTGTCCGCCATGTGCTCACAATTTATAAATGCATGGCACATAATAAATTCTTTTGTTGTATCGCACATACTATTACTACAAGCAGCTCACACAACACTAAAATGCATAACACAAACGGATATAAAGAGTATCATATCAAGAATTGCCGAATTTTGAAGAATAGGAAAATACGTAAGAGAAGCTTTCCTTATGCCAGAAGCATATCCTGATTATCTATTCAACTTTGAGAAGAGCCTGGCGTAGAAATCAAGAGTGCTAGAAACCTGAAAAGCCTCGAGGTTGCTCTTGTTCCTTATGTAATATTCTTTATTATTCTTCTCCAGAATTTCCAGAAGCTTTGCGTCAATATTTTTTTCGTTTTCAACTACGCACATTTCCTTCACTTCTTTAGGTATTGGAGAATAAGAAGGAAGCAGAACCGGCGTGCCGAGCGCCAGGCTTTCCAATACAATTAGGCTTAATCCTTCTCTTTCAGACATGTGCAGCATTACGCGTGATGCTGCAATCTCATTGTAAAGCTTGTATTTCTCATTTTCCTTGTAAAAATTTCTCATCTCTATGTTTGGAAGCCCCATCTCTTTTATCATCTTCTTAAGATTCTCCTTTTCAGGTCCTTCGCCTATTATTAGAGCCTTGAGCCCCTTATGCCTTTTAGAGGCTTTTGCTATTATTTTTATGAATTTGTCCACCCTTTTTTCCTTAATGAGCCTGCCTGCGAATATCACTTTGCTGTCTCCTTCAGTGCTTTTGCGTTTGTTCAAGTCAATGGAAAGCACTGGCGAAAAGATATCGATTTTGCTGGCGCTTATACCCTTTTTTTCCATAAGGCTTTTTGTAGCTGATGAATTCGCTATATAGCGGTCGCCTAGCCTCAAGGCCCAAGAGGCAAAGGCGTTTGCAATTGCGCCAGGTAGAGTACCAAGATACTCGGTCCAATAGTTCTTGTCCCATACCTCTGCAACATCTATTACAAGCTTACACCTGTAGATCTTGCAGTAAAGCCATACTATAGGTATGTGCAATATTGGGAACTCGTTTGCCTGGATAACATCAAACCTGTGCCCGAAAAGCCTGAACATACTAAGCGCAAATATTATTGCCTCGCGTATTGATCGCCTGCCGTGCCTGTAAAAGGTAGCGCTGGTCACACTGTGCCATGCATTGTAATTTATTCCGTATTTTTTGAAATTCCTGCTCATGCCAGGCCATTTGAATGAAAACATATGCACTTCATGGACTTTTGCAAGTTCCATTGCCTCGTTGAACTGCAAAGATTCTATACCACCAACGTTCCATGGATATACAGCATCAGATATGAATGCAATGCGCATGCAAATCATTATTATAATCAATTATTTTTCAGGATACTTTTATATAACTATAATAGTAAATACAATATGTTCAATTTTTCAATTTTTTAAATGCGCTGAAATGATTTAATGGGAACAATAGACAGAGGGCATTCAAAAAGCTGGCAGGACGAAGCAAAATCGGCAATAAAAAAGGAGATGCTTGGCTATATAAAAAGCTATGATCCTAGCTATTACAAGAATATTACGGCATACATTGACAGAGGAGGGCATTACACAAGGCCTTTGCTGTTTCTTGCTGCAGCCAAAGCTTTCGGCGCCGAAGAAAAAGAAATTGTCAAAATGGCAGCAACAATAGAGATGTCAGAGGAAGCTATATTAATATTTGATGACCTTCAGGACCATTCGCTTCTTAGGCGCGGCGGGCCCACGCTAAACTCCGCATACGGCTATGAGATTGCGTCAAATTATGCGGCGATACTTGAGGATGCAACAAGGCGAATATTTGAAGACTATTTGCTTTCGCTTAATGATAAAGATGTAGCAGTAAGACTTAAAGCCAAGTTTGACGAGATAGCAGGAATAACCGCGTACGGGCAGTACCTTGAGCTAGAGTTTACCCACATTATAAAAGACCCGTCAAAAGTCGACGAATCTTATTACTATAATATTGTCAAGGGCAAAACAGCTGCATATTCTCTTTACGGCCCGATAGACTTTGCCGCAATAATAGCCAAGCAAAATGACGAGGTTATCAAAGCAATAGAGGATATAGGAATGCATGCAGGCATAGCATTCCAAATCCACGATGATTTGCTTGACGTGCTTGCTAGCGAGAGGTTGGGCAAGGAGCGCTTTGGCGACTTGTATGAAGGCAAGTACACGCTGATAATAGCGCATGCCTACGATTCCGCATGCAAGAAAGACAAGGCATTGATAAAAAGGATATATGCAAAAAGCAGGGAGGAAAAAGACGATAGTGATATAGCTGAGCTTTTGCGAATTATAAAAGCCACAGGCTCGTTGCAGTACGCCCTTGCGAAGCGTGACGATGAGATGAGAAGCGCCATAGCATTGATAGGCAAATATGCGGGCATACTGCCATCAAACGAATACAGCATAAAGCTTATGCAGGATATACTCGGCGTGATTGCAAGGGACCCTATTGACATAATGAGTCTTTTAAGGAATTATGAGTAATATTTGGTGTTGCAATGGTGACTGAAAAGCATGAAGGCCTTGGCACGGGTGTTTTGCCAATTGCGTATAGGCTTAGATTTGAGCCTGATATGGAGAAATTCACTTTCTCTTGCTATGAGGAAATTGACATAGACATAAAGGAGGATACTTCCACAATAAAAATCAACGGCAAAGAGCTAAAAGTGCAAAAGGTTCAAGTTCTCAGCCAGGGCAAAGTTTACGATGCGCATGCATTAGAGGATCCTAAAAATGAGACAATAGCCATAAGGATAGGTAGCAGTATAAGAGGAAAGGCTACGATAAAAGCCCAGTTTACAGGGATAAACAACGACAGGATGTACGGATTTTACAGAAGCAGCTATAAGAATGGAAAAGGCAAAATGGAATACTTGCTTACCACGCAGTTCGAAGCGGCTGATGCGCGCGCAGCCTTTTTGTGCTTTGATGAGCCGGCATTCAAGGCAACATACGAGCTTAGTCTACTTATAAGCAATGATCTTGATGCTGTATCAAACATGCCAATTGAGAGTATAGAGCCAGCAGCGCAGGGAAAAAAGCTCGTAAAATTCATGAAAACCCCAAAGATGTCAACATACCTGCTTTACATAGGCATTGGCAGATTTGAATATCTTCAGGGTAAACTTGGCAAGATGCCTGTGCGCGTAATAACAGTGCCTGGCAAGCGCATCTATGCATCTACGGCATTGGATCTAGCCAAGAAGTTTGTAATGTTTTATGAAAAATACTTTGGTATAAAATACCCGATGCCAAAGCTTGACCTGCTCGCAATACCTGATTTTGCCGCAGGCGCCATGGAAAACTGGGGCGCAATAACTTTCAGGGAGATAGAGCTCCTTGTAGACAAGAAAAAGACCTCAAAAGCAACGCTCCAGAGGGTTGCCAATACTATAGCTCACGAGCTTGCACACCAGTGGTTTGGCGATCTTGTCACAATGGAATGGTGGAATGATCTGTGGCTGAACGAGAGCTTTGCAACTTTCATGAGCTATAAGGCTGTTGATCATGTGTTTCCAGACTGGGAGATAGATACGCAGTCGTTCCTTGAGATTAACGGTGTAGCGCTCGCAGCTGACGAACTTGCAAACACGCATCCGATAAGCGTCATAGTTGAGCGCCCTTCCCAGATAGACCAAATATTTGATGAAATAAGCTACGAGAAGGGAGGCAGCGTGCTCAGGATGATTGAAGATTATGTTGGTGAGGAAAACTTCAGAAAGGGTCTACACGAATATCTAAAGGAGCATGCTTATTCAAATGCGACAAAGTATGACCTTTGGGATGCAATAGACAAAGTGGCAAAATCCAGCGGTTCAAAGATAGATGCAAAGAAAGTTGCTTCTGCGTGGATTGACATGACCGGCTATCCATATATAAGCACTTCAAGAAAACAAGGAAAAGGCATTGCGATAAAACAAGGTCGCTTTGCGCTTTCCAATGTTCACGACAGCAGCATATGGCCGATACCTGTGCATTATCTTGATGGTAGTGATGTACGCTTTGAAATGTTTGACAAGAAAGATTCAATGATATATGCAAAAAGCAGCCTGGCAAAGCTAAATTACGGCCAGAAAGGGGTTTACAGGGTCGCTTATGAAAAAAATGACTTGGAAGCTATAGGCTTGGCTATCCGTGATGGTAGACTGTCAAACATAGATTCCTGGGGCGTGGAGAACGATCTGTACGCTTTTGTATACGGGGGCATGGCAAGCCTTGACGAATATCTGCAATTCGTGGAAAAATACTGCAGCAATGCAAGCTACCCTATGAGCCTAAGCATTGCTTTGCACCTCATGTCGCTTTTTACCATATTCTATCCTTACAAAAAATCAGAACAGATAAGGGGAATTGCGGTAAAATACTACAATTCGATGCTTAGCAAAATAGGCATGAAGAAGGAAAAGGGAGAGAAGAGCATTATCACAATGCTTAGGAGCTCCCTGCTATCAGGTCTTGGCATAATGGAGCCTGAAGGGCGTGCGGCCGCAATGCTCAAAAAAGAATTTGTCAATAAGCTCAACGGCAAAGCCATTGACTCAAACATAAGCGGAGCGGTCTACACTACCGCTGCCTTCAACGGCAACGCATCTACACTCTCACAGCTCATAAACCTTTACAAAAAAGAGGCGCTTCCAGAAGAGCAGAGGAAGATACTTGGCAGCATGGGCTTTTTCAGCGAGATATCGCTGCTCCGGAAGGCGCTTGATTTCTCTATTGGTGAGAGCGTTAGGTTCCAGGATTCGTATACGGTAGCTGTGCGTGCTTCTGCCAATCCCGTAGCACCATATGTGCTTTTGGAATGGGAGAAAAAGAATTGGAAAGCACTTATGAAAAGGTACAACAGCGGAACCCACATGCTAAGCTCTTATGTTGATGCGCTTGCATGCCTGCGCGACAAGGAAGCCTTGGAAAGCTTGAAGGGGTTCTTTGCCAGAAAGGAAAACATGCGCGAAGACATATCCATGGCTGTTGCACAGGCCATTGAAATAGTAGATGCAAAATCAAGGCTCATTTCAAAAAATATACGCCTATAGCAGTAGTGGTGCGATACCTTTTTATTTCTATATACTTCAATATTATCAAAGCAATGGTTGCATAGAAAGGTTATACTTTATGCGTAAAATTAATGTTTATGGATATTTTGTAAGCTCAAACGAATCTGGAATTCGCCTATATGGCTTGCAATTTTTGGTATAATCTTTTCCTGTAGCCATTAGCATAAAAGATGGTTGAAATGGCTAAGACTTACATTGACATTGTAAAGTACATGGTAACATGCAGGTTTGAAATATCCGGGCTTGTGGAAAAGCCTGATATAATAGGTGCAGTATTCGGCCAGACAGAAGGCTTGCTTGGCGGCGATCTTGATTTGAGAGAGCTGCAGAAGAGTGGCAAGATCGGCAGAATAGAGATAGAGGCATCGACAAATTCGAGCAAGACTTTTGGAAAGCTCTACTTGCCGTCAAGCCTTGGAAGAGTCGAAACATGCATACTTGCTGCGGCAATAGAATCCGTAGACAGGGTAGGCCCTTTTGATACAAGCATAAAGGTTGAGAAGATAGAGGATACAAGGAACGAGAAAAGGAAGAAGGTAATAGCAAGGGCAAAGGACCTGTTAAAAACATTGATAAATACTGAAATACCTGACAGCAAGGAGATGAGCGAGCTTGTTGAAGTTGATGTAAAGGCAAGCGCAATAACGACATACGGGCCCGAAAACCTTCCTGCCGGTCCCGACATAAGCACAAACAACGAGCTTATACTTGTTGAAGGCAGGGCAGACGTAATCAATCTGCTCAAGAACGACATATCGAATTGCATAGCAGTTGGCGGTGCCACAGGAAGCATACCAAAGACGATAATAGACCTAACAAGATCAAAAGAAACAACGCTGTTCGTTGATGGAGACCGCGGCGGAGACATGATAATAAAGAGCATAATGAGCGTCTGCGATATAGACTTCATAGCAAAGGCCCCAAGCGGCAAGGAAGTAGAGGAGCTTACAAGAAAAGACATAATAAAAGCATTGAGGTCAAAAGTGCCAGTTGAGCAGGCGCTCTCAAAGGAGCACCAGAATGGAGAAAATCACAATAACCAAGGCCAGAGCCAAAGTGGCCAAAATAATCAACAGTCACAGGGCCAGCAGAACCAGCAAAGGTATTCAAGACCTCAGACGCAACCAGTAGTGCAGCAGCACATGCCCGAAGCCGAGCCTTATCATCAAAAGCAGCAAAACCCAGGTCAGGATGAGATACTGAGTCCTTCATCAATATCAAAGCGCATATTTGGGCCGAGCCAGAACCAACAGCGTCAGGAAAGCCGCAACGAGGAGCAGCGAGCCGCGCCAATGGCGATAAAATCAATAGACGAAGACGATGAGAAGGGCGCTCTGGATTCAATACCATCGATAAAGCAGGAGTCAAAATCTTCAGGAGTAGACCAGAAACTGATTGACGCGCTTGAAGAGTTGCACAATACGCTGCGTGGCAGGCTTTACGGGGATGAAGGAAACCTGATAAAGGAAGTGCCAATAAGGGAGCTTATACAGTCAATGCAGGATACAGACGGAGTAAAGGCAGTTGTATTCGACGGAATAATAACACAGCGCCTTCTTGAGCTTGCAGGCAAGCGTAACATAAAGGCAATATATGGAATAAGGGCAGGCCAGATCACTAGGCCAATTGAAGGCATAACCATATACACGAAGGAACGCGAGCCGGTATAATTTTGTAGGCGCGTAAAGCGCCGCGCACCAAAGGTATTTATTGGTTTCTTTGCAAATTAGTTTTAATTTAAACTAGTTTAAATTTAAACCAAGATTAGCATGGTAGCCAAATCTATCGACTATTACAAGAAATATTTTGACATGGGGATAAAGCACATAATCATAAAGTTCGTGCTCCTCAAGAAGATAGGCGAAAGGCGCATGTACGCTTACAGCCTGCTAAAAGACCTGGAGAGAGAGCCACACATAATGTTCTTTTGCAAAGACAAGAAAATGCTGAAAAACGATGTCTATAACGCTTTGGGCTCATTAGCAAAAGAGCATTACATAAGAATAATGAGCATAAGCGGCAAAGGCAAAACGCGCAAATACTATGCGCTAACGGCAAAGGGCAGGCTCAGTCTTAACGGAATCAAAAAAGATTTCTCGTACGCTTTTTCACATATGAAAAGCCTTCTCAACCAGTGAATTTATGGAGTTCGTAGAGATAAAAAATCTAGTAAAGAAATTTGGAGATTTTACAGCAGTCAACGGGATCAGCTTTAGTGTAAGGAAGGGAGAGATATTCGGCATACTTGGACCAAATGGTGCTGGCAAAACGACAACTCTTAACCTTATGCTCGGTCTTCTGAAGCCTACCTCCGGCAGCATAATGATAAACGGAATGGACATGCAGAAGCACGGCAAGGAGCTAAAGCAGCTTATAGGTCTAATGACTCAAGAAACTGTTGTTGAGGCGGATCTGACAGCAAGGGAGAACCTTGAGCTTTTTGCCAAACTGTACCACACAGATCCCGCGCAGATAGACGAAAAGGTAAGGAATGCATTGAGGGAAGCGCAGCTTACCGAGTTTGCCGACAGGAAAGCAGGAACATTTTCGGGAGGAATGCAAAGGCGCCTGCTCCTAGTTAAGACATTAATACACGAGCCCAAGCTTATCATACTCGACGAACCCACAACAGGCTTGGACGTCCAAAACAGGGCAGGCATGTGGGAGCATATAAAAGGCCTAAGGAAGAAGGGCATTACAGTTATACTTACAACACAATACCTTGAAGAAGCGGACGCGCTTTGCGACAGAATAGCAATAATAGACCACGGCAAGATCATTGCAATGGGCACTAGCTCAGAGATCAAGCGCATCGTTGGCGAGAATATACTTGAGATAATATCAAGCGAGAAGTTTTCGCAGAAGATTGCCGCAATAGTAAAGGATATAAGCGGCGTAACTCCAGAGATAAGGAATGAGAGGGTTACTGCCAACATAAAGAGGGATCCGCTTGGCACCATAAAGAGTGTATCGGAAAAGCTTGAGAAGGAGAGCATACCAGTGCTGGCGATCAGCATGCACCTTCCAACCCTTGACGATGTATTCATAAAGCTTACAGGCAGCACCATTAGAGACGAAACAGGAGAGATGAAAAATTCCCGCTCTTCAATCCGCTTCAGGTGAACAAATGGCCCATTTTATAAATGACACTTTTGCACTTTTCAAGCGCGAGATGCTGATATTCAGGAGCAATCTGCGCGCGAACATATTGCGTTCAATAATATTTCCTCTTACACTTATACTCTTCCTGGGAAATCTTGGAAGCACAGCAAGCGGCACCACAAACATAGCTGTTGTCAACTATGCAACCAATATCGCTTCAATGCAGTTTGTGAGCGCCTTGCAGGCATCGCATTCGTTGCGCGTATCAAGCGTGGCCAGCCAAGCTGCGGCGATACAGATGCTAAAGAACAATAATGTTTATGTTGTTGTAGTCATAATGCCGTCTTTCCCACGGGGAACCCCGAGCGTTTACGTATATTACAGCAACAACTTTGTAAACCTTGGCACTTCGCTGCAGACCATTTCTGCAATGGCACAGGAATTTAATGCGCCAATGGCAAAGCAGTCCATAATAATGAACCAGCCCGCACCAAGCGTCAGCAACGTCTTTATGGATCCGACTTTCGCTACAAGCATAAGCTACAAAAGCTTCCTTATAGCTGGTATAATAATAATGGTATCGGTATTTGGCGCAATGTTCGGAGGAGGTATGTCGATAATAACAGATAGGCAATTGGGCAACCTGAAAGCTTTCCTGATAGCGCCGATAGACAAGAGAACTATAATAGTGAGCAAGATAATGTACACAACTGTGCTTTCCCTTATAAATGGCACAATAGCGCTTCTGCTCGGCCTGCTTGACGGGGCAACCTTTGCAGGAGGGCTTGGAGGGCTGCTTTGGGTATACGCACTTGTGGTTATGGTTACAGTAGGATTTAGCGGGCTTTCGCTGCTTCTTGCAACTCGCGTGCCCAAAATAGAGATATATTCAATACTTACTAACGCCGTGATACTGCCTTTGTGGTTTATATCAGGTGCGTTCTTCCCTACGAGCTCCTTGCCATCGTGGCTCTATCCTCTCAGCCAGGTAGACCCTCTCACGTATGCCACAAACGGCATAAGGAGCGTGATGCTCTACGGCTATTACCCTATTAACTCTATAATACTGGATTTCAGCATTCTTGGAATATTTGCGATAATAATGGTGCTTTGGGGCTTCAAGGCCCTCAAAAGCACGCTTCAATGAGTGGTAAAATGGAAAAACTAGCTTATATAATAGCAGCATTGATCGCGCTAGCAATGGCGCTTCCTTTTGCAGGTGCACAGATAGCAGGCAGCAGCGCAGACGGGGCGCTTAGCCTTGTCAACGTTGGCATAAGTCCGCAGCCGGTCATAGCAGGCAGCAACGCTACAGTAACGTTCCAGCTGTACAACAGCTATTCTACAGAGCTACAGAACGTTAACCTGCAGCTTGAATCACAAAGCCCACTCATAAATGTTTCACCAACCTATACATTCCTCATAGATGCAATAGGCACTGGCTTATATGGTGGCATAGGCTACAACGAGTTTTCATATAAATTCCACGTGCCATCAACGCTTCCTTCCGGCGAGTATACTATAGATGTTGTGGCAGATTATGAAGCTCAGCAGAGCCAAGGCCTGACAACCCAGTACGTTCCTGCGCAATCTGAGATGCCAATAAGCTTCTACGTATATGGCCTGCCAAGAATAGGGCTCAGCGCTGCACCTGTGCAGATCCAACCAGGCAACGAATTCGTTGTAAGCGCTGACGCAAGCAATGGGGGCAGTGGACTTGTGCAGAACATGAGCGTTAGCATAAAGGGCTCAAACGCGTTCAAGGTAGTAGGTCCTTCAACTTTCTATTTGGGGAACATGCCTGCTGGCGCTTCGATTCCATTTTCATTCATGCTTGAGCCTTCCCAATACCTAGACAATGGCACCTATAGCGTAAATGCAACAATAACATATACAAGCCAGTTCGGCAAAGAGGTGCAAAGCAATTCCACAATATTGCTCAATGTTGCAATAGACAAGCCAATGATAGCATTATCGCTGCTAGGCTCGATGCCTCAAAACCTTTATGCAGGGAGCAACCAGACCCTGGAGTTTGATGTAACAAATGCGGGCAGCGGGCTTGCCAGAAATGTCAGCATATCATTCTTCAATACCAGCGCAATAAGCTTGGGCAGCGTCTCAAGCTTCTTTATAAGCGCCCTTGCACCGGGAATGTCAGTGCAAGAAAACCTCTTCATAAGCGCTAACAGGAACGACAACAGCACCATGTACAACATTCCGGTAAGGATAAGCTATGAGAGCGCAAACTACCGCAATGCAACTACAAAGCTGCAATACATACCCATATCAATGCACGGCACAGCAGATTTCAACATAACCGAAGAGTATGGGCAGCTTGCTCCAGGCGCTTCCTACGTACCTTTGACGTTCCACATAATCAACACGGGCAACGAGGCTGCACAGCAGGTTTCATTCTCGCTGCAGACTGTATATCCAATTACGCCAGTAACGCCAAACGCCTATGTCAGCAGCATAGCACCTGGCCAGAGCGCAAACGTGACTTTCTACGTGAGCATAGACACCCAGGCTAACAGTGGAAGCTACCCTGTAACAATATACGAACAGTGGCAGCAGCCCAACGGAAGCAACAGCCAGCTCTTTTCATCTTCAAACAACTACTTCGCAATGGTTGGATCAAATAAGAAGGGCAATGCAAGCATGCTATACGTCGAAACGGCAGTTGCCGCAATAATAGTGGTTGCAATCATTGCAAGAATGAGGCGTTCGGTGAAGGCAAAGCACAAGGGCAAATAAAACACTTGCATAAAAGCCTTCGCACATAGGTATTTTAGAACCTCCATGGAAGATTTTACTGGTGAGATAGATGGATAAGGTTAACGAAATAATAGGCTCGATATTGAAAAAGTACAATATACCTGTATGGGTGACACCATACGTGCTCAAGTACGCGAAAGGCAACCCGATGCGCACGATAAAATTCGCAATGAGCTTTATAGAAACAAAAAGGAAGAAGGGCGCAGTCGCAAACGGCAACGTGATACTGCCTAACGGTTTGCAGCTAAAGGTAAGCTCGCTGATACGCATACTAAATATAGTGTTCTACGAGCAGGATTTGATGTCTAAAGTCGCAAAGAAATGGGCGATGCAGCCCGCAGGGCATGACAGCGTATATGCGAAATACGCAATGGAGCTTGCAGAGGCGGAAGAGAGGCACGCTATAGCGATAAAAAATCTGATAGAAGGATTGGGCTACAAGATTGGAGAGCCGGACAAGCAGCTCGAGGCGCTATTCGATTACATATGCAACCTTGACAGCTGGCAGAAGAGGCTTATAGCAGTGAACATAGTGCTAAGGGATTCCTATGCCAAGGCTTTTGGCGTCATACTTTACAAGGTCTTTTATTCTGTCTCACCTGAATACATGCGCGCGTTTGGGAAAGCTTTCAAGGGCGATGAAAAATACGCCGAAAGAGGTTATAACGAAGCGGTAAGTGTCATAGTCAACAGGGAACTATCTGATGAGGAGATAATAGGACTTACCCGAGATATATTGGTGAGAGTTTTGCGCACGATAGACATAAACATGTCGATCGCAAAAGAAGCAGGCATTGAGGAAGAGGTCAAGTTCCTGCGCGACATTGCAATACTGTACCCGTTCCAGATGCTCAAAGAGCTCGGAGTCGCAATAAACCCTGACAAGGAGCTTGAAGAGGTCAAAAAGCAGGTTTCAAAAAGCAATGTTTAAATATATGTAGTGGCATATTAATAGCGGGCAGCCTTTTAAGCGAATGCAAAAGAAGCATATGATTGCGCTAACCTATAAGTAAGTGATACCATGGATGGAATACAACAAAACGAAGAAGCAAAAAGCGAGAATATAATATACATAGGAAAGAAGCCAACGATGAACTATGTGCTTGCGGTAGTGACGCAGTTCAACAGCGGCCAGCACGAGGTTACTATAAAGGCTCGCGGCAATGCAATATCTAGAGCAGTAGACGTTAAGGAGATAGTTCTGAACAGGTTTCTTCCAGATGTGAAGGAGAAGAGCATAAAAACCTCATCAGAAGAGCTGACAAACGAGGACGGCACAAGATCCAAGGTAAGCGCCATCCAGATAACACTGATGAAGTAAAAAAGATGCGCACTTGCGCATTTTCTTTTTTTGGTATTTTTCAAAATGTTTCAGCGTAGCCTGTTTTTTGGCATGTGATCATACATGCATTGATTGAAGCAACATTTACATACCTACGTGTTTGTCTAATCTGCATTCATCCCACGATTAAAATCGTGGGCTTTCTGCTAAGCATTCTGTAAAGATTGCGAGTTTTCGCTTGCTTTCATTTATGCCATTTATTTTTAGATACGTTTACCTCTCAGAAAGCTTGCTTTCCAGGACCTCTGTAGCGCTCACTATTCCGACGCACTTCATCCCTTCAGTAGAGTCTACAACAGGCACCCTTGAAACCTTGTTCTTGACCATGTAGTCCATTGCCTCGTCTATTTTTGCGTTTGCCGCGATGAAGAATGGTTTTTTCATTATTGTGCTTATCTCATAGTTTGCTTCTATACCCTTCTTTGCCTCTTCTATAAGCAGCTGCTCGTCTATCATACCCACAAGCTTGCCGGAATCTACAACAGGCATGAGTCCTACATTCGTATTTTTCATGAGCTCTATCGCCGTTTTTATCTTTGTCTTGCTGCTAATACCCACTATCTGCCTGCTTGCAATATCTATAACATATTTTGCCTGCATGCTACCACACTTATTATTTATGGAATTACTCATATAAATAGGTGCGCAATTGTGCAACTCTTGCCAGTTTTGGCTAACTGCAAGGCATTATGAAAGGAACCCGTAGCCTGTGAGCCTCCATCTCTTGCCTATGTTCCTCATCACAGCAACTCTTGTGCCCTTTTCTGCGCACACGGGGTGCCTGAGCTCCATTTCAACAAGGTCCCTTTTGACTTTCTTCACATAACCTATGGTGGTGCTAGTGCCTATGCCAAGTATCATGGGCTCGTTTGAAGCAATCGCCTGCTCTGGAATATCATTCCTGTTGAGCTTTGTGTATTTTATTGATATTGTGCTCAGCACAGGAGGGAGCCTTCCTTCTAGGCCTACAACATTGCCCACAAGCCCATCGGCTTTGGTAAACGTGGGATCTATTTCTGTTTCAATCCCTATCAGACCTCCTGGAAGCGCTTCCTTTATTATGTCTGTGCCATTGCTAAGCTCCCTTATCACGGTCACTACAGGTTCATATAGCTCTCTTTTTGATTTGGTGGATTTTATTCCTGGCCTTATCTCTATGCGGTCGTTTTCTTTGAGCTTGCCTCTTATTAGGGAACCACCTATGACACCACCTTTGAGCTTTGAGGGATCGCTGCCAGGCTTGTTTATGTCAAAGGATCTTGCTATGTACATCAGAGGATCAGATGTATGATCCCTTTCAGGAAGCTTCATTTCGGCTATTTTTTGAAGCAGTACGTCTATGTTTATGTTCAAATTGGCAATAACAGGTATTATAGGTGCATCTTCAATGACGCTGCCCTTTATGAAATCCTTGATCTGCTTGTAATGGGCTTTTGCCTGCTCCTTCCCCACTATGTCTATCTTCGTCTGCGCTATTATCACGTTCTTTATGCCCAGTATGTTTATTATCATAAGGTGCTCCTTTGTCTGCTGCATCGGGCATGGCTCGTTTGCCGCTATCGCAAATATTATACCGTCAATAAGGCTGCTTGCTGCTATTGCAGTAGCCATTAGCGTCTCGTGGCCAGGAGAATCAAGCAATGATATGCGCATTAGGGGCTTTGGCTGACCTTCGCATCCTGCACATTTTGTGTCAGTGGTATATGCTGAGGCGCCTTCGCATTTCTCGCACTTCCTTATTATTGCATCGGCATAGCCCAGCTTTATCGTCATGTTCCTTTTTATGCTTTCGCTGTGCTTGTCTGTAAAAACATGAGTTATGGCTTTTGTTATGCTCGTCTTGCCGTGGTCTATATGGCCCAATGTGCCTATGTTCAGAACGCTGTGCAGCGTGTCAGGTTCAGTCATTGCTTGGCCTCTTTCTTCGGGAACAGCTCGTCAACGGGCTTCTCCCCGTATTCGGTTATCACAAGATTGAGCTGCGCAATGCCTATTGTTACAGTGTTGCCGCGCGCGCTCATTCTTTTATACTCTCCTTTCCTCTTACCACTCTTTGACACCTGCTTCAGCACCTTTACCTTGCCGGTTCCCTGTATGCTTTTCTCCATTGGAAAGCCGCTTGTGTCGCTCCCGCCAGAGATTTTGAACTTGTAGCCGTTAAGGCCTATGAGGCTACCTTCTATTGCGTCACCTACCTTGTAGTTCATAAGCACTGCCGCCTTGTCATCAGGCAGCTCCATCTGCGCACTTTTGCCGCTTTTTGGGTCTGAATATACTATCTTCACAATAACACCTTTTATAACATTACCTATACATGTTCTCTGGCTCTTCCTTGAAGCGCCTTATCCTGTCGGCGAGCTCTTTTGGTATTGCAGGTCTTACCTCCTGCAGCGCAAGCTCGAAATCATGCTTCGATACCTTCGACTTCTTTGCCCTTATGGCGCTCATTCCTGCCTCTCTGACGATGTTCTCTATTTCCGCACCCGTATAATTTTCTGTCGCTTTGGCAAGCTCATTGAGATCGACATCCTTATCAAGTGGCATGCGCTTCGTGTGCACCTTGAAGATCTCGAGCCTTGCCGCTTCATCTGGCAACGGTATCTCTATAATCTTGTCAAACCTCCCTGGCCTGAGCAGCGCAGGGTCTATTATATCTGGCCTGTTCGTTGCTGCAAGCACCACGACATTCTTGAGCTCGGAAAGCCCGTCAAATTCCGTAAGCAGGGTATCGACAACCCTTTCTGTTACAAGCGAGTCGCCGTAATCAGAACCGCGCATTGATGCTATGGCGTCTATCTCGTCTATGAATATTATGCATGGAGCAGCCTGCTTTGCCTTCCTGAATACCTCTCTTACTGCCTTCTCGCTTTCACCTACGTACTTGCTCAGCAGTTCTGGCCCTTTAATCGATATAAAGTTTGATTCCCTTTCTGTTGCTACTGCTTTCGCAAGCAGCGTTTTGCCAGTTCCCGGAGCACCGACAAGCAATATGCCTTTTACTGGCCTTATCCCTATCTTTTCAAACGCTTCTGGATTCTTTACAGGCAGCTCGACGGCCTCTTTGAGTTGGGATTTAACCTCGTCAAGCCCGCCCACGTCATCCCAATGCACATTGGGCCTCTCCACGAACACCTCTCTTAGGGCGCTCGGCTGTATGAGCGCAAGCGCTTCCATGAAATCGTTCCTTGTAACGCTAAGATTAGAGAGCACTTCGTTCGGTATGCTCTTCTTGTTTATTATAGTAGGCAATATGTGCCTCAATTCTGCCATTGCCGCTTCCCTGCACAGCGCCGCTATGTCTGCTCCAGTATATCCATGGGTAAGGTTTGCAAGCTCGTCAAGGTTGACGTCTTTTGCCAGTGGCATGTTTTTAGTGTGGATCTGTAATATTTCCTTTCTTGCGTTCCTGTCAGGCACTCCTATTTCTATCTCCCTGTCAAACCTTCCTGGTCTTCTTAATGCAGGGTCTATTGCATTGGGCCTGTTTGTGGCGCCTATCACTATAACCTGGCCCCTCGAGGTTATGCCATCCATGAGGGTGAGAAGCTGCGACACCATCCTTCGCTCCACCTCGTTGGTCGCCTCTTCCCTCTTTGGCGCTATCGCGTCTATTTCGTCCATAAATATTATTGTTGGCGCTTTTTCCTTGGCTTCATTAAATATCTCCCTGAGGCGCTCTTCGCTTTCGCCTACGAATTTGCTCACGAGCTCAGGGCCGGATATGTCTATGAAGTGCGCATCGCTTTCGTTTGCAACTGCTTTCGCAAGCAGCGTTTTTCCCGTTCCGGGAGCACCGTAAAGCAGTACACCCTTTGGAGGCTCTATTCCGAGCCTTTCAAAAAGCTCCGGATACCTTATAGGCAGTTCTACCATTTCCCTGATCTTTTGGATCTCGTTCTTTATTCCGCCTATATCCTCATAATGCACTTCCCCTATTTTAACAGTTGCATCTGGCACCGGCTCGTTCTTTACTATGACCTCTGTATTGCGAGTCACTTTTACAACTCCATGGGGCACTACCTGCACAACAACGAAATTAAAAGCATAACCGAACATCGCTATGGGCACAACGTCGCCCTTGACGAGAGGCTTGTCCTCAAGCCTGTTCTTAGCATATTCGGAAAAATCTGGTGATATAGGGGTTCTTTGGTTCATTGGCGGCGCTAATATGACCTTTTCAGCTTCCTTTACCTCTGCCTTTGTAACAAAAACCCTGTCGCCTATGCCGACGCCTATGTTCTGCCTTATGTAGCCGTCTATTCTTATAAAGTCTAATCCTTCATCCTCCTGGTGCGCCTGCCAGACTATTGCTGCAGTGGATTTGCGCTTGCCTTTAATCTCTATTATGTCGCCAGATATGACGTTTAGAAGCTTCCTTGCCTTTGAATCTATCCTTGCAATCCCTCTGCCGTCGTCAGGTACGAGTGCGCCTGCAACTGTGAGTTCTATTCCCTCAGCCATTTTTAACACCAAATAAAATTAAGCAATGCACCGGACAAAAAGCTTAATTGACCTGTATTAAATGCTATTTACATATTTATATACTTTTCTAAGAAGGAGAAGCAAAGCCATAAAAGCGGCTAAAAAAGCAAACAAAACAAACTAAGCGATTCAGTAGTCGTCGTCGCCTTCATCGTCGTCGTAGTCGCCGTCGCTTTCGTCATCATCGTCGTCTTCGTCTTCATCCTCAGGCACTTTTTCGGGTTTCTTTGGATATGTGTATATTTTCATACTTACCACCATTGGCCTCTTCTGCTCATCGATGCACTCGATTGAAAAGGCTATTTTATTCTTTACAGTAAAATATATAAACTTTTGTTTGCAGGATTTTGATGAATTATCAAAAGCGCCAATTGCCAAACAATTTAATCCTTTGTTTTCATATAATCTAGGGTGGTTCTGCAGTATGGACGAAAAAGCAAGCGGCAAGCTGAGCTTTTTGCACATAAAAATAATGCTTATATCAGGCATAAGCTTCTTTACCGACGCATATGATCTTTTTGTAATAGGCGCCGTGCTGATCCTGATAAAAGGTGTGTTTCAAACCAGCGCATTCGGTATTGGCCTTCTTGCAAGTTCCGCACTTTTCGGCGCAGTGCTGGGACCCACGCTGTTCGGCTATCTAGGAGACAAGCTTGGCAGGAAATACACATATTGGGTTACGGTATCAATACTTGCGATAGCTGCAATAGGCTCTTCACTAAGCCAGAGCATCATAGAGCTAGTGCTGTGGCGCTTCCTGCTAGGAATAGGCATAGGTGGCGACTATCCGCTTAGCTCCACGATAGTTGCAGAGTATGCCAACAGAGATGACAGAGGCAAGCTCATAGCTTCAACATTCTCAATGCAGGGCTTTGGCATAATAACAGCCATACTGCTCTCGCTTGTGCTCGTATATGGTGGCGTGCCAAATGCGCTTGCATGGCGATTGCTTCTCGGCTTTGGCGCAATACCCTCTTTGATAGGCATACCATTGAGAAAAAAGATGGATGAAACACCATTATACAAGCGCCTTGAAGAATTCAGGAAAGTGGAAAAGAGCCCGCGCTTGAATGAATTCATAAAAAGAAACCCTTCAGTATTGCTTGGAACCTCTCTATCATGGTTCCTTGTAGACATAACATATTACGGCACAGGTATATTTACCCCTTATATAACATCGCTTATGGGCTTTAGTGGAACACTTGCACCAATAAAGGCTTCTGCATTGCTCCTTCTTGCTTTTGCAGTGCCTGGCTACTGGATAGCTGTAGCACTGATAGACAGGCAGGGCAGGCGCTCTATGCAGGCAATCGGCTTCCTTGTCACTTCGATTGCTTTCATTGTTATATTCCTTTTCGGCAAGATAATGCTTGCTTCGATACCCTTGCTTTTCTTCGCCATATACGGCTTGTCGTTCTTATTCACCAACTATGGTCCAAATACAACTACATATGTATATCCTGTGGAATTGTATCCGACAGCATTCCGCGCCAGAGGCCATGGCATTGCAGCGACTGCAGGAAAGCTAGGTGCAACAATATCTGCTCTTTTGTTCCCCTTGCTAATAAGCTCAATAGGCAAATTTTCGCTGCTCGGCATGCTCGGCATTGTGTCATTTGCAGGCTTTATTGTTACAATTGCGCTGATGCCTGAAACAAAAAAGAGGGAGCTGTCGCTTACCTCCAAGGAGTACGAGCTTAACCTAGTAAACAAGGAATTGGCAGATGACATAAGAGATTTAATGAGTCATATAAAGGCAGGCACTTCCATATTGAGAGAGTCTTTTTCCAAGCGCTCCTTCAATCCAGAAGAATTATTTTCCAGGGTAAAAGAGCAGGAGCACGATGCAGACATTGCGGTCAGGCACATATTCGAAAAGATTACCAGCATAAGCGTCAACCCACTTATATTCAGCGACGTGTCGCACCTTGCCAGAAGGCTTGATGACATTATAGACACAGAGGAAGCAATAGCTTCGCGCTGCAGGGTTTACTCAATAGCAAAAGCTGACAAGTACATGGAAAGGCTTTCGGAAATACTTATAGAATGCGTTGAATCGGTTTCCGCTTCGCTCAAAGAGCTTTCCACTATAGAAGAAGCAAGGTCGATGAATGGCATAAATGCTGTTTACGCACAGATAAGCAAGCAGGAAAATCAGGCTGACAATGTATTAAGGGATTCGCTTGAAAACGTGATGAAGAAGGAGCCTCACCTGCTGATAAAGTACAAAGAAATATATGAGCTCTTAGAAGGCGCAACTGATCGGACAGTAGATGCGGTAGAGATAGTAGAGGACATAGCGCTTAGGTATATATACAAGAGCTGAGGTTTTGCCAGCGTATGCAAAATGCTTATTCTCATATTATGCGTTGCGGAAAGAACTTCTTTGAAATAGGCTTGAAAAAACTAACGTTTCTTATTTCATTCCACTTGCTAATACCACTTTTCACCATCCTCATAAGCTCTTCCACTCTTTCCTTGTCAATCCCGTATATTTTTTCAAAGTAAATTGGAAACGGCTCTTCGCTTGAAGGGACCTTCATGTAGTCAAACATATTGTCATATATGTCCTCTGCTGTAACAAAGTAATAGCCCTTGTATTTTTCGAAGAAATTTTTTATGTCGTCTTTGGTGCGATTTGCCCAGCTATCCGCACCATATGCAATCCTGAAAAGCATGTATTCTTCGCTGTCCCACTTCCTGTATTGTATAAACACTGCATCGCCCATTACACCTACGTCATTTAGAAAGTATACTTTTCCCTTCTCCATGCGCGGCTCATAAATGCCAAGCAGTATGAAGAGTTGGTCGAGATTATCATCTTTGAAAACCGGGCTCAGATTCTCCTTTGGCTTAAAAAGAAGGTTGCGCCTGTCTTCGAAAAAGTTTTTGAACCTCATAAGATATGGGGTATTTTCTGGCCTGTTTGAGAAGATTGCGCTGAAATAGAAAACTTTGCCTTTTTCGCTGTAAAATTTTAGCTCTTCTACGGTGTAGCTTATTCCTGAGTCCTTTATCTGCCTTTCAGTTATGCTGTCAAGCATGTAGGTTACGCCTTCCCTCATGTACGCGTCAACGCCTTCAACCTTTATCCTTGCCATCATTGCATTGATCGCTGAACTGAATTTCACTTCGGGTAACGGCAGGTCTTCTGACACTCTCGCATTTTTGCCAAGCAGCTGCTCAGCATAAACTATCCTCTCTATGTTTGATGAGAAGCGTATAGGAGATATGCTACTACCAGACTTTACAAAAATATCTATGTATTCCTCGCGGAGGAACACATCACCAAATCCAGCTAGCTCATTTGTCTCCTGTCCTTTGAAGTATGATGCAATGTAATGCTTACCGACATTACGCGTTTTTTCCATTGCATTGTATTTATGTTTCTTAATTTATAAATCTTTTCTATAAATCCCCAGCGATGACCATTGAATGCAAACTATGTATATTGGATTTGCAATGCATACCTGGCCCACCGTTTCATTACGCCGAACTTTAAAATTTGCTCTCGCCTAGGCATGCTTTGAAATCATGCTGTATACGCCTTTCGGGTATACCCTGCTTTTTTCTCTTTTTACAATGGCAAACGGCACCCAGTATGCTTTTCTCTTCTTACCATCTTCATCTCGTTCAAGCTCATCATGCTTGTAGAGCTCCTTGTTGCTAAGCGCAAACTTTATTTTGCCAGGCACAGCCTCTGGAAGTGTAATGGCTTTTACGCCTATGTCAAAAAGCCTTGGGTCTTTTTTTGCAAGGCTTACTCCAATCTTGTAAAGCATTGGATGCGAGCCGCTATCTATCTTCATTGATGCACCTTTTTAGCTTATTTATCTGTTCTTCAAAGTTTAAATAATTAAGCGGTGATTATTAAAATGTTTAAATGGCAAAAGCAAGCAGCATTTCCAAGAGCAAAGGTACTGCAAAACGCCTTAGAGCAAGGCTACTGCCTGCTTTGCTTGCAAGCCTCACCCTCGCAATACTTATCGCATTATTGGTATATTTCAATAT
>JBMFWR010000008.1:0-31494 GCA_049965095.1 Candidatus Micrarchaeia archaeon
GAGAGAGGAATATTGTCAAAGACCTAAACCACAAAATTTCAAACAAGATTGTTGAAATTGCAAAAGAGGCAGATGCGATGATCAAGCTCGAAAGACTTGATGGAATAAGAAACAACAAAAGACATGCAAAGTCATTCAACTATTCATTGCACAGTTGGTCTTTCAAACAGCTTCAATCATTAATTGAATATAAGGCAAGATTATGCGGAATACCTATTGCCTATGTGGAGCCTGAAAACACATCGAAAGAGTGTTCAAGGTGTGGAAGCATAGGAACAAGGATAGGCAAAAAATTCGTGTGCCACAATTGTGGACACGTAGACCATGCCGACGCAAACGCATCGTTCAATATTGCATTGCGTCAGCCTTTAAATGGCATGAGTCAATTGCATGCAGACAGTGATGCATGCAAAGGGAGCACTGATACCCCTCAAATGGCAACGCTGAGAACGACAGCGACCATGAGCCTTCAAACCAAGTAGGCACCAAGCCAAAAGGAACCCCACGAATTTATTCGTGGGAGGATGTCAGACTTCAGCTGCAGAATATCCAATCGCATCAAACCGCAGCAACGCTGCAGCCAAGAACATATTTATGGAAAAATAGATAGATGTTTCAACTACCGAAGAAGTCGGTAGAATTCTTTAAGATATTAACATAGCAAACACTGCATGCTTAAACCAATACGATGCATAAACGCGCATTGCAGCACTTAGTACAGAATGGATAAATACCTATTTACACCAAGGATTTTTGCATATGGTAATTGCATGTTTCCACACTACAATGGCAAATACACTAAAAGGCCTTCGTTGAGCCCACAATACTTTGTAAAAGGCAATAAGGTCAAATTACCAGACATGGCAGTACTGGTTTACTCTTCAAGGATAATGAGGAAGCTCATCAAGATCTTTGGTGGAACCAGAGTAGCTTCATACAAAGACAAAATGTTCAATTCCTTAGGTGTGTATCTAAGCAGAAGCAGCGGCTTGGCAATAGTATATCTTCCTATTGGCGCACCGATAACCGGGATCGCAACTGAAGAACTGATATCTAAAGGTGTAAAGCACTTTCTCATAGTCGGATTTGCCGGAAGCCTTAAAGATGAAATAGGCCATGGAAATGTCATTGTATGCTCTAAGGCCATAAGGGACGAGGGTGTTTCTCACCATTATGCTAGGGAATCGATGTATGCATACCCAACCAAGGAATTCACGAGAGACATTATAAAGAGTATGAAAAGAGAGGGCATGAAATTTATGGTTGGGCCTAGCTGGACGATAGATACACCGTATATGGAGACCGTAGATGAAATAGGGCATTACAGTAAGAGGGGCGTATTGACCGTCGAGATGGAATCTGCTGCTCTATTTGCAATAGTAGACAGGTATAGGAGAAAAGGCATGAAGATTGAGGCAGGTGCAATCTTCATAATATCTGATATTGTGACAAAGGATATCAAGGAATACGAATTTGTAGATACGAAAAAAGGATTTGGTGGTAACAAGTATTTTATTAGAGAGAGAGTTGAAGGAATCGCAAGTGTAATAAAAGACTTGAAGAAAGGAAGGATTCACTAATTTTATTCTAAGTTGCTTTTCTTAAGTTAACCTATCGAAACAAGGCTCTGTAAAGGTAATTGCGTGCCGAAGGCACTTAAAGTAGAAATACAAAAATTTGAATGGAAAAAGCTTCTTGGAGTACTAGAGGATTTGAAGAAAGTTGATGATAAGTGGCTGCCTAAAAGAGATACAAATTGGCAGAATAGAAGGCACATGTAGGAAGCAGATGCCGCGGTTTTTAGGTGGCACCCCTATTTTGGTTGTGATTTTTATTTTCTAAAACCATTTTATATTGGAATTTTTCAGCGCCCTTGCCGGACTGACGTCGCAGAGATTGACACTCACAGCTTTGAGAATGTAAGCGCACCGTATACAAAATTAATTAAATTCAAATCTACCCAAAGTCGCTATAGTAACGACCATACAAAAAGCGCTTTAAGAAAAGCAAAATAAAATGTTCAACAGTAGTTTCTGCTATTGTGCTCTTTATTTTATAAGGTTAGACCATTCTGCTTTGCTATATAATACAAAGCAAGGCCTCCAAAAAGCGGTATAGTCATGCATGTTAAAAATATAAGTATATAAATCAATTTGGATTGTTCTGAATTCATAAGCAAACCTGTAATTATAACTAATATTATGCCAACAACAAGAATAATTGAAATACTAATGCCTAGAGTAGAATAAAACAATACATTGCCCAAAATCCCTCCAAAAATAATCATTGCTGCAAAACTTGCACCACTAATCATTTTGCGTTCAGAAGCTTTGGTTGTTGAATTGATAGCTGATGCCTGTGTATTATTTTGAGTTTGTAAACCCATAAAAACACCTTAACTAATATTAAATGCAAAAATATTAAAATGTAATATCTGGTTTTGCTTTGTTGATTTGGCCTAACTTTAGCAACAAAATTCTTTTTATAGCAAATCTTTAAATTCTTTGATTTCAAATACAAAATAATGTACTTGCCAGAAGAAAAAGCTGATGACAACCAACAGCCCCTTATACCGCAGCCAGACAAGCTTTTTCATATGCTAGAAGTATTATTTTTGCCATTTCTATTTATATTATTCATGGTTGGATTTGGTCTTCTTTTAATAGGCAAAATACTTTTCGGTATAGCTGCAATTGCCCCTCTTATAGCAGATATAGTGAGTATAGCCCTTTTGATAAAGAATAGGCATCAGCATTCGAACGAGGAAAAATTCATAGACTTATCAATGAACCCAAATCAACAAAAAAGATACTTCTTTCTTACAGTACTGACCGAATTTGCTGTTTTTTTGTACTTAGTTGGTTCTGCCTTTGAGGGGAGTAATCCCTTATTGGTACTTTTAGACTCTGCGTTTATGGTGATTGCAGGGATAGCCTTAACATTCTACATTATACATATAGCTGTTCACAATGCACATAAAACTATCCAAAAAATAAAAATTGCACTTTATGGGCTTCTTTTCATATTTATTTTAGTTTTTAGTATAGTTATCATCTATTTTGGTGCTACACGGTTATGAGGTTAGGCTCTAATCCACAATAAGCGCCCTTGCCGGGATTTGAACCCGGATCACAGGCTCCGCAAGCCCGTGTTCTATCCAAGTTATACTACAAGGGCACATGCTATAGGTATATTTAGCCATGCATATTTAAATTTGATACCCCAAATAAACATAAATAGAATGGTTGCATGTACCACACGTATCTTACTATATTGATACCTACGATAGTATCTTTTATAGTTTCAATAGTTGCGCTTCTGTTTGTCAAGGGCTATATGCTTGAATCTGGTGTCATCGCAATAGATAACAACAAAAAAGGCAAGCCCGTTGTGCCGAGCAGCGGTGGACTGGCTGTCGCTTTTGGCTTTGTGGTGGGCATGCTCACATATATATTTGGTGCAAGCTTCCCTTCGGCTGCGCATCCATTCTATGTGCCAGTAGCATCACTTACATACATATACGCCACAATACTTGCCGTATTGCTGATATCTATTGCAGGCTTTCTTGACGACATAAACGTAAAAAGGACAGCAGAGAAGACCACAGGCATGCAGGATATAAGGAAGGGCTTGAAGCAGTGGCAGAAGCCATTGCTCTCGTTTATGGGGGCAATTCCACTTATGGCAATAAATGCAGGCAACGCTTTTGTAGATGTGCCATTTGTAGGGCTCGTCAACTTTGGTGTATTTTACCCATTGCTCATAATACCGCTAGCAGTAGTATTTGCAGCCAACGCTTTTAATCTTCTTGGGGGATTTGACGGAATAGCTGGAGGCAGTGCACTTGTGATGGGCATAGGATTCTTTATATATAGCATTTTATTTGGCTCATATATAGGCACCCTCATATCATCGATATTCATAGCGGTGCTTGTGGCGTTTATGATTTTCAACAAATATCCGGCAACCCTTATGCCCGGGGACAGCTTCTCGTATACTGTTGGCGCAATAATAGTAGTGCTTATGATAGTCGGCAACATGGAGGCATTCGGGGTTATCGTTTTCATACCATGGTTTGTGGAATTCATATTGCACGCAAGGAAGAAATTTGACACAACAGATTTGGGTGTGCTGCAGCCTGATGGAACCATGGCGCCTCCATACGGCAAAAAAATCTATAGCTGGACCCATATTATAATGAATATTAAGAAGTGCAAGGAATGGGAGGTATCGCTTTACATGTGGATCATAGAGGCGGGCTTTGTAGTGCTTGCCTTCCTCCTGAAATTCTTAATGCTTTTGCCTTGAATTTCCTTGTGCTGCGCCTTTGCGGCCTTATGTTGTTAAGTATCACTGCCTTGTTGAGCTGGCTGTTGCATTCTTTCATCAGCTCTACATCGCTGTATTTTATCACCTTGCGCCTGCCTGCGTAATTTGCATACAGCGTGGCTTCGTTTATCAATTCGTCAACTGTTGACTCAAGTTCCTTTTCGAAGCTCAAAAGCGCCCCTTCGTGCACCTTTTGGGCGCCGGCTTCGCGCAAAAATTCCTCGATATCATAAAGACTGAACCCTCTCTTCCTAGCTTTTTGAACCAATAAAACACCCCAGTGCAATCTAATTGAAAAGCAACCTTTTTAAATAAAACTGCATTAAACTGATTAGCGGTATTCCGTAAGCAGTGTAAACGATGCAAGAACCAGGTTTTGGCTTCCATCTTTCAATAAGCAAGGGCATAGCCAGCGCAGCAACAGAAGCAGCAAGCAAAAACTACAAGGTATTCCAGCTGTTTGTATCAAACCCAAGGATGTGGAGGTTCAACCGCCCTGACCAGAAAAGTGCCGATGAATTCATAGAAACTACGCGCTCCAAAAGCATAACACCATTTGCACACATGCCTTACATATGCAACCTTGCATCGCCTAGAGATGAAATATACAAAAAGAGCATAGACATCGCAATACAAAACATGAATGAATGTGATGCACTAGGGATACGCAATCTTGTTTTTCACATGGGCTCGCATCTCGGAAGCGGCGCCGCAACAGGAAAGGAAAGACTGAAAAATGCTATTTATGAGATATTGGAGAATACTGGAGACACTAATATGCTGCTCGAGAATTCTGCAGGATATTCAAACAGCATGGGCTCTTCTATAAGCGAAATCGTTCAGGTAATAAATGACATAGGCTCGGCAAGAGTAGGGATGTGCATAGACACCTGCCACCTTTTTGCTGCAGGCTACGACCTCTCAAAAAGTGAGGTTGTAAGCAGCATAAGCAGTGGGATACTGCAAACTGTTGGCTCCAATACAATAAAGCTGGTGCATCTCAACGATTCAAAATACCCACTGGGAAGCGGCCTGGACAGGCACTGGCATATTGGCAAAGGTTATATAGGAGAAAAAGGTTTCATTAACCTGTTTGCAGACAAGATGCTTGGCGCAGGCCCTTTTGTAATGGAAACCCCTTATGAAAATGAAAAGTCGGAAGAGCAAAACCTAAGAAACGCCATCAGGCTCTTCAAAAAGGCAAAAGAAGCTAATACAAAATAGCGATCAAGTTCCTTATCAGCACCAGCACAGTAGAGATAGTTGCATTGTCGTCTATTTTAAAGCTGTATGATTCGACAAGCGCCACTGCAGTGCCTATTAAAATAGAACCCAGTAGGCTATGGTATATTGCATAATATGATATTGCAGACACCGCAAGGAATGCCGCGAAGCCGGCAACTGTTTTATTCCTTACATAAGGCATCTTTTGCCCACCTATGATTTTTCCGGCTATTGTTGCTACTGCATCACTAAAGAAGAGTACAGCAAGCGCAAAGACCATAAAATCCAGCGTGCCTGAAAGCCCTATTATAAGCGACGTGCCTGCTGCGATATAAGCGGCACCGTAGCCATAGGTATCGCTCTTTCTTTCAAATCTGCTTAGCAGCACGAATAGCTTTTTAGTGCGCCTCGAATTGTATATAAGATTGTTTAGCGTGTAGCCAGTAAGAAGGAGCAAAAATATTATTGTTGCACCCGCCTGGTAGCCCAGCAAGCACGCTATGCCTATTACAATTGCACCTAAGATTATCTGGAACACATCGCGGCGTATTTCAAGCCTGCTGTCCGTCCTGGCTTTTTTGTGCTTGCGCCTTTCGTCACGGACAAGTAAGCCAAGTATTGTGCCTATTCCGAAGAGCCACGTGCTATAGATAAAGCTGTGCAGCGCAAGAAGGACAAAAGCAGCAACTACGAGAATGCTAAAATAACCGGTAAACGCGCACGGCTTCCTGCCATATGCAAATGCAAGCATCAGCGATGCTATGGCAAAGTCCGCAGATGCCAAAGCCACTATATAGTAATATGATGAAAATGAATGCAAATAATACAGCACGAGCATTGAAATTGCTATGCTTAAAGTAAGCGCGATATTCAGCTTGGCGGATTGCTCTTTGTAATACCTTGTGATACCTTTCAAAGGTGCAATTCCAGCAACCGCTCCTATCAAAGCAACGGCGAGAAGCGCTATGTATAGATAAAGCATCTAATTACCCTAGGGCTTGAACCTGTTTATCATCCTAGGATAGGGTATTGCATCGCGTATATGATCTAAATTGAGCAGCCATTTTATGACGCGCTCGGTGCCAAGGCCAAAGCCTGCATGGGGCACAGAGCCGTATTTCCTCAAATCTATGTACCACGAATAGTTTTCAAGATTTAGCTTTGCTTCTTTCATTCGCTCGATAAGCTCGTCAAGCTTCCAGATCCTTTCGCTGCCACCTATTATCTCACCGTGCCCTTTTGGCGCCTGCATGTCCGCGCACAGCACGGTTCTAGGATCCTTTGGGTTCACAGGCATGTAGAAAGCCTTTATCTCCTTTGGCCAGCTGTGCACAAAGATGGGCTTGTCTTCTTCCATTGTAAGGAACCTTTCGTCCTCAACGCCAAAATCGTCGCCCCACTGCTTTTTGCTGCCTTTTTGATTCAGTATATCTATTGCTTGCTCGTAGCTTATGCGCTTGAACGGCGCCCTTATCTTTTTTAGATCGTCAATGTTTACATTAAGCTTGCCTAATACCTCTTCATCATTTTTTACCATTTTTGCAACAACATAGCTTACCAGCGACTCTTGCAGCTTCATGTTCTTGTCATTGTTGAAATACGCCATTTCCGGCTCAAGGTGCCAGTATTCGGCAAGATGCTTTACCGTTCTGGATTTTTCGGCCCTGTATGAAGGCGCGAATGAGTATACTTTTTCCAGCGCGTATATCATTGATTCTGCGTATAGCTGCGACGATTCTGTAAGGTAAACCTTGTTGCCGAAATAGTCCACATTAAACAGGTTTGCGCCAGTCTCACCGCCTGCAACGGTTATCAGCGGTGGGGTTATCTCAAAAAAGCCATTCTTGTCAAGGTACTCGCGAAGATACTTAAAAATGTGAGAGCGCATCTGCATTATGTATTTCATGCGTTCGCTCCTTATCCAAAGGTGCCTTATGTCCATGAGGTACTCCGGGCTCTGGTATTCTGTAATAGGGAACTGCTCGCCACTGTGCAGCACCGCCAGCTCCTTTGTCTCAACCTCTTTTCCACCTGGAGCCCTCTCGTCTTTTTTTACTATACCTCTGAGTATAATGCTCGACTCGAGGTACGCCTTGTCAATGCTCTCCCATTCTTCTTTGCTCACAGCGCTCTTGTCTATCACACATTGTATGGTACCACTTACATCACGTATAATGCAGAATATCTTGCCACCGCTACTCCTCTTTCTATAGATCCAGCCTTTAAGGACAACCTCCCCATCGCGTTTCAGTGCATCGCTCACATGAACGCTTTTTCCATATATGCTGAGCATAAAACCACCGGTTTATAAATAAAATGCAAGGTTTATATGCGTTTTCTTCATACGATGAATAAGAATTATATTGCAAGTATGATCAGTGCAGCGATTATGAAAGCCCCTGCTATTATCACAGGCACAAGCACCTTTGCAATTTCATATACAGAATTGAGGACTGCGCCAATTCTTTCTCTTGCATTTTGCCCCCATATCTTGAAATTCCTAATTTTTTGGGTGTAGTAATAGCATCTAACTTCCTCTATATCGGCTATCGCTGCGCTCACAGCTTTGTCAATAATCTTTAGCAGTTCTCTCTGGCTTGAATGCCTGCCAAGCACATTTGCTGCATCAAGATCAAGCTTGTTTACCATGTGCGTGTCAGTAGTGTAAACTTCAGCATTAATTCCATATTTTTCCTTCACGTGGTTTATTATCGCTGCCCTTAGCTTAGGCAGCATGTTGTTTGCGTTGAAGTAGATGATTGCATACTTGAATCCGTTGAATGCGAATATTGCAACATTCAAATTGCCAGGCGCAAGATCTTTTGGCCTGCCCATTGCATTGAATAGCTCTACCGAAGCAATACCTAACCTTATCGATCTGGTTTTGTGGATTGGCTTGCCAAGCTTTTCAATTGCGCTCAAATATTCTCTTGCAAGATTTGAATTTGCGGTTACCCCGGCAAGCTCGCTCGGGGGCGCCGTTTCGTACCTTGAATTATGCGCATCTATCACAGCTGCTTTGCCGAATATTCCTTCAAGCTTGCTTTTAATCGACATGCCGACAGCAGGCTCAACATCTTCCGTTACTCTTGGCGCCCTGGTAAAAGTCGCAAGGCCGAAACCACCAAAAGCAAGCACGCTGAGAGATGCGCTGCCGTATTTTGATTCGTAAAAGCTGCACCTTGTAGTACCATTCTGCATTAATGCACTTCTCACGCTTTTTTCCAAGGTCTTTTCGAGCATTGAAATTTGAGAAGACGCTATGGGATTGTTGTCCACATTTACGGCGCCATGCATTGCGAACAGAGGCGCCTTGTACTTATAAGAGCCAAACCTTTCAAGCATATACGGGAAGTTGCTGCCACCAAGCGTACCCATTGGGCCATAGTGTATCTCTGGCAGGAAGAATATGCCTTTGATCTTGCTGCCCTTCTTGAATACTATAGTGCTTGTGTCGACTGTGCTGTTTACCCCTATCCTTGCAATCCCGAACGGCGGATTTACATCAATATTGAATAGCCAATTTTGCACGAACTGCGACATCGTGTCTATACCCTGGAAGCCTATGCTTTTCTTGAACGGCTTGTTGAATATGTAGAGTATCATATAGCTCATTACCAGGAATATTAGTATGCCTGCGTATAGCTTTAACAGAAGCACGTTTATCGGCGTATTGAATGAAAATATGAACTTGCTGTATGGTATGTATACAAGTATATTGAGCGTGGGCTGTATAAGCGGCAATATTACCCCGCTTTTTTGCCTGCCCAATATCACCTTGTTTATGAAAAACCACCAGCCGAATATGCTTGCGTCGCCGACAATGATTATGGCAGAAGCAAGCGCATAGTTATGCGCTATCGCATAAATGGCATTGCCAAGCAGCATGAACACCGAATACGCGGCAACGCCCACAAAGGCTATAAACAACACATGCTTAAGCAGCACGTATCTCTTTAATGCCTTGAATATTATCACTGTAATAAGCGTGGGCAGCACAAGCACGAAAGTTCCAGTTACCATTCCAGTTATTATAATATGAAGCAGGGCATAGTGCATAGGGTATTCCATAAGCGCAACAGCACCTATGCCAACAGCAATTCCAAGCAAAAAGAGTATTGTAAGCATGACCTGAACGTGAGGTATGCCTTTCATAAAGATGCTGTTGTCGCCGAAAGGGTCTGAAGGCTTCTTAGCCATTTAAACACACGCCTATTTGCCGAACCTTCTCTCCCTGCTGGAATAATCCTGCACGGCTTCAACAAGGTCCGCCTTTTCAAAATCCGGCCAATATTTCTTGGAGAAATAAAGCTCAGAATATGCTATCTGCCATGGCATAAGGCCAGAAGTACGCATCTCGCCAGATGTTCTTATAACTAGATCTACATCGGGCACTTCGTTTGTAATCAGGCTGCGTTCTATCTCCTCGGCGCTTATGTCAATGTTTCTGTTCCTGTACTTGTTCAAAATGCGCCTCGCGGCATGCACGATATCGTCCTTGCCTCCATACCCTATCAACAGGTTTATTGTAAAATCCTTGTAATCTTTTGTTTTTTTATGGAGCTCGAGAAGCGCTTTCCTTACCTCTACGGGCAAGCTGCGAAGATTCCCTATTATATTTACCCTTGTCTGATTGTCCTTTAGCATTCTAAGAATGCTCGGATCCCTTGCAGCCTTTACGTATATCCTAAACAGCACGCTAAGCTCCTCCTTGCTCCTGTTGCGCAGATTCTCTGAGGAAAGCGCCCAAACGGTAAGCATTTTGACCCCAAGCCCTTTAGCCCATATGCTAAACCTGACGAATTTCTTGACACCCAAATTATATCCATTGAATAGGTTAAATTTGTGTGAACGAGCCCATCGTCTGTTCCCATCAGGTATCAGCGCGATGTGGGATGGTACTTTCTCACTAGTTGCCCTTTTAGCCATATGACCACTTGGTATAAGTACAATATAAACTTATGGGCATTATTATTTAAATATTAGCGCAAACCAATTATAGTCAGAGATGGAGCTTTTGCTCCCTAAAGCTTTTCTATCAGGTCAAGCGGTGTCTAATCTGGGATCAAAAGATTTTAGGATAGAGGATTTCTACAGGGTCGAATCATTCGAAGACCTGTTCGGGAATAGCGAAGCCATATCGAAGGTGCGCATGTTTGCGGCAGAGATAAAGGCAGGCAAAAAAAGAAGACCTTTGCTCCTTTACGGACCTTCTGGCACAGGCAAAACTTCTCTTGTGCTGCTGCTTGCACGCATTGAAGGCTGGAATGTGATAGAGTTCAATGCAAGCGACTATAGGGACAAGGACTCAATTACTATGAAGCTCCTTCCAGCATCTACTTCATCAACGCTTTTCGGAAACAAAAACATAATATTCATGGATGAGATAGACGAGCTTGCAACGAGATTTGACAAGGGAGCAAATTCTGCCATAATAGAGCTGATAGAGAAGTCAAAGCATCCGATAATATTCACAGCGAATGACCGCTGGAGCCAGAAGATATCATTCCTCAGGGACAAAGTTGACTATGTAGAATTCAAAAAATTAGGCAAGCTCGAGCTGGAAAACCTGATAAATCACATATGCAAAAAATTCGGAGCTGAAATAAGCAAGGATAATGTTGAGGTTATAGTGCAAATGTCAAATGGAGATGCAAGAAGCGCCATAAACGACCTTTTTGCGGTTTTGGGCAGCACCGAAGATGCTTATGACATAATCGGCATAAGAGATAGGAAGATAGACGTTTTTAATCTTCTTGATCATATATTCCTTGCAAACAGCTTTGCAGGGCCGCTGCGCGCCCTGGCCAGCACAGATCTTGAAAATGACATGGTAATGAACTGGATAGAGGAGAACATTCCGGCACGCTATCTGTATGATAAGGATCTTGCAAAAGGGCTAGACATGCTCTCATATGCATCGCTTTTCTACAATCTTGCTTCAAAGAGCCAGTATTACACTTATTGGAGATACGCAAATGCGTTTATGGCAAGCGGAGTCGCACTTGCAAAAACCAGAACGGCAAGCGTTTCCCAGAGGTACGCTTTCCCAAGGGTAATAAAGCAGCTCAGCGGAACCAAGGCTTCAAGAAACCAGGCTCTTTCAATAGCGTCAAAGCTTCAAAGGGTGCTCCATTCGAGCAGGCGCCGTCTTGTGCACTACGAGATGAAAGTTCTGGCCCAGCTGGTAAGGAAGGAAATAGAGGCAGGAGCTACAAAAGACAATATTTATGATTTGATGGAATATTCTTATGGACTTGCAAAAACAGAAACGGAATTCCTTGCATCGTATTGAAGCTTATTTATGCACACCAAGCATTCCAAGAAGCATATCTATCGCGTTAGCCATGTTGTCTCTTGCTGTTCTTATGCTTGCAGCTTCGCTGTGCCCCCCTCCGCTTATCATACCTTTCGTGCTCCTTTCAAGCTCCCTTATTTTTCCCAATATATCTATTTCGTTGCTTATGCTTTTGCTCAGCCTTATCGATATGAAGCTTCCGAAGTGCACTAGCGTTATGGTCCTAGGGCCAAAAATTTCTTCGAATTTTCTTTGAAGCGCAGAGCTAAACCTCCCAGGAAGAGGATATTCCGAAACATCACTTGCGATGTCATTAAAGTCGACAACATGAATACCTATGCCGCTTACGGCTTTATAAGAATGCACCGCTTCTATGCCTTTGCTTATCGCTTCTGCCATAAGATTCTTTGCATTACGGTAGATGCTTTCCAGCTTTTCCTCTTCTGTAACAGATTGCTCTATATACTGGATTGAAGGCTGCTTGCTGCTTTTTTTAGATGAAGTAATATAATCCAAAGCTACCGCAATCTTTTCGGCTTTTTCTGTATTGTTATAAATTGCATACTCGCTGAAGTCACTTATGAAGGATGCCTGCTGGAAAATGCTCAAGTCTAGACCTGAGATAAGCTCTCCGAATATGGCTCCAAGCGCCCCGGCAGTAAAATTTGAATCGCCACCATGCTCCCACGGGTTTGCATACATTTGGGGCTTAATCTTTTCAAACCCACTATATGGAACATGATGATCGAGCCATATTATATCATAGTTTTTGGCTGCTTTTTTAACGCTTTCTTCACTTTCAGGCGAAGTGCCAAAATCTATCATAATCAAAGTAGGCTTCAATAAGCTTTCAAAATTTCCGAAATAAACCATGTCTTCATAGAGCTCGTCTATACCGTATGCTATGCTCCTGTTCATACGCCATGCGAAGTGCTCTCTTATGTTGTTTTTCGCACATGCTTGCGAGATTGCTTTGTAAAGCGCCACGGCACCACTTGCGCCATCCCCGTCATTGTGGTACCTCACAACAACTGGCGCGCCTGAAACGATCTTCTTTGCAAGTATAATTGCTGATTGATCCAATATGCCAATCATGCCAGAAACCGCTTTCAAATGCCCATTCGAATACGTTTGCAATATGCGCTGCTTGTTGCTTCCATCGTAAACTTTTCCAGATATTGAGTTGATAAGCATTTCGGCCCTGCGCTTTGCTTCCTCACTTGCTGTTTTTCCAATTGCGTAATCTGCATCAAAGCCTTGGCTCGTGCAATATGATGTACTGGCGTTTATGATGCAGTATTCGTCCTCCACAGGATTTGCAGCGCGCTTTACTGATGTCACTATACCTTTACTGGCTTCCATATTTGTCTGCCTTATTTGACGCTGCTTAAGCACGCATCCATTGCTGTCTTATTGGTCATGTAGTTGCAGTAGCTGCTCATATTGTATGTAGATGCTATCGTATATATGCAGTTGTCCCTAAAGGTGCTATTGCTTATCAGGGAGCACTCGGTCACATTTTTTGTGCTTAACGCCTTGCTGCTTATTACTCCGTAAATGCATATGTTTTTCAAGTCGCCTGAAAGGGAGGAGCATTGGGAAACATTAAGACTTGTACTGTTGCTTTTTGAAGTGCGGTTATAGCTTATGAAATAATATTGGCACAACGTGCGCGCATAGCCGCTGTCAAAATTGCATATAGTGCTGTTGTGTGTCCCAACCGCAATCCGCATGTAGCATATGCCTTGTGGCGTAATATTGTATTCGTAAGCAGTCAATGTCGCAGCCAAGCCATAGCTGTAAGAGGAATTTGTTGGCATCATATACCCCAAGAAAGCACTCTTGGTGGCATTTGGAAGGTACGCACAGAGAGTATAGTTACCTGATGAAATTGCAGCCTTGTAGTAATGCATATAGGTGCAGTTTTGTTTCGCTGATTCATTCTCTATTAGGCCACATATACTCTCATTGCTAAAGCCGGTTTTATTCGCATAGCTGTAAAGGCATGAAGAGTTGTATGGCGCTTGCAAAGCCAAGCACGCATTAACGCTATTCGCATTCAATGCTATAGTATCAAGGCAATCATTCCTCAGCATATCGGTTGAATTAATCTGTTTGCACAGGCTCATGTTCGAATCCTTTAATGCCATATTATACGTGCACGAATCTCTTGCTTGCGGATTGTTTATATTTGCGCACATTGTTGCATTGTTGGTTGAATTTGCAAGATTTGTTATGCAGCCATATCTCGCCTGGGGCAATATTATGGATTCGCACTGCTTGAGAGGCGATTTTGAAGTATTCCCATTTAGCAATACAGTAATCGCTAAAGCGAGCATTATAATCGCTGCTGAAATCAAGATAACTTTTTTGTCCCTATCTGAGAGGGTTATTTTATAGGGAGCTCCTGATTGCTCGTTTTTTTTATTGTTGTCGCTGCTATCCTGGTAGCTTGCTCTGCCTTCTCTCATTAAACCTGCCTTTAATCTCCTGTGAACACCCTAAAACCTTCGCTTGTAATCTCGTATGGGGAAAGCATCCAGCTGTGGTTACTGCCGCGCATCTTCAAGACTTCCAGCGAAGGCTCTCTCCTGTTTTCAAGACTGCTCTGATACAAAGCGATTATTCCATCAAATATGAAGAATTCCTGGCTGAATTTGATGGCATCCCTTTCTGTGGAGGGTATGTCCGATGTTATAATACCAGTGACATTAAGGCGCCTTAAGCTCGATACTAATGATATCATAGCTTTCCTATAAGAAAAAGCGCTATCCATCATGAGCTTTATAATAGATATCGAATCTATAACTATTATCTTCGCGCCATTGGCCTTTATGATGCTCTCAATTTCGGAAAGTATGTTGCCGAAGCTGTACATTGTAGAATCTGTAGGAGTTGAAACCTTTAATGCTAGATCCTCGCCATTTACCACAAGCAACTTTTTCTCTATTAATTTATCTATGCTATCAAAGGAAGAAAACGTGTATTTAGCGTTTTTTATTACTGTCTTTGGCTGCTCTTCCAGTGCTATGAATGCGGTTGGCACCCCATTCTGGGCAGCATGATAAAGAATCTCAAAGCTTAGCAGAGTCTTGCCGGCCCCAGGACCTCCAGCCACCAAAACCTGGCTGCCTACTGGTATTCCCCCAAACAGAAGATTGTCAAGCCCATTGACACCTGTTTTGATCCTTTTAATTTCATCAGCCATTTAATCAGTATTATATAATAAATCACAATTAAAAACTTATTGCAAAATTATGTTCGCCCTGCTTGTTATGAATACGTCTTATGATGGCACTTTTCTTGCAATTCCAGTAAAAAAATAGTTAATAATATATATTTCACATTTTAATTAATACCTGATTGCATGATAAAAAAGCTAGTATACATAGGTATTGTGCTAGTAATCTTGGCGTTTGGTATCTTTTACCTTTCTGGCTCGCTTACAAAAAGTGTTCTGTCAAAAAATATGGAGCTTAGCAACCTCACTATAGCAAACGATTCATACATAGCAATTCCTGTAAGCGTAAGGAGCAACCAATCAAGCGCTTTCGCAGCGGTAACGTTCGAATCCAATTCCTCCATAAATGCGTACATGCTTAACTCATCAGATTATGCAGAATGGATCAATGAGACAAAATCCAACATGTCAAAAGGCGGCTTATACTATGCAAAAGCCCTTGACTACAAAAACAATACTGCCTTGTATTTGAACAAGACAGTTGTTAGCACAATACTAAGCAGCAATTCAAGTGGTATCAATTATCTAGTATTGGACAATACTCTTGGGAGCGCCTCAAGCGGGCACAAGGTGCTGGTCGAGCTTGTGGTCATGCCCTTGCGCTCCTCTTCGTTGCTGCCATTTGCGGGCATGGATATAGGAGCGGTGATTATCATAATTGCAGGAATAATTGTAATAGCTTATGGAATCTTTAAGAAAAGGCAGCCTTTAGTATCTGCCGCAGTTGCAAATGCACCGCAGCAAAAAAATGATGCTTACATAGATGAGCTTTACAAGAGCATAGAGAAAAGTAAAAAGCATTCAAAGCGCAAGAAAACTAGTGATTAAATGGATGGCCTAAAAGAAAAAATTGCGGGTGAGATTGCATTATCGGAAAGTCCAGGCAGTGCTATGAAGAAATGGCGCGAACTTTTCGGCATAACGCAAACTGAGCTTTCAAAGCAGATAAAAATATCAGCGTCTACAATAAGCGATTACGAGAGCAATAGGAGGCTAAGCCCTGGCGTAGGCGTGATACGCAGGTTCGTTGATGCACTTTTTACCATAGATGAAAAGAGAGGTGGCAGCGTTATAAGCAGCTTCAACAAGCTCAACAATACAGAAGTGCCCCCGTTCTACCAGATACACGATTTTAGCGCTCCTCTGAGCGGCGTTGATTTCAATAGGATAATTGAAGGCAAGGTAGTTGCAAATCCATCTTATCTTGACAACGTAAAGCTCTTTGGCTATACTAGGCTTGACAGCCTGCGCGTAATATTAGAAATGTCTCCTTCTGAGTACCCAAAGCTTTTTGGCTCGACTACAGAGCGTGCATTCATATTTGAGCATGTATCAACAGGAAGGTCACCTATGGTTGTGATAAGAGTAGCACCAATCAAGCCAAAGCTTGTTGTAATACACAATATAAGCAGCGTAGACAGGCTTGCAGTTAAGATAGCACAAATAGAGAAGATCCCACTGCTCACCACTAAGTTGCCAGTTGATGAGATATACACAAGGCTTAGCAAGATATGAAAGCTTAGCCCCATACATCCGCTTTTATTGCGGATTTGTCAATACCAATTCCGGCTGCAACTTCTTTCATTGCATTGACGAAGCCGAGAGGCCCACACACATATATAGAGCGCTCGCTTACATCAGGCGCATACTTTTTGATCATGTCTGCATTTATATGACCGGTCTCGCCGCTCCAGCCATCGCCATCTTGCGGTCTTGTAACAGTCACTACAGTCTTAAGCTTGATTTCTTTCTCGATTTCGGCAAGCTCCTGCCTGCGGATTATTTCAGTGGGGAACTTTACGCTGTATATAAGCACAATGTCATTGTCGCTTTTAAGCCCTTTGATCTGCCTCAGCATCGACATGAAAGGTGCTAGCCCAGTACCTCCTGCAAGGAATAATACCTTCTTGTCTTTTTCTGGTGAAAACCTAAACTGCCCGTATGGTCCTGTTATATAGTAGGTGTCGCCAACTTTGGCAGTATCAAGATGTGAAGTGAACCTGCCGTGAACCATGCTTATAAAAAATTCAAGATAGCTTTCTGTGGGTGATGAAGCGATGGAGAATGCCCTGCTTATCTTTGCGCCTGTTTTCTCGTCTTTGTACTCTACCATCACAAACATTCCAGGATCAAATTTTATACCTATGTTGTCTTCTGGCGCAAACCTGAAAAGATTGACATCGGGGGTTTCCTTGTTTATAAACACTATCTTGTAAGGCTTCTCCTTTATCTGTACCTGTATCGGATCCATATACTCACCATTTTAATTTGTCAGAATAATTTATAAATGATTCCAGTTCCTCTGCCACTTTTTGGGCGTGGGTGAAATGTGCATCATGTCCTGCACCTTCTATTATGCTTACTCTTGAGCCAGCAATATGTGAAGCTAAAACGCTTGCATATTTTGTATCTACCACCTGATCTTTGCTGCCCCATAATATAAGTACGGGCTTTGTTATTTTTGCAAGTTTTGCAGAATCAAGCTGTTCTCCTTTAAAATCGTTTTCGACAATGCTTCTGAGCACGTATTCCTTGTTAGAATTCAGCCTAAGCGCCCTTTCCACCATCTCGTTTTTGTAGGTATCTTTGTCTGTTGACTTTAGTATATCAGTAAAATACTCGCTTATGCCTGCAGGATCTTCTAGTATTATGTTTTTGGACAGGTTGTAAAGGTACTCAAAATACGCTGCTACCCAGCCACCATAAGAATGGCCGAATATCGAAGGATTTTGCACCTTGGCTTTGCCCACAACATCTAGCAGCGATTCGCATTGCACGCTTATTGTATAATCTATTTTTGGAGCGTCAGAATTGCCATGGCCAAGCAGGTCTATCAAATACACGTCAAAACTGTAATCAATGTATTGCACGAGCTTCTGCCACACCATTGTGTTGGCCCCAAACCCGTGAAGGAAAAATATGCTTGAGCCTGTGCCCGGATGATGCCTGTAAAAAATGTTTCCATGCCTTGTAGTGAAATAACCCTCCTCAAAATCATCCTTGTAGTCCATGCGTTTCACTTTCCGTAGAAAAAGTGTATGGGCCTCCCGAGAGCTGCTTCTGCTGCCTCTTGCACAGCTTCGCTATATGTGGGGTGCGGATGTATTGTGTCTGCAATATCCTCAAGGGTCGCACCCATCTCTATTGCCAAAGCGGCTTCGGCAATCATTGCGTCTGCTTCATCGGATACGATCTCAACGCCTTTTACCAAGTTGTTAGAATCGTAAGCAATTTTAACGAAGCCGTTGGTAGTATTCAAGGCTATGCTCCTACCAAGTGCTGTGAGAGGGAACTTTTTGACCATTATTCCTTCTTTCTCTTCTATATCCCCTGCAATTGCTATTATCGGATCAGAGAATATTACGGCTGGCACAACCATATTTTCATATGCAGAATTCAATCCGCTTGCTACTTCCCCAGCAATGACACCCTGCCTTATGGCTTTGTGTGCAAGCATTGGCTCCCCTATAACATCGCCAACCGCAAGTATATTCGGATCCGTAGTTCTAAGCATTTCGTCTACTTTCACAAATCCTTTTTCATTCAAGCTCACTTTGGTATTCTCCAATCCAAGCCCATCTGTATACGGTGTCAAGCCTATGGCAACTACTATTATCTCCGCCTCGATTTTCGTATTATCGCTTAATTTTATGTATGTGTCATCGAAACCCTGTGGAGTAACTCCTGTTACTATGTTAATTCCCAGCGTGCTCATTCTTTTTTTGATTATTGCAACAGCATCTCTGTCAAAATGTGAGAGAACGTCTGACCTTGCAATTATGCTCACTTTTGTCCCTAGCTTTGCGTAAAGCGTACCTATTTCTACAGCAACATAGCCAGCACCGATTATTGCCATCGATTTTGGTATGTGATCTAGCATCAAGGCTTTTTTGTAGTCTATAATCCTGTTATCAAAATCAAAACCCTTCAATTTTGTAGGCTCTGAGCCTGTTGCAATTATCGCTTTCTTGTACTTAACGGATGTGCCGTCAGTAAGCTGCAGCGTGTCATCGCCTATGAAGGTTGCAGTTGCGCGTATTATCTCTATACCATAGGAATCGCAGAGGAACTTGACACCATCTTCAAGCTTTTTGGATACTCCAAGCCTCCACTCGAGCATCTTTGCTGCGTCTATACTTACATTGCCTGCGTGTATGCCGAAATTATCGGCATGCTGCACATCGTAAAAAAGGTCTGATATTTTTATAAGCGTTTTTGAAGGTATGCACGCATAGTTTAGGCAGTGCCCGCCAAGCTTTTCCTTTTCTATAAGTACCACATTCTTCTTGAGTTGGGCTGCCCTTATCGCAGCAACATAGCCGCCAACACCAGCACCTATCACTGCAATATCTGCCTCTTCAGGAGTGAAACCCATTACCATGTCGACACCTACAGCATCTCGAGGAATTCCGGATCCTCTATGTAGCTTTTTATTGCATTGCCGAATTTTACTGCTTCTGCGCCGTCCACTACGCGATGATCAAAGCTTATCGAATAAGGCAGCACCTTTCCTATTACTATATTGCCGTCTTTTACTACAGGCATATCTCTTATTAGGTGTATACCGAGTATCGCAACGTCGGGATAGTTTATCATTGGCACCGAAAGGAAGCCGCCACCAAGACTGCCGATGTTTGTTATAGAGAACGTGCTATCTTTCATCTCATCTATTGTTATCGTCTGGTTTTTGATCTTGTTTGACAGATCTTCTATCTCTTTTGCTATCTCTATAATATTCTTCTTGTCGGCATCCTTTATCACAACCACTTTAAGCCCGTCAGGAGCTTCTGCCGCCAGGCCTATGTTGTAATAATTTTTCCTTATGATTTCAAGCTTTTCGCTGTCGTAGCTTGCATTGAAGTTTGGATTCTCTTTAAGGGCATTTATTGTGGCTTTTATTATGAATGGCAGGAAAGTGAGCTTTGTATTTTCTTCTTTCATTACCCTGTCCTTTTCTCTTGCAACTATGTTATATAAGCTGGTGGCATCTATCAGGTCCATATGCACTGCTCTTGGTATTGTCCATGATGCTTCCATGTTTTTTGCGATAGCTTTGCGAGTTTGCGACAACGGCACCCTTTCTATCTGGTCCTTATGCATGGCTTCTAGTGCTGCGGAAAAGCCCGAAGCCTGCTTTTGCGTCTGCTGCGGGCTTGCTTGCACGTTTTGATTCCCGTAAGCTTTCAGATCGCTTTCAAGAATGCGCCCTCCTGGCCCGGTGCCTTTCACCTTTGTTATATCTATTCCCAAATCCCTCGCCAGTTTCCTCACCGCAGGTGTTGCTATAACCTCACCAGGATTCTTTTCTACGGTTGCCTGAACATTTTGCTGTGCTTGCACCGCTTGTGTGCTCGTCTGTGCAGCAGGGCTTGCCTTGGTGCTTTGTACGCTTGCTGTTACTACTTTGGATATTTCATCCTGCGTGCCCACCGCCGCAACAAGATCACCCAGATGCACATCCGTACCTTCTTTTGCCGCAATCTTAACATAGCCGTCAATTGGCGCCGGTATGCTAACTACAGCTTTATCTGTCTCTATCTGAAATAGCGGCTGGTCTTCTTTGACCTTATCGCCGTCCTTCACAAGCCACTTTACAACGTGACCCTCTGTAATACCTTCACCAACATCAACAAATCTTATCTCTTTCATGAAATGCACCTCAATAAGATAGCAGCTTGTCAACGGCGCTTGCTATCCTGTTTTCGTTTGGCACGTAGTACTGCTCATAGCCAGGGAATGGATATGGGAAGCTCGGGGCTGCAACACGGATTATAGGGGCAGACAGGTCGAATATCGCTTTGTCTGCTATGCGTGCCGCTATCTCTGCACCAACGCCGAAGCTTAGCGGCGCTTCATGAACTATCAATGCCCTGCCTGTTTTCTTGACGCTCTCTATTATCGTATTTTCGTCAAGCGGATTTATTGTCCTAAGATCTATTATGTCTGCAGAAACCTTCTTCTTTTCAACCACGTTCTTTACTGTTTCAACCATTGTACCGTATGTTATTATGCTGAGCTTGTCGCCGCTGCTTACCACAGATGCCTTGCCTATTGGCACTTCGTACATGTCTTCAGGCACGTCCTGCTTGAAAAGCCTGTAAAGCTTCGTGGGCTCAAGGAATACTACAGGGTCGCTGCCATGCACAGCCCTTATAAGCAGGCCTTTGGCATCATAAGGATTTGAAGGCTCCACTACAATTAATCCACCAACATGCGAGTAGAATGCTTCTGGGCTTTCGGAATGGTGCTCAAGCGCTTTCACGCCACCTCCAACAGGCGTCCTTACTACCATAGGCACCGTGAACCTGCCTCTTGATCTGCTCCTGAACCTTGCAGCATGATTTATTAGTTGCTCAAATGCAAGAAACATGAAGCCTGCAAACTGTATCTCTGGTATGGGCTTGAGGCCGCCAATTGCCATGCCTATTGAGCTGCCAAGGATTACAGATTCCGCAAGAGGCGTATCGACAACCCTTTCAGGGCCGTATTTTTCATACAGCCCATCTGTAACCCTGAAAACTCCACCGTCTTTTCCGACATCCTCTCCAAGGATCAAAACCTTATCATCTTCCTTCAATAGAAGATCCAAGGCATTATTAATTGCAGAAACCATATTCATTTGCATTTAAACACCTCAAACATAGAAATTCGCGCTTTGCGCGTCGTCAAGTTCCTCCTTTAGCACATCTGGTATGTAGCTGTATACATACTCGAACATTGCCTTTGGATCAGGCACGAACTTTTCGGCTTTCTCTACCGCATCGTCTATTTTCCTCTTCTGTTCATCAGCCATTTTGCTTTCAAGGTCATCATTCCACAGCCCTTTCAGATTAAGATATTTTCTTACCCTTGCTATGGGATCCTTCTTAAGCCATTGCTCAACTTCATCCTCGCTACGGTATTTTGTTGGATCGTCTGAAGTAGTGTGCATGCTTTGCCTGTACGTTACGCATTCTATCAATGAAGGTCCTTCCCCTGATTTGGCTATGGCCTCCTTTGTTGCCTTATACACCGCAATTACGTCGTTGCCGTCTACCTGCAGTATGTTTTTAAATCCAGCTGCGAATCCTTTCTGGGCAAGTGTTTCTGCGGCACTTTGCCTGCTTCTCGGCACAGATATTGCCCACTGGTTGTTCTCTATTATTGTTATTAATGGCAATTTGAATACGCCGCTGAAGTTCAATGCCTCGTAGAATTCCCCTTCGGATGTTCCTCCGTCACCTACATATGCTATAACTGCCCTGTTCTCCTTCTGGTATTTGTATGCATAGGCAAGCCCTGCTGCATGGGGCATTTGAGTTCCTACTGGCACGGCGACTGTTAATCCGTTGACTTTTTCTGGCACCGCATTGCCTTCCTCCAAGCCTCTCCAGTATATGAAGAAAAGGTCTAGCGGAAAGCCTCTCACAAGGTAAACTCCGTGCTGCCTGAAGTTTGGGACAAAAAAGTCATCCGGCCTCATCGCCATTGCGCTGCCTATCTGTGTTGCCTCTTCTCCAACAAGCGGCGCGTATGTTGCAGCCCTTCCTTGGCGCTGAAGGCTTAACACTTTTGCGTCCAAAGCCCTGGCAAAAGACATGTTTTTGTACATTTCTATTATAAATGAATCCGTGACTTCGCTCGGGATTGCGCTTTTATCGATGTTCCCATTCTCATCCATCACCTGCAGATAATCTATATGGCCCTCAAACACTTTTTTCAGCATTTAATCACAATATAACAAAACATGTATATTATTTAAAGGCTATTCGCAGTTTCCTTACCTATTCTTCCTTTTTGCAATTGGCACCTCTTAGCGCAAGCTTTATACGCATTAGATTCTAGTTAGTAACAGTGATAAAATGGGATACATGGAAAGCAATGTTGACGAGAAAACAATGGACATAAACCGCGCCAGGCAATCATTGATAGAAGAACTTCAGGCACAGATGTGGTACGATGAGAGGGTAAGCGCAACCAAGGACGAAAGCCTTAAGGCAGTATTGGCACATAACCGTGACGACGAGAAAGAGCATGCGACACTTTTGCTCGAATGGCTCAGAAGGCATGATGCTCCGCTAGACAAAGAACTTAAAGAAATACTTTTCAAGAGCAATGACTTAAAAGAGCTGTGGGATTAATGCGTTGCTTAGTTGCTGCGATCCGCCCTAAACACCTTGTATTCCTTTGGCTTCAATTTTGTTAGGATATAGCTGAATGCAGCTTCCGGGTCTCCCTCGCTGCCGCAGGTGTATATGTCAAGAGTTGCGTAATTGCTTTCTGGCCACGTATGCAGGGCAAGATGACTTTCTTCAAGTATTGCTATTATGGACACGCCACCGTCATAGCCGTTCATCGGCGCAAATTTTTTTGCGCTCATCTCGACAATGTGCAAATTGCCTGCTTTCGCCGATTCGTTTACCAACTTTACTAGCGCATCCATGTTCGACAAATACCTGCTGTCTATCAAATCCATGTTCGCATATACATGCTTGCCTATTACCTTATAAACCTGTTTCTGCATCGGGATTTGGGGGTTTGCATTCATCTCTTCTCTGCACCTTTTTCATTTTTGTCTTTTGTTTAAATGTTGCATATATATGAAGGAAATGCTTTTAATAGTATATTCTATTTTAGATTATTTTTCATACCTCTTGTAAGAGGCAAATATGCCAATGCTCGATATTACATTGGTAACTAATATGACAATGAAAACAATGTCCACAAAATTCGGTATGTTTATACCCATCGATAATGGCAATGTAGCAACAATAGCCGGCGAAAGGCCCCTTGCCACATCGAAACCGACCAAATATTTTTCTATTTTCATCTTCTGCTTGTCCCTTGAAAGAACGCCTTTTATTATAGGCAAAAAGACAAATCTCAATGGTATTATTATAAGGGACATGAGCAGGGCTATTCCTATGAGAGCATAGCTTGCCTGCTGCACACTGAACAGTAGCCCTATATATACGAAGAAGAAGGTGCTAACAAAAAATACAACTTCCTTCTGAAACTGCCTTACGTGCTTTACCTCTTCACTTATTGAAAAATACCTGCCTATTATGCTCTTGCTCCTTTGGGAGGTCTTCTTGTGTATTCCTATATTATAGAATGAAAATCCGAATATGAATATTGTTATCGCGCCGTTGAGGCCGAGGAATTGCGCAATTCCATAAGTGGCTATTATCATTGTTAAAGTGAGTATCCATGTATAGCCTTTGCTGTACTCCTTAAATCTATTCATTATGTATAACCAGAAAAGCGCAAACGCTACACCAAGCAGCAATGAGCCAAAAATTATTGTAAATACAAACGAGCCTATGTAGGTTGCTGTTACTGCATTCACATTTACCATAAAGTCAAGGAGCACTATCGGTACTATAAGTTCAGCTATGTCTGTCACGACACTTTCGTAAACAAGTGTAACCTTGAGCGGTTTTGGTACTTTGATGGATCGCGCAAGTACTGGCACTATTATTGTGCTTGGCCCTGATACCGCAAATCCGAATATGAACGACTCTATTATAGTCCATTTCATGAAATAAAATGCGAGGCCTGCCAGTACTATGCCAGCCAATACCTGAGTGAGTAGGGTAAAAGCAGTAATCTTTGCAAAAATGTCTTTAATCTCATCTATGTGTATGTTTATTCCTATGTCAAAAAGCACGAAAGATATTGCTATTGCAGTAACGTAAGGGGTAAGTTCAGCAATTATGCTCTGCGGCCCAACGTTTACCAAACCCAACACAGGCCCTATAACCAAGCCTATGAGCATCAGCGGAAGCACATCTGTAATTCTAAGCTTGTCAAAAAGCGCATTTATGATGAATCCGAGAAAAGCTATCGCTGCAATGGCAATGAATAGTATACCAACGCCTATCATAATATCACAACAATATGCAAGGCAAACTTTTAAATTGTAGCGATTGCGCGCTTTATTGCACTTTATGTTCGTCCATAAGCGAAGCCCGAAATAATGTTAATATATAAGCTGAACAAGAAGGATAAAAGGTAATTATGACCGCAGAAATAAAAATAATGGCTAAAGTTACTACAGATGGCAATAAAAGTACTACAGATAGCAAGGAAGATTTTTCTATGTTCCCTAACGACGGGATGGAACCGCACGCAAGGATTCTTAATAAAGATAACAAGGACCTTTTAAGGGGCAGCAACGAATTTTCTAAAAGTATGCAGGATGCTTTGAAAAGGTTCAAAGAATATTTAGAGGAAGATCCGAGCATAAAGAATTACTGGGACTAATCTGGACAGCATTAGCCAATCAATAAATTAGCAAGCAACAAGAGGTGGACTCAGCGGGATTCGCACCCGCGACCTTCTCGTTGCGAACGAGACGCTCTACTCCTGAGCCATGAGCCCGAAACGCAGTAATAAGATGTTCAGATAAATATAATAAATTTGCATATCATTAGGTAGTGGTAATCGGATGCACAGCAATTCCTTATCGAAAAGCCTTGATGATCTGCAGGAGCTTGTGCTTAAGATAGTAAAGCCATCAAAGAGCGAAATTGAACGCACAACTGCTCTTGCAAACATGGTAATGGAAAGGTTGAAGAAGGTTGTACCGAAAGGCGTAGAGATAATACTTGCAGGTTCCGTTGCTAGGGGCACGCAGATAAGAGGCAGCTCTGATATAGACATATTCATTCTTTTCCCAAAAAATCTTGAGGAAAGGAAAATGGAAATGAAGGGTATAGAGGTTGCCAAAAGAATAGTAAGTAAAAATGGCAAAGAACATTATGTTGTAAAGTACGCAGAACATCCTTACATACAGGTTTTCTTTGACGATTATGGAATGAACGTTGATATAGTGCCTGCCTATAAGATCAACTCTGCAAAAGAGAGAGGCAGCGCTGTTGACAGGACGCAACTTCATAATCTATTCATAAATGATAACCTTACACCTAGGCAGAAAGACGAGGTGAAGGTTCTGAAAGCCTTCCTGAAGGAGCACAACATATATGGTGCAGAAGCACGCGTAAGTGGTTTTTCAGGCTACTTGTGCGAATTGCTAATATACCAGTTCGGCTCTTTTGTAGAATTTTTGAAGGGCATAAGCAACATAAAGTTGCCATTTGTTGCAGAACCACTGCACCGCGAGTTTAAAGGAGCTGATGATTCAAATTTAATCGCAAAAAAGTTCAATTCCAAGTTTATTGTAATAGATCCCACAGATCCGGAGCGCAACGTTGCTGCAAACGTATCAATGGAATCGCTGTCGCGCCTGGTTCTTGCATCGAGATTGCTTCTGAAGGAGCCGTCAAAAAAGACCTTCTTTAGAAAACCTTATTCGGATATTAACTCGCGCTTAAAATTGGAGTCAATTGCCAAAAAGCTTAACCTTGAGATAATAGCTGTAAAGATAAAAGTTCCAAATATAGCAGATGACATAATATGGCAGCAGGTACAGAAACTTAAAAGACAGCTGGAGCAGCACCTTGCCAAAGAGGGCTTTGCACCTGAAATATCGCTGCAAAACTTGTATGATAATTATGCAGTAATAGCATTTTTCACAAGGCGCAGTGAATCTGGCGCCTCTGTCAAGGAAGGGCCAAATGTATTCATGAAAAGCGCAGTTGACAATTTTATGGATTCCCACAATGATGCCCTGTTTACGGTGCATTGCGATAGGATTGGAGTGCTGTCAATGGCGCAGCACAAAAGCGCGTTTGGCTTGCTTAAATGGCTTATTAATTCAGGAATAGGGCAAATGCCCAGTTACATTAAAAGGAATAATATAAGCATTGTTAAAGGTGCAATTGACGAGCAGGCTTCAAAGGCGATACTGCAAGCTTACATGGAGAAGTTCTCAATATAGCTAAATTCCGTATTTGCCCATCTTTGCCAGCTTCTCAAGCGCCCTAAAGCTATCTATCTTTTCAAATTTGGGCATCTTGGCGCGCTTCCCTTTTAGCCTCTTTTTTGTGTAATTTATGACAGTGCTTTTTTGCCTTTCGCTTGCGCTGTTTATCTCGAAATGCTCCTTTGCGTTCTTGCCAGAGGCAATTTTTTCTCCGCAGTAGTCCATGCATTCGGCCACAAGATTTTCTCCTATCTTGGCCATAGGGTAGTTGCGGGCTTCAAGCCTTTTTGCCAGCTTCAAAGGATCGTACCTAAGTGTTATGCATATGTCAATATGCAACTTCAGATCAGGGAGCAAATGGCCGACAACAATGCAATTTTCCTTCGATTTGGCAACTATGCTATTAAGCTTAGCAGAAAGTTTTCGCATATTTGCTATCTTTGATCCTTCCTTGTCTATGCCATTAAATAATTTGTATTTTTCAACAACATCATTTATTTCTACTATTTTGGAATTAGTTTCGCGTGCCAGCCTCTTGGCAAAGGTGCTCTTGCCAACGCCAGGTGTGCCTGTAATACCTATTACTTTGGCGATTTCATGCACCGCTCATAAAATCAGAGGCAGCGTCTAGCAAAGTGTCTAGCTCTTCTTTGCTTGAATCAAGCATCATTATATTGCTTGCTGGCATGTACACATTGAGCGTGTAATTCTTGTGGCCGCTGAAAAACCATTGTCCTATTTTAAAGTTCTTATACTGCGTTGTAAAGTCCGCAACGAGCATTGACGCAGCGACAAGCTTTTCAACTAGCGCCATGATATCATCGCTTCCGGCATCAACAAAAATTTGCTCTTCTTTAGTGGTATCACGATCTATTGCAACTGGCTTAACCAATGGCACATTGTTCTGCTTTGCTATTGTGCTTATCCTTTGGGCAATTTTTACGGTTATTGCATCGGCCCTTTCGATCATGTCATCAAAATTTGACTCGTATTTAGCAGCATCCTTTCTTCTTTCTTCAATGTAGTTGTCAACCTCTTCCTTTATGTTGCCTATTGTTATACTTGCATTTTGTGTGCTTGTCAAGGCGCGGGGGTTTGAAAGTAGATCCGACAGCTTTATCCCATATTTTTCCTCTATGGTTGGATCCAATTCCTTTATTATTGCGTCAGAGTAATCGCTCCAAATATTAGCCATATAACCACCTTTTATATATTTATGAGCAGTTATAAAAAGATATAGCAACAGATGATTCAATGTCGAATGTAGCAAGCGTAGAAGATAGAATATTGAAGGATATTGCCCTTTTTGCCGAAAGCAGGAAGAAAGTTGAAAATTATTTTAAAAATCAGGATCCGAAAATAAAGAAGATAATTGAGCTCTCGGAAATGTATGCAAGCGATGCAAAAAGCTACTTTGAAAAAGGCGATAATTGCACCTCATTCTCATGCATAAGCTACGCGCATGGCCTCCTGGATGCGATAAAAGAGCTTGAAGGGATAAGCGATGTATAGCGAAGGAAGCGCCGTGATAGAGCAGTGCAATGGGGCTTTCCTGAACAGCGAAGCAAGGTTTTCGCGCGACATAAGCATCGCCTTTGCAAAGGCTTTTATGCGGCAAGGGTCAAAGGTGCTGGATCCCACTTCCGCCACAGGGATAAGAGGAATAAGATACAGCAAGGAAGCTGGTGCAAATGTTACTTTTCTGGAGATAAACAAGAACGCGTTCGATTGCCTTTCCAAGAATCTTAGTGCAAACGGAGTAAGCGCAGTAGCGCTAAACAAAAGCATACAGGAATTCTGCAATACAACTTCCGAAAAGTTTGACCTGATAGATTTAGACCCGTTTGGATCTCCAGCTCCGTATATAAACGACATTATGAAAGTTTCTAGGGATGGCACATACCTGATGGTTACGGCAACAGACACTGCAGTACTGTGCGGCGCACACCACATGGCATGCATTATGAACTACAACTCCAGGCCAATGCATGGGGAGATATGCCATGAGGTGGGCATAAGAATACTTATAAGATATATAGCTGGAATAGCTACGCAGTTCAACTATGGCATTAATGTTTCAATGTCTTTTGTGCACAGACACTACATGCGCACAATACTAAAGCTTAACCATGGCGCGAAGATGGCACATAAAACAATATCTGATTACGGATATTCCTACAAATGCGCAAATTGTGGATACAGAAGCGTGATTAAGGAGCAGCTCCCAAGCCAGGAAAAATGTCCATTGTGTGGCTCCAAGCTTGAGATTGGAGGCCCTCTTTGGGCGGGCGTTATAAACGACAAAAAGGCACTGATAAGTATAAAGCGCCATCTTCAAGAGGGAAGCGAGGCATTAAATCTTGTTTCCATTATTAGCGAAGAAAACGATGCCCCCCTCTATTATCACATACCTTCTGTTACAAAGCGCTTGAAGATTGGGGCAGTTAGCCCACTGAAGGTCATAGAATGCCTGTCTAAAAAAGGCTTCTCGGCATCGCTTACGCATATGCAGCAATCTTCAATCAGGACTGACGCAAGCGCTTCTGAAATTGATGATTGCGTAAGGCAAAATGCCGGCAATTATTAAATACCTTTTGCATTTGCAAAAAGCAATTTTACGTCGCAAATGCATACTTCCGCTTTTCCTCCATACGTCATATTCATAAAGACATGAAAGCTATAAATATAAGGTAAACCATAAATAGTAACTAAAGGCGTAAGCCTGGGTGGGTTAAAGATGGGGGATGAAATAACAGAGCAAGGTGAGTTTTGCCCTAGATGTGGCGCAAAGCTTTACGCGTTTTCGAAAAAACGTGCCGCGGCAGACAGCATCGAATATTGTATAAAATGTGCCGAGCAAGTTGACAGAGAGTACTTAGAAGCTTATACATGCTCAGTATGCAAGAAGACAATGGCAAAGAGCGAGGTAAAGTTTGTGATGCCATCTACTGCTTTTGGCTCATCTGACATGCCTCTCCATAAAAGGCTCCTTTGCTCATCGTGCTACCATAAGTATACGAGACCGTCGCTCAAGCACCACATATCAATGAAGGTCACTCATGCGGTGCAAGCTGTAAACGGCATCAATAGGCAGCTCATTAGGAGCGCTGTCAGGAGATAAATGCCCAAATTTATTTCTTTTTGTTTTCAATTTTGTTTTTAGCATTCTAATGCTTTTTGCTTCCATGCAGGCATGCAAGCCGTAATCTTATAAAAAGAAAAAGGCAAAATAGTTAAGAGTGCAGCCAATTTACTTCCTTGTATTTACTGCAATCATATGGCACTCATTCTCGAAGCCGAGTACTTCCTTGAACACCTGTGGCTCCATTGATATAGTTTCGTTTGAGTACGGGTCGTTTATGTATATGGTGTCTTTGTCGTAGCCCTTTACTACAACCCAATGAGGGCTTGGCTCTGGATGATCCTGCGGGCTGAGCTTATTTGCATCGACAAGAACTATTGGTATCTTGTTTGAATTGAGCATCTTCTTTATGCTGTTTATTGTAACTGTTGTGCGTGTTTCTTTTATCTTCATGTTCTGCGCCCTTTTCTTCGCCTCATTAAAAGCAGAGCTTAAGGTCTCAAGGTTTATCCCTTCATAAACAGCGAGCTTCTTTTCATAGCCTTCGTCTTTTGCGTTTGTGAATATTAATGGCCTTGCACCTCTTTTTGCAAGTGCATATGCAAGCCCATAGCGGGAACCGTGCCACACGCTGCCGTAGTTGGCATCCTCCCATATTTCATATTCTGCTTCTTTCTTTATGTGCATATCCTTGTTTATGTATTTGAGCGCCATTAGAGCACACGCCGCTGCGCTTGTAAATTCTTCAGATTGTGGATAATTCTCAATTTCAAGAATCTTTGATTCCCTCAGCTTGGTGGGGTGTGATTTTTTTGAAACCGTTTTGGCAGTTTTTCCTTTTTTGCTCATGCAATCACCTTATGTACCACCATGCAGGGAGGGAGATTTGTTCCGTCGATTGAACTCCCGTAGACCTAAGTCAACGGATCTTGAGTCCGTCGCGTTTGACCAGGCTCCGCCATCCCTGCACAGTGTTATTTTTAAGCGCAATAAATAAATATGCTTTTGCATTTTTGCCTATTGGAGCCCAACATTAATTAGCATTATTATATATTTATAACCTTCCACTCAAAAAAGAGAGCATTTTTAAATATTAGCTGCGCTGCTTGCTTACAGAATGCTTAGCAGAAAGCCCACGATTTTAATCGTGGGATGAATGCGGATTAGACAAACACATAGGTATGTAAATGTTGACAGACTATATTATATCAAAGGGATTAGATGGACTACGAACACAACAGAACTAGTGTAGCAATGATAAACTACCACATTGTTTTCTGTCCAAAATACAGGAGGTCAATACTTGTGGGGAATATAAAGAAAAGGGCAGATGAGATAATGAAAAATGTTGCTATGGAAAACGGATGGAAAATTATCGCAAGAGAGATAATGCCAAATTATGTGCATCTCTTTGTTTCTGCTGATGTAAAAACAAGACCTGAAATTGTTGTTAAAAGATTCAAGGGCAGAACATCAAGATACCTCAGGAGAGAGTTCAAAGAACTTTTAAAGAT
>JBMFWR010000009.1:0-30491 GCA_049965095.1 Candidatus Micrarchaeia archaeon
ATGCAATCAGCACAGCATTCCTTGCATTACCAGTCACATCAAGCGTTGCCTTAACATCCTGTTAAGTCAAAATATCATCAGGGGTATATTTTTTGCTTGCTGTTATTGAGGTTCTAATCCAGCGTACGTTATCTGGGCAGTATTCGTCTTTGCCAATCATGTACTTATAGAAAGCACGTACTGTTATCTTTATGTTCTGCTTTTTTGCCGGATACCTTGTGCGTTCAATCATTGCCATTGAATTTTCGATATCTGATTTACCAAGTTTTAGTATGTCTTTGCTTCCTATGGTCTCCAAAAAATTAGACAGGCAATAGAGATTATGTCCCCAATTTTTAACTTCTTCATCGAAGGCATATTTTGGGGTTGCTGGGATTTGAACCCAGATTTGCAGGTTACTTCATGATTCAAACTTCCAGATCCTCATCATCGCATTTTGCTCAACAAAGGTTAAACATCTGGAGCCTGCCGCGCTGCCAGGTTACGCAACAACCCCACCCACGTTACCTTTATGAATATGCATTTATAAATTACTTTTGCTAAAACTATGATCGCATGCAAAAATATATTTACAAAAATAGGATTTTTGGGCTTCAAGAGCTCACCGCAAAAGTTGGGGGCAAGAAAATAGATTTCGCCAAGATAATTGAAGATGATGCAATAGTGGTAGTCCCAGTAATTAATGGTAGGATAATACTTGAGAAGCAATACAGGCCAGTGATTGGAAAATATATATATGAGCTACCTGCAGGCCACATAAGAAAAGGTGAAAAGCCCATTAATGCAGTAATCAGAGAAATGAAGGAAGAAACAGGGTATACGCCGAAGAAAGTTAAATTTATGTTTAAATCTTTCCCTGCTCCGGGCCTTACTACATCTATGCACTATTTTTTTGTCGCCACGGATATGAGGATTGACAAACAAAAGCTGGATCCTGATGAAATAATAGACGTTGTTTTGGTTGATAGTAAGGAAGCTTTTAATATGCTGCGCAAAAATAAGATAAAGGATTCCAAAACAATAGCGGCACTACTTTATTATTTTGCAATGCAAAAAGACTGATAAAATGTATGTGCTTTCAATATATGCATATAACATAGGGATAAACATAGAGGCATTCCAATTCATGAAAAGCATAGCCAGCCCAATGCTTAACAGTTTAATGGCAGCATTGTCCCAAAGCTTTCTTGTTGTCCTCCCGCTCATTGCACTTTACATGTTTTTGAAAAAGGATAGGAACGTCTATGTTTTTTCTATATCGGTAATACTGTTTTACATAGTAAACGACACGCTCAAATATATTGTAAGAGAACCAAGGCCTTGCAATACTCCTGAACTGTCTTGGATAAACAGCGTGGGCTGCGAGACAAACTATTCTTTCCCAAGCAGCCATGCCGCAGTCCTTACTGGCTTGCCCGCATTTATGGGAAAATTCAAGTATGTTAGAGCAGTATACCTTATATGGCTAGCACTTATACTTTTCGGCAGAATATACTTAGGAGAGCACTATCTAACTGATGTCATTGCGGGCATGCTGCTCAGCACTGTTATGGCCTACTTAATATACAAATTCAGGAACAGGATAAATGATTTTGCTGGCAAAATAATAAAAAAAGTAATACCGCAACTTTATGTTTAGTGATGAAGTTGAAAAAAAGCGTTATGTATTCAATGATTGGCATACTGGTAGCAGCACTTATAATAGGTTATGTTGCTGTAAGCAATTTGAGTGGCACAGCAAATGCAAATCAGGATAATGTTGCAGTGCAAAGTTCGGTAATGGCTAGATTGTATGGTATTGCAAACAATTATACCCTTGCAGAAGAAATAGGCACAGGTGCAGCTTCAAATTTCCCCATAGATACAAACAAAACACCGCTTGTATATGGGGGCAAACCAGTAATAATATATATTGGCGCAGACTATTGCCCATTTTGTGCAGCTACGCGATGGGGGTTGATAATCGCACTTATGAGGTTTGGCAACTTTACATCGCTCCATTACATGACTTCAAGCGCTTCTGATTTTGCGCCAGGAACGCCTACCTTTACTTTTTACAATTCCTCATATTCAAGCCCATATATAAATTTTGATGAGGTTGAAGAGCTAACCAACACATACCCTTACAAAGTCCTCCAAGTTCCCAACAGTATAGAAAATAGTACCTTTGATACATTTGATTTAAATAATTCAATAATACCACCAAGCGAGCGAGGCGGCATACCTTTCATAGATTTTGCGAATGTTTCGTATCAGAATGGCGCCGAATTTTCCCCACTGCTAATAAACAAGTATAGCTGGAACCAGATAATAGCAATGCTTGGGCAGCCTAATTCAACCGTTGCACAATCCATAATAGGAAGCGCAAACGTCTTTACTGCACAGATATGCAGGGCGACAAATTATAAGCCTCCAGTATGCAGCATGGGCTTTGCAAAATGATTATTTGTCATAAGGCTTTTACTTCTCTTTTGCCCAGCATGTTGTAATACGCGTGGAGCATTTCGAGAGCTTTTCCTCTTCTTGAGTCTATGATGTTTGTGCTTTCTTTGTCATCATGAAGAAGGTCATAAAGCTCGTCTTTGCCAGCACCAAAATGATGCACAAGCTTGAGGTTTCCCTTGTATATGGCAGTTGCGCGCATGTTGAAGCGGCTTTTTGCTCCATATATCATCCTTGCATAATTGGAGTTCTTCTTTAGCATCCTTAGAAGCTGCTCGTCCCACCCTTCGCTTATGCCTGTATGTTCACTAAAAACATAGCGATCCTTCCTCATGTTGCCGTTAAGGTATTCTTCATGGCCAGAAGCAAGATCTACCAGAGCATCATGCAAGGCAAGAATACTCACTGGAGTTTCTACACTGTCTTTCATCTTGACAAGCTTACCATTTTCATAATTAGCGGCTATCAAAGGGACTTTTGTGATCTCTTCATAGGGCGGAAGTGAATGATAAAGCAAGCCATGCTCTCCAAAAGCCTGGCCATGGTCAGAAGCTATTATGACAGTAGCATTTTCCAGTATACCATTTTGTTTCAAAGTACCTAGCAATTTGCCTATTCTCCAGTCAAGGTATTTTATCCTGCGTAGATATGCATTATGAAGCTTTTTAGCGGTGCCTTCATCAAGCTGCTCTATACCAGCAAGATAAAGCCATTTGTCTTGCAAGAGGTTCCTGCTTACAGGATAGTTTTCATGAGCTTCGATGTAATTTATAAACATGAACAAAGGCAACCCGTTGTAGATGTAGTTCATGTAGCTGTTTATTATTTTCTCAGTATATTTGGCGCCCCTGTCAATGGAGTAGGTGCCATCTGCATTTGCGACACCCTCATCAAGTTTTCGCCTTAAGTAGAGATAAAGCCTGTCAAGCATGAAGGCAGGGAGCTTGCCTGCAAGGGCGTTGCTTATGTTAAACATTGCTTCCCGAGCTTTGGCGCCTCCTTTAATTATAAACGAGAGTTTCTTTACCAGTTCTTTTCCTTCTTTCGCATTGGTCTCCATCCACAAGTCATATACCTTGTCAAAACCTATTGCAAGATTTGTGTAGCTTGATAGGAATGGATTGTTAGAGAATAACGCAGTAGTATAGCCATAGGTGGCCATTTTCGAAGCTAGAGTAATTGAATTTCCGGGCAGGAATTTTGTCCGCACAAACCACGGATCTATCTTTCTTGTTCCGTTTGTGAAAAGATCACGTGACACATGCCTTATTCTTGATACGTTCCTGTTTGCAAAAATTGAAGCATGGGTAGGTGCTGTCCATGTGCCTGGCGCCACAGCATTTGTATATGCCACCCCGTTTCTAGCGAGATACCCCAAATTTGCAAGGCTTCCGTTTCCATAAACATCAACAGACCTGACAGTATCGGTAAGTATGAATATTATGTTCCTTTTGACATCCCTTTTGGCATTAGCCACAGATTTGTCATATGCAGAAACCCTATTTATATATTATGTGAAACCGTTACATAAGCTTCAAATACAAAAAACATAGTGCAAGTAATTGCATTTTTATATGCTTGCTAAATAATATATTTGATTCGATGGACATATGCGTTCTGAACCCGTATTTCTACCCATATTACGGTGGAACCGAAAAAGTGCTTCTTCAGGTATACTCCAGGCTCGCCAAAAAACACAATATAACAGTGCTTACTTCAAATGCGCCAGGCAAGGCGAAAAGCACTGATTATGTAAAAGGCATTAGGGTAGTGAGGCTCGAATCAAGATACACGAATTTCCCAGGCCTTCCGCTTCCCTATGTTTCAATGCCTGGCTTAAATGAGGAGATAATTAAAGAGAAAGCAGAGATTTATCACATAAACAACAGATTCCAGTATGCAATGTCCAACATCAATGCCATAAAGCAAACACGTGCTAAGATTGCAATTACGATACATAACAGCTTGCCACAGGGCATAGATTTTCTGACTGATTCAGGAGGATTGATTTATGACATAATGATAGGCAGGCGCATAATCCACAGTTCAGACCTAATAACAGGGGTATCAAAATATGCGATAGAATCAACGGTGCCAAAAAATGATAGAGGCAGAGCGCATGTGGTATATAATGGAGTTGACTCAAAATTGTTCAGACCGAGAAAAAGAAGGCACGAAAACATTATTCATGTACTAAATAACGGCAGGCTGGTGCCACAAAAAGGGCAGGAATACCTAATCAAGGCAGTGGCATTGCTGGCACGCGAACGCGAAATAGATCTTACCATAATAGGCAAAGGCCCATTGGAGCGCAAGCTTTTGAACCTTGCTGCAAAAGAGGGAATGGCAAGCAGATTTAGGATAATCTCCCAGATTAAAGAATCCGAAATGCCAAGATACTATAACAATGCGGATGTTTTCGCCTTGCCATCTTTGTACGAGCCTGCGGGGCTTGCCCTCCTTGAAGCAATGGCTTGCGCCACCCCATCAATCGCCACTCAGATAGGCGGAATACCTGAGGTAATGGGCAAATGCGGCCTATATGTAGAGCCAAACAGCGTTACCAGCATATATGAGAAACTTTCTTACATTGTATCGAACACGCACTATGCTAAGAAATTAGGCGAGTGCGCCAGAAAGCGCGTGATTGAAAACAACAATTGGGATAAAATTGCAAAGGAATATGAACGTTTGTTTTCAATAACTCTTAAAAATTAATCCAAATGACCTAGATGCCCAAAAAGCAGTCTTTATGGTATACCATAACGCACATACACAACATAAGCAAAGCAGAATATGTGCGGCTTATAAGAAGGATAACGCTATTCATAGCGTTGGGCTTTGTTGGCAGCTTTATTGTTTTCTTTGCAATAGCTTGGATAGGAGGAATAAGCAAGGTACTTGGCATAATAGCTAGTGCAAACCTATACCTTTACAGCCTCGCATTTCTTTCTGTGTTGGGAGGGTATATGCTGCGCTTCGTAAAGTGGAACTATTATATAAAAAGCCTTGGAATGCACATACCACTGGTAAAAAACCTTATAATATATCTTTCTTTATACTCGATGAACATTACGCCAGGCAAGCTTGGAAGGGTACTTGTGGCTTACACATTAAACAGCGTTACAAAAAAGAAGATTGCCAATATAATGCCGGTTGTCACGCTTGACATATTCACAGATTTTCTTGGCATAGGCATACTTGCGCTTCTTGCCGCAATATACTTCCACAAGTATGTAATATATGCGATAGTTATAGATGCTGTGCTTGTGCTACCTTTCCTGTTCATAGTAAGCGACTGGTTCTACAATTTCATAAAAAGGATGATCAAAAGCGAGCGCATACTGAAGTTTTTCACGCTTTATGGTGACGAATATTTCGCAAGCCAGAGCGCTTTGAATACACCTAAAGTTTATGCAGTATCGCTAGCAGTAACCATTCCTGCCGCTTTCTTGAACGCCATGGCCCTGTATTTTTCACTTTTGGCAATAGGCTTTGCCCCGCACATGATAGGCAGCGTATTCATAAATTCGTCTGCGACGATATTCGGCATGATAACTGCGATACCAGGAAACATAGGAGTTACTGACGGGGCACTTGTTGCACTTATAAGCACGGCATTCAATGCGAGCACAGCTACAAGTTCAGCCATAACAATAATGACAAGGCTTGCAACCCTATGGTTTGGAGTAATCATGGGTGGTGTTTTCCTTATCTACAGTTTGCGCTACTGGAACAGCCAACCTGTTAGGAGAAAAACAAGAAGAAGCAAGGTAAAAAATAATCAGAAGTAAAAAAGAGGACTTTGCTTTATCATTTTGCATTCAAGCCTTTTTATGTGCTTGCGTGATTACAGCTCTGCATCAGATTCGTCTGGCATATCTGTGCTGTCTTCCTTTTCGGTATCAAAAAGCTCCTCTGAACCGCCCCCTTTTTCCACAACCTTTATCTTGCCGAATTTGCCAGTTGAAAGCTGAGGAGTGCCCCTAAATTCATTAACATAACCATTTGACACTTCGATTACATCTCCCACATTTACGTTGTCTATATCGTTGCCCCACAATGACATTGCTATTGAGCCAGTATCATCTTGAAGAGTTATGTTTGCAACGCTAAGCCTTTTTCCATATTTAGTTACAACCTCTCGCGGCTCGTCTTTGTTCACTACTTTAGCCTGTATAGTAACATTACCAGTACCTACCTTCAATTCGCTTATTTTCATTTTCACACCTTAAACAGATTTCACCAATCAGTTTAGAGTTAATTATGATTAGAAAATTATTTAACACTTGTTAATTTTGAGCGCCCCCTTTAATAGTGGATTTGCTGGATGTTTAGCCAATTGTGGTATGGCAAAGCAACTAATAAATATTAGGAAAATGAAGGCTTTAGCGTGGTATAATGGCAAGCGTAATGCATAACATGCAAAATGAAAGCACAGTGGATAAGCACCGCAAGAAGCAGGAGAACTGGATCACATACCATATTGTAAATTTCGTAATAGAAGAAAACCTGAAAATAGGGGATAAGAGCTTAAATGGCGCTTTCAATTCAGCGATAAATAGATTCCTTAGCCCCTATGTCAATATAGGAGAGCTGAAAAACGGCATAATCGAAGAGCACAAAAAGATGATTGCCAGCATTCCGAAAGGATATATGGCACCTTACAACATGAGCAACCCCGAATTTTACATCCCAGTAAATTACGCAGAGATTATTGCGATGAAAGAGGCAAATGGATTCCAAGAGTTAAGAAGTGTTCTGGCAAAAATGAGCAATTGGGAGATTAATAGGCTTTATATGGAGATTTATAGCTTGAAGCATCCATTAATTGCAAAGTATATGCGCAAGGACCGCTAGGTACTATTACGCTTCCTTCTTGCAATATTTTTATGGTTTTGCACCCTGCAATAGTATACAAATAAATACTTTTCCGTCTATAAATTAATAAACTATTTATTGGTGGATTAAAGGGGCAGAATTTCAACATTACGCATTGCCTGAACAAACTTTGATGATAAAATAAAGGTGAATATAATGGCAGAAAATCAACTTAACGGACAACAGGTTTTATTCCTCCCAGAGGGGGCAACCAGGCTCCTGGGTAGAGATGTGCAGAGAACAAATATAGCAGTAGCAGTTGCTGTGGCAAACGCCGTAAAAACCACTCTTGGACCAAAAGGAATGGACAAGATGATGGTCAGCGATCTCGGCGACATTGTAATCACCAACGACGGCGCTACGATACTTAGCGAAATGAACGTTGAGCACCCGGTAGCAAAGATTATGGTGGATATCGCAAAAACGCAAGAAAAAGAGGTCGGAGACGGGACCACTACTGTTGTAATAATAACAGGAGAGCTTTTGAAAGGCGCAGGAGAATTGCTTGAGCAGGGAATACACCCTACAACAATAATAAGGGGGCTTAAGGTAGCAGCAGACAGGGCTTCTAAAATATTGGAGGACAAGGCAATAGCCATAGATGTAAATGATGATAAAACGCTGCAGAAGATAGCACTGGTATCGATGGGGTCAAAGAACATTGGCGACGACGCTGCAAAAACCCATCTTGCTAACCTCATAATAAAAGCAGTAAAGCAAGTAATGACAAAGGATCCGAGCGGCAAGATAATAGTAGACCATGATTTCATAAAGCTGGAAAAGAAGGCAGGGGGCAACGTATCAGACACGGAGCTCATAAACGGCGTACTTATAGACAAGGAAGTTGCACACCCAGGCATGCCGAAATCAATAGCCAACGCAAAGATAGCCCTGCTTGATGTTGCTCTGGAAATAGAGAAGACAGAAACAGACGCAAGGATAGAGATTACATCGCCGGACCAGATGCAGGCATTCATACAGCAAGAAGAAACAATACTTAAGGAGCGCGTCGAAAAGATAAAGAAGAGCGGTGCCAACGTAGTATTTACGCAAAAAGGCATTGACGATGTTGCGCTGCATTTCATGGCAAAAGCAGGCATACTTGCGGCAAGACGCATAAAGAAGAGTGACATGGAGAAGCTCAGCAGGGCCACTGGAGGTAAGATAGTGACAAGCCTTGATGACCTGAGCAACAGTGATCTCGGATTTGCCGGAATGGTGGAAGAAAAGAAGATAGGCGGAGAGAGCATGGTGTTCGTCGAGAAGTGCAAGGACCCAAAAAGCGTGACGCTGTTCATAAGGGGAGGCACACAACAGGTAATAGACGAGGTAGAGAGATCTGTGACAGATGTCATTGGGGCAGTGAGCAGCACCATAGAAGACGGTAAGTATGTCATAGGCGGTGGCGCCATTGAAGTCGAAATTGCGAAAGGGCTAAGGGAATTTGCGAGCGAGGTCGGCGGCAAGGAGCAGCTTGCAATACAGAAGTTTGCAGATGCATTGGAGGTAGTTCCAAAGACACTTGCAGAAAGTGCAGGTATGGACACGGTTGACACACTAGTGCAACTCAGAAGCAAGCACAACGCCAAGGACGGCACCTTCTACGGTGTTGAGATATTCAAGAACTCTATAGCGGACATGAGCAAGCTTGGCGTCTTTGAGCCCAGAAAGGTAAAGCAGCAGGAGATAGACAGCGCAAGCGAAGCTGCCCAGATAATACTACGCATAGACGATATGATAAGCTCCAAAGCGAAGAGCAGCGGAGCCGGTGCACCGCCAGGAGGAATGCCAGGAGCAGGAGAGATGGAGTAACCATCTTTCTTTTTTTCTCTTTTCCTTATTTTGCTGTTTGCATATTTCGAATCGCGCACCGCTCTGATAAAATATGATAAAGGATTAAATAACTTGATAGGCAAAACAAAGTATGGCCAAATTTGTAATCATTATGGGATCTCCAGGAGCCGGGAAATCCACTCTGATAGACAACCTGAATGATAAATACAAGGTTGTGAATGTGGGCTCATTGATGCTCAAGCACGCTTTAGCCCTGCATTACGTTACTGACAGGGACGAAATAAGGTACTTAGATAAAACTAGGATGGACAAGCTACGGTTCATGGCATTCGATGATATCAAAAAGATGGAAGGAAAGATCCTTATAGATACGCATGCTTCAGTCGAGCAGAACGGAAGATTTGCACCAGGAACGCCGAAGGAAGCTCTGAAGCGCATAGGCTTGACCAAGATAAAGGCGCTCATATATATAGATGCATCAACCAAGGATATAATCTTGAGGAGGAAAAGCGACAAAAGCAGGAGGCGCGAGATGGAGCCCGAAATACTGATAGACACCCAAAGAATGATCAACATAGCGCTCCTTTCGGCTTACTCGTCAGATTTAAATATACCATTGTATATAATATTTAACAAGCAAGGCAAAATAAAGGAGAGTGCTTCTGAACTTGCCAAGCATATTTTAGATGCTTTCAGTTGATACAATGTTTGTAATTTTTCTACCTTCAATGGCTGCAGAAGTTGTCGTGGCGGTGATGGCGCTAGCATACACCCTGTTTTCGGTTGCGATACAGCGCAGGCTTTCCGATCCAGTAAGGCAGCAGGAGATTCAGATAAAAATGAGTGCCATATCGAAGGAGCTTAATGCCATGGTGCGCAGCAATGCTAGCAAGGAGGCAATAGCCGCAAAGCAAAAGGAGATTATGCCAATGATGGGAGAAAGCATGAAAGCACAATTCAAGCCTATGTTTATAATACTGCCGCTCTTTTTCCTTGTTTACTATGTGCTTGTACCATATGTTCCGCTGGGCTTCAAGGCGGCAAGCGTGCAGCAGGCGTTCTTTGTGATGGTGCTTATATTCGGACTTATACTTAGCACTGTGCTGCTTATCAGGGACAAGGAGAAAGCAAAGAAGAGGATAAACGCCCAGAGCAGTATACCGGTTTCATAATAATATTGATATTTACAAGGTGTTATAAATGCCAAAACCAATGCACAGATCAAGAAGCTTCAGAAAAGCAAACAGGATAACAAAAACACACAGGAATGTTGTTCACTATGTGAGAAAAGCGGGGAAAAACCCCCATTGCGCAATATGCGGTGCGGAACTCAATGGAATAAGCATGTCGAAGAAAGGAGGCAGAACAAGGCGCTCTAACAGCAGGCTTTTTGGAGGTATTCTGTGCCACAAGTGCACCGCTGAAGTCATAAAGCTCGGTAGCAGAGTGGAAGATGGCGACATGAAGCTTGACGACGTAGGCATAAAGTACAGGGCATACGTCCTTCAGTTGGTCGCGCACTGAGCGATTTTAATGCTCAAGATATGCATAAGTGGTCTGACAGGAAGCGGAAAAACATTAGTAGGCAAGGAGCTGGCAAAGGCGCTGAACGTTGCACACGTAAGCAAGGAGCTTTCAAGCACCTACAAGGAATTCAGCAAGAAAAGCAAAAAGAGCCAGAAGGAAAAGCTTATAGAAATGGCAGAAGCAAGATACGCCACGAAGTTTGACAGTGAAATAGAAAAGATCGCAACTTCAAAAGATTGTGTTGTAAGCACTTGGCTTGGCCCTTGGATCGTTAAAAAAGCTACACTTAGGGTGTGGCTAAACGCGAGCCTGGAGGAAAGGGCGCGCAGGAAATCTTTGCAGAAAGGAATGAGCATAGAACTGGCTACAAAATATGTAAAGGAAAAGGATGCAAAAACTATAGCAAGCTTTAGGAAGCTGTACGGAATCGATATAATGGATCATTCAAATTTCGATATTGAAATAAATACCGAAAAGATCCATATGAAAGGCGTGATTGCGCTAATTGCACTTGCAAGCGCAGAAAAATCGAGATTGATGTTCAGATAGGTGATATAATGTTGTTGGAAAAAGGCAGGATTTGCATAAAAAAATATGGAAGGGATGCTGGCAGCAGGGCCGTGATAACCAAAGTGCTTAGCGACGGCTTTGTCGAAATAATGACCTCTAAAAGGGGCAAGGAACGCAGATGCAACCCGAAGCACCTGGAATACTTAAATAAGGTAATAGATATAAGCAACAAGGCGCTTGTCGAAAAGGAGCTCGGCATCAAGCAGTAGCAGCACCAATTCCTTCAATGTATTCCATTGCTTCTTTTATGATTTTTTCTTTGCTTGAATCGGAGCTTAGCATATTGAAAAGTTCCGTATAGTTATTCCATTTTGAATTGAGCTCTTTTAGTTTTGCGCCAAGCATCGCCATGCCAAATTCCTTTATCGGAGTATCACCAAGCTTGCTTTCGCGGATCTGCTCTATGCTTTCCCTTACCCCTTCACTCTCAAGCCTTGAAGCATCTATGCTCAGGATTGCGTTGCTCATATACTTCCTAGACAAGCTATTCAGCATTATGTCTGCACTACTTGCACCTTTTGCAACAGTGCCTTCGAGTATCAACCTTATTATCGGAACAGAAGCTCCGCTTTTTCCTATTGTGCTTGATATGAATTCATCGCAGGCCTTGCTTATTAAAGATGGTTCAGCATTGCTAAATTGTATGCGCTTAGCAAAGAACGGCCGCGAGTTTATCTGCTCGAATGTATAGCTATAGCTTTTTGTGTCAAACACAAAGAATCCTTTCTTTCCCTGCTCCTCCTCTTTCAGCTGGGTAAGCACTGTGCTGCCAGGTATCAGAAACGTTTTGCCATATACAGTCGATTCCACCTTTGAGTGTATGTGGCCATCCACATAAAGATCAAAGCCTTCTGGCAGGTCGCTAAAATGAATAAAGTCTTCATTGAAAGGCATGAGCTCATATATCGACTGGTGAAACATAAATATACTAAATACACCTTGTACTGGCTTTGGCTTAAGCTCCGAAAGCTTCTGTTTCACGTTCTCTTCGGAAAGACCACCGAGACCGTAAATGGCAACCTTTTCACCATCTTTTTCCACTATCGTAAGTGCCTCGCTTGTGTCCACGAGCAAGCCAGCCAGCGCAAGCAGGTTAAGAGGATTTTCTTTTCCTACTGTTGTTCTTTCATGGGTTCCGGATATTGCTATTATGGGTACATTTGTATAGGACTTTTGACTTGCTGAAGAAAAGCTTGTTACCTTAGCACCCCATTCTTTCCTAGAGAGGTCCCTGAAGAGATTGAAGGCTTGGGCAAGAACTTCTGGCTTTGGAAATCTCTTGTCAAATATGTCGCCGGGCAATATTATAACGTCTGCCATGGTGCTGGCTTTTTCAAGCGCTTCCTTTGCTTGGGCATATGCATCCTCGGCAAACCTTTCGTAGCCGAGATGAGTATCGGAAACTATTGCTATCTTCATTAAACCACCATTGCCCGCTTATCTCTCTGTTTTTCTGTATATGTAATCATTAAACTGCGCAATGAATTCTTCAAGACCTTCTGCCTGCTTCCCATATGCGCCTGCTGCACAAGGATGGCCGCCACCGGTGCCATCAATTAAGGGTGCAAGCTTTTTCATTATGTAACCCATATGCAGCGAATATTTTGAATCGAGCGGAGGTCTTAGCCTTGCCGAAATTGATATCTCTCCATTGCTAGAAGAGTGGAAAAGAGCAACATCTGCGCCTATCCTTATAGCATCATCTGCCAACACGTTTGCAGAATGCTCCGCATGTCCCTCAACGAACACAAGGCTATTCCTTATGTGCACAGCTGCTTTGAACAGCGATGTGATGAATGACGCTTTGTCTTCGGGGCTTATGTTATGCCACATATAATTGAGCAGTGACGGATAGCTTTCACCTGTCTTTTCCATTATGCGCCCTATTTGCATGAACGTAAGAGGGTTTGAGTTCTTGAATTCAGCAGAATCAGATATTATGCCAAGAGCAAGGAGCAAAAGCGTATTCTTATCGAGGTGAACTGAGAGGTCGTCAAGCGCTTTCATTACTATACTCGCAGTTGCAGAGAAATGCTCGCTGTTAAAAACGTACAGGTTCTCATTTTCTATCTGCTTAAGCATATGATGGTCGATTATCAGAAGCTTGCCCTTAAACGAAGAAAGCTTTCCGGCAAAAGAGCCGCAGTCTTCGAAATTGTTCACGTCAAGCATTACTGCAATATCGGCGTCTTCTGGAAACTCATTTGATATGTCGTTCGGGTTAAATCCCAACTTGTTGAGTATGCTCCTTGCATTTGCGGTTATCCTATCTGGTGTTGCAATGACCGAATTCTTCATGTAGGCATGCAACGCAAAAGCCGAAGCTATCGCGTCAGTATCCCCTATTGAATGGAATGTAAGGATTGCCTTTTTGCTTGAAGAGCTTTGCAGCAATAGCTTAAGGTCATCAAAGCTTATCACATGCATTGCATCATCCATATCATTGCTTTAATTCCTTGAGAAGGTTATTTATCTGTGTGCGCATGTCCTGCTCCTTCTTTGCTATTTCTTCATATTGCTTCGTAACAATGCCCAAGCGCATTTCAGCCATGCTTGCCTTTTCCTCTATACCCTTTTTTGCCTCCTCCTTTGTAGTTTCCACCATTATGCCGCCAATTGCCATGTACACCTTTCCTTGTGCCTTTTCGAGCTCTTCCAATGCTTCCTTGTATTCTTCCTTCTGAAGCCTGAATTGCTCCCTCTGCAGAGCCAATGACTGCATCTGCTCCTGCAATAGCTGATAGTCCTTGCTCAATTTTTCCAGTTTGTCTTCTTCCACAAAATCACTCACTAATATAATGCCATAAAGATATAGAATATTAGCGGTCTATTTCTGCCATTACAAGGTCAAGGCTCCCCAAAATGGCGAAAAGATCGGCAAACTTGTGGCCTTCTGCCATTTTAGAAATTGCTGCAAGATTTATGAAAGTTGGTGATCTCAATGAGATCCTGTATGGCTTTTGCTTGTCAGGAATCATGTATATTGTTCCTTCACCCCTTGGCAGCTCTCTTTTTACCAGCACTGGCGAGGGATCCGCGTTTGGCCCTATCAGGCGAATTGGCATACCAATGACGTCGCCCTCATCAGGCATAAGCATTAAAACTTGTCTTATTATTGATATACTCTGAAGCATTTCCTTAAACCTTACCATGTACCTGTCAAAAACATCCCCTCTGCTTCCTATAGGCACATCAAACTTTACTGCGGAATATGCATAATACGGCAATGAGCTCCTTACGTCTTCTCTTACGCCAGAACCCCTAAGAACAGGCCCCGAAACACCATAATTTATTGCATCCGCTTTGTTGAGCACTCCAATGTTCTTTGTCCTTTCCATAAACAGCGGATTTGCATCGAGTACATCCCTGTAGGAGTTTATTTGGGGTTCAAGGTAATCAGTAAGCTCGAATGCACGCTCCTTAAAATCCTTCGGAAGCGCCCTGTTAAGCCCTCCGATCCTCCTATTAACATAGAACATGCGGCTTCCTGTAACGTCTTCTAGGAACTTGAGAACTTTTGCCCTCTCCCTAAAAGTCCACATGAACATTGTATAAAATTGGCCAAGGTCATTGCAAAAAGTGCCAAGCCAAAGCAGATGGCTTGCTATTCTTTGAAACTCCAGTAATACCGTCATTGCATACTGTGCTTGCTCTTTCATGCTTGCTTTTAGTGCCTGCTCAACAGCCGAAACATAAAGATCTTCCCATCCAAGAGGCGCTGCATAATCAAGTTTTTCAACATATGAAGGGATTTGCATGAACATTCTGGTTTCCATCAGTTTCTCTACGCCCCTATGCAGAAAACCAATGTGTGGTTCTACTTTTTTTATTGTGTCGCCGTCCACATGGACCACAAGCCTCAATACTCCGTGAGTGCTTGGATGTATCGGCCCTACATTTACTTGCATTATTGGCATTTAATCACGCTTCTTGTAATCCTTTGCCCATACGAAGCTTTTTCGCAGCGGAGCTTCAGCCCCATTCCATTCCTCGAGAAGGAGCTTTTTTACCGATCTACCTTCTATATTTATACCAAACATTTCTGAGAGTTCACGTTCGTACCAGTCAGCAGCTTTAAACAGTTCAAGAACGGTTGGCAGGGAAGGATTTTCAGGCTTGAGCCTAACTATTACCAATTCATCTTTCTTCGAATCGATGTTGTAGAGAATATATACTACATCCACATGGTCGACGTAGTCTACCGCTGTTATCTTTTTAAGATAATCATAGCCTTTTTCCTTAAGGTCTTTCAATGTCTCCACTAATAGTTCTCGCTGAATTTCCTGCATTTTTACCACTTATCTTGTCCTGAAGTTTCATTATTGCATCGAACAGGTTCTCAGGCTTTGGCGGGCATCCCGCAACATATACGTCAACAGGTAGTATCTGATCTATGCCTTGTATGATATTGTAGCTTTCCCACCATGGTCCCCCGCTTGTAGCACATTCGCCGTATGCTATAACATAGCTCGGCTTCGCCATCTGCTCATAAAGCCTCTTTACCCTTGGCGCCATAGATTTTGTAACCCAGCCAGCAACGATCATCAAATCAGCCTGCCTTGGGGTACCCCTAAACAACAGATAACCTTTCCTTTCCGCATCTATTCGGGCTGCTCCAAAATCCATAAGCTCCATCGCACAGCAAGCCAGGCCGAACAACAATGGCCATACTGAATTTGACCTGCCCCAATTTATGACACCTTTTGCACCTTCCTTGGTTATCTCACTGAGCTTTGCAAAAAGCACGTTGATATTTGTATTGTACTGCTTTGCCGATTCTTCGACTAGCTTAGACATCTCTTTTTCGGCGTTTAAAAACTCTTCCTCGGTATATGGGGGCTTTGTACTAATGCTCAGGTTCATCTTTGCGAGGCCCTTTTTATCTTCAGTCATTTCTTGCACCTATTATCTTGTAGCCTGCAATGGCCATTAACATTGCAAAAATGGCCAATGCAAGAATGTAAATACTTGTGTCATAGCTTACAAGCCTTGCCACATAAGCCCAAAGAAGCAATACCACCACAACAACCTCGAAAGGCAAGAACAGCATAAAGTAGGGCATGTATTCATTGTACACATCAATGTTTTGCCCTATTGATAGCTCTCCGCTCTCGTACGGGGCACTTTTGACGGCATTATTAGGCGCATTATATCTTATCAGCTTTGATACGAGCATAAGCAAGAGAGGTATTGCGATGCTGAAAAGTGCAAAGAATATGATTGCTATGTAATTGTAGATCATTGCATACGCCAGTTAGATAATAACTTCCCAAAATATAAAGATTTTACTTTTTATATATCTTCTGCTTTTTGGCGGCACGCGCAATAAAAGCAAATCATAAAATTTGCTTGCACAACACCAATAAGCATGTACAAAATGGTAAAATGTTGATAGTATATTCAAAAAGTGATGAAGTAGGCAGTTGCATTGCAAGCCACCTTATGAAAATTATCGATTTCAATACTAAAATTGAGCTTATGAACACTACATTTCCATACAGCGATGACATTAAAGCAGCTTTGATTGAGTTGAATGGCGAGCTTGTAAACGCAGAATATCTGGATGGAATAGGAATGGGCACGATACTGTTTCTTAGCAAGCACAGCAGCGCAAAGAACGTTCCGGCATACACAGTACATGCAACAGGAAACTGGTCAGGAGAAGCGCTTCTTGGAGGAAAGCCCCGTGCACTTAGTGTTTCAGACCCAATGCTGATGTGCGCGCTTTTGCATTCTATCTCAAAAAGGAATAAGGACAGCGCAATGCAGGTAACATATGAAGCAACTCATCATGGCCCGCTACTCGATACGCCATCGGTATTTGTCGAGATTGAAAAAAACAGCTTTAACGATGAGAGATGCATGCTTGTTGCCAGGTCCATAGTTGATGCAATTAAAAACAGCTCTTTGTGCAAGGATATGCCAATAGCGATCGGTATTGGAGGCACCCATTATTCGGCAAGGTTCACATCAATCGCGCTTTCCGGCAAATATGCTTTTAGCCATATAATTCCAAAATATTATGTAGATGAGATAGCAATGGCAAGGCATGCAATTGAAAGATCTGTGCCAAAAGCATCGCTTGCTGTGATAGAATGGAAAAGTATAAATTCTGCCAAAAGAGAAATTATTTTAAGAGAACTTGAAAAGAGTGGTATTCCTTATGAAAGGGTATAATTTTATGCTTGCGTTTGCTTTTTCACTATTTTTGGTGAGCATTGCAAGCGCACAGTACTGGTTTCAGACAGGAGTGCGCAGTTCCAATGGTGCTGCATTCAACTATGGCGCAAGCGTTTCCATACAAACAATATATCAAAACATATCGGAAGGCTCTTTAGGTTATTGGATTGGAGAAGACCTCTCAAACGGCGCTTTTCTTCAGATAGGCTATGAGATAGTAAATTCTAGCGGAGATTATCCATCATATTGCAGTCCGACAGCAGGTTGCAGCAATTATACGTTTATAAAAGCGGGGGTGCCCACATACTTCTGGGAGTACTTCCCTGCAGGGTATTCGGGTAGCCAATTTTACGGGGGCTTGGGACAAAACGGCTCGGCAGGAGCAAACGGCACGTTTAATACATATTCATTTAGGTCTGAAGGCAACACATGGTACTTTTATGTAAATGGAAAGCTTGTCGGAAGCGCTTATCTCGGCGCTTCTTCTTCTGGGGCAAATCCGCCAGTAGCATTCGGAGAAGTTGCAGGCACGGAAACAAACTCTTCGCCAATGCAGATAGTAAGATTCAGAAATCTTGAGTACTATGATGGCAGCACATACAAGCTGGTGCCAAAAGGCTATTCTTACATTGGCTATGGAAAAGGAAGCCTTACAAGCTTAGCGAATCCTTATGGAATATCTGAGGTAGGGAGCTTCGTTGACTACTTTGAAGTAGGCTCGGGCTTGCCGCTTCAAAACCATACCGAGTTATGGCAGCTTGGCTATTCGCTTAATGTTATATCAGAATATGCCAATATATCATATTCTGGAAACTACTCAGCATATTCAACAGTGTACATCGAAGCGCCAGCTTACGTCTACTTGGGCAGTGGCAAGAGAGCAGCTTTTATGAGATGGATTGGAAGTGGTATTGGTTCATATAGTGGCAGCTCTTTAAACGCTTCTGTGGAAATGGACTCCAATATTACAGAACAAGCGGTTTGGCAGGTACAATATCTGCTTAATACATCAAATACCTATGGACTAGTAAACGGCTCCGGCTGGTATCCTGCAAATTCAACAGTGCACCTTAGTGTTGAAAGTACATCAATTTACGTTGGGGTTGGAAAACGCATCGAGTTTCTTGGATGGAGTAATGGCGAGAAAAACCCAGCTATAAGTATTATAATGGGAGGCCCGCTTTCCATTAGCCCTATTTGGGCACTTCAATACCTTGTCAATGCATCAACCCAATATGGCAATTTGACTGGCGTAGGTTGGTATAACGCAAACTCCACCGCCTCGATTTACGAGGGTGCAACTCTTGTTAGCAGAGGGACCAACACATATGGATTTTATTCGTGGAGCAATGGTAGCACAGAGAACCCACTTGTTTTCAAGGTAACACATCCAGTACTGTTATCTGCTATATACGTACCAGTATATAGGGAAAACCTTGAGGCTTTTGGAAGTGACGGGCAACAGCTTCAAAATGTTTCTTATGTTATAGATGGAAAAGGAGTAAATTCTTCGGTATTGTTTTTTTCAGGCAAAACCTATACAATAAACGATGCCAAATACAATGGGGTGCAAATAGCCCTCAATGAACCTATTAAGGTTAATGAATCAGGATCAATAAAGCTTGTCCTTCCGGTATACAATGTCGCGGTATACACAAAAAGTGTTTTGGGAGCACCAGTCAATGCAACACTTAATATAACATTTTTAAATGGAACAAGCATTTTACTTCATACAGGAGCAAATGGCTACGCTTTGCTAAAGAATGTGCCTTATGGCTCGTTCAACGCAACCGCAAGCTTCTTCGGCCCACAAATCAGGATAAGCGCAAAAGGAAGCAAGACTGCACAGATAACTATGCTGCTCTCTCCGTGGACGCTTGCCATGGTAATTTTTGCAGCAATTGCCTCTTTCTTGTTTGAAAGAATAGTTTATGGCATCAAGGTAAGAAGAAAGGTGCAACGGGATTAACTCTTGTGGTAGTAATGAATGATATATACAAGACTTTTATTTCTAGGTATAAGACCTATACAGATATACAGAAGGTTGCAATACCTATAGTAAGAGAGGGCAGCAACTGCATTGTAACTGCTCCGACCGGCAGCGGGAAAACTGAAGCTGTAGTTTTGCCACTACTTGATATGATTGCCAAATCCGGCAAGAAGGAAGGGATAATTGCAATATACATAACGCCGCTGCGTGCACTGAACAGGGATATGATTGCAAGGCTTGAATGGCTTTGCAGCGAAGCAGGAGTTACCATAGGAGTAAGGCACAGCGACACATTACAAAAAGAGAAGGCAAAGCAGTCAAGAGAAGCGCCGCAATTGCTCATCACAACACCAGAGACGCTGCAGAGTATACTGCCTACTATATCGTTCAAAGACCACCTGAAAAATGTAAAAGCTGTTGTTGTTGACGAGGTACATGAAATATATTATAGCAAGAGAGGAGCGCAACTTTCACTAGGCCTGGAAAGGCTGGAGGAACTTGCACCTAAATTCCAACGCATTGGCATCAGCGCAACTATAGGTGATATAAGGCAAGCTTCAAAATTTCTTTGCGGTGATCGCCCGTGCAAAATTGCAAAAGCAGAAAATCACAAAGATGCAAGCATAGAAATTAGATTAGAAACCAATTATGGCAAAAAGCTTGAGGAGGCACTTAGCAAGTATGGCCTTGACAAGAAGGCGCTTTCTAGGTTAAACACTGTAATAGAGCTCATAAAAAGGTCAAAATCAACCCTTATATTTGCAAATACGAGGCAGGTTGTAGAGGCGGTAGGGAGCAGGCTCATCTATGTAAATAGCATCATGCCTTTTGGAGGTATCGGCGTCCACCACGGCTCGCTTGATAGGGAAGAAAGGATAAAGATGGAAAACAGCTTCAAGGAGGGAAAAATAAAAGCAATAATTGCTACAAGCTCTCTTGAGCTTGGCATTGACATAGGTAACATAGACCTTGTAATACAGTATGGATCTCCGAAACAGGTGCTCAGGCTTGTGCAAAGGATAGGGAGAAGCGGTCACAGCAGAGAAGGAGTTTCTCAAGGCGCAATAATCCCTTTGAATGAGATAGACATGCTTGAATCCATTGCAATAAAGGAGCTTGCCAATTTACACGAATACGAATCTTTCCCACCACACATGAAGGCTCGTGACGTTCTTGCAAACCAGCTGTGCGGCATTGCTTTGGATAAAGGGAATACAAACATTGATGAAATTCTCGGGATAATAAGGCGCTCACATCTTTACAGTAGCATTACCAGGGAGGAGCTTGCAAACCAGCTTGAATTCATGTCAAAGCAGCGCATGATAGGCTATGACGGTAGCACAGTAACAAGCGGGCCAAGGACTAGGATGTACTATTACAAGCACCTAAGCGTGATTCCCGATTCCAAGCGCTTTGTTGTAAAAAATATAATAGACAACCACATAATATCCTCGCTTGATGAACACTTTGTAATATCAAATGTTGACGAAGGCACAGTATTTATAACAAAAGGGCTACCATGGAAAGTAGTGAGCATAGATGAAGATGTAATAAGCGTGGAGCCTTCTGTAGATATGGATGCCGCAGTGCCAGATTGGACTGGAGAGGACATACCAGTAAGCATAAAGGTTGCAAAGCGCGTATTCGAGCTTGTCGGCAGGAACAATCTTAGCATGCTTGAAGAGCTCAGGGATCAAGCCAATTACTTCATACCGAACAAAGAGGATATTTTTATAGAATATACCGACAAGGCAAGCGTTGTTTACACTGGCCTCGGCACCCAGGCAAACGAGGCGCTGTCAAGGCTTTTGGCATATATAATAAGCTCTAGGCGCGGTGCAGATGTCATAACCAAATCATCCCCATATATAATATACATAGAGGAGAGCGTCGATGCTGTAGTAAGCGCATTGAAAAGCGTAAAGGCGGCGAATTTAGAAAGGATGCTTTCAAGCGCAATAGAAGGCACCGAATTGTTTAGATACCGCTTCATTACAATAGCCAAGCTGTTCGGCTTGGTGGAAAAAGGCACGTCGGTTACAAAGTCTACGGCAAAGCGCCTCATAAGACTACTGAACGATACACCCATATACAAGGAAACACAGCGCGAGCTTCTCAAAAACTATTTTGATCTTGAAAGCCTCAGTGAATTTGCAAGCCAGTTGGAAAGCGGAAAGCTTAAGCTAAAAATTGTTGAAAAAAGCAGGCTTAGCCCGTTTACAAATATTATAATAAACTCTGCATACTACACCAAAGAGCTTGTTTCACCACAGATACCCAGCGAAGCCATAATAAAATCCTTCTCCGATTCGATATTGTCAAAAAGCATAAAGCTAATATGCACATATTGCGGCTTTTCATTCCAGCGCAAACTTTCCGAAATAAACGGCAAAGAAATCAGATGTCCAAGCTGCAACAGCAGTATGATTGCACCACATAGCGACGAATGGGAAAAGGTAATAAGAAAAAGGATAAGCGGAGCAAGGCTTAGCAAGGCGGAAAAAGAGGAATTGAAGGAGATACTAGCATATGCGGACCTTCTGAGCGCATATGGTGGAAGGGCCGCTGTGGCCTTGTCTGTTTACGGCGTTGGCAGAAAAACCGCCGCTAGAGTTTTAATGATGCTAAAACGCGAAGACAACGCATTCTTCATGGATCTGCTTGATGCGCAAAAAACTTTCATAAGGACCAAAAAATATTGGTCTGTGTGACTATCTTTTATTTTCTGCATTGTCGCCAGGAACTATCTTGTATTTTGCGTTTTCAAAATGCATTGCAAGTTCCCTGCCTTCATAAAACATGTGCAGGAGAACGGCAAGTGCTGAAGAGCCTGAATGTGGTTGGGTGGTTAAGCTTACTTCAAAATCAGCTATCTTCAGGATTTCCGCAAGTGCCTCCTTTGTTGTTATCACTACAAGCAGATTTTTGTATGTCTTAATTGCATATATTGTCTTGCTTATCGGGGTGCCGAACCTTGTAAGATAAATGATCTTGTATGATTGCTTTGCCTTTACTACCTCTGCATAATCGCGGGCAAATCCAACAGAAAATGAGCCGCCCCATTTTGAATTGAGCAGGCTAATGTTGCGTTTTAAGCGGGGATCTGGCTTTGACACAAATATTATCTCTGATGCCCCAAAAGCTCTTGCTGTCTGCGCAAGATTAACGCTGCATTCGTAGCTGCACTTGCCCACGACCAGTACACTTATCATTGCCTTTGCCCCTCGTCTTTTTTGCTATCTGCATCTTCCATTGCGGTTGTTTCACCACTATTGTTAGTAGGGTTCTCAAGAAGCACCTGAACATCAACGACCTTGGTGCCACCTTCGAGCCTCATGAGCCTTACGCCGCTTGCGCTCCTTCCTGTTTTCCTTATATCTGAAGCTGAAATCGTTATTGATATGCCGCTAGAGCTTATTATGAATATTTTGTTGCTGTCATTTACCTTCAGCGCCTTTACCACTTTTCCTGTTTTTTCACTTGCTTTTATGTTGAGAACACCTTTGCCACCCCTCCTTTGCAGCCTGTACCTGCTTGCTTCTGTAACCTTGCCAAAGCCGTTTTCAGTTACTGTCGCAATCAGGTCATCCTTGTCAATCTGCAATATGTTTACAGCCGAATCGTTTTGCGACAATCTGATGCCGCGGACTCCTCTTGCCGTGCGGCCCATGAGCCTTATGTCGCTTTCCTTGAACCGCAGCGACTTGCCGTTCCTTGTAGCAATAAACAGCTCAGATTTGCCACTAGAAATGCACGCATCGGCAAGCTCATCATTTACCATTGTTATGAACTTTATGCCTGTAGAACGCGGGTGTGAAAACTTCTCTGCAGAAACTCTCTTTACAATTCCGCGCCTTGTCAGGAAGGTTATAAATGAATCGGCAAAAAGTGCAGTGTTTACTATTTTCTCTATTCGCTCGCCTTCCGAAAGTTTGAGCATGTTGACTATTGCCTTGCCCTGGCTGTACCTGTCGCCAAGAGGAACTTCATAGGCATGCATCCAGTATGCCTTGCCCTTGTTCGAAAGGAGCAGAAGATAGTCCTTCAGCATGCACGAAAGCGTCTGCTTTACGAAGTCTCCTTCCTTGAGGCTTATTGATATGATGCCTTTTCCTCCGCGCCCCTGCTCCCTGTAAAGCGTCGCCGGAGTGCGCTTGATGTAGTTGCTGTTTGTGAGTATTATAGTTGCTTCCTCGTTCGGTATTATTTTCTCTATGCTTGGCTCGTATTCGTTGGAAAGCTCTATCCTTGTCCTCCTTTCCCTCGAATATTTGCTCTTTACCTCTGCCGTTTCCTTTGCTATTATTTCATATACGGTCTCTTCGCTTCCCAGTATCCTGTTGAAATTGCTTATTGATTCTTCAAGCTCTTTCTTTTCGCTGAGCAGAGAGTTCATCTCAAGCACAGTAAGCTTGCTAAGCTTCATGTCTAATATTGCATTGGCCTGCTTCTCGCTTAACTCGAATGCTTCGATAAGCCCTTGGCGGGCGCTTTTGACGTCTTCGCTCTTCTTTATTATGGATATTGCCTTGTCTATATCAGCAACAGCCTTTAGAAGCCCTTCTACTATGTGCAATCTTGATGATGCAATTTCAAGGTCGTACTTTGTCCTGTTTATTATTACCTCCTTCCTGTGGTCAACGAACACTTTGATGAATTGCCTTAAATCAAGCGTAATCAGGTTGTTCCCTATAACTGCGATATTTATTATAGGCAAGGATACCTGCAATTTTGTGTGCTTGTATAGCATGTTCTTTATTATTTCGGGATCGGAATCCTGCTTTAGGTCTATTGCTATCCTTATACCCTCCTTGCCGCTCTCGTCTCTCAGATCAGATATGTTTATTTGCTTGCTTCTTGCAAGGTTTGCTATCTCTTCAACAAGCATTGCCTTGTTTACAGTATATGGTATTTCGGTTATTATGAGCTTCCTGCCTTTTGATTCCTCAAGTTCTACCTTGCCCCTTATGACCGCAATGCCTCTTCCGGTTTTATATGATGCAATTAGCGCGTCGTTGTAGAATACCGTGCCTCCTGTTGGGAAATCAGGTCCTTTTACATACTGGAGCAGCTCGTCATTTGACACATTTCTGTTGCCTATATATGCGATTATGGCATCGCACACCTCTCCCAGATTATGTGGCAATATGTTTGTTGCAACCCCGACTGCTATTCCGTAGCTGCCATTTATGATAAGATTCGGTATTTTTGAAGGAAGCACTACAGGCTCTTTTTCTGTATTGTCGAAATTCGGTACAAATGGCACAGCATTCTTTTCTATGTCGTCAAGCATCTCCTCCGATATCTTGTTAAGCCTCATTTCAGTGTACCTTTGGGCAGCAGGCGGATCCCCGTCAATGGAGCCCATGTTGCCCTGGCCTTCGATTAGCGTATAGTTCATTGAAAAATCTTGGGCCATCCTTACTGCTGTCTCATAAACCGCAACATCGCCATGAGGGTGATATTTGCCTATTGTTTCTCCTACTATTCTAGCGCTTTTCTTGGTCGGCTGATTGTGGAAATTTCCCAGTTTGTACATTGCATAAAGTATTCTGCGTTGGGCGGGCTTTAAGCCGTCTCTTGCGTCGGGCAGGGCTCTTCCTATGATAACGCTCATCGCATAATCGATATAGCTTGACTGCATCTCCTTTTCTATAGGCGCCTCTATTATATTCATAAAAACCACTATATGTCAAGGAAGGATACTTCACTGGAATGCTCCTCCAGGAAATGGCGCCTTTGCTCAACGTCAATCCCCATCAGGATGGAGAAAATGGCGTCGGCAAGTTGCGCGTCCCTGATTGTAACCTTTTTTAGTATCCTTTTTTCTGGATTCATGGTTGTTTCCCACAGTTGCTCCGGATTCATTTCGCCAAGACCTTTGTACCTTTGAACTTCAACATTTTCGTTGCCCTTTAGAGCTTCCTGAAGCTCCTGATCGGAATATACGTATTTTATGTCTTTGCCTTTTCCTACCCTGTACAAGGGCGGTTGGGCTATGTATATGTTGCCCCTTTCGATCAACGGCTTCATGTATCTGTAGAAAAACGTGAGAAGCAAGGTTCTTATATGGCTTCCATCAACATCGGCATCGGTAAGCAGTATTATCTTGTTGTAGCGCAGATTGTCTGGATTAAAAGTTTCCTTTATACCTGTGCCAAATGCAGTGACCATCGTATGCAGCTCCGCATTGTTGAATATTTTGTCATCAGTGGCTTTTTCGACGTTCAATATCTTTCCTCTTAATGGCAATATGGCCTGATATTTTCTGTCCCTGCCCTGCTTGCTAGAGCCTGCTGCACTTTCACCTTCAACTATAAATATCTCGGTTTTTTCTGGATCGGATTCTGAACAGTCGGCAAGCTTTCCTGGCAGCACAGCACCGCCAAATATGCTTTTCTTCCTTGCAAGCTCTCTTGCTCTTCTTGCTGATTCTCTTGCTTCAAAAGCCGCCTGCACCTTCCCGACAATGCTGCTTGCATCTGCAGGATTCTCTTCAAGATAAGTAGAAAGCTCATTGTATACAACACTATCAACAAGGCTTTTGATGTAGGTATTTCCAAGCCTCTCCTTTGTCTGACCTTCAAATTCTGGATTCTGCATAAGCACAGATATTATGGCAACGAGCCCTTCCCTTGTATCATCTCCCTGTATTTCAATCTGCTTCCCATTTTTCTTGCCGTTTTTTAAAATATAATTGGTTATGGACCTTGTAAGCGCTGACCTAAAACCAGTTACATGCATGCCTCCATCAGGGGTTTTAATCCTGTTTACGAAAGATATCAGGTTCTCGCTGTAATCGTTAACGTAGCGCATCGCTATGTCTATACGGGTGTTGTCTACGCTTTTGCTTATCATTATGGGCTTTGTCAAGGGCTCCTTTCCTGAGCTTATAAACTCAAGAAAATCGAGCATTCCTTTCTCGGAATAAAATGTCTGGACCTTTTCCTCCCCGCTTCTTGCATCAATAAATGTTATTCTTATGCCTGGATTAAGGAAAGCTTGCTCTTTCAATACCTCTTGCAATTGCACCGTGTCAAAGCTTCTCGCAGAAAATATTTCAATGTCGGGCTTAAACTTTATTGTTGTGCCAGTTTGGCCGTTGCTGTTTTCGCTTATTACCTGCAGAGGGGTTACTGGCTGTCCCCTGCTGAATTTCTGGTAGTATACCTTGCCATCCCTTTTTACAGTAACTTCAGTATATTCGGAAAGCGAGTTGACCACAGTAAGGCCGACTCCATGAAGCCCTCCTGCTACCTTATACACGTTGTTGTTGAATTTTGCACCAGAATGCAAGGATGTCATTATTACTTCAAGCGCGGGTTTGCCTTCCTTCTGCATCTTATCTACAGGTATGCCCCTCCCGTCGTCGCTTACTTCAGCAACATCTACATCATTATCACGAGTGAGCTTTATTGATATATTGTGTGCATAGCCCGCCAAAGCCTCGTCTATGGCGTTGTTCATTATCTCGTAAAGAAGATGCATAAACCCTTGGCTTCCTGTAGATCCTATGTACATTGCGGGCCTTTTCCTTATGCCTTCAGGCCCAGAAAGCACAATGATATCCTTTGCAGTATAATCGTTAGAACCATCGCCCATAGAATCAACTGTTCCGAATTATTTAAGTATCTCTTCTCAGGTTTAAAACCCTTTCTATTAATCTATTTACAATGGCAATGCTAGCTTTTTTGAGCGGTCAAAATATTATGAGTAGGCTCAATCAAAGCTCCCCTAAGCCAAAATCGCTGGCGCTGCTTTTTTCGCTGCCACCGCCAAGTATCTGCGGACTCCTTACCCCGGTAAATATTGCTATTACCTCGACCCTGCCGTTGTATGCCGGATCTACCCTTGCACCCCATATCACGTTTGCATTTGGCGCCGCTTGCTGCGTAAGCTGCTCTGCTATCTCGTTTGCCTCTCCAAGTGTCAGATCCTCTCCGCCCCGTATGTGCAGCATTATGCCTTTTGAGCCCTCATATTCTACGTCCAACAACTTGTGCTCAAGCGTGTCTTTTACCACTTCTTTGACCTTGTCAGGACCGCTTCCTTCGCCCACGCTTATCATTGCAAGTTCGCCATTCTTCATTATGCTCTTGATATCAGCAAAATCAACGTTTATCAAGCTTGGTGCATTTATTGTTTCGGTTATGCCTTTCACTGCCCTTGAAGTTATTTCATCGGCAAGCCTAAACGCCTGTTCTATGGCAAGGTTCGGATATACATCAACAAGCCTCTGGTTGTCTATCACTATCAGTGTATCGACGTTCTTCCTTAGTTCTTCTATTCCTTTCTTTGCAACATTTAAGCGTACACGTTCGAGCGAAAACGGGAAGGTTACAATACCAACAACTATTGCGCCGTTCCTTTTTGCTATGTCGGCAACAATAGGAGCAGCCCCTGTGCCCGTACCACCACCCATTCCTGCAGTCAAGAACAGAAGATTGCAGTCTTTTAGCGCCGCTTCTATATCTACTCTTGAATACTCTGCTGCTTTTGCCCCTATTTCTGGAAAGCCTCCAGCACCCAAGCCGCGCGTAAGAGCACCGCCAACAAGTATCTTTTTTATTGAGCTGTCCAAACTGCTTAGATGCTTTCCATCGGTATTTATTGCAATCAAGCTTGCGCCAGTCACGCCTATGCGGCTAAGCCTTTGAATTGTGTTGCTTCCTCCGCCGCCCACTCCACAAACAGCAATATTTGCCCTAAACAAGCTATCATTCTGCATTTCAGAATTGATAGCATTTTCTAATATCCCTATTTAAACACCTCTATTTATCCTCTCAATGAAATTATAAAAATTTATGCATTTGCACCGTATATTGGCATATGCTGTCAGTCATTGCAACTATTATGCATTTATGCACCAACATTGCCTGCAAAGGTGTTGCTACTATTGTGTCAATGCCAATTAAACATATATATTTTTATAGTTTAATAATGCATTATAAAACACTGCTTTTACCGAGCATGTTATAGAGTGTGTTTTTATGGTAAGACTTAGACCAGCAAGGACAATGAGGGATGCGTCAGCGCAAGCATGGGCCAGATATTCACTGAAGAATCCGAAGAAGAATTATGTTAAAGCGTTGCCGCATACGAGCTTGCTTATCTTTAAGATGGGAGTTGAAAAGCCATATGACGTTGAGCTTAGGCTGGAATCGCAACAAAAGGTGCAGCTAAGGTCCAACGCTCTTGAAGCTGCAAGACTTCTGGTGAACAAGCAGCTTGAATCCCAGCTACCCCAAAACTATCTGTTCAGGGTGCTTGTGTACCCTCACAATGTCATAAGAGAGCATAAAATGGCAACAGGCGCAGGAGCAGACCGTATCTCGCAGGGAATGAGCTTGTCTTTCGGTAGGCCGATAAGCGTTGCAGCCAGGGTCAACCGCAACCAGGCAATATTCTCGCTAAGGGTAAGCTCGCAAAATAGGAAAGCTGCTACAATTGCACTGAAAAAGGCCGCACTCAAGCTTTCAGGAGCATACAAAGTCAAAGCTTACGAAGTAAAAAACAACTAATGGTAGGAATGCGCATTCTATTGCAGTTTCCGGAAGGCCTTAAGCAGAAAGCACTTGAATATGCGAAAAAATATGAGCAGGAAGGCCATGAAGTCTTTGTTTCTGCATCACCGAGTTTTGGGGCATGCGACCTTGCCATAGATGAAGCAAAAGCAATAGGAGTAGATAAGATAGTTCATTTTGGCCATGCCGAATTCAGGCATGTCGATTTCAATGTCGAATACGTACCTTACGAAATCGATGCTCCACTTGATTTGCTCGACAAATCACTGGAAAGCCTTCAGGACTTTTCTACGCTAGGCATTGTAACTACGATACAGCATGTTCACCAGCTCGAGTCGCTCAAAAAGTTCTATGAGATACATGGCAAGAAAATTGTAATTGGCAAGCCGTATGGCTTTGCTAAGAAGCCAGGCCAGATACTTGGCTGTGACATAGGCAGCGCAGCTACTATAGACAAGCAGGTCGATGCTTTTGTGTATTTTGGCGGCGGGATGTTCCACCCTCTCGGAGCACTGTTAGCCACCACAAAGCCTTTCCTTGTGATTGAACCTTTCGCAGGAAAAATAGAATTCATAGACAAGTATAGAGATATCTATAGGAAGAGGAGCAGGGGCAAAATATTATCATCTCTCGAAGCGAAAAGCTTTGGAATCCTTGTAAGCACAAAGCAAGGCCAGTATAACATGAGATTTGCAGAAGTGATAAAGAAGAAGCTCGAGCAAAGCAAGCTAGAGGGTATTATTCTTATCTCAAATACATTTGATTTCGAGTCTTTAGATAACATGCTAAATATTGACGCTTTTGTAAATACAGCATGCCCGCGCATAGCGATAGACGATTACGGCAGGACAAGAAAGCCGATACTTAGCGCAGACGAGCTCATGGAACTGCTGAAAATGAAAGGTGAACTTGGCAAGCATCAGCAATAAAATTAATTTTCTTCAATCACTGAATAATAAAAAGGGGAAAATTAAAAAATAGAGAAAAGAAAGCAGTTATACTGCTTTCAAAGTTGCTGTTGCTATCTGAGTAGAATAAGTTGGGGTAGATCCACTTGTGGCATACAATGCCCATATTGATCCAGTAACTACAGTTCCTGGAGTGCTTGATACCCCGCTAAGGGCAAAGCTTGCACTTACTGATTGGCCACTTGCCAAGCCACTACTCAACGCATCACTACCTGCCCCAGTACCTGTTGGGCATGAAGTTGCGCCTGAAACAGGTGGAGTTATTCCACTAGAACAAAGCATAATGTTGTAGCAGTCCAGCTTGTCCCTATAGCTTGGCCTATTGTTGCACTAAAAGTTCCATCGTGCAATATAGGGTTGCTGCACTGGAAGCCTGAGCTTGCAACGCAAACTGTTCCTGTAAACGTGCTGCTGCTGAATACTCCCAGAAAGAACAACACTGCCAGAACTATTGCTATGATTAGGATTGCCCATCCATATGTCATTAGGTACTCCATGGCGCTCTGCGCTTTTTGTTTCCAAACATACTGTCACCTTCATTAATACGTGAATAGCAATATTTAAATGCTTAATTTATATCTCGTGGAACATACAAAAATGCACTCTATGCAGATA
>JBMFWR010000010.1:0-25695 GCA_049965095.1 Candidatus Micrarchaeia archaeon
TTTTATATATGCCGAGCGTATAGAGATAAAAACGACAAATGCGCAGGAAAAGATGCTTTCAGAAATATCAGAAAAATGCAGGCTTATATATAACTATGCTCTCGCAGAACGGCTTACAGCGTGCTGGGATACCACCGACATTGTTAGTGGAGGGGATCCACACGCAATAGGTTTATAATGGCGAAGCCCTTATGTCATTAGAGTATCAACTGAAAGTAAAGGAAAGATCGAAGCAACCCAAGATCCAAAATGGGGAGCAGGAGATTTGAACTCCTATAGCAAGCGCCCAAGGCTTGCAGTCTGCCAGGTTAGCGTAGCTCCCCATTCATGCATATTCAATATTCTATCTTTTTATTATGGAAATGCTTTATATCTTTTGCTTTATTGTTACCACAGGTTGACATCCTTATAGCGAAGCTTTGGCCTCTTCATCTTGCTCAGTGGCTTGAATGCGCTCTCAAAAGAAGGGTGACTTACAACTGGAATAAGCCCCCGAACACTCTCCGGAGGATGTGGATCTACATATATGCGCAGCTCTGCCATTTCCTTTGCAACAACACTCTTCCATGTCTGCGCCCATGCTATGAAGTACCTTTGCTCCTCGTTAAGCTTACCTATTCTTTTGTTAAGCGAGCCTTCTGCCTTCAGTGCATCATATGCTATGCTTATGCCGCCCAAATCCGCTATGTTCTCCCCGATTGTAAGCTTGCCATTTATTTTTAGCCCGGGCAATACGCTTATCGAGCTGTAAAGCTCCTCTATGTTGCGAGAAAGCTTGGTGAAGCGCTTCATGTCATTCTTTGTCCACCAATTCTTTATATTGCCATTCTTGTCGAAGAGTCTCCCTTGATCGTCGAAACCATGCGTGATTTCATGCCCTATAATGCCGCCAATGCCTCCCAGGTTTACTGCTAAGTCCGCCTGCACATCAAAAAATGGGGGCTGCAGTATTCCAGCAGGTATTACGACCTGATTTTTTGAATTATCATAATACGCATTCACTTCTGAAGCATTCATGCTCCATTCCTCTTTGTCAACTTGTTTTCCTATCCTTGCAAGCTGCCTATTTAATTCAAATTTGTGTGCCCTGATTACATTGCCTACAAGGTCATGCCTGTCTATTGTCAGGCCTGCATAATTCTTGAAGCGTTTCGGATATCCTATCTTGAATTCCATAGCATCAAGCTTTTCCAGTGCAAGCCTCTTTGTCTCATCTGTCATCCACTTGTTGGTTTCGAGGCGTTTTCTAAATGACTCTTTTATCATTTCCAAAAGCTTTGCTGCATTGCCTTTTATGTAATTGTTGAAATAACTCTTCACATACAAGCTATCAATCGCATCTCCAATCATGCTATTGGTGCGATATAAACCTCGCTTCCATCGTGGTTCTATCTTTTTTTGACCAGAAAGCACCTTGCCATAAAACCTAAAATGCTCATATACTGCATGCTTGTGGAGCAATGATGCATAGGAATTGATTGTACACCATATAAAATATGCTTTCAATTCCTCAATGTTGCTGTTCTTCAAAATCAAATCTACAGATTTTATAAAGGAGGGCTGGCCTACAATTACATATTCTGGGTTGGCTACGCCAAGCTTGTTTAGTATAAGCGGTATGTTAAGGTTTTTGTACTTCTCTAGCTCTTTCACGCTCATCTTGTTGTAATTTTTAATCTCGTCGCGCTCCTCTTCCGGTTTCAGCATGGCCTTTGCCAGCATTGTTTCAATATTAATTATAGATTCTGCCATCTCTGTTCCGTTTTTAAAGCCGTAAAGGGAGAGCATCTTTGCAATGTGCTTCCTGTACTCTAACCTAATATTTTCAAACCTTTTTTCAAAATAATAGCTACGATCTGGCAGGTTTATACCCTGCTCCCAAATGTAAAGTGCATATACAATACTGTTTTTCTTGTCGCTATCAGAGAACAAGCCCAAAAAAGTCGTTACTCTGTTTTCATGCAAATAAGCCACCAATTCTGGTATGTCCTCTTTTTTGTCAAGATCCATGACAGAGTCAACTATATGCTTTATAGGGGCGAACTTCCTTTTTTCTATGCCCTTTAGGTCCATATACGAAGAGTAAAAATTCCCAACAAGCTTTTCTTCTGTGCTTCTCCTTTTCATGCTTCTGCATTGCTCTACTATGCTATGCAATCTTGCGATGTTCAGCTCCTGGAGCATTGTAAATGAGCAAAGATCAGTCTTGTCTGAGGGGAGCTTGTGCGACTTAATCCATCTACCATTGGCAAACCTGTAAAAGTCTTTGAAAGGATCAACATTCCAATCTATGTAATCTATGCTAAACATGTTGTCTTTAATGCTCGCACTGCGTGCCTTACCATTATGCTTCATGATAACCCCAAAAATAATGATTGAAGAAAGTATATAAAGATAGCATGAAGAATATTATGTGTAGCTTGTGCAATACTGGATATTGTGGTTCTTATGAAGATAGATTTGCCGTGGACTGAAAAGTACAGGCCCAAATCCCTTGACGATATAATTGGGCAGAAGGCTATAGTTGAAAGGCTAAAATCTTTTGTAGAAAGAGGCAACTTCCCAAGCATGATATTTGCGGGAAGCCCTGGCGTTGGCAAAACCGCATGTGCCATAGCGATGGCCAATGACCTCTACAAGGAAAATATTAATTCGGCATTCAAGGAGCTAAACGCTTCAGATGAGCGCGGCATCGACGTTATAAGAGGTGCAGTCAAGGAGTTCGCAAAGACGATATCGATGGGGGGCATACCGATAAAAATAATATTCCTTGACGAGGCGGATTCACTTACCGCTGACGCGCAGCATGCATTGAGGCGCACGATGGAGAAATACGCTGCTGAGACAAGATTTATACTGAGTGCAAATTATGCAAGTAAGATAATAGAACCTATACAGAGCAGGTGCGTGGTTTTCAGGTTCAAGCCACTCAACGATGATGAAATGAGGCAGTACATAAAGCGCATAGAGAAAGGTGAAGGTCTCGAATTGGAGGACAAAGCGGTAGACGCGCTTATATATGTGAGCGATGGCGATCTTAGAAAGCTTACAAACATACTTCAGAGCGCCGCAATGCAAAGCAAAAAGATCACAGAGACAAGCATATACGAAGTGGCTGCGCGCGCAAGACCCAAGGAGATAGTGTCAATGCTGAAATATGCGATAACAGGCAATTTTATCGATGCTAGGAACGAGCTCGACAATCTGATGCTAAAATCTGGTATGAGCGGTGAAGACATACTGATGCAAAGCTACAGGGAGGTCCAGAACCTAAACATAGGTGAGAAAGCTAAGCTTGAGATAATAAAGGAGATAGCAGAATGCAACTTCCGCATTGTTGAGGGGGCAAACGAGCGTATACAGATAGAGGCAATGCTTGCCAGCCTGGCGTTGAAGAAGCCTATTTGAATAGTATCTCAAGGGGGCCGCCATAGTTCATCTGTGGTGCTTTTACGAATATTGTAACAACATAAGAATTTTTGTTGTCTATTTTGAAAGGCACCCCTGGAATGCTGCTGACAAATTCAAAGGGCACACCAGCTTCAATCGATGAAACATTGTCACCGTAAGATAGTATTTTGTAAAGCTGCACGTTAATCTTAAAAATCTGGCTTTTCCTAAGGCTCATAGCCATCTCAGAATTTGGTATTGAAACGCGCTTGTTTCCGCTTATAAGTACAATCTTGTTTATCTCTACTCTCACTCTCTCAGGCTCGTCCTCAACGAATTCAATCTCAAGAGGGCCGCTGTAGGAATATGCTGGCGCTTCTATGGAAAGCTTGAAATCCACTTTGTCGCCGTATTTTATGGTATGGGGCACAATTGGTTCCACATTGACCAGTTTGAAAGGTTGTGCCACCTCTATTTTTTTAACTGTTATTGATTCGATTACTGAGCTTTTGAGTATACTCTTCAGCATGTCAGTTTCATCGCGCCTGTTGTGAAAGGGTATTGTTACATCGAATATCCTGTTGTTTGTCTTGAGCCCAGGAGCTTCGTGAGTCTCGCCTTTCCATTTCAGCTTTAATGCTGTTATATTTGTGTTAAAACTTTTTTTCTTTACAAATCCAATATTGAGCTTCATCCCATTACCATGTTTTGTTGTGCACTGCCAATTGCTATCTATACAAACGCAAATGCCGAATACTCTACAACGCTGTCAAAGTCCCCAGTTGTGCTTCCGGAATTGCCGTAAGCAAGCATTACTCCATCATGCGCCCCGTTTGACAGTGCATGCATTATCGCGACACTTATTGGCCCGTAACCGCACGCGCTGATATTAAGTTCATCAATAAGCTTATTAAGCCCGACATAATCAAGTTTTGACATTGCTTCAATAATTTTAGAGTCTTTTTTTGCGGCGATGCTTGCCGGTTCGTAATGGTTTAAGTCAGAGCTTGCAATCACTATTGCACTCCTGCCAGTTTCACTTAGCGCTTTCTCTATCAATTTGCTTAGCTTTATGCTTGCATCCAAGCTCTGGTCTCCCATGCATATGAATGAATATTTTATATTCTTGCTGTCTATAATATGCTGCAGGAATGGGAGCTGTACCTCAAGTGAATGCTCATCTGCATGTGCTTCATCGTCAACGAATGCGAACTTACCATCTGCTATGCTTTCCGAAAGCTCTATATCATTTTTTGCCACGCCCAAAGGGGTCTCCCAGTCCTTTCCAGAAACAGCTATTGGCTTCCCATAGCCAGTGTGGTTTGGTCCTATCAGTATTACTGTTTCTATTTTGTCAAGCCTTGGATTCATGGAAAGCGCCTTGTAAGCGTGCGCTGCAATGCGCCCGGAATACATGTAGCCGGCATGTGGCACCTGATAGGCAAGCGCCTTGGCAGTGCGTTTGTCAACTTGCGATTCATTTACAGCTTTAGAAACAAAAGCGGCAAGCGCGCTTTTTTGCATTGGGTAGAAGCTGCCTGCGAACCTGTAGCGCCTTGTGCTCTGCATCGCACCACTCCAAATCTTCAAACCATAATTAAGGATATATTATTTTATTGTATTTATTATAGTATGCCAGTAGCTCTTGTTGACATGGATTACTTTTTTGCCGCATGTGAGGAATTGAGGCACCCGGAATTTAAAGGCAAGCCGCTTGTTGTGGGCACCGCAAATCCGAAGGACAGGTCTCGCGGCGTTGTGCAGACGTGCAACTACGAAGCCAGGTCATTTGGCATACATAGCGGCATGGCGCTTTCCGATGTTATGAAGCTGTGTAATGATTACAATTATGTTGAAGCAGATGACGCATATTACGAGGATGTCTCGTCGCAGATTATGCAGTTGCTTAAAAGTTATGGTTATCCGATGGAGCAGATGAGCATAGATGAAGCGGCTATAGATCTAGATGGCATAAGCTATGAAGAGGCGCGCAGCATATGCTCTAATATGAAGCTTGAAATTAAAAATTCGATAGGGCTGAAATGCACCATAGGGATAAGCACCACAAAGACGTATGCAAAGATGGCATGCGATGCGGCAAAGCCCGACGGCCTTCTTGTTGTAGATAATTCCTCGCTGATGGAATTTATAAGCGACAAGCCTATAACAAAATTGCCTGGAATAGGTCCAAAAACAGCAGCAAAGCTGAACGCAATAGGCATAAGCAAAATTGGCGATATCGCAAGAGCCAATCCATCAATGCTTTTGGGGTCTTTTGGCAGTGTAGGTATGGAAATATACCTGATGGCAACAGGCAAGGATAACAGCAAGGTAATAACAAAGAGCGAGGTGCTTTCAATAGGTAGGGAGCGCACCATAGCAGGAGGCAGCGCAAGCATAATGGAGCTAGAGAAGCAGATTAAAGCCCTCGCAAGCGAAGTATGGAAGGAAGTGGAGAGACAGGGCTATTTCTTCATGGGTGTTTCTGTAAAGATACGTGATATGAATTTTACAGAGCACATAAAAAATGTCAAGCTTTCAAATTATGCAGGTTCCGAAGAAGCAATAGAGCGTAATGCGCTGACGCTGCTGCACAAAGCCATCAGGCCTGGCATGCGAATCAGGAAAATAGGAGTGAGGGTGTACGAGCTCATGCCAAAGAAGGGCCAGAAAACCCTCTTCTAAAGCTATTTCTTGGCATGCAACTCTTGTAGGTATTCCCTAGCTTTGAGAGCGGCTTTTGCACCGCTGCCTGCAGCTGTTATCGCCTGCCTGTAAACACGATCAGCTACATCTCCTGCAACAAAAACCCCTTCTATGTTTGTCTTTACCTCGTCTATCGCTTTTATATAGCCGAGATCGTCTACATCAATTTTGCCTTTCAGAAAGCCTGTTATCGGCTCGTAGCCTATTGCTACAAAAACTCCGTCAAGCGGTATCTCTCTATATTCATTTGTTTTTACATTCCTTATCTTCACGCCTTTCACTTTGCTGTCTCCAAGTATTTCCTCTACTACGCTATCCCATACGACTTTTATCTTCTCGTTCGAGAATACTCTCTCCTGCATTATCTTGCTAGCTCTAAACTGATCCCTTCTGTGTATTATAGTTACGCTTTCTGCAAACTTTGTCAGGTATAGCGAATCTTCCATTGCGGTATCCCCGCCACCTACAACAGCTACATTTTTCCCTTTGAAGAAAGGCGCATCGCATGTTGCGCAGCTGCTTACCCCTTTTCCGATAAACCTCTTTTCTGATTCTATACCAAGCCATCTTGCTTTTGCTCCTGTTGCTATTATAACAGCATTTGCTTCATAGGTGCTTGAGCCCGTTTTGATCTTGAATGGCTTTGCAGAAAAATCAACGTCTGTAACCTCATCAAATACGAAGCGAGCGCCGAATTTTTCAGCTTGCTTCTTGAACAGGTCCATGAGCTGCGAGCCGAATATACCTTCTGGAAAGCCCGGATAGTTTTCTACTGTGGTGGTAAGCATAAGTTGGCCGCCGGGCTCCATTCCGCTTATTATCATTGGAGCAAATCCATCTCTTGCCGCGTAAATTGCTGCAGTGTATCCTGCAGGTCCAGCGCCTATTATAACCAATTCCTCAACCATTTTTTCACCATTATATATAAAATTTAATCATTTGAAAATATTTATAGATATGTGCGAATTGTTGTGCAATTGCATAAAAAAATGAAACAAATCGCAAGGCAATGCAAAAGCTTTAAATAAAGTAAGTTTAATGAATAATATAGGTGAATGGAATGGCCAAAGGCGGAATCGTTGCAGGGTTAATACTGCTCGTGATAATAATAGCTGCATTGTATGTTGCTTTCGCACCCCATCAGGCGCAAGTCTCAAAGTCTTCAACTCAGCAGTTCTTCTTCCAGCTTGTAGATCCCCCAGAAGTGCCAAATGGCACGCAGTCTCTTGTAATAGCATACTCTTCTCTAAGCGCACATGTCGTGTTGCACAATTCTACCTATTGGGTTTCGTCGCAGTCTAGCGGCTCAGTAAACCTTCTTTCTGTAGTAAATACAAGCCAGGTTCTTGGTTCCGTAGATATACCTGCAAACGCTGTGGTCGATATGGTCAGATTCAACATAACAAGCGCAAAGATCACAATAAACAATTCAACTTACAACGTCACTGTGCCAAGCGGCACCGTCACTGCGAAAATAAGCAATGCAAGGCAGCTGAACAATTCGGCAAGCGCCCTGATAGACCTCACTCCTGTCATAGCAACAATATATACTCAAAATTCAACATTGTTCGTGATGGTGCCATCTGTAAGGGCAATAGTGGTTGGTAGCAACGCGAGCGTATCCAAGGGATTCGGCGCAAGGGTTGCCATAAACGCCACAGAGAGGCACGAGCTTGAAATCTCAAGGCCAAATATAACACTGAGCAACGTTTCGTTGAGCAGCGCAAACAATGTCACCTCTTTCTCCATAACAGTTTCAAATAACGCGAATTCAAGCATAAACATAAAGCACATAATGATATTCGGCAACGAATCAGTCCATGTTGTAGCGCAGGGCGTTGCTGTTGGGATATCTGATGGCCACATTAGAATACACCATGGCTTTGATAACAGCATAGATAAGGATGCGCCTTCGGGCTTCGGTGCAAGTGGCAGTTTTGGTGCCGGGCTTGCTTCCGGTTTTGGCAATGGCGGGATGTCAGCGAATATCTCTTCATCCATGGGTATAAACTCTACAGCAGCAAATGCGATATTGGGCTCGCTTAACAGCAGCGAGATTGAGAACATAGGCAAAGCCATAGAAAGCAACGCCATAAATATTACAAGCATACTGAACAGCACCAGGAGCATGAATATAAGCATAAAGGACTATCAGGACATAATGGAGCATATCAACGCCTCCAATTCGACCATAGCAAAGATATTGAACATAACAGGAGCAGAGAGGGAGCATATAGATATGGCGCTGGGCGCAGAGAGTTTCAGGGCAATAAACTTCTTCGTTGGGCAGAACGGCACTTTGGTACTTCCTTTCGTGGCGGGAAACGACATGAATGAATTTGAAGGTGAAGGCTACACGATACCAGCGCACGGCTCTGCAACGTTCTCATTCAAAGGTGCCATAGGTTTCGGCAATGGTGTCATGAGCATCTCTTTGGTGCCTGGCGCAACCTACAAGGTGGTAGTCATAGGTGAAGACGGAGCAAGGGCTTCTATGAATGTCTCTGCCTCCTGATTTTTTCTTTTTCTTGTTGTTTTTATGCCAAATTCTAGCAAATACTCTACTTTAGCTGCGTTGATGATAGCAGCTGCAGCAGCAATTGCTTTGATATTAATGGCATCTGCGCTTTCTCATCATGGTACTAATTACAATCAACTTGCAAGCCTCCAAGTAGCGCCGTTTCGCATATTCAATGGTGGAAAGTCCTACAATACATCTGTCTATCTTGCAATAACCGCTTCCCAGCAGGCACAGGGCTACATGAACGTGTCAATAAACTCAAGTAATATGTCGTGCAATCAAAGATGTGGAATGCTGTTTCCTTTTGGCTCAATGCAATATGTATGCTTCTGGATGAAAAATACCAAATTTCCAATAAGGCAGTTCTGGTTGAAAGAGGTTAACAGCACTGCAAATGGAACTTTCTATTCTGTAGTAAAAGCCGAAAACGCTTCTCCATACAATCTTTCTTCGATTTGTGGAACAGGAAACGCTGTGCTAGAGCTTCCTCTTAACTATAGAATAAAAGGCCTAAATGTATCTGCAATAGGCCAAAACAACATCTTCGAGATGGGTTGATCTGCTATATATACTTGCCAAGCCTATTTTCCACATTGTCCCAGTTTACGACGTTCCACCATGCGCCAATGTAATCTGCCCTCTTGTTTTTGTATTGCAGATAATATGCGTGCTCGAATTCATCTGCCAGCATTAATATCGGCAATTCTGCAAGCTGGTTCTGGAAGTGGTTTTCAAAGGTCATTATTTGAAGATTGCCGTTCTCTGTATCATAATTCAGTGTTGTCCAGCCTGTCCCGGGCAACGAATTCGCTATCTCTGTGAATATCTGCTTGAATCTATCAAAGCTTCCATACTGCTTGTTTATCAAATCTGCTATCCTGCCTCCGGGTGTGCCTCCGCCCTTGCCGTTAGGAGCCATGTTCTCCCAAAGCATACTGTGAAGCTTGTGGCCGTTTATGTTGAAGACTAGGCCTCTTATTATACCTTGTATATCATAGCTTCCCTGTCCTGTATCCCCTTTTACGATCTTTGAAAACCTGTCTATAAGTGTATTGCTGGTATTTACATAACCCTTGTGGTGGCCATTGTAATGCACGTCCATTATGTCCTTGCTTATATAAGGCTCAAGCGCATCCAACTTGTACGGGAGCGCCTTCTGCTCATACTTTCTAATCTCTATATCCATTCCATCACCATGTTTCTTCTTCAAACCAACTTATATAAAAATTCCTGCAAGTTTGTTGTATGCTAATATATTTTATGCATGCAAATGGCAAGAATTTTAGTTTTTGCCATTCAATAACCATTGGTACAGATGAAAGTGAATTTTGCCTATGGGTTAGTATCATTCATGCTCCTTGTTTTGTTTAGCTCTGCAGCTAGCTCAAGCATAAATGCCACCGTCACGGTGGGATGCCCTTTTGCAGTCCAACCCAAAGGCTCCAATATACTTTGGTCTTGCAGTGCCTCCTGGAACACCAGGCGGCTCTTACACACAGACCATAACCATAGAAAACAGCTGCTAAAGTGTTCTAATGGAATATAAGCATTTTTTAATCTTTTTCCTTCTTTTGACATTTTTTAGCATCTACTCGTATGCGCAATTGGGTGAGCAGGCAGGCCAGCCATTTTTTAACGTAAGCGTTGGAAGCAGTCAAACGATTAATTATTCAATATTTAATTCTGGATCCACACCTATTGGATTTCAGGTAATACTCCCAACGCTAAACACAATACCAAACAACGCAACACCTACAATTTCAGTGACTCCTATGAATGGAACCCTAGCCCCGAATTCCCAGCAAAAGATCAGCGTTACTGTGTACATGCCAGCTGGCGACAAGCCATATCTGAAGTGGCAAGGTGTGCTGCAAGTTGTTGAAACCACTGTATTGCAGGCAAGCGGAGCAGGCATGGGGGCAACCATAAGGGCAGGTGTGGCAAAGATTGTTACAATAGAATCTGCCCCGCCAAAACCGATACCAATGGCCTATTATATTGCATCGGCTGCCATTGCAGTATTGATAATAGCTGTGGCCGCTTACTTGCTAATTTCAAGAAATAGATCAAAGAATGCAAAAAGAATGGCAATGCAGAGAAAGGCAGCAATGGCAGTGAAAGCCAGGGTTGCGGCAAAGAAAGGCAGCAAGAAAGCAAAGCGCACGCCGAAGCGCAAAGCCAAAGGGCGCAGTGCAAAGCGAAGCAATAAATCAGCATCAAAGCGCAGGTCTAGATAGCCAGATAGCCAATAAGATAATTTTAAATATATAGTTCAACATATTGGTATCTTGGCAGTAAGGTGTAAGCATGGGCAATGACTTTTCATCTCAAGAAGGGCAGTCCACTGCATTAGGCATGCAGCAAAATATGCAAGGATATAATCAACCGCAGCCAGATATAGTGCATGTGCCTGGCAACAGCGTTCCAGGCTTTCAAAAGGCACAAAACACTAATTCTGGCTCAAGCGCCACAATTGCAAAGATTGCTGTTGCAGCTGTTATACTGGTAGTTGCAATCTATGTAATATACGTGCACGCAACCAGCCAATTAGGCAGCACAAATAGGGTAATTGCAATGCTTTCCACCAATAAGCCAGTAAGCATGTTTGCAATTGCAAATGCAATGGCCGTAACCGTCAACTCGATTAGCAAGTTGAACGTTACTTACACTGGGTCTGCAACTCTTACTTTGTATACAGCGCTTACCGGTAACATGAGTATGTCATTGCCGATAAGCATGAAATATGAGAAATACTACAACATATCCAGGACAAGCGCAAGTGTGAGCGGCATACCTCTAGTAGGTGGAATGGATATTATTGCGATTAAAAACAGCTCCAAAATGTACACATGCACTAATCAGTCAATCGGTGGCATTATTGGCATGGGGAGCAATCAATCAGGATTTAAATGCTATGTTGTGTCAAATAAGACTGCCGGTTCTGCAAATGTCAATCTGACCTCTCTTTCAAAAGTATTTAATGTAAGTGTAAGGGGCATAAAAGAAGTATATTACAACAAAACACCATGCTACATGATGGCAGGCAATGGAAAAGCAAGCATAAACCCCAATGCAATAGCGTCATTTGAAAACATGCCAAAGCAATATGGCGTTGGCCCGTCCTCTCCATTAAATTTCACTTATAACATAACGGGTTGCGTTTCAATGCAGTATGGGATACCATTAAACATGTCTGCAAACATAAAAATCGGCAACGAATCATCACCAATGGATATATCCTTGCTTATTAAGGCAACAGGTGTAAACTCTAATACAAATGCCCAAATAGGAAATCTCCCAGGTCCAGTTACAAATGCATCATCAATATCAAGCTTGGGCAATTTTTCGACAAGCGGTTCAACATCATATCCAACAACTGAAATTGCAAGCGCATGCATACCTTTTGGTGGTTTCATGTGCCTTAGCTTTAAGAATACTAGCACAGGCTTCAACGCCACGATAGGAGAGGTAATCAGCCCCAGTATGGAAAACTTTAGCGTAATTTACGTGCCAATGTTTTCAAATCAGACGCAGAGCCTAGAAAGTGGAAATTGCAGCATAAACTCTTCAGAAATGGCCGAAACATCAATACTTGGCAAAAGTGTCTCTACAGGGCAAACACTAAATTTAAGCATAAAGTACAAGAACCCTGTAAGCGGCATGCTGTGGGCATTCTATAAAAACGGCACCAACATGGAGTGCACACCAGTGGCTTCTGTGTTCATAGCTAATAACTCTAACTTTGGGTCATTGCCTGTTACCACACAGGGCAGTGGCATAGGAATTACCAAAGGTTCAAGCTCGTCAAGCTCATCAGGAGTTGCATATAAAACCTCTTCCAACTTTACTTCATGCAGCAATTTTACCATTTTTGTGCCGCTCAGCATACCTCCACCTGGACCCCAGGTAGTTGAAGGAATATGCGATTGGAAGGGAGGAATGCTCAATGTAACATACGGTGGTGGGTATTCTGGTTGGGCTAGCGTTTCTTTAATCGCCCAGAACGGCACCGCAATATTCTCAAACAGTGGCGACATATACTGCCCACAATATGCTGGATCGATCTACGCTCCTGCTGGTTTGTACACGGTAAAGCTCATGACTGGCAGAGGCGGTGGCGCCTGCGGTGGAGCATTAGCTCAAATATCTGGCTGATAAAAAGCAGATAATGCAAAAGCAACAGTAATATTGTTATAAATTTTACATGCGGTTTTGATATGGAAGAAGACTACAAGCAGGGAAGCCAGCAGGTCCCAAGCTATACGCCTACAAGTGGAGACATATATGTGCCATCTCCAGATTCATCAGAGCAAGGCAATCAGGAAAGCGCCAAAGTGCCTAAAAGTAAGCGGAACCTTGGTGCAGCGCCAAAGATACTGATAGCTGTTTTGCTTCTTGTTGTAATATCCTATGGCGCCTTTTATATAATACACAGCAAAGGCATTCCGCAGATTAAAACTTTTACTACATCAAGCAACAAATTAGTTTCAATGCTCTCTGCGGGCAAGCCTATAAATATCTCAGATCTTTCGAGCGCAATCTCATCTCAAGTAAACAAGACAGCAAGGCTAAATGTTTCCTATTCTGGTTATGCTCAGCTTACTGCTAAATCCAAGACAATGGGCAACATGTCGGAAAGGATGCCTCTTAACATAAGCTATGAGAAGTTCTACAACACTTCAAGGTTTGCAATAAACATAGCAAATGCCCCTCTATTCGGAAATATCAGCATAGTAGAGATAGCAAATGGCAGCACCAAATATTCATGCTCTTTGATGCGGTCTTTCCCGCTTTCAAGCAATAGCGCAGGCTACCAGTGTGAAAAGAACTCAAACCAAGAGACACAAACAGTGCCTGTTTCAAGCGCCACAAACATTACACAAGAGCAAGGCATAATGCTTCATGGTGTTAAGCAGCTTTCCAGCAACAATGGGCAGTGCTACCTTGTGCATGGCTCAGGAATCATGAAGAATATCATGCAGGCACCACAAGCAAGCCAATACCAGCAGCAAACAGCTCAAAATGTATCCTATAATATAACAACCTGCATATTAACAGATCAAGGCATTCCATTAAACCTTACTGCTCAAATCGTATTGGGCAACGAGACTGCTCCGTTAACAGTAGGGATTTACCTAGATTTGAAAAGCATAAGCAACAATACAAGCGCAGGCATAGCTGTGCTTCCAGGTCCTCTTGAAAGCTTAAATGGTAGCGCCAGCGCCCCAATCGGATATCCATCACAGCAAAATTATACACAAGGCAATATCACAAATGAGAGCAAATACGAATACAGTGGCATCTACAACGGCACTGTTGTAGTGCTTACTCCGCCAACCTACCCTGTGGGCAATATAGAGGGCATGCAGATTGTTGGGCAGCTGCAGAATTTCTACACCACAAATCCATCATACCAGTGCCTTGACGGGGATTCGATGAACGTATATGCCGGCAAGTACGCCAATCAGTATATAGTAGATAATGAGTTTGAAGGCCAATGCGCAAACATTGCACTTTCATTTGGTTAACTATTATTGAGACGATAGAGCCGATTTAATCAGTGCCTGGCATTTTTTGAATATGCGCAAATATCATTCAGCGGGCATTCCACGCATAGTGGCTTTTTTCTGCAATATCTTTTTCCAAGCTCAACAAATTGGGCATGCATATCCTTGTATAGTACAACGTCATTTTTGACGCGTTTTTCAAAATATCTTTTAAGTTCATCATAGCCTATATTTTCAGGCATTTCGTTGACTCTGCTCATTATGCGTTTTGTATATGCATCTATTACGAAAGTAGGCTTTTCAGCCGCGTAAAGCACAATCGAATCTGCTGTTTCCTTGCCAATGCCATTAAATGCAAGCAACCTATTCCTAAGTTCATCAGCATCAAGGCTAAACATTGCATCTAAGCTGCCATATTCCTTCTCTATTGCAAGGCTTATACTTTTTAGCCTTTTTGCCTTCTGCCTGTAGTAGCCAGAAGGTCTTATCATTGCTTCAAGCTTTTCTATGCTTATTGAAGATATGCAATGCAGGCTCATACAGTTTTCTTTTTTGATATTGACTATAGCCTTTTCAACATTTTTCCATGAAGCCTGCTGGGTCAATATTGCCCCTACAAAAATTTCAAAAGGGGTTTCGCCGGGCCACCAGTTGAGGAAGCCAAAGCGCTTCCTTAGCCTGCCGTATATGGCATTTGGCCCAGCCACCTAACCACTTTATATCTTCAGCTCTCCACTGTTTATCTTGGCTATTATCTCCTTAGGATCAGAGTTTTCTACCTTTACGCCCATGCTCTTGCAAGTTCCTATAACCTGCTTGACTTTGTCTGCAAGGCTATCTCCATACAGCGATGCCTCTTTCGAGCTTGCTATCTTCTTTACCTGCTCAATGCTTAGGTTGCCTATCACTTCGTCTTTGGTCTTTGCTCCGCTCTGCACGCCCAATTCCTTTAGTATGAGCGCGCTTGTAGGTGGTGCACCGATTTCAACCTTGAACTGCTTGGATTCCGTGTCAACAACAACCTTTACAGGTATCTTGATGCCAGAGAACTGCTCTGTCTTCTTGTTGATTTCGCCTATTATCGCATTTATGTTGACTCCAAGTGGTCCTAATGCCGGGCCAAATGGCGGTCCTCCGCTAGCCTTGCCTCCTTCTATAAGTCCGCTTATTACAACTTCTCCCATGCTATCACTCGTTTTTTTCCGCTTTCTGGACTATTTTTGCACTGCTTCTCTTGGTCGTCACAGGTATTGAAACGACAACGTCCATAAGCTCTACGGTTATATCATCCTTTATCTCATCTGTCTTGAGCACCTTTGCCTTGTAGCCCTTGAAAGGCCCTGTGGTAAATTCCACTATATCGCCTTTTCCAATGTCTATCGCCTTGTTCTTTGTTTCTATGAACTTGTTGATGTCTTCCTCGCTCAGCTGCTTTGGCAAGATGCCCCTTATGTTCCTGTCTTTTGATACAAAGTCCCTGAGTTTTGCTTCGTCTTCGGCTTCCACTATGATGTAGCCGCGCATTCCTTCCACAATCATTATGGAATAGATGCCGCTTTCTTCCCTTCCTACCTTGTTTTGAAGAATGTTAGCGACTATTTTTTCCTGCCCAGCGGTGACTTTTACCACAAAGTACACAATATCACTTACAATTTATGTTATATATCTTTATGCACTATTTATATTTGTTTCCTATGCATAAGCAATTTGCGCCAATGCGCGGGTGCGCACTATGAAATATATAAAGATAAACGAAAAAAATGCCGAGAAGCTCAAGCGCATGCTCAAGGAGGCAAATTTGCTAGATAATAGTAGTAGTGCAAGGTATAATAAAGGTTATGTTTATTTTCCTGTAAGCGCTTCTGCCGTGAATCTTAAGGAAAGCTTTAAAAAGATTAATGTGGCTGTCGGGAAAGGCGCCAAAATCGTTTTTATGAAAGGCGCCAAAAGCGAGAAGCGCGAAACATACAACGACAAGTTGTCAAAGATTCTTACAAAAGAAGAGATGAAAGAGCTTGCAAAAGGCTATGATCTGCTAGGCAATATAGCCATAATAGAGCTTTCCGAGAACCTAAAAGGTAAGGAAAAAGAGATAGCAAGCGCGCTGCTTTCCTCTAGCCCAAACATAAAGACGGTGCTCAAAAAAGCTGGGCCTGTGCATGGCGTATATAGGACAAGGAAGCTTGAGTATGTGGCAGGCGAGCCAAGCTATATTGCGCACTATAGGGAGAACGGTTGCATATTCGAGTTCGACACAAGAAAAGTTTTCTTTTCGAATAGGCTTTCATACGAGCGTTCCAGGATTGCAAGCCAAGTACGCGATAAAGAAAATGTAATGGTTTTCTTTGCGGGCGTAGGCCCTTTTGCAATAGAGATAGCAAAAGCCCACAAAAGCGCCAGAATTGTTGCGATAGAGCTAAACAGGATCGCATACATGTACATGAAGAAGAACATAGAGCTTAACAAGACTAGCAATGTAACGCCCGTATTGGGCGATGTAAGGGTAGTATCAGCACAGTTTAAAAACTTTGCAGACAGGATAGTAATGCCCATGCCAAAGACAAGCATAAGCTTCATGGACGAGGTGCTGCTTGTATCAAAGAAGCATGCGATTGTGCATATGTATTCTTTTACAAATTCAAGCGCACCTTTTGATGAGCTCCACAAGGTGCTTTACAATTATGCCAAAGCGCACAAGTGTAGCATTTCAATAATAAAAGAAAGAATAGTGAGGCCGTATTCCGCAAGCGAAGTAGAAATAGTTGTTGATTTTGCCATAGACAAGCATTGATGCAAGTGTTGCACTAAGTCAATGCGGCTTATCTGCAATAGGTATAAATATATTGCATCTTATCTTATTATAGCGACTAGGGTTGTTTTGTGGTGCCTACAGTTGAATTGTACAAAGGCAACGGCCAGATAGACCTGGAAAGCTTTGTCAAAAATGCCACTTGGCGCGAGCTTCTGGTAGAGCTGGTCCAGAAAAACAAGCTCGACCCCTGGGACATAGACATAAGCGAAGTTGTTGATCATTACGTAAGCGCGGTTCGTGCGATGAAGGTGCTAGACCTTCACATACCGGCAAATCTGATTCTTGCAGCCTCCATATTACTAAGGTTCAAGAGCGAAATGCTTGTTGTCAATACTGCAGAGATAGAGGAAGAAGATGGCCAGATACAAGAGCAGAGGGTTATGCCTGAAGTGCCTCCACTCGTTTCAAAGCTGAGATTCCAGCCTGGGCGCAAGATAACCCTTTCAGAGCTTATGGAAGCGATGAACGAGGCCATGAAGATTCAGCAATCCCATGCGCAGCAGAGGACTAAGCAGCAGGTTCCTTTAAACATAACAATAAACAGCGATGACATAGATGCCAAGATGGACAAGGTTTACGAGCTCGTAAAGACGCGTGTTGATAAAGCCAATGTTACAACATTCAATTCTATAGCGACCGAATACAAGACCTCAGAATCAATAGTGATAGATCTATTTGTCCCTCTCCTGATGCTTATGCACTACGGGAAAGTGGAACTGCGCCAAGACATATTTTTTTCTGAAATATTTATATTGCTAAGCGATGGTAAAAATGCCTGAAAGCGATGGCGAGTACCGGAAGATAGCTGAGGCTGCATTGTTTGCGGCAGGCAAAGCCTTGACGATAGAGGAGCTCTCCTCTATAACAGGCGTGAGCTCTATCGGTTATCTTAAGAACATGATGGAGCAGCTTATCAAGGAATATGATGCAAGGAATAGCGCCATAACGATAACAAAGATAGGAGATAGCTATATGATGAGCGTCAAAGACGAATACGCGCCTAAGGTTAGCGGCGTTGCCGGTTCTCCTGACCTGTCAAAAGGCGCTCTTCGCATATTGGCATATGTAAGCAGCGAAGAGCCAGTAATGCAAAGCCAAGTGGTTAAGGCTTTTGGGCCTTCTGTATACGACTACATAAAAGAGCTTTCGGAGAAAGACTTCGTAACCGCAGTGCGTATAGGGCGCTCCAAAAGGATTACAACTACAAAAAAATTTAGAGAGTATTTCAACATACAAAAAAAGCCTAGTATGTAGGGTTGGATTCCTCTATCCCTTCAAGCCTGTTTATGTACAACGCAGCTACAAAAAGGTATGATGATAACCTATTGACATACTTGTATATGTTGGAGTATTTTTCTTCATTTACTCTGACAATTGACCTCTCTGCCCTTCTGCATATGGATCTTGCAACATGTATGAAAGAGGCACCTATCGAGCCGCCGGGAAGCACAAACTTGTCTAGCTTTATCGCAGATCCAAGCTCATCTATGCTTGCCTCAAGTTCCTTCACGTCGCTTTCCGATATTACTCTTGATGTAGCTGGTTTATGGGCCTTTTCCGGCATTGAAATCTGCGCTCCAATTACAAAAAGATCGTTTTGTACGCGCCTTAGAACCTTGGCAACGCGGTCATTTGTTATGTTTGCTATGCAAAGTCCAATAAAGCTGTTGAGCTCATCTATGTCGCCTACCGCATCCAATGCAATATCGTCCTTTCTTACTCTGCCTTTTGAAGGAAGCTGCGTATACCCAGAATCGCCCATTCCTGTATAAAAGTTGCTCATCGAATCCCTCCTAACAAGATATAGCTAGATAAAACGCAAAAATAAAATATGTTGGCATAAAGTTTGCGAAATTGTGTATATTGGTAATAATACAAAAATCTCAAATTTAGCTTGTAATAAGTCAATAAAGCGCAACATATTAATATCAAAAGGATATTTTTATTATTATGGAAATTATCACTGGTCTGAAGGCAAAAGGCGCAGCGACATTTTCTATGAAAAATCAAACGAGAGGTATAACCCTGAGCTTATCGATTTGCTGCGCTCCACTCCAGTGACAGAGTATATTGGCGTTCTTGGAGGTGGAGACCAAAATCTTACCATAATTGCTGCATTGCAAAATAAAAGCCCTGCATTGAAAAGTATAAAACTTTTTGACATAAACCAAAACCAGATAGAAGAAAGCGCCAAGAGAATGCGGAATTATTATCCCGGCACGAATGACGAATATTTTAGCATGCTTAAAGGCTACAATCTGAGCATAAGGGAAGACACAAAAATAACCATAGAATACAAAAACATATCAATACCAATAGCAAAAGCAAATGAAAAAGGCATATATTTTGTATATCTTTCAAATATAGCTCCATTCAACGTGAAGATATACGACCACTATAGAATCTTCGGGAGTTGCTATATGCAAAACAATTTTACAACAAGTGACAATATCCTTGAGAAAATGTCCAAAAATAAAAGCATACAGAATGGCAGCATTGTAATGGTGGCCGATCCTGCGCCTTACCGCGGTTATTCAAATGTGCTATTGCTGCGAAAGGATTCGCATGCTGTCCAAAATGATTATCCTTTTTCGGTTTACTATTATTACATCGACAAATCCTCTATAGTAAAGCCACTATACCCTGTCCTGAGGAAATAGCAGGCAAAACATAAGTTTAAAAACTATTTCGCAAAATATCTACTTGTTAGGGCCTGTAGTCGAATGGTAAGACGCCACCTTCACAAGGTGGAGACTAGGAGTCCGATTCTCCTCGGGCCCACCATTGGCAATTCCTGCAGCTGTGGTAAGGCTTATAAATTGCAAAATGCATCTATAAAGTCTATAGCATGACTTCGGTGGTATTATGATAAGACAGCCTATAATATCTGTAATGGGTCACGTTGACCACGGAAAAACGACCCTTCTTGATCGCATACGCAATTCTACTATCGCCGCAAAGGAGGCAGGAGGGATAACCCAGCACATCGGCGCAAGCGAAGTTCCTATAGATGTTGTAAACAAGATCTGCGGCAATTTGTTGAAAAGCTTTGGAGTGAAGATTACAATACCCGGGCTCCTTTTCATAGACACGCCAGGGCATGAGGTATTCACCAACCTCAGGAAAAGGGGAGGCAGCATTGCCGATATTGCTATTCTTGTTGTTGACGTGACAAAGGGTTTCGAGCCGCAGACAGTTGAAGCCGTGAATATACTTAAAGAATATAAAACTCCGTTTATAGTGGCTGCAAACAAGGTTGATCTGATAACAGGATGGCACAATACCAAGCTTAGCAGCATACAGCAAGCATTAGAGAAGCAAAGCGACTATGTAGAGGCAGAGCTGCAAAATCGAATATATGACCTTATAGGAAGGCTTAGCGGCCTGGGCCTTAATAGCGAATTGTATACTAATGTAACAAGCTTTCAAAAAGAGATAGCTATAGTGCCATTGAGTGCGAAGACAGGCGAGGGCATAGCGGAGCTTCTGATGCTCATAACAGGGCTTTCCCAGAAGTTCCTGGAAGAGAAACTAAGTATAGAAGTAAACGGTCCAGCAAAAGGCACAATACTAGAGAAAAGTGAGCTTAAAGGCCTTGGAATGACTGTCGATGTAATACTATATGACGGCTCCCTCGCAACTAACGATATTGTTGCCTTTGCAACACCCAATGGCGTTTCAACAGCTAAGGTAAAAGCCCTGCTCAAACCAAAGCCTTTGCAGCAGATAGGCGACTCTAACCAATATGTATATGTGGACAAGGTGAGCGCAGCCACAGGAGTAAAAATCGGCGGCAACGGTTTCGATGAAGCAATGCCCGGATCACCTATCATGCAGGTTGTAGGCACCGATTATGGCAAGGTGATAAGTTCTGAAATAGGCGATATATTCAAGGTAGATCCTGTAGGCATAGTGCTCAAGGCGGATTCGATAGGAAGCATAGAAGCCATTTCAAAGCTGCTTGGTGCCGAAGGAATAAAAATAAGCAAGAAAGGCGTTGGCAATGTAACAAAGAGAGATATTGCTGATGCGTTTGCAATGTATTCCTCTGATCCGCTGAGCGTAGCTGTGCTTGCATTTAACGTGAAGGTTGACAGTGAGGCCGATGAAGCATCAAGGATAAGCAACGTGCCTATAGTAAGCAGCAACATCATTTACAAGCTGATAGAGGACTACAAGGCGTTTATAGACTCCAGAAAGAGAGATATAGAGCGCAAGGTATCTGAAAGGATAACTATGCCCGCCCAGATAGAGGTTCTCCCAAATTCGTGCTTTAGGGCGTCACATCCTGCCATATTCGGCGTAAGCATAATCGGTGGAAAGCTCAAGGCGGGATATCGCCTTATGAATCAATCTGGAATTGTTGTTGGCAGGGTAAAAGAGATGCAAAACGAGGGCACCCCTATAGAGGTTGCCCAAAAGGGCGAGAGCGTTGCCATATCAATGGATGATGTCACTTTTGGAAGGCAAATAAGGGAGAATCAGATGCTTTATACGGATATAAGCGACAGCGAGGCAGAAATGCTCAAAGGTGAGTATGCAAACCTGCTCAATAGCGAGGAGCTGGCGCTTCTTGAAAAGATTCTCTCTATAAAGAGGAATTCAAAGGGCTCTCTTGTGTGATAACTACAGAAGGTCTTCAGCCGTTATTATTCCGACTATCCTTCCATGGTCCCCGACAAGTACAGCTTTAGAAGCTTTGAGCAGGGATTTTATTGTGCTAAGCGTGGTGCTTTTGTCAATTATCGGAAAAGGTTCTTTCATTATCTTGCTTATCCTATCATAGCTGTGAACCCATATCATGTCGCTGGTGCTCACGCTTCCTATGATAATACCATTGTCTACAACTGGAAATTGCGATATGCCATATTTTTTGCTTAGTGTCGCCAATCTGCCCACAGTATCGTTTGGCTTTGCATGTATGACCTTTTTGTTCATTACCTCCAGCGCTACTGACTCTTTTGGCGAGCTTTGCTCAAGCGCCGTGAATATTGCAACAGCTACTCCATAGCTTGGGTTGACAAGCCCTCTCTCTATCTTTGTAAGCAACGATTGGCTTATGCCTGCTTTACTTGCAAGTGCCTTTTGCGTAATTCCAAGCACTTTCCTTTTTGACGCTATGAGCCTTAAATCAGGGAATTCCATACTATGTTTTCACCATGTGCTTTTTATTGGTTCCTACAGTATTTATTCATATATGAATTTTTATGACAATTATATTTTAATAGTTGAATATTTAAACTTTTAGAAATGCAAAGGTGCTTATATGGCAAACACAAGCGTATCTCAAAGGTTTTCTGTGCCAATAGAAAGCCAGTACACAGAGATAGTGGAGAGAAAGGGGATAGGCCATCCTGACAGCCTTATAGACGGCATAATGGAAAAGGTTAGCGTTGAGCTTAGCAAGACGTATCTTGAGAAATTTGGCACAATACTGCACCACAATGTTGACAAAGGCCTTATTGTAGGCGGCACCTCTGATGCAACATTCGGAAGCGGGAAAATAATTACTCCTATAGAAGTTATATTGGCAGGAAGGGCTACGCGAGAGTACAATAATAGCATAATTGACGTTGACAATATAGCGGTAAACGCGGCAAGAAGCTACTTGCAAGAGCATACGCGCTTTCTTGACCTAGACAACGAAGTAAAATTTCAGTCAAAAATACTCAAAGGATCATCAGATCTCAACCATATATTTGCTAGGGGCAATGGCGTGCCCCTTTCAAATGATACATCATTTGGCGTGGGTTTTGCGCCGCTAAGCGAGACCGAGCGAATAGTATTGGAAACAGAGAGGTTTTTGAATAGCAGCTACTACAAGCAGAGAATGCCGGCAATAGGTGAAGATATTAAGGTAATGGGCGTGCGCGATGGAGACAACATAACGCTTACTGTTGCAATCGCCTTCGTGGCACATCTTGTAAAGGACAAGGAAGAATACGCAAGCATGAAAAGCAAAGTTGCAAGCGACATAAGAAAAGAAGTTTCTAGGCTAACGAGCAGGGATGTATTTGTTGTAATCAATAATGGCGATTCCTATGAGCAGAACAGCTTTTACCTTACTAAAAGCGGGCTAAGCTGCGAGTCTGGGGACGATGGCTCGGTGGGTAGGGGAAACAGAATAAACGGCCTTATAACACCTTTTAGGCACATGACCCTTGAAGCCGCGGCAGGCAAGAATCCTGTCAATCATGTTGGCAAAATATACAACATCGTGGCAAGCGAAGCTGCTTCCGGAATAATAAAAGAATATCCGCAGGTAAGAGAGTGCTATATTTTTATGGTCTCTCAGATAGGCAGGCCGATAGACGATCCCAAGAGCATGCATGTAGAAGTGTTGCTTGATGCCGGTGAAAAGATAAGCAATGTAAGCTCTGGCATAAAGTATACTGCTGATTCATATCTAGAAAATCTTGACAAAATCAGTGAGCAGATAGTCTTAGGCAAGTATCCTGTCTTCTAGTAAAAGTTTCATGCAATAAAAATTAGAAACAAAAAAGAAAAAGCGGCTTTGCTTATTCTGCAAGGCCTATCTCTATCTGCACAGTATCAGGGACTCTGAGGCGCATTACCTGCCTCAGAGCTGATTCATCGCCTTCTATTATGATAAGGCGCTTGTGAATCCTCAGCTCCCATTTTTCATATGTATGGCTTCCATCGCCACAAGGTGTTTTCCTGACAGTCTGCGCTATCCTGTGCGTGGGCAGTGGAATCGGCCCTCTTGACTTGATATTGGAAGCTTTCGCGATTTCACGAATCTGCTTCGCAATGCCATCTATGTCTTCTGGCTTGGTGCTTACTAGCTTTATTATTGCTGATGTCATGTACTCACATCACTGCTGCAGTGGCTTGACATCCAGTATTACTCCTGCACCTATCGTTTCTCCCATGTCTCTTATTGCAAACCTGCCAAGCTGCTTGAAGTCTGTGTATTTTTCAAGGGCTATTGGCCTTGTAGGCTTTACTCTTACTATCGCAATGTCGTTTGTCTTTATCGTTTCTGGGTTCTTCTCAAGGACCTGTCCGGTCTTTGGATCCTTCTTCTCAAGTATCTCTGTTATTGTGCAGGCAACCTGTGCAGTATGTATGTGGAATACTGGCGTGTAACCTTTTGTTATGACGTTCGGGTGGTGCAATATAACAACCTGTGCAGTAAACTCCTCTGCAACAGTAGGTGGGTTGCTTGCTGGCCCGACTACGTCTCCACGCTTTATGTCCTTCTTTTCAATGCCCTTTATGTTGAAGCCTATGTTGTCTCCCGGCTCTGCCTTCTGCAGCTGCTGGTGGTGCATCTCTATGCTTTTTACCTCTGCTTTCTTGTTGCCAGGCATGATCACTATAGGATCATTGACCTTGAGCACACCTGTTTCAACTCTGCCTACAGGTACAGTGCCGAAGCCCTGTATGCTGAATACATCCTGTATTGGTATCCTAAGCGGCAGGTTTGTCGGCTTTTCTGGCACTTTAAGGGTATCAAGCGCTTCGAGAAGCGTTGGGCCATTGTACCAAGGCATCTTGTCGCTTTTTGCCTTTACATTCGTGCCTTCCAGCGCCGAATATGGGACAAATAGTATCTGATCAACCTTGAAGCCAAGAGTCTTAAGCAGGTCGTATACCTCCTTCTTTACGGCTTCAAACTTCTGCTGGTCATAGTTGATCTTGTCTATCTTGTTTATGCCTATTATAAGTTGACCTATTCCAAGGACGCTTGCCAGTATCGCGTGCTCTCTTGTCTGTGGTCTTACTCCTTCATCAGAGGCTACGACAAGCACAGCTGCATCAGCCTGACTTGCTCCTGTTATCATGTTCTTTACGAAGTCCCTGTGGCCAGGCGCATCTATAATTGTAAAGTAGTACTTTGGAGTTTGGAACTCCTTGTGCGTTATGTCAATTGTAATGCCCCTTTCACGCTCTTCCTTGAGCTGGTCCATTACGAATGCAAATTCGAATGTTGGCCTGTTGAACTGCTGGGTAAGCTCCTTGTACTTTTCAAGATCTCTTTCTGTAATCGCTCCGCTCTCATAGAGTATCCTGCCTACTGTTGTTGACTTTCCGTGGTCAACGTGTCCTATAAAAATCAAGTTCATGTGTGGTTTGTCTACTACCATTTAATTCACCATTAGCATAATATACTTTCAATGCACTGCTATAAAGATGCTGGCGAAGCCAACACGCTTTCTATAAATAGCATGCAAAAATACTTAATATTATTCCTTCTATAAGATATAAAAATCTATCTGAAAACACTCTCTTTTTGACAATTGCGTGCTTATTGTTTTGCAATCGGAGCGAAAGCCTTTTTTCATTTTATTAGGAACCTGACAAATTATAAATCTTTCCTTCGTCGTTAAATACAATCCCTACAGCAGGGGTTGCTTTCTCTCTTTCGACGGTAAACCCCTGCATCAAGTGGGATTGTGACCCATGAAAATGGCGATCACATGAATATAGCGACCTTAAAGAATAAAATAGTTGAGGTTCATGCAGCTGCACGCGTTATTGTGCAGAGGTACGGGCATAGAAAGAAGTTTGCAAAGCACATGGTTGCATTTGCAATAAAGCAGATAGAGAACCTTACAGACGAGAAACTTGCGGAATTCTTGGGAAGAGAACCCATAGGGAAAATGTTGGGATATGCAAATAAACCAAATCCTTCAACATTTTCAAAAGTAAGAAAAAGATCTGACCCAAGAATGTTTGAGGAACTTTACAACCTACTAACTAACGACCTATTGAAAGGCAAACAGCTTAGACTT
>JBMFWR010000011.1:0-22689 GCA_049965095.1 Candidatus Micrarchaeia archaeon
AGCGACCATGAGCCTTCAAACCAAGTAGGCACCAAGCCAAAAGGAACCCCACGAATTTATTCGTGGGAGGATGTCAGCGAAGTCAAATTTGAGTAAACATTGATATAATTGAAAAATCGCTGCAATCAATAGCGCTAGGCGAAAAGGGAAGCAAATACCTTTGCGGTATTTATCATGTCATCTATCTTGCAGTACTCGTTTGGCTGGTGGGCCATGCCGTCATCTATGCTCCATACTGCCACAGGCAAGCCCTTTGCCCTGAAGAACAACGCACATGTGCTTCCTCCTATACCTCCAAAGCGTGGCGATAGTTTAAGCTTTTCAGAAATCCTGTTGCTCAGCATTTTGACTATAGGAGAATCTATGCTTGTCGGCTGAGCAGGGTCTTCCCTGTTAAAAGTCTCAATCTCTATCCCAAGCCCTTTCACTGTTTTCTTCTCTTCTTCTGCCCTTGCGCTTATGTCAGCTATAATATCATCAAGCTTGTAGCTCGGAAGCACCCTGCAATCCATGTAGCTTATATCCGTGCCAGGTATTATGTTTGTGCTTTCCACATTCGGCTCGTGCTTTGTAACTTCAAAGGTAGAGTATGAAGGGTAAAAGAGGCTGTCGGTTGCGTTGTATTTGTCGTAAAGAAAATCCTGCAACCTGTCTAGGAAGTGCATAGCGTGCTTGTATGCGTTTACCCCCTTGTTTGGCGTACTTGCGTGAACCTGCTTGCCAGTTATGGTAAACTTAAGCCATAGCAGGCCTTTTTCGGCAGTTTCTATCTTGTCGCCGCTTTTGCTGCCTGCATCCGGCACCAAGAAAAGGTCATTATTGCCAAATATATTTTCCTGCAGGAGCTTCTGTACACCATATTTGCTACCTAATTCTTCGTCTGCAACCATAGCCAAGCCAAAGTTGTATCCTTTCTGAATTCCAGATTCTTTCACTGCCTTAAGCGCATATATGCTTGCTATAACCTCCTGGCCATTGTCTGATGTGCCCCTACCAAAAATCTTGCCGTCTTCAACATATGCTTCGAATGGATTGTGCTTCCAGAGGCTCAAATCTCCTGGAGAAACCGTGTCTATATGTACTATTATCCAGATTGTTGATGCAAAATTTCCTTGCTTTACCACAAGATTAGATCGCAAAGCCTTTCCATCGCTATAGTCATACCTCTTGACTTCGAATCCAAAGGACTTGAGCAATGCCTGAAGATAATCAGCCCTCTTAGATTCGCCTTCGCCGCCGCTCATCGGTGATATTGATGGTATGGCAATCATTTCCTTCATTGTCTTTATTGCATCTTCTTTGCTCTCTTCTATAAGCTTGTCAATTATTTCTATGCTATTTTCTCCTTCCGTAACAAGCACCTTTTATACTTCACAATAGCTTCAGCGTGGATGTAAACTTGTCTATCTCGCTGGCGCGCCACGGACCTATACCGAGGGCGGTTTTTGTGCCAGGAGGTAGTTCCGTAAGCCCCGCATCACTCACAAGCGCGCAAGGTATGTTCTTGAACTTGAAAGCATTGAAAAGTTTGACCAGAGCCTCCTCGCTACCCACCTTGAGGACTATTTTTTTCTCTCCCGAAGAAAGCCATTCAGACGCTATGTTCTTGTCCATTTTCTCCGCTTCAAAATAGCTCATCAATGAAGCGTGAGCAACCTGAGCAGCAAGCTTGCCCTTACCCATCTCTATGTCTGTCCTTACTATTATTACCTGTTTTGCTTCGTCCTGCATGATTTATTATTGGCAGGAAACATATAAAGAATGAGCGATTATACAATTACTGAGCGATGTGCTTTATCGATTTCCAATTGAAGATTTTTTGGATCGATAATCTTTATCCTTGGTGAATTGCGAAGCATCTTACTAAGCGCTATGCTAACGTTGTTATAGCCTCTCCTCAGGAGCATTATGTCTGCGCTGGAACTTCCGCCAGGTATGCTGTCAGTCCTGTCACTCACTGCAAGATCAGCCTTCGATTGCTCTACAAACTTGCCCATATCACCGACTATTATATGCTCTGTATCGACTTTTATGCCGTGCCTGTCCAGCAGCGAGGAAAGCCATTCAGCATTGACACCCTTGTTCTTCGTGACTATGTAAAGCTCCGTGCCTTGCGACTGCAACTTTTTCATCGAGCCGATTACATCTTCATCAACAAAAGACTCGCTCAGAAGCGAGCTGTAGAACCTCTTGCTATGCGGTAACACATAGAGCACTGAAGTAAAGAATTCCCTGGAAAGATTGTTGATAGTGCCTTTGTGCGAATTCCACATCTCGTTGAACTTGGCGTTGATGTCGTCAAGTATGCCGCCATCAAGATCAAATACCGCTTTCTTGTAGCTCATGGAATCATTGCAATAATATGCACATAAAAGGTGTTTAAATACGACTTCAATATTGAACAATTGACGAAGTATACAACGGCAGAGTTCCACTATTCATTATTGCACAAGCGCATGCAGCAAAAACATTAAAAACACGAAAAGAGCAATGTATTTTGTGATATCTTGCTAGATCCAAAAGCAGAGGCGCTTGCCAAGGGACTCATAAAAAGCTACTACGAGAAAGCATCTGGAATAGCGCCGAAAAGGATAAACCAAAGAGAATTCGGCTTTGGCGACTTCGAGAAGAAGATATCATACAGGCATTACGCCTTCAATGACGAGGCAGCACTAAAAAGGTATTTGGCAAGGGAAGCGCCACCTTTTGCTTCTTATTCAACGGCTTTTTACCAGAAGCCTGACGCAAGGCCCATAGAAAATAAGGGGCTCCTGGGCGGGGAGATCGTTTTCGACCTTGACGCTGATGATCTTCAGCTCAGCTGCAGGCTCGAACACGGCAGTTCGTGGGTTTGCGAAAAATGCCTTTCAGCTGTAAAAGAGGAAACGATAAAGCTTGTTGAAGAATTCCTCATTCCAGATTTCGGCTTCTCTGAGCAAGAATTGAACATAAACTTCAGCGGCAACAGGGGCTACCACGTACATATTGACAGCGAAAGCGTGGAGCAGCTGAGCCAGGAAGCCAGGAAAGAGATCAGCGATTACATTACCGCAAACGGTATAAACATGCAGGCGTTTTTCCCCACCATAGGAATGCGCGGCGTTGGGTTGAGGGGGCCGAAGCCTACTGATTATGGATGGGGAGGAAAGTTTGCAAGAGGAGTAATAAGCGCAATAAACAACGGAGTAAGCACGCTTGAAGGGCTTGGCGTCGACAAGAAAACGGCCAGCATGCTTGTCAGGAAAAGAGCCAGTATAATAGCTGGCATAACGGCCGGCAATTGGGACACGGTAAACATACCGAAAAAGGCAGAATTCTGGAGCAATTTGATGAAGAGCCTTGCTATAAGGCAGAGCGATTCGATAGACAAAAACGTAACAATAGACATGCACCACCTCATAAGGCTTCCCAATACTATTCACGGAGATACAGGATTAGTGGCAATAAAAGTTGGTACTTTAAAGGATTTGGAGAGATTCGACCCTATGAACCAAGCAATAGCTTTCAAGGAAGGTATGCTTAAGGTAAAAACCGCGAAAGTGCCAAAATTCCACATGAACAACCAGGAATTTGGGCCTTATGAAAGCAATACAGTGGAATTGCCAACATGCGCAGCAATGTACCTTTTGCTCAAAAGGGTTGCAACTCTTTCGGATTAGGGCTTGCATTCAAAAAAGACAAAATAAATTTGAGGATTTGCGGATTTTAAAAATGTTTAAAAAGAAATGCTAATCAATAGCAATTAAGTGTTATTATGAAAATCAAATTTATTGGATACGCACTGCTTGCAATCGCTCTGCTGCTCTCAGCTGCGATGCCTATAGCATTCAAGCTTGGAAGCAATGTAAACCCTTTGAAGCTTATGTTTTTTGCATCGCTTATCGGCACAGTAGCTTCACTAGCTGTTACAGCTGCTAAGGGCACAACAAAGCAGGCATTAAGCTATTTTACACGGAAGCGCCCTTTTCTTGTAATGGCAGCATTCGGCGTGTTTGACTATACGATATTAACGCTCATATTCAGCTTTTCCACCCATTTCATAAGCGCCTCGCTAGTTGCCGTGGTTTATAGGACATGGGCACTGATGCTTGTACTTCTTGCCCCGTTCATTGTAAGGGAAAGAATCTCGAAATATGATATTCTTGCTGTGCTCATTGGCTTCTCGAGCTTTGCCCTTGTGGCGCTTCAAGGCACGCCGTTGAGCATGCCTGTTGCCGTGCTGCCTTTTGTAGGTATTGTGCTGCTTGGCGCCTTCCTTGACGCCCTGACAAACGCCGTGACAAAGCGCTACAGCTACGAACTGACAAGCTCAATCCTGGCTTATAACCTTATAGCATTTGCAATATTTTTGCCTCTTGCATTGTATTTCAACCAAACCAATATAGTTGGCATGTCTTTGAGCGACTTTATCGCTGCTGGCTTCATAGGCATCATTGTTGATGTGGCGCTTACTTTCGCGTTTGTAAGCGCGATACGAATGCTAAACGTCACGCTTGTAAGCACGTCAAACATACTTGTGCCTTTCATAACAATACTGCTGAGCTATGTGCTTCTTGGAGAGCCCATATATTGGTATTACTTTGTCATTGCAATAGGTGTTGCTGCAGGATTGCTTGTACAGCGTTTTGCCCCGAAGACGACAAACTACATAACAAAGGACAAGGACAAAGATACTTATGCGATATTTGATGTAAGCGGGGCTTTCGCGAATACGCAGTCTCCAATGGTATATAAAATGCTCAAAGGAAATGGAAGGGCTCTTGCAATAAAGATAGCCAAATCAAAGTATATTTATGACAGCATAAAGGCCAACACCACAGAGATTGGGGAGTTTATTGTATTTCCTACACACATGCCACACATGGAGGTCAAAGCGCAAGAGGTTGAATTCATAAATGACGTAGTTGGAGCAAACGAAGACGACCTTGTGCTTGTAGGAATAGGCAAACCAGAGGTAGTAGAAAACAAGCTTGCCGAATTGAGTGATATTGCAAAGCGCACAATACAGTAATTAAAGTATTTTGAGAGGCCAACTTGTTTGATCATAATACTTGCGCAGGCTCATCTTCCTGAATGGAATGCTTCCAATTATGACATCTTCGACTTCTGCGTATTTTACTAAAGGGCTATCAGGCTTGTATATCTCGTTATGCTTTTCTATTAGTTCTTTTGCACTTTTTGAATCCTCAAAAGAGGCCATTATAAATGCTTGGGCTGCGCCAGTTATGGACCACATTTCTTGCAAATGGTTGAAGTCCTCTATACTGTCATCTTCGCTAAAGTACAGTTCATGCCTCTCCCTCTCTATTCTGGCCATTACGCCCTTGCTTATCTGATAGTTTATAAACGATAACATTGTGGTTTTGTATACCCTATCAGTGACAAAAGCCGTGAAGCGCTTTATTATTCCCTCTTCCTGCATCTTGCTTATATAATAATTAACAAGATTCTCCTTCATGCCTATTCTTGAAGCCAACTCCTTGATTGAGCTTCTTGCATTAGAATTCAGCTCCAGAAGCAGCTTTTTGTAGTTTTTATCAATGTTGGCGTTTTCAAGCTGCGCGTTTGATACCGGCATAAAGCCGAAGCGCGTGCCAGTGAGTGCAGCAGACCTAAATGTTGTCTTGTAATCAATTAGTGAAGCCTGCAACCCAACCTCTATCTGGGAATACTCAACTGGATTTCTGGAAAGAGCAAATGCTACTGCATCGAAGTCGCCATTGGTTGTGGCAAAGAATAAGATACGCGTACTTGATGAAAGGAGATTCTTAAGCTCGCTGCTCTTTGGCTTCTTTTCAAAATTCAGGTAAAATATATGAAGAGGTGCAAAACCCATCCTGGTATAATCTAGTTCAGGCACATAGCGTATATGGTATTTTCTTTCAAGGTCATTCAGCAACATTGTTGCATTGTACCTTGTTATGTTGAGCCTTCTTGCAAGCTCGGCGCTGCTTATTCTGGAATCGCTGCAGAGTTCCTCAAAGGCAAGCCTTTCCGGTTTTGTAAGCGCCATCATTTATACATTGCAAAATAGCATTAAATATTTTTCATTCAAATATGCAAAGGATAGAATGGAAGGAAATGAAAAAATGACAGGAATGCACTGGCATATGCACAACTTTCACAGCATTCATGGCGATGCGGAGAGAGAACAAAACGAGAGGCCAGACCTGTTCCTGCCTGATGCGCTTGATGGTGCGAAAATCATTGCTGAGCTGGGCTGCGGTGCTGGATTCTACTGCAAATACTTGCAAAAATATGCGGAAAAGCTCTACTGCGTTGATGCAAGCGCTGAAGCGCTAGATGAAGCAAAGAAGCAGTTAAGCAATAGCAATGTTGTGTTCCTGAATGAAGATGCTGCGCACACTTCAATACCAAGCGGGAGCATTGACGCACTGCTCTTTGCAAATTCCTTCCATGACATGGACAAGGAGCAGGTTTACAAGGAAGCAAAGAGGATTCTCAAGCCTGGCTCAAAAGTCATAATCATAGACTGGGAGAAGAAAGAAACGGAATTCGGTCCTCCAATGAGCATAAGGCTAAGCAAAGAGGACTATTTGAGAATATTCAGCGATTTTAAACTTGAGAAGGAATTCAATCCAGGAATGCACCACTATGGATTGGTATTAAAGTATATATAGGCTTGCTCCGACAAGCAAAAAAGCAATTTATTTATATGTTGTTTAGTTAAGTAATAAAGTACGCCCTGGTAGCTCAGTGGTAGAGCGCCTGTCTTGTAAACTTCTTGGAAAGAAGTTCAATCAAGAACAAGAAAACAGGAGGTCGAGGGTTCAATCCCCTCTCAGGGCTGGTCTTTAAAGAAAGATCGTTATATGGCTTATATTTAGCCATGATAGAAAAATTTTAATTTATTAAACCTAAATAGCTATATGGTGTGAAGAACGCAAGCTGAAAACGAAAAAGTTTCAAAGCAGAAACTTTCAAAACGTGTTTTTGCCGAGCTGCGCCGCGACGGGGATCTGATTACTGGTGCGCTTGCCATTGGGATTGGCGAGATTTATTCATATTTCCTGTATAGGCAGGGAGATTTTGGCAACGCGGTAACTGAGAAGGTACCGCTCAATGGCACCATACACGTCGGAAACGTTGGCGCTGCTGTCACCGAAATAGGCTCTCCTAGTGTGTATAACCCACAAATAGAGGTAACCGCCCCACCTATGACTACACCAATGATAGGCACTTTTCAACATGCGTGGCTTGGAATAGGTCAATCCGCCACTTTCAAGGAACAAGGAGGGGTGCTTAAGGTAACATTGGACCATGTGATTACGACCGGCACCGGCATTGACCTAACCCAGAGGTATGCCGTTGTAACAGCCCAGCAGATAGGCGGCCTACCAGCAGGGCTTGTTGTATTAGATGTTGCAGCGGCCGCAATTACAGTGGCGGGAGTTTCTCTAGTATTATTTGGCTTGTTGAGGCACTCCAAGAATACTAAGAATAATGAAAAAGCACAGAGCAGCAGTAATATTAAAAACTAGGAAGCATTGCATTTGCACTAGCCTGTCAAACTTATTTATTTCTTCTTACTGCAAAAACGCCCCCAACCTTTCCCTCTTCGCCCATTGCATCAATATATCTTTTCACGTTTTTGTCTTTCCTTAGCAAGTCTTCTACGATTTTTGACTTATCATTACCTGTAGCTATCTCTGCAGATTCAAGTGCATTGACAATTTTTTTAGGGAGGGATATGGTAACCTCCACCTTCCCATTAATATCCTTTCCCATATACATTACACCTCAACAATATTTTCGCATTTGACCTTAAACTATTTGTTCTAAATTTACGATAAATAAATTTAAGCATGTTTTGTGTGAAAATGTACACGTAAAATTTATTAATGATTTTGTTTTGAATCTTTTATATTGATATTGAAGCGTTTTAGATTACTAATTTGGCCATCAATAGCTTGTGGGTGTTATTCGTAATAAGTATCCCACATTTTGCGTGCCAAAGCGCCAGTATACATGAATTTTTCAACAAGCTTGTGTGCCTGTTCTTTCCTCTTTCTTTGTTCGGAAAGGAATGAATTAAGCTTTTCTACCAAAATCTGCTTCATCTCTCCACTTAGCAACCTGCCAGACCTATAATCGTCTTCTATCTGCTTCAACTTCTTGTCATCCGGCTCGAACATATAGCTTAGCCACTGGAAAGATACGTCTACATCAGGGTTTCCACCGAGCTTCCTGTGCAGCTCAACACTTTGCTGGCCGCCTGAAAAAGCATACTTCATCACCTTTCTCTCTACGGTTTTTTCATCATCGCTAAGAAGTATTGCAGTATCTGGATGAGAGGCACTCATCTTGCCTTCTATACCAGTAAGAGGAGGGAGGAACTTGCTGTGTATCTGCGCCGCCTTCCGGTAGCCAAGCTTTTCAGCAATGTCTCTCTGCACCCTCCAATAAGGATCCTGGTCTATTGCCGCAGGTATAAGGCAATAAGAATTCTCGAAAAAGGTAGGTTCCATCTGCAAAGTTGGATAGAAAATCATACCCACATTTGTGGAATTTGTAAATCCGAAAACGGATTTCATAGTGGAGAAATTGACTTCCTTTGCAATTCTGGTTGCAAGCTTGTACATGTTCCTTATGTATTCGGTATCCTTGAATATGAAGGTTTTGTCCGGATCAAAACCCTGTGCGATTACGTTTAATATGTCATCATCGGCGATACGCTCTATGTCTTCCAGCTTCCTTTCCTTCTTGAAAAGGAATTTTTCATCGTCAGTGACCTGTACGTATAGATTCGCCCCGGTTTTTTCCTGCAACCATTTTGTAAATGCAAATGGAATTATGTGCCCTATGTGCATCTCTGACGATGGACCTATGCCAGTATAAATGAATATCTTTCTTCCTGCCTCAAGTTCACCGATTATTGCATCGAGATCCCTGTGCGAGTAATAGATGTCCCTGCTTAGCATTACGTGCAATTCGCCAAAAAGCTTCTTCATCCTTTGCTTGAGTTCTGCAGATATCTTGCTAGTGCCAAAGTCTTTTATCAGCTTGTCGTAATCTACAGTGCCTTTTACCTCCCATGGTGTGATTATAGCATCTGCCATAATCAAGTTATCTATTAAAGGTTTTTAATTTTATGCGAAACTGGCTTAAAGGCATGCTTGGCGCAAAGCCACAGGGCTTTGCTCTTTGATTTGATGCACTTTTACATTTTGGTGTTTATCCTGTTGGCCCACTCGCCAAGATTTGACAGCAGCTCTGCAATCCTTTTCCGTGTTTCATCGTCTTCAAGGACATTATTCCTTATCTTTTTGTCCGCATTCGAGACCAAGACTTGCGGTCTTTCAAGGGGATGCATATTTAGGAATGAAAATATTTCCCTTAAGTGATACTGTGCCAAAGCAGTACCTATGTTGCCGGTACTAGCACCCATGGTGGCAACGGCTTTTCCATCAAAGGAATTGTCACCAGCAGGCCTTGAAGCCCAATCTATTGCATTTTTGAGTACTCCTGGAATAGACCTGTTATATTCTGGAGTTGCAATCAGTAGCGCATCAGCCCTTTTTACTTCTGCCTTGAACTCTTTTACCACTTCTGGCAACTCCTGCTCGAGATCCTGGTTATATAATGGCAGCCTTCCTATATCGAAAATTCTGAGCTCTGTCCCTTTGGGCAAGAGGCTTGAAGCGGCATTAAGCAATGCCATGTTGTATGAGTTCTTCCTTATGCTCCCACATATACCCAATATATTTATCATTTTTATCAACCCTTAAGGCTTGGCATACATTAGTTACAAATCTGAAAGGAAGTTCTACTGCTAAAAGCAAGCCTGACTAATAAGATATTTTGAAGTATCTATAAATAGATACGCTTCTATGTAGAGCTAGTATTGAGATTTGAATGCTTGAAAAAAATAAAATGCATGGGCACCCCCATGCTGCATATTTAAAGCTCGTATACTGATCCGGGCACTTTGGGGAACGCTTGCACCTCGCCAACATGCGGGGCGCTTGTCATCCACGAGATAAGCCTTTCCATACCTATCCCTGCGCCTGCGCTTTGCCTTATCTTCTGCTCTTTCGCCAGATCGAGAAGCAGCGCATAAAGCTCTTTTTTCACCCCTGATTTCTCCATTTTTGATATCATTTTGCTGTACTCGTGCTCGCGCTTTGCACCTGTCACAAGCTCTCCTTTCACAGGTATGTAAAGGTCAAAGTTGTCCCACTTGCTTGTTGCTTCATCCTCGTAGTCGTAGAATTCGCGTGGTATATCTGTAATCCATGCCGGCTCTTCTATGTGTTTTGGAAATTCCTCTTCCCATGAAGGTCCATATTGCTCCTCTAGCTGCTTTCTCTCGTAAACCTTGAATGGTGTCCTGAATTCAGGCACCTCTGCACCAATCGATTTGAGATCTTTAGCGGAGCTCTCCCTCAAATGCGCAGCAAGACCTGATAGCATTTCCTCTATCAGAGACATAATCTGGCGCGATGTTCCGCCCCTTACCTCGAAATCCAGTTGTGAAAACTCAAAGAGGTGACGCCCTGTTTTGCTCCTTTCAGGCTTCTCAAGTCTTATGTTTGGGGATACTATGAAAAGTTTCTCAAGGAGCAGGGATGATGCAACCATTTTATGCACTATCATGCTGTGCATTGTGCGCACCGTCTTGCCATAGATCTCGAACTCCAGGCGCTTGTAGATGCCGGCAGCAGGATCCGGCCACAGCGGATCTGTTATAGGGGACAGCATTACAGGCAGAAGCTGCACGAAGCCGTGATCGTGCATGAACGACTGCGCGTAATGGAGCACCTCAGAGCCTATTGCTACCCTTGCCCTGCGCTCTTCCAATTTGCTACTTTCCATACTGTAGATGGGCTTTGGCAAGCCCTTTTCCATTTTGTATTCTTCTATTTGCGATTCCATATTCTCACCTAAGCGCGAAAATTTCAAGATGATCAAGGAAAAGAGTGATGCTTGCTACTACATATTCAAAAAGGATTAAAAACAGGCATTTTCTATAAAAAGGTTCAACTAGCCACGAAGAGCAGTACAATGATATTATTCCGCTTTGCTGACATGCTAGTCGATTATATTGGCGCGTACATTGTATTTAAGCCTTTTGTACAGGCTTTTTAAACCTGCGCTTGATTTGGCATGTTATATTCTGCCTTTTGATTCACTTGTTGTTACACCACTGGCTACAAGATGCGCAAGCCTCAATGCTTTTACCGCGTCGCTTGCAATTCTAACTAGGCTTTCCTTATCCATCTGGCTTTGGAAATAGAAGCCACCTATTTTGATTGGCTTGTTTGATGCAAAAGACTTGATTATTTCGATGCGGTCCTTTACATTAACACCACTTTTTGCAGAAAATGAGCGCAGCGCGTATGAGAGCTTTGAAGGCCTTGGTATGCTTCGAGTTACGACAACCAAGGGCAACGACTTTCTGAAAAGACACCTGTAATCTATAACGTTAAGGCCTGCCATTGCTATGCCGTTCGATACAACGAACTTTATCTGCTCGGCAAACCTCGACCTTAATACCATCTTTAATATTGAAGAGGAGGAATCAGAGCCATTTACTGCAACATGTGATGAAAGCACGCCTTCCACTTCGCCCTGCCTTGCAACGATGCCTACGACAAGCACTTTCCTTGAAATTGAGAATCTGTCTGCGCCTATAGGGGCGCTGGCTACGGCAACAAATCTGCTACCGCTTTTCATGTTCTTACTTCTTTTTTGAAAGCTGAGATTCAAGATCTTTTATGCTTTCCTCAAGCTCCTGTATTGACTTAAGCAGCTCTTCGCTTGCGTTCTTCTTAGCCTTTATGACCAATACAGGCTTTCCTATCTCAGGGTGGTCTTTTCTCACGCCAGCAAAATCCACGCGGCCATCTTCGAGCAGAGTACTTGCTATCAAATCAGGTATTGTAAGATCGCTCTCCTGAAACTCAAGCCAGATCTCATTGCTCTCGTTCTTTATTATCTTTATATCCATGCCACCACACAAATGTTAAACAAACAACTTTTTAATCTCTTCCGGCTTGCTGTATAGGACGCTTATCTTGCGCTGCTCCCTGTGACCGCAATTCTCGCACACCAGAGCGTGATCCTCCTTTTTGTAAACGAGATTACCTCCACAGAGCTCGCAGTTTGCATGAACAACGCCGCATTCAGGGCAATCCAGCGTCAGCGTATATGCATCCTTGTCGTTGTAAAGTACCTTTGCAAGGATTATATCACCTACGGCACATACCTTTAACGGCTTTTCGCTGTGCATATGCCCATGCTCGCGCTCCCTTCCAAACCTGGGCCTTGGCCTTTCGAGAAGTATCTTGCCGTCCTTTAGGGCAAGGAATTCCTTGTGGTCCATGCTTATGTCGTCTATGCTGACAAAAACCACGCTGCGCACCATGTCTGTCACAGTGCCTATTACAAGCATGTTCCTGTCTATTGTTTTAACCTCCCTGCCAGCTGGCACCACATCAACTTTCTTGTCATTGGGCCTTACAGTACCTATTACAGATGAATAGACAATGCCGTTTTCCGTATAAGTATTTTCGCCGCCGGCAAACTCCTCTTCGGTAGCTATCTTTTCTCCCGGCAAAACAAGTTTTTCATCGCTCATAAAACCGCTTCCAAATGTCAAACTTTTACCTTTTCTTCTATATTTTTCATTCCGTTCAGCTTTGCTAGCGCCCTGTGCGTTGCAACAAGAACGTTGTATTTGGCTCTCGTCCTTCCCCTTGAGAAGGTCCAAGCATCTTTTATGCCTGATAGTTCAAGCATCTTTTTAACGGGCTTGCTTGCCACAACACCCAACCCTCTTGGAGCCGGCTTTATCGTGACTTCAACGCTGCCACACTTGCCCGTAACGGTGAAAGGCAGGCTGTGCCTTGTGCCACATAAGCACTGCCAAGAGCCGCAGCCTATTACTACTGGTATTATATTCATCTTGGCGTTGGTTATTGCGCTGCTGATTGCAGCTTTTACCTCAATGTCCTTTGCCGCACCCACACCAACATGCCCGTTCATATCGCCTACTACAACCGTAGCTCTATACTTCTGCTTGCGGTTGTTTTTGGTCATTCTTTGAACGCTCGATATTTCTACCACTTCAAACGTGATGTTCGGAAGAAGGGCATCAACTATCTCAGATTCCTCTATGCGCCTTCCCGAATGGAATATCTCCTCTATTGATGTTACCTTATGCTCCTTTACTTCCCTTCCAAGGACCGTCCTTGGCTCCCACTCGTTAATGTTGAACGTATTTTCTTCGGTATATCTTACTCTTATATTCAATCAACCACCGACAATCTGTGCCTTGGCCTTTTCGAAAGCTTCGGGCAATGCCTTAGGATCACTTTTTGAATAGGCAAACTGCTTTTTCATCGCTTCGCCACTTAGGGATTTTGCATATTCGGCTATGTGCTTCCCATTTATCCTTGATTCCTCCACTTCATACGTGCCGAGAAGCTTGAGGCCGCCATCCTGGGCGCCTTTCGCTGCAGCAAATATCACAGAGCCTTTTATGGGCTTCGAGAGGCCTATGTCAAGTATCACATTGCCAGTCTTTATGTCCTTGCTCTTCCTGGCAAGGAGCAGGCCTGTAAGATAAGCTGAAGGTATGTTGCAACGGGGCTCCCAGTTGAACTTGGAAAGGTTGTCAGAGCTTGCACTTGATAATATCTTGTCTCCATCCTGCTCGTACTTTACAAGCTGCGCTATGACGCGCCTGTTGCTCCTCCTAACAACAAGCCTTACCATGCCGCTCTTCAGCATCTTCACTCTTTTCTTGTAATTTGTCAATGAAAGCCTTCTGCGTTTTCTCATCATATAGCATCACTTTTTGCGTGCCTAAGCTTCTCGAACTTGTCATCGCTTATCTCTACCCCCATCGCCCTTATGTGGTTGAGCAGAGAAGCCTTACTCGAGAAGTTGCCTCCTTTTACAAGCCTGTACAAAGACTTGAATGAATCATTGTCAAGCGTTTTGTCGTTCTTGAGAATTTCAAGCACGCGCCTTTGCGCCCTGACCTTTTTTGGATATGAAACGCCTGCGCGGGCCTTTGAAGTGCCTTTGCGCCTGCCTCTGCCTCTCTTCCTGCCTTTGCTTCTTTTCTTGTTTAGTATCTTTGAATATATGCTAAGGTTGTGCTTTTCTTCTATCGCGTAGATGTCGCCCTTGCTTATCAAAGCTCTTACATCATCTTTTGTCAACGCCTTCTGCGCATCCTCCATTGCGCTAGGCTTTATCCTTATCGCGCTAACGCCGCGCTTGAGCAGCATGCCTGCAATTCTTTTTGTAAGCTTTACACCCATATATCACACCTTTTGCTTGGACTGTGCTTTTGCAACAAAGCCTTTCGGAGGGTTTGCAACATGCAGCTTGTTCTCCATTGCAAGCTTTGCAAGTTCGCTCTTGCTCCTTGCCGAAAGCCCGCTTGCCAGTATTATGTCTACATCCCTGCCTTCAGCTATAATGCTTCGCAACTCATTTATGTTGGCGACACGTGCCGAAAGTCTGCCTGTGGCGCGAACGCCCTGCAAGCTATCAGGATTCTTGTAGCCTATAGTGGGCTCTGCTCCCATGAACGCCCTCTTTTCCCTCTTCTTGTTGTCTATTCCGCGCTGCTTGCGCCATCTTTCCTGCACCCTCTTCCTGTGCTTCGCGCCGAAATTAGGCACATTGAATTTGGGATGTTCTTTTTTCAACATAATCATCTACCTTCCTCTTCCGCGTAATACACGCCGTCCTGGAATACGCGCGTATCCTTGTCCTTGGCGCGGCATGCCCTCCTTATGTTTGCTGCTGTTTGTGTTACTTCGTCAAGACTTGTGCCCTTTATAGTAAGTGCCTGACCCTTTGCATCGACCTTCGCAGAACCTACTATATATGCAATCCTTGGAACGCGCTCGCCAAACAGGTTGTTTATATGCACTTCGTTGCCTTTAACCTCGAGGCTTACCGGGAAATGGGCAAATATGGCTTTCATGTTTATTTCGTACAGATTGTTAACTCCCTTTATGTCATTCTGAAGCTCTTTCGCAAAAGAGTTTTCAGCTGTTGAAGCTTTCTTCTGCAGCTTCTTCTCCTTTATCGAATCTATCGTTATCTTGCCTCCTGAAATGCCGACGCTAAGCAGATTGCTGTTGAACTTTCTTGTGTTTTTCCCAAGGCTTCCACTTATAATTACCTTGTCGCCGTTCACTTCAGCCTTGACGCCTTCTGGTATTTGTATTTCTATCATAAAATCATTCTTCAATAAACATATGCAAGCAGACGGCCGCCCGTTTTGCTTTCGTATGCCTCTTTGTTCGTAAGTATCCCCTTGGGCGTTGATATTATAAGCATGCCGAAATCCTTGCTTGGTATAAACATCATCTCGTATTTCTGTATTTCCTCATATGACACAGCATATCTGGGCTTTATCACGCCTATGTCATTGACCTTGTTTGCCAGCTGCACTTTAAGCATCTTGAACTTGCCATCTTCGTATTCCGAAAAGTCCTTTATGTAGGAGGCTTTTTTCAATACCTCCAACACTGCTTTGGTAAGCTTCGTGCTGTAGAGCACGCACTCACGCCTGCCTATCCTCTCATTCGTCTTTATCTTGTTTATCGCGTCAGCAAACCTGTCCATCTTATCAACCATATTTTTTGAAGCCAAGGCTTTTGGCGGTCTCCCTGAAGCAGCGCCTGCATATGTACAAGCCGTGTGACCTTATAAGGCCCCTGCTCGTGCCACATATGCTGCACTTCCTGATGCCCTTGCCTCTAAATTTTTCTTCGTACTTGACTTTCATCAAATGACCTCAACATTGAAATTTTTCTTTATGTAAGCCTTAATGTCTTCCTTGTTTATCATGCTGTGGTGCTCAGGTATCTTTGCCCTTTTTCTCTTCCTGAGAGCAACTCTCATGCCAGGCCTGTTGAATGCAACATTGACGTTCATGCCAAGCATGCCTATCTTCGGATCGTATTTTATGCCGCTTATGTCAATGTATTCCTTTATGCCGAAGTTTATGCTGTTTCTCGATATGTTGGTTTCTTTGAGCTTGTTGTCCACCGCATCGAAAAGCTTTGGCAGTATTGAAGTTGCTTTCTTGCCGCGAAGCGTTACAAAAGCCCCTATTTCCTGGCCCTTTGATATTTTGAAAGCTGGATTTCTTTTCCTTGAGATCGCATCAGCCGGCTCTGCGCCGGTTATTGCCTTGAGAATCTTCACCGCGTTACCATGCATGTTGCTGTCGCTGCCTGTGCCTATATTGACAACAACTTTGCTTACTCTTATATCGCGCATTCCTGCCATAAATATCATTCCACTATCATTATATTTTTGAGCAAAGTCTCGAACACAGTCCCGTCAGATCCTTGAACCTGCGCAGAGGCCTGCTTTATCGAGGTTCCTGCCTGCAGGCTTTTTATCACGCCTTGCGAACCGACATGTATGCCATCTATTATTATGCACTTCGCGCCCTCCTTTGCCTTTATCACGTTTGCTACCTTCTTTTCGTTGTTGATCTTTATAGAATCGTTTACATCTGCGTTCTTTGGCGCATCGATTACCGTGCCATCGTCAAGCCTTATCATAATCTTGTTCATTTTTGCTTTGTACTTGCCCACTATCTTTCTTATCTTTTCCTTTGGTTCCTCCTTGAGCTCCGAATACGAGAACTTCGCCCTGTCGTTTATACCTATTGCAAAATGCCTTTTCGATTTTTCTATGCTTATTACGTCGTTTATACCTACAGGATATTTTATGTCCCTTATGACAGAGCCGTTTACTTTTACTCCACCTTCCTTTATGAGTGTCCTCAAAGGCCCGTTGCCTTCTTCGAGCATCTTCCTTAAAGCTACTATAAGCGAGACACTCCTTGCAAGGTTAAACCTTCCCGGATTTTGCTTCGCCACATACTTGAATCCCTTGCGTTCGGTGGGAAAATATGATGGCGCGTTCAACGCCTTTATGTGCCTGCTATTGCCTTTTATTCCCATAAATATCACTCAGACTGGAAACTTTTTATCTTTGCGCTGCGTATCTTATCTGACATGTTTAGATCGGTTATGTAAACATTGCTCACGTGCACTGGCACGCTGTACTCTTTGCCCCTTGCATTCTTCTTCTTGAGTGTATCTATATATACGAAACCTTTTCTCAGGTTCACCGCGGTGACCTTTCCGCTTTTGCCTTTATTACCGCCACTCACCACTTTTACAGTGTCGCCTTTCGACACTTGCAGGGTGCGCTTCTTGAGCTTGAGCTTTTGCCTCAGGCTCTTGTCAACATGAGCATGAAGGAAATGCTGCATAGAATGCAATGGCGCATTGAACCTGTAAAACCTCTGCTTCCTTGGCTTGCTGCTTTTTATCATTATACCACTCTTGATGCTATTCCTGCGAGCTTTATGTATCTCTGCACGACCTCCCTCGCCATAGCGCCTTTTACCTCTGTGCCTACGGGCAGGTCTGTTTCCGTTATAAGTATTCCTGCATTATCTTCAAATTTGACGCGCATGCCGTTAGGGCGCCTTATCGGCTGCTTCTGCCTTATTATCACAACGCGCACCTTCTTTTTTATGTATTGTGGGGTTCCGGATTTGACGCTTGCCATTACAATGTCGCCTATTCCGGATTTTGAGTATCTGCCCTTCCTGTTGCCTCCTTTTCCCAACCTGTTTATTATCATTAGGGTTTTGGCACCAGTATTGTCCGCGCATGTAAGCACAGTGCCAGGGACAAGAGTCCTCGATATGCTGGTTCCTATATCCTTCATTCACTCTCCCTCTTTATTACCTGCGTCACTACGAACGCCTTGGTCTTGCTGAGCCTTCGGCAAGGCTCTATTATAACTCGATCGCCAACCTTTGCGTGTATACAATCCGGATTATATGCGTGTATGCGGGAGTTGTTTCTCAATGATCTGGAATACTTGTTAAGGAAAGTGGTATAGGTATGCTCTACTATTGCAGTCTTTCTTGCCTTGTCGCTCACTACCGTGCCCTCTATCCTGTTACCATGGGTCTTAAGCTTTCCGTGTATCGGACATTTAGGATCTTTGCATTCCACGCAATCATCTAAATATTTCTTTTTTTATAATACTTTAGCGCTTTTTCGGTGCGCTCATAACTCCTAAAGTTTATCTCTTTTCCATCGACGACAAAGCGTTTCCTTATGCCTTCGACCTTGAAGGCAAACTTGCACGCCTTTTTTATTATCTTCTTTTTGTTGCCGTCGCGAGTCCGTATCACAAGAAGGTTCTTCGTTTCATCTACAACAGTACCTTCAACACCTTCTACGAACCTGTCGGAGCTTTTGAGCACTTTTACGTCGAGCCCTATGAGCTCATGCAGCACTATTGTTTTATTATTATAGCCCCACATAAATTTAAACCTTTCTTTTTATACACGCCTAATTCCTTGGCAGCAATTGCAGGAGCAGCAACGCCTCAGCTTATTACTACCTTCTCCGAAACATCTGTTATCCTGTCTATGTCGTATTTTATAACGCTACCATAATCAGTTTTGACAAATATCACTCCAAGCTTTGTATCTATGCCGGTTATCCTGCCTATATAAGCACCTATCTCGTTTACGACGTGCTTTTCCTTCAGCTTGGTGCGCTCCACGGCCCTCTTTCTAAGGAACGAACTAAAAACTGAAACACCATACCCTACTATGAAAGCAAAGGTGCTGTAAAGCAGGTACTGCCAGAAGTATATCTGACCTATTACCCATGCGGAAAGTATCACAAGGAGCCCTATTACCACTATTGAATAACCAACGTACATCCCTTGCGAAATCGCCCTGTAGCGCATGTGTCTGTTCCTCAGGTCTATTACCCTGCCAACCAGGTATAGCAAAAGGCTTATAGGGAAAAGGAGGAAAAATCCTTCGAATGCATATGAAGCAAGTATTATGCCATTAGAGGTTGTCTTCAAAGCGGTTGAATAGCTTATGTTGGCTATAATAAGGCACACTATGAAGAACAGTATGGCGCCCATGTAAAATACAAAGCTCAGCCTTTCTATACTGAAGCCCAGGCCTTTGAAAGATTCCAGCAGGGCGCTCTCAAGCCCGAATCCTTTGAGTATGAGATACAATCCAATAAGGGCTATTGGAAGCTGCCAGCCAAGATTGAAGTAGTAGCTTATCGCAAAAAGCAGAAGAAGAACTGCAGGTATGCCAAAAACTATCCTTGCATAATGCGGTTCCTTCAGCTTTTCCAACAGAGTAAAATATGTGTTCTCGAATTGCTCTGCCTGCTTCATCCTCAAAACATCTACGCTATCTACTTTGATTCTTGTCTTTAGGATGGGCAATACCCTCATGTCGCTCTGCCCATCTGTAACTAATACGCATGAGTCACTCTTGAAAGTGTCTATGACTTTTTCTATCTGACGGGCAAGTTCCTTGTCTGCAACATAGCCCTCTTTTTCGGCACCAGTAACTGTTGCAACGTTTACTGAATAGCCTTTAGAACGCAACTCGTCATATTTGCGGACTGCTTCAAACATTGTGTTGCCATCAGTATCCTGTGGGTCTGCAAGGACAAGCTTTGCTGCGGCTTTGAGGTTGTCTGCCCTGCCCATTACAGGGCCGGTTATCTTTGTCTTCCTGTATAGATCATTGTCAATATCCACAGCAAGCACGAGGATCCTTTCAGCCATTAGCCACCACTACATTTATAAATAAGAAGTAACTGCATAAAAACCTTATGCTTTATCATGCCATGCTGAGAAAGCTAAAGTTTGTTGATAACTCCAGATTTTGTTGCAAAGCTTGGCATTGGCTATTCAGTGATTATGGCTTTGCGGATAGACACAATACTTACATTAAGAAGTTGCTGCCAATGGAAATTGAATGCATATTCTATGCACAATATAATTGGAAAATATAATTGGACAATAAGTATTGTATACAGGTTAATTTATTGATTGGCATGCTCATGATTGATGTAATGGCTAGTATCTGATGCATCTTAGCGCTGCGCTAAGCAAGCGACAACGCTATATAGCCGATGGTAGCAACTACAAAACCAGCCTTCTGCATTGCTGTGACCTTTTCCTTGTATACAAAAATTCCGATAAGCCAAACGATTATAGGCTCCATCGACAATATGGCTGCCGCAATCGCAACCCTGTTGCTGAACGACGCAAAAGTGAACAGGACATTGCCTGTGCCGTCAGCAATACCTGCTAAAACAACAATTGCAAGAATCATGATTGGCGTTAATTTTGCGTAATAATTACGGTTCTTTCTTGTTGCAGCGCCTTCAGCCTTGCCATTGATAGTGAGGAATACTGCCGCAAAGGCCATGGCCATTACTCTTATAAGCAGCATTGGTATGACATACTCCCTGAAGTACATTATCGTTTCAACTACTACTATCCAGTATATTGTCCACATTACGTTGCCAACTAGCGAAGGCACCATGCTTTTGTCCAATTTTATTCCTTTTGTGGTTGTAACAAAGTATATACCTAAAAATATGAGCAATATGCTTGCTATTTGGATACTGTTAAGGCTTTCACCAAGTGCAGCTATGCCAAAAAGTATCAGCAACGGAGGTTGCAGCTCAACAAGCAAAAACGAATTAGCTATGCCTGCTGATTCCACTGACCTGTAGACAAGAGCGAAACCGGCAAAAAGCGCAAAGCCGCCAATTACCGAAAGCAACATCAGAAGAGGCAATTGGCTGTAGTTTATTGCTGGCATTCCTATCAGCAGCAAGGCAACAAACATTGGTATTGTGCCAGTGGCCGCGATTATTGCAATTGACTTTGAAGCTCCAAGACGCCTGATAAAAATCTTCGAAAAAGAGTCTATGAAGGTCCATGAAAGCACTGCAAGAAACGAAACCACTATGATTATATCGTACACGCCAACCACTAAAGCTTTGATTAATTTTGAACATTACTGCTTATATTTATTTGCGGTGCGCATTTGCAGCATTTACCCGCTTTATTATTTTCATTTATTATTGTAAATATTAGAAAGGGAAAAAATCTTATGCTTTGACACTATACTATTTATTAGCAGTTGGCATGAGCGTTGACTGGAATCTTTGGAAATGAACAACGATGTTTTATTTGCAGGCTTGGCTACATATGCGATTACTATTACGGCCATCTGGGCCTATCACCAACACTGCTTAGCAGTCAAAGAAATGCTGAGAACTGAAGAAAGGGAATCTAACCGCTATCTTTTATACAAAGAGGTGGAATTGCTGCGCCAGGAAAGAATAGGGGAGAAATTGCGCATGCAATCGTATAAATTACACTAGCTGGTAGCTAGCGCATTTCCTTTAAAACAAAAACCTTTTAGTGTTAATTTACAAACTTATAGCGGTGTTTAATTGGACTTGACTACATTGTCTAATGGAGAAAAGGAGAAGTTTGAGCTTATAAAAAGACTCCCGACAGAGGAGATACTTACCGAAGAGCAGCTGCTAAAAGATATAATGGAAAAGAAGGAGCTTAGGCATTATATAGGATTGGAGATATCTGGCATGATACATCTTGGCACGGGGCTTGTGAGCATGGGCAAGCTTGCCGACCTGCAGAAGGCAGGAGTCAAAACAAGCATCTTTTTGGCAGACATGCATACGATGATAAACAACAAGCTTGGAGGGGACATTGAAAATATAAGGAGAACAGCCAAAAATTACTTCAGCGAAGCGCTAAAGCAATCGCTCAAGTGCGTTGGTGGTGATACCGAATCCACAAAGTTCATACTCGGATCGGAGCTTTACGAAAAGATGGGCGAGCACTACTTTGAGAACGTGCTTAAAGTCGCTACCTCAATGACATTATCAAGGGCCAGGAGAAGCATAACCATATTGGGAAGGAAGCAGGGCGATGACATAAGCCTTGCGCAACTCGTATACGTGCCAATGCAGGTTGCAGACATTTACAGCATGGATATAAATATAGCACATGCTGGAATGGACCAGAGGAAAGCGCACGTAGTAGCAATAGAAAGTTCGGGATCGTTTGGCTACAAACCCGTTGCCTTGCATCATCATCTTCTTATGGGGATGCATATCACAGAAGAGCAGAGGCAAAATATAATAAAAGCAAAGAATTCCAACGAAAGAGCTGAGATGGACGACGCACTTATAGATATTAAGATGTCAAAGTCCAAGCCGAACAGCGCGATATTCATACATGACACTGAGGAAGAGATAAAAGCAAAGATAAACGGAGCATACTGCCCTGTTGGCTCCGTCGAAATAAACCCCATCGTTGATATAGTAAAATATATAATATGGCCAAACGTATTGAGGAAAGGCGAAGAGTTCAGCATAGAGAACATGAAGAGCGGCGCGGTATCCAAATACAACAGCATAAAAGAGTTTGAAGAAGCGTATTCTGGCTCGAAGATACATCCGGCAGACTTGAAAAATGCAGTTGCAAATTACTTGATAGAAATACTTGAACCCGCAAGAAGGTACTTCATAGAAGGAAACGGCAGAAGGTATCTTGAAGAGATGAAAGAAACTAAAATAACAAGATAGATGCTATAAAAGCCATCTTTACAGTAAGATTTAAATATGTTATTCTGTAAATACATATTTGCTATTTGTCTGTATTCATAAGGAATACTTGCTTTTTAGCCTTTCGTGAAAATTCCTGCTTGGAATTGGATATAGTCTTGAGGAATGCAAAAGGATTGCAGCAACTCTCGCAATTGCATTGCGACGACTCCAGTCGATG
>JBMFWR010000012.1:0-20739 GCA_049965095.1 Candidatus Micrarchaeia archaeon
CATCTAATCCCTTTGATATAATATAGTCTGTCAACATTTACATACCTATGTGTTTGTCTAATCCGCATTCATCCCACAATTAAGATCGTGGGCTTTCTGCTAAGCATTCTGTAAGCCAATCCCTGTGCTTTTTCGTTCTGCCGTGGACTACATCCTGGTAAGCTTTGGAAAGCAGCTTTGTATTTTCTCCTTGTTCGCCATTGCCTATTTTTATGCCGTCTATGTTGATTATAGGAGTTATCTCTGCAGCTGTGCCTGAGAAGAAAACCTCATTTGCAATGTAGAGCTCTTCCTTGTGCACTTCCCTTTCTTCTGTTTCTATATTGAGTTCATGCGCAAGCTTGAGTATTGTATCCCTTGTTATGCCCATCAATATTGCGGAACCCCTGTCTGGAGTCACAAGCTTTCCGTCTTCTACTAGGAATATGTTTTCCGCAGCGCCCTCTGCAACAGAGCCGTTTGAGGTTGTCATTATGGCTTCGTCAAACCCTGAAGCCCGTGCTTCTGCGCTTGCTATTATAGAATTTAGGTAGTTTCCGCTTGCTTTTGCTTCTATCGGCAATACGTCAGACCTCAGTCTGTGCCATGAAGAGACTTTGCAAGTTATGCCTTTGCTTGATTCGAAATATTTGCCGAAAGGAACGGCAGCTATGAAGATGCTTACCTCCTTGCCTTTTGTGTTTACCCCTATGCTGTCGTCATTGTAGAATGCAAAAGGTCTTATGTAGGTTTGCTTTATTCCATTTTTCCTTACGACTTCTACTATGGCTTGTTCTATCTCCTTGCCGCTTGCATGCAGGTCCATGGAATAGATCTTCGCGGTCCTAAGAAACCTCTCTACATGCTCGTGCAGCCTGAATATTGCTGCGCCTTCCTCTGTTTCGTATGATCTTATCCCTTCGAATATGCCGCTTCCGTACTGCAAGGAGTGTGTAAGTATGGGCACTTTAGCATCTTTGTAGCTTACAATCTTGCCATCCAGCCAGACACTAAGTTTTTCATATTTGCTTTCCATCTCAACCACACTTAAGATTATCATGGAAATATAATAAAGCTTACTGCTTTGAATTTCTTGTATTTGAGGTTATGCCGTTGTTTTCCTCATAAACGTATCTTTTGCCCCTTAACGCAGATAGCACGGCTCCTATTATGACTAGGAAAACCGATATGTATAAAGAAGCCCTAAGGCCCTGTATGAATGATGGCCCTAATATGGTTGGCAGAAACGTTCTTGATTTGAGCACTTTTGCCGCAGAGCTTGGCAGCGAGCTTGCCAATGTTTTTGGCAATGCCGCCAGCGGGTCGACACCTAGGAATGCGCCGAAAAGTAGCCCGGAAGGTGGTATCTGTGCCAATAACTGCGCGGTGCTTTGTGGTATACCCTGCTGCACCGCTGAACTGTACATCGCGCCAGGCACGTTGAGCGTAAATACCGTTATTGTGACCGAAAAGAATATCGCCATGCTTATGCTGCTTCCTATGTTGCTTAGCGTCATCCTCATCCCGTTTCCTGTGCCTCTGTCTTTTGGCGGCAGCGAATTCATTATAGAGGTAGTATTTGGAGAGGCAAAAAGCCCGTTGCCTATGCCATTAAGGAATAGGATTGATTCGAAAGCCAAGGCGTTGAAATTATATGGCAGCAATGTGAGCAGGAAGAGCGACAGGGCTATTATAACCATGCCTGTTGTGGCAAATACCCTTGCTCCGTATCTATCTGTAAGCCATCCGCTTATCGGCCCCATGATGACCATTCCGAACATCATTGCAAGCATGTAAATCCCTGCCCAAAGAGGGGTTTCATTGTAAGGTATCCCGTGCAAAGGCAGGTATATGCCTTGTAGCCATATTGCAATAAGGAACATCGATGCACCTCTTGCCAGCGAAGAAAGCAGAAGGCTAAGATTTCCAAATGCAAAAGGCCTCACCTTGAAAAGGCGCAGGTTGAACAGCGGATCTTTCGTCCTAAGCTCTATTATAACAAATGCGACTATGGAAAGAATTGCTGCGGCAAAAGCGCCCAGAACCCAAGGGTTTGCCCAGCCAAGCTGCGAATTATTGTAAGGTGCAAGCACATAGGTGAAGCCCACAGATGCGAGAATCAAGCCAAGCGCCAGGGTAATGTTGCCAATATAATCGAGATGCATTGCCTTTTTCTCGTAGCGCCGATCTAGCTTGTAAATTGACCATAGCGCCCCGGCAAGTGCAAAAGGCACGCTCATTATGAATATGAGATGCCAGTCATAAGATGCAAGCAATCCTCCAGCAATTAGGCCAAGCAGCATGCCCACGATAAGCGCAACCTGATTCAGTCCCAGAGCCTTGCCGCGCTCGCTTGGCGGAAATGCATCGGTAAGCAATGCGGTGCTGTTGACCATGAGGAAGCCTCCTCCTATTGCCTGTACAAACCTGAAAAGGATAAGCAGCGTTGCGCCGTTGTTGCCTATGCCGTTCGGTATTATAGAAAGAAGGATTGAAGCCACAGTGAAGATTACAAAGCCCCATGTGTACATTCTCGCTCTTCCATAAATGTCGGATATCCTGCCAAACGTGACCAGCACCGTGGCAAGCACAATGCTGTAGCCCATCAGCACCCATAGCAGGTATGTGAACTCGCCTGGTGCAAAAGGGTTAATGCCCAAGCCCCTAAATATTGCCGGCAGGGAGATCATGACAACATTCATGTTGAGGGAAGACATTATCACTCCAAGCGTGGTATTGGTAAGCACAGTATACTTGTATTGCATTCAATCACAATTTGCCATTGCTTGGACGAGCGCTTTTATATTGTAATGTGCAATATGCTTCTGGCATATGCCCCTAGTGCCATAGTGACAAAAGCACTCCCTATCGATATGACAAGGGTTTTTGCAACATTCCTCTTTACTGAAATATTACTTATTACTGCTATGATGGTAGCGATAAGCACAAGCACTAAGCCCGTAAACAGTATGGCAAGTGCTATTCCTTCATAACTGCCAAATCCAAGTATGAATGGCAGCAAGGGAAAAATCGAGCCTATAACATAAGCACCTCCAACGTAAAATGCAGATGATCTGGCGCCTCTTTTTTTATTTGCTTGTACTTTGCCTATGTGTGTTTCGTAAGATGTTGAAAGATATGCGCTTCCGCTCATCGAAAGCGTGCCTGAAAGTGCAATTATAATGCCTCCCATCAAAATGAGAGTTGGAGTTTGCAGTGCTGCGCCCAAGCCCGCTATTGCAGCAAGAACCTCTACGAGCCCGTCATTCATGCCTATCATGATGTCTCTTATGTTCCTGAGTATGGAATTATATTCTATTATCTTGTTCTTTAGCGGCGTTTCATTTTTTATCTCATCTTTTATGATCATTTTTACTATCTGTTTTTCCTTTCTTGAAAGTTCAACGTGCTTCTCAACCTCGCTGAACTTTTTCTCTAATTGATCTTCAAAGGTTTCCATCGCCTTTACCGCGAGTATTAACCCTATAAGGTCGCGCAGCACAAGTATTGCGAAAACGAAAAGCTTTGAAATGCGTTTTGGTAGCTTTATGCCATCTATTTCTATTATCCTGGCCCACATCATTGCATGTTTTTCTTCCGTGTTGGAGAGCCTCTCAAGTATGTACTTGAGGTCTTTGTTCTTCTCTTTTGCCGCCAAATCCTTGAAAATAAGATGGTGCATCCTCTCCGTTTTGTATAATCCTACAAGATACCTTTTTTTCCTGCTTTCATCTCTGCTCTTGTCCAGCAAGCTATCAGCCTATCAAGTTTTGAAGCTTTTTTGAAAGCTCTTTTATCCTACCTGCAAAAGGTGTAAGGCCGTTTTTTTGACCTTTCGCTATACTCTCAAGGTTCGCAATGCTTTCAGCTACTGCTTGTATAGCGTCGCTTATCTCGGTTGGCAATACGCTGTCAAAATACTTCTTTGTAAGCTCGTACTTGTTGTCCTGCCTTCTTGACACAATGCCCTCTGATTTGAGCATTTCTAGCAGGGGATAGATTGCCCCTGGCGAGGGATTCCACCAACCGTTGCTCATCTCGTAAAGCCTGTCCATTATCTCTGCGCCGTTCATGGGCTTTTCCTTGAGCAGCTCTATTACCATGGGCCTTAGCCAGCCCCGCCTGCCAAAGGCAATTCGAGGCCTGCCCATAAAGTGCATATGGTGCATTCCTGGCCCGTTATTCATTCAACCACTTTTTACCGTATTCTGTCATCTCATACCTGTTATCGCTGGTTTTCTTTATAAATCCATTGTATTCAAGCCACTTTAGCTGTGTTTCAAGCACATCGTTGTACTGCCCGAACCATCCTGTTATCTTGTTTTCAATTGCGCTTTTTATCTCATCGGTGCTCAATGTTTTATTTTGAAGCTCTTCCAGTATTGCAGATTTTATCCTGGGACCGAAACCGGCTCCGTTGCCCATGAAATTCCTTCTGCCATATCCTATGTTGCTGCCCATTCCATTGCCCATGAAATTCATTCTACCGTATCCCATGCAATTTCTACCGCGCATCATGTTGCCGCGTCTGCCATAGCGCATTCCCCAAAAATTCTCTTCGTCGTTCATTTTTATCACTTTACTTATCTAATATCTAATAATTGATATTGATAAACAAATATTTATACCTTTCCTTTTGGGTTTTCAAGGCATAGGAGCAGTTACTTTACATATCCTGTTTCTATAATGTCCTTAAGCACGTCTATCAAATATGTGGCATTTTTTATTATGTCGCTTTCCGTTATTATACCTATGATACTACTTGATTCATCAACAACGCAAAGCTTCTTGATGTGCTTTTCTGCCATCAGCTTTGCAGCCTCTTCAAGTGTCATGTCCTTGCTTATCGTTACAACGGGGTTCGTCATGATGTGCTTGGCTTTGGCAAAAAGCAGGTTTCTTTTCCTTGCAAGCAGTTTCCTTATTATGTCCCTTTCGGTAACCATGCCAAGGGGCTTGTTGCTCTTGTCTGCGACTATTACTGAATTAATATTATGAGTGCTCATCTTAATTGCAATGTCTTTTATGCTTTCGTCTAGCGAAGCAGTTATCACTGGCGCGCTCATTATCTCGCCGACTCTCACAGAATTGCTTGCTGTGTACATAATATCACATGGAATGCTCATCAGCAGCTTTTAATTTTTATGCTTTAAAGCGTGTATGACAATAAAAGCGCCCTTAGCCGCTATAAAGGAAGCAGAATGTGGCGTTTTTCTTTAAGCCCTCATCGCTTCTCAATACCCACTTGCTGTTCGCATAAACGTTTGCGCGCAATTCCTTTGCCCTCTCCATTACCACATTTTTCTCTTTTGCATTTATGCTTTTCAAGTCAAACGTTTTAATCATCTCTTCAATAATCATTCTCTTTAGCGTCTGCGTATCAAGGCTTGAGAATTCTTTCACGTAAGGCAGCGATGATATCCTCTCAAAATCTCCTTCGCGGAGTACAAGCCTTTGCTTTATGAATTCTGCATCCCATTTGTCAATTGCAATAACACCGTGATAAATGAAAGACTTGGCAGAAAGATGCTGCGCATGCCCCACAATCGGTTTACCGTCTACAGTTACGCTGTAAACGTCGCCAAGCGCCATTCTGTCGCTTCCAAGCCCTGTAACTTTTTTTAGCGCTTCAAGTATATGGGTACCAAGCACGTTGTGCAGGATGTTGGGGTTGCTCAACATGCTGCCTTTTGATTCGCCTTCTATCAAATCTATAGAACCTTCAATTGAATATGAAAGGGTGTTGCTACCAAGGAATATAGGCTTGCCTCCTGTTATCCTCCTTGATATTTCTATCTTTTCATCAGAGCCTTTTATGACAGAAGGATGATCCGATATCGAAAGCACAATGGCATTGCGCGGAGTATCATAGAATCTTAGGAAAGTATGTCCTGTAGCTGCCGCTATACCTTCAAGCACCTCATCAACCGCCATGTTTGTTGCTGCTTCCTCTGTATCATAACCAAAATATAATGCTTCAAGATTTCCCATTTTTATCAAGAGGAATAGTTTTTCAAAATATAAAAATGCGATGCATTGCTGTTATCCTCTCTTATACACTTTTTGTCAAAGCTTTCCACAATCTTAAGCTTTTCGAGATCGTTTATCAATTCGTCAAGCGTATTGCCATCTGGTATATGTCAGAGCTAATGTTATGATGCTTATCTGATGTCCTTTTCGCTTATCTTGTGCCCCAACATTTCGGCCTTGGCCTTAAGGTGCTCCCTTACTATTTTGTTTTTGGGCTTTATGTGTATGCCAACGGGCTCTACACTTATGCCATATTTCTTTAGCTCATCTATCTTTTTTGGGTTGTTTGTCATAAGGACAACAGATTGTATGCCAAGGAACTTCAATATCTCCGCGGCTACCGCAAGAGACCTGTTTTCAGGAGGATAGCCTAGCATCTTATATCCATCGTATACGCTGATCGGCTTGCCTTGCTTGTCCCTTGCCTCGACAATCTTACCATTCTTTCCCCACACAAATGCCTTAGAATAAGCCATTATTTTTGGCGCTATGCCGTTTCCAGCGCCCTCTTGATTCATGTATATTATCAAGCCTGCTCCGTTTTTCCTTATCCTTTTCATCGCTTCTTCAAGCTCCTCCCTGCATTCGCAATTTGTAGCGTGAAAAAGTTCGCTTGTGGCGCAAGAAGAATGAACTCTCAAGAGCATTCCTTTCTTTTTGATATTCTTCTTGGCATTCCCGTATACAATTGCTGTATGGAACTCTCCTGTCGTATAATCACCAAAAACCATGTATGTCCAAGAACCGTACTCCGTAGGCAGTGGTGTGCTTGCGAGAAATTTGATCATTTTGCTTTTGCTTTTTTTAAACAACTTTTCCATCTCATCCCTGAGCTTCCATGGTTCGCTCCATCTCCCCTCAAATAGTTTTGATATTTCGCCATTTTTCACCAAATCGCCTATAATGGTTATTGGGTCCTAAACTTTAAAAAGCGCCTTGGTCGGGATTCGAACCCGAGTCGCAAGCGTGACAGGCTCGCATGCTAGACCTCTACACCACCAAGGCATAAAAGCATCAATCATTTGCCGTTCTTGTTATTCTTTATTATTTCTTCCATTACATTTTTAAGCTCATCGTCCCGTGCCTTCGGCCCAAGGATTGTTGTGACATAGCCAGGATACTTGTCAAAATGTATCACTTCATCGGAAACATGCTGCTCGTTCTTGTCATTCATACCTATTGCGGGATAAAGCTTGGCGTGCAGATGGTTTATTGCTGTGCCTTCAAGCACCATATGGACTCTTGCAACCTTGAGCCCTTTCTCTATAATCTTGGCGACCTTTTTTGAAGTTGCCATAAACCTGCACAGCTCATCATCAGGTAGGTCGAAAGCATAGCTGTCAATGTGCCTTTTCGGAATGACAAGCGTCTGGCCTCTTATGTTTGGAAATATGTCAAGTATGGCAATGTAATCCTTGTCTTCATATATCTTGTACGAACCTGCTTCATTGTTGGCAATCTTGCAAAATATGCAGTCCATCAAATCACGGCGTTACTCTCTTCCTGTCTCTTGGGAATAGAGAGCATTCCCTTATGTTGCTTGCTCCTGTGATCTTCATCGTAAGTCTTTCTAGGCCAATGCTCCAGCCAGCATGTGGCGGGGCGCCGAGCCTGAAAGCGTTGATGTAAAATGCGAAATTTTCCGGATTGAGGTTTCTTTTCCTCAAGGCCTCCTCAAGCATGTGCGCTTTGTGTATTCTCTGCGCGCCGCTAGATATTTCAAGCCCTCTATATATGAAGTCGTAGCTTTTCGATATTTCGGGATTGTCCTCGTAAGGCATCGAATAGAATGCGCGAAGCGCAGTTGGATAATCCTTTACTATCACAGCTTCGCCGAAATTCTTGTAGACTTCTTCTTCATATTCCCTGTTCAGATCGCTTCCAAATTCGACTTTATAACCTCTTTCATTGAGCTTCTTTATCACTTCTGAATATGTAACAATTTTAACTTTTGGGACTTCAAGCTTTGCGCCAAGGTTTTCCAAATCCTCGCCGTTTTTCTTGATTACGTTTTTTATTATGCTTCTGACAATCATCGCGAGCTCTTTTATCGCGTCGTTGTTGTCAGCGAATCCAATCTCTATATCCATCTGCGTTGATTCGGTCAAGTGGAATATAGTATTGGATTTCTCTGCGCGGAATACTGGAGCAATCATGTAGACCTTGTCTAGCCCACCAATCACGGCAAGCTGCTTGTAAAGCTGGGGCGATTGTGCAAGGTACGCATCGCGCTCGAAGTATTTTACTGTAAAAAGATCTGTGCCGCCCTCGCTTGCCTCTGCAATAATGCCAGGCGTTCTTATCTGCGTGAAGCCTTTCTTTGCAAACGTCTCGGTAAAGGTATTGAGAACAGTAGATTCTATGCTAAATATAGATCGTGTTGGCACTCTTCTTAGATCGATATACCTGTTGTTGAGCCTTACATCCAACTCTGCTGGAACTTTGCCCGTAACCTCAAAAGGAACCGGAGCGCTCAAAGGATTAAGATTTTCTATGCTTTCGGGTATTATCTCAAAGCCTTTTTTCGCTTCTTGGTTGGCCTTTACAATTCCTTTTACAAGCACAACGCTCTCTTTAGGAAGCGACATGCTTTTTATGATGTCGCTGCTTGTGACCCCCTCCTTGCCTATTACCTGCACTATCCCTGTGCGATCCCTAAGGAGCAGGAATGTAATCTTTGCAGTCTCCCTTACCTCGTGAACCCATCCCGCAAGCGTTACGCGCTGACCGTCCATCTCGCTTCCTAGTTCATTTATGTAATGGCTTCTCAGCATCGAATCAACTTTCCCGTTGGGGTGAGTCGAACACCCAACCTGCCGGTTTCTGGCATGAGCCAGAGCTTCAAGCTACAGCCGGCCGCTCTGCCATTGAGCTACAACGGGCTAATATAATTTATTCAAGAGCATATAAATAATTTTGCTAGTGCTCGAGCGCGTCAAGCAGCCTATCTAGTTCGTATCCTGTCGTCTCGGAGCCGACAACAATAGAATTCGAATTTGCTATCACGGAAAGGCCTATTGAAATCGAGCCTTTGTTGGCAGTTGTCCTTATCGAATCAAAGCCCGTGATTTTGTCAAGCTCCTTTTTTTCATCTTCTTCTATCCTGTTGTTTACCGCCATGCCTTTGTTCGTGAGCACGTTGTTTGCCCCAACAGTTTTAAGACCTGCTATTGACCTTTTGACAACCTCTACGCCCAATATATCTCCTATCACGTTCGCGTCGCTTGCTGTGTAATCTGGATTTATTATCGCAATCTTGTCGTTTGCCAGTATATTGCTTCCTATCGCGTTCAGGTCGCTTTCAAGCACGCCAACGTTGATGCCGAGCCCGAGGCTTTTTATCCTTTCAACCTCATATTCAAAAGCAAGGTTTGAGAGTACAATGCCGTTTGAATTGGCTTTTGCAAGAAGACCTATAAGGCTTGAATCAGATACCATAATGGGAAACGCTTTAGCCTTAAGCACTTCCTCGAGCACTTCCACGCTCTTCTTTTGGGTGGATGCGCCGCAGAATACGTATCTGTCAGTAGCGGTGGCAAACGCGCCGACAAACTCACTGCCATTCAATCTGTATGTTGCAGCTTCCATCCCAAGCACGTTATTTCTTTGCCTTCTCAGGAGCCTTGGTGGTTTCTGCTTTGCCATTCACTGCTGACTTGCTTTCCTTTGTGCTCTTTTGCACTTGCTCTTGCTCCTTCTTGACTTCCTTGTAAAGCGTCGCGTTTGCAATGTTGTTTTCTATGCTTACATTTACCTTTACTGGCGTCATGCTCTTGGCTGCGCGCTTGAATATATACTCGTTGAGCTCCCTGCTCATCTTCACATTGTCCTCGCTGACTTTTGAGAGCCTTGCTATTCTCTGCCTTATGAACTTGACCGCTTTCCTTATCCTCTTAGTCCTTGGCTGCTCTACAAGATATTTCCTTATGTTGATCGTAATTAGCCTAGTTGCCATTCAATCTACCTTTAACCTGAGCTTCGACTGCCTCCAGTTCCTCTGGAATCTGTTGTATTCTATTTTCCTGTGCGTCCTCACCACCGCGAGCAGCGGTATACGCCTTGTCTGCTTTAGCTTTTTTCCAAGCATCATCTTCTTCTTTCTTGTCTTCTTTGACATTGCAATCACTTGTGCTTAAACTCTATTGTGGGCTCCCTTCTTGATGTGAGCCTTTCAAGTATCGACCTGAACTGTGCATCGCTCAGCTTGCCCGGTATCCTGTTTGCCTGTGCAAGCTGCACTACTACATTGACAAGCTGTGCGTACAGCTCCTCGTTTGACGCCTTTATTATCATAAGCCTTTCATATGCTTCCGGGGCAAGCAATTGCCTCATCAGCGCCTTTGTCTGCTCCTCTATCTGGGCGCGCTTTATGCTCTCATTTATCCTCTTCCTGAGTTCCTTCTGGTATTTCTCATCTTCGCTGTTTTCAGCTGGCTCATTCATCGCTCTTCACTTCGTTGCTTAGCTCCTTGCTTATGCCGTCAAGGAAAGCCTGGCCTTTTGGTGTTATGACCCTACCATTTTTCGCCTTCTTTACGAATCCTATTCTTTCAAGCTCCTTGAAAGCATCGCTTATGATGCTGCCTCCAGCCCTTATGTAATGCTTTTTGTGCACCACATGCTCTTGCCTTTTTCCGTAGCGGGTGGAAAGTCTTGACACGCCTACAGGACCGTTAAGATAAACCTGCCTCAATATAGAAGCTGTTCTAATATACCAGAAATCTGGATCCTGTGGAGGTCTCTCCCTACCTGCTCCGGACTTGACATAATCAACATAATCCGGCTTTTTGACGAGCGGCTTGAGCTTTTCAGCCGCTACTTTTACCAGCTCTGAAGCCTTTACATCGTATATATTGGACATGATATCTCCTGGAATTCTAAAAAACGGTTACAAACGAAAGAATGCCCGTATTTAGTTTTTAAATATTATGTAGGTAATTTATTTAAATGTATTTATGCTGCAGTTATCTCATAAACCATTGGGCACGCGCGAAATCTAGCGTCTGCCGTGCTGCCCATGGCGCTGCATACGCCCTCTCATCGGATTTTGCCTCTGTTCACGCTTTTGCTCTGGCTTTTTGTTTATCTCCTCTATACCTTTCTCTATGTCCTGCTTAAGCTTGTCGGCTATGAAGCGCTTTGAGTAGTAGTCTGCTTTCAAGGCAATGCTTATCTTTGTTGCGTAAAGTCTGGCAATCCTGCCCCTTGCGCTTCTCTTGCCATTGGTAATCGCAGGCAGCTTGAAAAGAATGCCGTATTTCGGAGGCTTGCTCCCGAATTTTATGTGCTTGAACAAGGCCTTCTCAGCGCCCAAGAGCTGTATGGTGCTTGCCGGCATTGTCGCCAGTCTTTCCATAGAACCAGCTTTGCTCAGCAATTCCGCTGCAATCTTCTCGTCTGTAAGAAATGTCACGTTTGGCATTATCTCGTTGGAAACCTTCTTTATATATTCGCCCAGCTTGTTTAGAGTTTCGTACATAGAATTGCTTGAAGATGCGAAAGCCGCTATCGCTTCCTTCTCGTTTTCGTTCATCGACCTTCCCATTGTGCTTATCGCTTTCTCGTAGATTGAATTTGCGCGCTGCTCTTCGCCAAGAGCTGCCTTGAGCGCTTCGAGGCTATCCCTTGGATTGGTGTTTAGCGCAAGAGCCAGATCTGCAAGGGTCTTTGCGTTTGTTATCCTTATTTCAGGATAATACAATCCGTACCATTCGCTTAGCCTTTCATACATCAGGTTGTACGATTTGCTGAGCTCGTTGTAAGCATTTATCGCCTGCATGAGGGCATATTCCTCGTTTGCATAGCTGGCGCTTATTTGCTCCTTTGTGCTCTTAAGCATCTTTTCCCTTATTGATTCAATCTTGCTGCGCATCACATCACTTTTATATAAAGAATATAAGGCAACCTTTATAGAAATGTCGCTAAAAAGTATATAAGTATTTGTTTACAATTATCAAATGAATAAAGCTGGTTTCATGGAAAAGTCCAATATAGATGAGCTTGCAAACTTGGCGGTAAGGCGCGCTGTAATAATACCTGCTTTTGACATATACGGAGAGATAGGCGGCTTTTACGATTACGGCCCAATGGGCACCCGCATAAAGCACAACATAGAGAGGATGTGGCGGGATTTCTTCATTGAAGGGATGGGCAACCTGGAGATAGAAACAACCATCATAGCGCCGCAGCAGGTTTTCGAGGCAAGCGGCCACCTGAAAAGCTTTACAGATCCTATAGCAATATGTGAGAAGTGCCATTCCACATACAGGGCGGACAAGCTTCTGGAGGAATACTACGAGAAGCAGGGTAGGCACGCTGATGCGCAAGCGCTTAAGAAAGCCGGTATAAGCGAAATCGAGAAGATGCTCATTGAAAGCGGCTTGAAGTGCGAAAAATGCGGCACAAAGCTTTCAAAGGTGAGCTCTTTCAACCTGATGCTTAAGACAGAGATAGGTCCTCTTGGTGCGATAACCGGCTATCTAAGGCCTGAAACTGCCCAAGGAATATTCATGGATTTCAAGCGCATCTTCAACACGTACGGGCTTAAGCTGCCCATAGGAATAGGCCAAATGGGCAAAGTCTTCCGCAACGAGATCTCGCCAAGGCGTATGCTCATACGCTTGAGGGAATTCTCGCAGATGGAGCTGGAATACTTTTTTGATCCTGAAGAAACTTTTGATTCAATAAACGGCGAACCTGTTGGTGATTCATTCATGCAAAACAGGATTAATTTCCTTACAAGGGAAATGCAGCTTGGTGGAAGCGAAAAATACAAGGAGATGACAATAAAGGAATGCATGGAAAGCGGTGCAATACCAAATACCCTATTCGGTTTCCTTGTTGCAAAAGAAAGCGAGTTCCTTGCCAAGCTGGGTTTCCCGGCAGAAAGCGTGAGGTTCAGGCAGGCGCTTGCAGACGAGCTTCCGCACTATTCCAAGGGCAATGTTGATGTAGAAGTGCTTGTTGGAGAAAGCTTCGAGGAGATAATAGGAAATGCATACAGGACCGACTTCGACCTCAAGAATCATGCGGAGCACTCCGGTACTGATCTTGCGGTGATGAACAACAACAAGAAGGTGCTTCCGCATGTTGTTGAGATAAGCTTCGGCATAGACAGGATATTCTGGAGCCTTCTCTATAATTCGCTTTTCAAGGATCCCGAGCGCGGCTGGGACGTGATGCTGCTCAATAAGCATGTAGCGCCTTATGTTGCAAGCGTTTTCCCGCTGCAAAAAGACGACAAGCTTCTGGAAAAAGCTGCGCAGATATACAAAGCGCTCAAGTCAAAGGGCATAAGCTGTACATTCGGCGCAAGTGGGAGCATTGGGAAGCGTTATGCGAAAGCCGATGAGCTTGGTATACCATACGCAATAACAATAGACTACCAGACACTTGAAGACGACACTGTTACGATAAGATACATAAGCGATGCAAGGCAGGAGAGGAAGCGCGCAAGTGAGCTTGATGCCCTACTATGAGCTTTTTGCAAGGAAATTTGACACTCGTGATTTCGAGCTGAGGCACACGCTTGAAAGTGCGCAGCCACTCACATTCCATGCCAACTATGATGGAAAGGCTGGCACCGCGACCTATTCTACGTATTCAAATATTGTCAATATAGCATTTGATGGCACCAGCAAAAAAGGAGTTCTTACTGCAGTTAGCAGGTCGCAGAGCGCAATAGATGAAGTTTACAGCAGGTTCAGGTTGATGGACAACATGCGCAGCATATACAAGCACATAGATACTGATGCTTTTATGCACGAAGCAATAGGGAAATATTACGGAATGCGCGTTACCCTGAACGACCCATGGGAAACGATGCTCTGCTTTATAATATCGCAGAACAACAACGTTAAGAGGATAAGAGGCATTACTCTAAAACTCATAGAGAGGTTTGGCCAGCCGATAAAGGACGACAGCGAAAAAATTGTAGGAAGGTCTTTCCCTTCTGCAAACACCATTAACAGGGCAAGCGTGCGCGAGCTCATGGAATGTGGCGTGGGCTTCCGTGCAAAATACATAAAAGATGCGGCGGAGAAATGCACCAACAACATAGATCTTTGGCGCCTCAAGGCAAAGCCTTATGAGGAAATAAAAGATACGCTCATGGAAATAGACGGCATAGGCGACAAGGTTGCAGACTGCATAGCCTTGATGGGCTATGGCAAGATGGAGGCATTCCCTATAGACATATGGTCTGGTCGCGTGCTTGAAAAAATATATTTCAAAGGGCGCAAGCAAAAGATAGAAAGACTTCACGATTTTGTCTACGAAAAATGGGGAAAGTATGCCGGCTATGCGCAACAGTATCTGTACTGGCATGGTAGGCAGTCAAAGATATAGTGGTATGATGAAAAGCAATAGTAGCATTGAAGAAGATATAGAAGCCATAGCAAAGCATGCTGCAAAGAAGCAGGAACAGTTTGATCTGGTAATGGATGCATCGAGGAGCATAATACGCGAATCAGGCCGTATAATAACAATGCTCCACAATGGCATGCTCGAGCAGTCAAAGCCTATGATCAAGGAGCTTTCGAAGAAGGTTGCAAAGCTTTCAAGCATCGACAAGGGTTTCGAGTTCCACTCATTGCAGGCGTACCAGGAATACGCAGAAGCAATGATAATGTATGGAATAAAGGAGCGCGGCTCAATCATTGGAATGAAAGAGCTTGAAGTGCCAAGCGAAGCCTACCTTTTCGGGCTCATGGATGTAGTTGGCGAGCTCAAAAGAGAGGTACTAGAAGCGCTCAGAAGCGGCAACATAAGCAAAGCTGAATCGTATTTTGACATGATGAAAAACATATATGATTCAACCAGGCACCTCAGGTTCGCCGAAGCAGTAATGCCCGGGTTTAGGAAAAAGCAGGATACCGCAAGGATACAGATAGAGAATTCGGGCAGCGAAATACTAATGTTCAAGAGCGTGCGCCGACCATTGCGTTAGCCCTTTTAATCGCTTCCTCAAACACGTTCATGCCCTGCTCAATTGTACTCTCCTTTACAGTAAGCGGCGGTACAATTCTTATTGTGCTCGTGCCCGCAGGAAGCAGTAGCAGGTTATTGCTGAACGAGTAGTTAAGCACATATTCCCTTTCTTTCACTGCCGGCTCCTTTGTTTTTTTGCTTTTTACCAGCTCGACTCCTATCATGAGCCCTATGCCCCTTACATCTCCTACAATCTCATACTTTTCCTTCATCTCGTTGAGCCTTTTCATGATAAGCTTGCCCTTCCTTTTGATTCCTGATTCCAATTTGCGCTTGTTCCTCTGTATGTATTTCAGCGAAGCGTATGCCGCAGCTACTGAAATATGGTTTCCGCCGAATGTGGTGGCATGAGCTCCTGGCTCTATATTGCCAAGGCTGCTTCTTGTTATGGTAACGCCAAGCGGCAAACCGCCTCCTACCGCTTTTGCCATTGTGTAAATATCAGCTTTTACGCCAAAGTTGTCCATGGCAAAGAACTTCCCTGTGCGCATGTAGCCAGCTTGAACCTCATCATCAATCAGCAATATGTCATTTTCGCTCAGCAGCTTCTGCAACTCCTTGAAGTAGTCTTTCGGCGGCACTACATAGCCACCTTCGCCTTGTATAGGCTCAACAAAGAAAGCGTTTACCTCTTTCGGACTAGCCTCCTTGCTAAGCGGATATTTTCTTATGTAATCGATGCATGCAAAGCCGCAGCTTTCCGGCTTCATGTTGAACGGGCATCTGTAGCAGTATGGAAATGGCACATGTATGGTGCCAAGGAAAGGTCCGAAGTGCTCGCGCTGCACAAGCCTTGAAGCTGTCATTCCAAGGGAGCCGCTGGTCCTTCCATGGAATGCGTTGTAATAAGCCAAAGTATATGGTCTATTGGTAAAAAGCTTTGCGAATTTAAGTGCCGCTTCGTTAGCTTCAGTTCCGGAGTTGGAAAGAAATAGCCTTCCATAGCCTTTCGGCAACATTTGAAGTAGGAGCTCGCCGAATTTCACAGGAAGCTCCGAATAATAATCCGTAAAAGCGGCATGCGACAGCAAGTCTGCCTGCTTCTTTATCGCGTTTCTTGTCTCGGCGTTGCCGTTTATGCCAAGCGCGTATACTGCAATGAAGCTGGAGAAATCTATGAACTTGTTCCCTTCTATGTCATATACGTAATCTCCTTCTCCCTTGTATGCAACAAAAGGATACGACTCGCGCGTCGTAGCTATGAAAATCCTGTGGTCTCTTTTTATTATGTCATTAATTCTTTTTGTTATCTTTACCGCCATTCATCCCACCCTTGTGTGCTTCCCTATAAAGCGAATAATCGAAAAGCGCGCGCAGCGCCCCTGCAGCTTCTCCAGGTGATGAATAGACAGGAACGCCTGAGCTTTCTATCATTGCCCTGTGTGCTTGCGTGTAGCTGCCCCCCATGCTCACAACGACAAGGGGCTTTTTCATCAGCGTCCCATAGTGTATCAGCGAAGCGGCAACCCTTGAATCTGCGCCAGGTGTCTGAAATAGTGCTATTGCCATTATCGCATCAACATTCGGGTCGCTTTCTATTATTGAAAGCGCATCGGAAAACCTCTTGTCATCTGCATCGCCTGCAAGATCAAGCGGCATCCTTACATTAACTATCGGTGGCAAAACCTTGCGCAATCCTTTTTTTGATTCTTCTGACAGCTCAGGCAGAGAAAGCCCATTCTTGTAAAGCGCGTCAGTTGCAAGCACGCCTGTTCCCCCTCCATTCGTTATTATTGCTACTCTCTTGCCGGTAGAAAGGGGCTGCGTTTCAAATATCTTGGCAAGGTTTAAAAGGTCTTTTATATCTTCAGCAACGCAGAAGCCAAATTGCTTGAATACCGCTTCATAGGCTTCATAGCTACCGGCAAGCGCTGCCGTGTGCGAATGCGCGGCTCCTGCTCCTGCTTCTGTCACTCCTCCCTTTATTATAACTACGGGCTTTTTTAGTGTCGCTTTTTTTGCAACCTCTATGAATTCCTTGCCCCTTTTTACTCCCTCTATGTAAAATACAATTACCTTTGTATCTTTATCGTTCGCCAAATAGTTGAGTATGTCAACTTCGTCAACCACGGCGGCATTTCCATATGATATGAACCTTGCCATTCCAAAGCCTTCGTTGTCGATCATATCAAGTATTGAGCTTCCAACTGCTCCGCTCTGCGAGGCAAAGCTAACGCCGCCTATGCTTGGCTTGTCTATCTTGAAAGTAGGTAGGAAGAGTGTGTCTATCCTTGTTCGTGGATCCATGACGCCGAGGCAGTTGGGTCCTATTACCGGCATGGAGTACTTTTCTGCAGTCTTTACTATCATATCTTGCAATTCAGTTTGGCCGACTTCTGCGAATCCCCCGCTTACAACAATTGCGCCTTTTACTCCTGCCATGCCACATTCCTCCAAAACGCTTGGCACAGCCTGGGCAGGTACCGCAATTACTGCAAGATCTATGGAATCCTTGATCTCCTTGACGCTTTTGTACGCTTTTAGTCCCATTATTGTTCCTTCGTTCTTTATGTTTATCGGGTAGATTCTTCCTGAATAACCCGCATCAAGGTAATTCTGCAATATCACGTGCCCTACCTTATCGGGATTGCTCGAAGCACCTATTATTGCTACTGATCTCGGGTGCATTATATGCTCGAGATTCCAATACTTGCCATCAATCTTGCCATTGTTCCTGTTGTTTTTTGTTGCCATAATCGTCACCTGAGAAGCCTCAGATCAACCGCGTCATAAGTGCCGTCATGTACTATCACAGGGTTTAGATCCAACTCTTTTATATCGTTTTCATAAAACATCCTTGAAGCGTTTACAAGAAGCTTTACAATCATATTTCTTGTCGCGCTGTCAGGCGCCACAACATTGCGGGATTTTAGCTGGTCAATCATCGATTCAGCATCGCTGCTCTTTATGGGGCATACGCGCAGTGCAAAGTCCTTGAAAGTTTCTACGTATATACCTCCAAGGCCTATAAGCACAAGCTTGCCGAACTGCGGGTCTATCTTGCCCCCGACAATAATCTCGATGCCCTTCCCTGCCATCTTCTGTGCAAGGATCTTGTATGGCTTAAACTGCTGCGCTTTTTTTTCAAGTCTGTCAAAAGCCTCTTCTATGCTTTCGCGCCCCTTGAGGTCAAGCTCCACAAGGCCGTTCCTTGACTTGTGCAGAGCTTTCTGCGAAAGCACCTTAAGCACAATGCTGTTTTTTCCTGCGAATTTTACAGCGTCATCGGCATTGCTTACGTAAGTGCTCTCAATACTTCTTATGCCATATTTGTTGAGCAGCCTAAATGCTTCCATGTAATCCATAAGTGCCCCATCCATTTGTTCACCTTATAAAATTTTAGCATAAATCAATACAAGGATAATGATCACAATTACAAGAACAGCCACTGCTCCTATGATCATATTGATTCCCTGTTTCTTCGCTTTTGCCATGCTTGCATCGAGCGCATTTGCGGCAGCATTCTGTTGCGTTTGTGCTTGTGCATCTTGAGCTTGCTGAATGCTTGCCTGCTGCACTCCAGCTTGCTGCGGCACTGCTGGTTGCTGCTGTGCCATTATCGCGCCTGCCTGCTCTTGCGTAGCCTGAGGCGCCTGAGCTTGCTGAATGCTTGCCTGCTCTTGCACTTTTGGCTTCGGCATTCCACTCTTCACTTGCAAGAACCCCTTCTCGGTTAGCGTTATGTCTACGGTGCCGTTCCTTATATCGTAGGAAAGATACTGCTGGTTTGCAAGCTTGAAGAGGTGAACGGCAAGATCATGCTGCCTTACGTTTACAGCTCCGCTCAAATCAGTCAGGCCGCGCTTGCCGTTTGCCAGCTGCGTTATTATGGTAAAATCGAGCACATCAAAATCCTCTTTCTCCTTGTCGCCAAGCTCCACTATCTCCTTTTTGCCCAAGTCTGTAACAGTAATGGCACTCTGCCCTGGAAAAGAGGTTGTAAAATCTATAAGCCCTTTCTGCTTTAGCGATCCAAGAATGTTTGATGCATCGAAAAAAGAAGAATTTATCAAGCCGCCAAATTTTTCAACTGTTGTATCCGGTTTTATGCGGGTCAAAGCTATAAGGTCTATGAAGTTAATATCCTCGGCCATGCAATCACTATAATAAAGAAAGAAACATATTTATACATTTATAACAAAAGAAGCGTGTAGCAGAGTGCTTTGTTTACGACGGGCTCCCTGCTTATGTTGTGGTAAAAGTGCAATTCAGATTTTATGGCGGCGCAAGTGAGGTCGGGCGCTCTGCAATACTCATGAAGGCCGAAAAGAGCATACTGTTCGATTACGGCATGAAAGTCGACCACAAGATAGAGTATCCAATATCGATGCCGCATGCTGATGCCATTGTGCTGAGCCATGCGCACCTGGACCACAGTGGCAATACTCCTGCAATATACAACAATATGCTAATACCTATGTTTGGCACCCAGCCTACGTTGGCCCTGTCTAAGCTTCTATTTGAAGATTCAATGAAGATAGCGAAGCAGCAGCATGCAAGGCAGACCTTCCATAAGCGCCAGGTCAAAACGCTTGAAAACCATTACGTTGGCATGGAGTATGGCAAGGAAATAGAATTTGGTGGAATGACAATAGAAATGCGCGATGCAGGCCACATAAGCGGAAGCGCCATAACATCGGTACAAACAGGCTCAGCAAAGGTTGTATATACTGGAGACTTCAAGCTTTCAAGCCAATATCTTCACAAGGGTGCAGAAATAGTTGAAAGCGATATACTAGTTACGGAAAGTACTTACGCAACTCGTGAGCATCCTGACAGGGAAGAGCTGGTAAAGAAATTCATAGACAATATAAAAGAGGTGCTTGACAACAGGGGCACTGCGCTTATACCCGTTTTTGCAGTTGGAAGAAGCCAGGAAATTCTTACTATGCTTTACAAGCACAACCTGTCTGATTATGTGTATCTTGATGGTATGGCAAGGCAGGCAACTTCAATAGTGTTGAAATATCCTGGCTTTATACACAATAGCTCCATGCTGAGCAACGCGGTGGAAAAGGCAAACCAGATATCAGAGCACAAGGATAGGCGGTCTGCGCTTGAAGAGCCTGCAATTATACTTACTACTGCAGGCATGCTTAATGGTGGCCCTGTATTAGGCTATATAACAGAGCTGAACAAGAATTCCAGCATACTGCTTACTGGCTATCAGGTCGAAGGCACAAACGGCCGAATGCTTCTCGATACAGGTGAAGTCATCATACGCAACAACAGGGTAAAGGTTGATGTTCCCGTAAAATTCTACGATTTTTCAGCGCATGCCGGCAGGGCAGACCTATACAAGTATGTAAAAGGAAGCAATCCAAAGGTAGTGATATGCGTGCATGGTGATCCAAACAATGTGAGCGATTTTGCCGAAAGCTTGAAGCTGGAAGGCTTTGAAGCATATGCCCCAAAAATCGGTGAAACAATAAACATTGATATAGACTAAACTGGAAATAAAAGCAGAGCATTTTATTTGTTGAATCAATTTATAACTGAAATTAATCCTTATGCTTTAGTTAACATTCGCATTTGTCTAGTATAATACGTATTAGGCAACCACGCAATCCATAATCAGCATTTTGTATAATCTAGAAATAGTGCACTAAGGAATTTAGTCGGCTCATATGATTGTCAGAAGCAAATTTCTGTTTGCAAAGCAACGGCCTTGATCTTTATCATTTTACCCAATCATTAAAGCCACCATAGATTTTATTTTGGAAATGTGGATATCTGCGTTCG
>JBMFWR010000013.1:0-20656 GCA_049965095.1 Candidatus Micrarchaeia archaeon
GATATAATATAGTCTGTCAACATTTACATACCTATGTGTTTGTCTAATCCGCATTCATCCCACGATTAAAATCGTGGACTTTCTGCTAAGCATTCTGTAAGCAATCCTCTCAGATTGCTCCTTGGAGCCCAGGAATAATTACTATCCTTTGCTATCCTGTCATTTTTTCCTATGGGCAAGTTGCTCCCTTCAATCAGTATCTCTGAAGTTTCCTTGTGCTTGTTTAGCTCATATGTGTTGAATTTGTAATTGCTATGTGTCATAGTATAGGCACAGCTCTTGCCCTTCTTATACCTGGGCAGGAAGTATGCTACTGCCATCATCAATATAAACCATATTATTGCCAATTCGAATCCAAAAGTAAGGTTCGTTCCTACCTTTCCACCAAGATAAAGCATCCCGTAATTCATTGTGGTTGTGAGCCAGTGTCCTGCAGGTGTTTGATATAGAAAAGTCCAGCTCGCCGCACCTAGTAGGCCTCCAAAAACCGCATATATCGCTTCCCGCCTAGCTTCACCAAGTGCCATCCATTCTGTTCCAGGTACGTAACCTGATATTGCAATGCCTACGCCAAACAGTATTGCGCCAACAGCAATGCCTATTACGTAAATAGGTTTTATGCCAAAATGGAAACCAATTCCTGCAGCAGCCAATCCATATAGCACAATAGCTCCTACACCTATTGCTATTGCAATGCAGTTTATGAATAATCTATCATCCCACTTTGACAGCCTTAGCAATATGTCTGAGTTTGATATACCTCACATTTCAGCCAAACCGCCAATAATTGCTCCTATGAATATACCTACCCATAAAGGCGCAGTAACTGAAAAGACCATCTAAACACCTATTTCACAATAAAACTGCAAAATATTAAAATCTATCCTGTTTGTTTATTTTTAGTTTAGGCATCAGGTTAAGATCCAAAGTATATCTCAATAAACTTTTTGCATGTCAAGTTGCATTCTTATACCGGAAGCCCTTCGTGAAATGGTAATCTATTTATACTTATAGATTTTAATCTTCAATGCTTATGCTTTTGGTGGATTATGATGAGTGTAATTGATGTAAACGAAGCAGATTTTGAGAAAGAAGTTTTGAAATCGAATGTGCCTGTGGTAGTAGACGTATGGGCTGAATGGTGTGGTCCTTGCAGGTTCTTTTCCCCGATAATAGATGAAACTGCAAAGGATTATGAGGGTAAGGTAAAATTTGTAAAGCTCAATGCCGATTACAATGCTAGCATAGCCGCAAAATACGGGATAATGGCAATACCAACTACACTGCTTATAAAGGACGGCAAGATTAAGGCAATGAACGTTGGTGCAGTGCCAAAAGAAACGTTGAAGAAGTGGATAGATAGCAACTTAAAGTAATTTCTTTACTCCTTTTATATTTTTGCTACCTTATTCTAGTAGTGCTTTGATATGACTGATCTTCCGTTACCTCGTGGCGTAAGAGATCTCATGCCGAATGAGGCCATATTCAAGAACGAAATGATAGCTAGGGTAGAGAGGCTTATGCAGAAGCATGGCTTCACAACCATAGAAACCCCCGCAATAGAATCGCTTAAGGTATTGTACGCCAAAGGTGGCATAGGAGAGGATACGAAGCTAGTGTATGAGCTCAAAAGCGAGGATTCTGGCTTAAGATACGACAATACTGTGCCTTTGGCAAGGTTTGTAAGCACCCACAAGGAGCTGCCTCTTCCGTTTAAGCGCTATTCCATAGGCAAGGCATGGCGCCGAGAAGAGCCCCAGCATTTGCGCTACCGCGAGTTTTCGCAGATAGATGCTGACATAGTCGGTGGCATCGAAGGTGTTTCAGATGCCGAGGTAATAGCTCTTGGATGCAAAATCTTAGAGGAGCTTGACATAGACTACATAGTTAAAATCAGCGACCGGCGCATAATCGATGCAATCCTTACAAAGCTCCAGATACCAATTGAAAAACATATCATAGTAATGCGCACGATAGACAAGCTTGACAAAGTTGGTATAGACGGAGTTGCAAAACTGCTCTCAGAAGATGGCATTGAAAGCGGTGCCATAGATTCGCTAATTAATCTGATAACCACAAAAGGCAGCAATGAAGACAAGCTGAAGCTGGCAAACAGCATGGTTGGAAGCACTAGCGTTGCGATGTTATCGAGCGTTTTGGATATGCTCAGTTATTACAAGCTCAATGGCTTAATAGAAGTCGATTTTTCGATTATAAGGGGTCTTGATTATTATACCGGCATAGTATTCGAGTTCAAGCGTGCTAGCATAAAGGAATCCCTTGGCGGAGGTGGTAGGTATGATAAACTAATAGGCTTGTACAGTGGGAGGGACATACCTGCAGTAGGGTTTGCAATGGGTGTAGACCGCCTGCTTGACATATTGAACTTTTCAGCATCGCCTATCCTTACATATGCAAAGATATTTGTTGTTACAGTATCGGAAAAAAGTTACCATTATGCGCTTGAGGTGGCAAACAAGCTTCGTGCAATGGACATAGCTACTGATATAAACACTTCATCGAAGAACATAGCCAACCAGCTGAAGTACGCAAATTCGATGCACATACCATTTGCGATAATAATCGGCGATGCAGAAGAGAAGGAGCAGAAGGTAAAGATAAGGAACCTTATTGATGGCAGCGAAGTAATTGCAGCCATAGATGAGGTACCAGGGCTAATAAAAGGTTGAATATATGGCAAAAAACGAATTGGAAGCATTAACCGAGGAAAAAATCTCTAAGGGAGGGATTCTTGTAAAGTTGTATTTTGATATGCAGAATGTTGACAAAGAAAAGTTGCAGCCTTTGATGACAGATCTGATAAACGAGCACCTGATGAAGGAGCCTGGTGTGGTATACTGCTATGGTGCCATTGACGAGCCTATCGAAAGCAATGGCGTTTACATAACAAATGCCATAGTGACGCTTCTTGTGGAAAACTTTATACCTCTTGTAGGCATAGCACTTAGGTATTCTCCTGCTGGCATAGAAATAATAAAACCTATGAAAGAAATCGTTTTCAAGCCAAGTGCGCTTCAAGCAATGCTCATGGATCTCTCTATGTTCTCGCTCAACTATTCCAAGTACGTCCTTGAAAAAGTGCTGAAACCGGAAGATATAGAAGAAATAAACAAGCAGATAGAGAACAGGATTGAAATGGGTAAGAAGCTGCTTGAGGGTACCAAAAGCAACGAAGAGAAGGATAAGTAGTCATACTTTGCTATACCATAATGGCCCAAAGTCACTATCTTCAACGACAATGCCATACTCGGCAAGCAGCTTGGATCTTATAGAATCTGCTTCTTCAAATTTTTTCTCTTTTCTTAGCTTATCCCTCTCATTTATCATTTCGAGAACTCTTTCGTCTACGCTCTTCTTGTAGTTGTCATTGCTCAATATGCCGATTACATTTGCGGCATCAAGGATTGCTTCAATCGCATAATCTTTTGTCTTCTTTTCGACTTGATGCACCGAGCCGGCAAAATTCCTCAAATCTCTCGCGAATATGGCAAGTTTTGATAGCGCAAGCGGAGTGTTGAAGTCATCGTTCATCGCTTGGGCAAACTCGCTCTTGAATGAATTTGTTATTTTAACCAGCGCTTCTGAACTTTCGCCTTCGCCATTGCCAGATTCCCTTATGTTGTAGAATATGCTGAGCGCAGAATATATGTAGAAAAGGTTCTTTTTTGAAGCTTCTACGTATGAATCCGTGAAGTTTATCTCTTTGCGGTAGTGGGTAGATGCAATCATAAAGCGGAGCAGTTCTGCCCCATTTTGTGATACAAAATCTCTGATTCTCACAAAATTCTTCAGGCTTTTGTGCATCTCTTGCCCTCTTATGCTTAGCATTCCAGCATGCATCCAGTACCTCACAAAAGGCTTTACCCCATAAGCCCCCTCTGCCTGTGCTATCTCATTTGTATGGTGTGGAAATATAAGCTCCCTTGCGCCTCCATGTATATCATATTGCGGCCCGAATATCGAGTAAGTCATTGCTGTGTCTTCAATATGCCATCCGGGTCTGCCTTCCAGATCATAATGCTTGCCCTCTATGTCAATACCTATAAGCCATTTTGGCTCGCCTGGTTTCGCTGCCTTCCATAGCGCGAAATCGTAGCTGTTGCGTTTGCCTTCCTTGGGCTCTATCCTGTGCTTGCTAAGTTCTTCTATGTTCATGCCAGACAATTTTGTATAATCTGCAAACTTCGAAACGTCATAATATATATCTCCGTCAAGGTAGTAAGCAAAGCCCTTGTTTGCAAGAACTTGTATCTGATCCCTTATAGCGCTTATATATTTAGATGATTCCGGATACATGCTTACATTCTTTTTTACCCCTATGGACTCCATATCCTCGAAAAATCGTTGCTCGTAATAGTGTGCCAAATCCATAGGATCCATATTTCGCTCATGAGCCCTCGCTATTATTTTGTCTTCTACATCGGTTATGTTTTGCACGTATTTTAGGTTATACCCCTCGTGCCTTAGCCATCTTGCTACTATGTCAAATGATATATAAGTTTTAGCATGCCCTAGATGTGCATCGTCATATACCGTTTGGCCGCATACAAACATCTTGACTTCCTTGCTGTCAAGTGGCACAAATTCGTCTTTTTTGCCTGTCAAAGTATTAAAAATATAGATGGTCAAGCGCGGCACCTACTGTGCTTGCAATATGGTCATGTTTACAAGTATGCCAGGGGTTGATATTGGATAATGGCCAAGCGAAAAGTCTCCTGCAGCTATAAACTTCTGTAGATGGAGTGTCTGTGCCACAATCCTAATCCTGACACTCTTGCCTATAAACATTGTTAGCGGTATACTTACATTCTGGAATACTGATTGTGCATTTCCGCCCGAACTTATATTGAAAGTATTATAGTGGGCTATTATTTCTGGCGTATTATTTTCAAGTATCTCAACATACAGCTGGTTGTCTGCAGGGCTTATTATTTTGAAGTTCAGGAACGGAGTGGCAGCACTTACAAGAAATGGAGAAGAAGTGAGATTTCCAGGGGAATTGCTAAGGCCGCAGTTGTACGTCGTTGCAAAATATATACCATTGTAGTTGCTCCATGGGTACCCTAGGTAGCAATTCCTAGAATCAGCATAGGTGATGTTCAATGGCTGAGTTCCAAAGCCCTTGCCCGTATAATTCCAACCTGTGTATTTTCCATTGCTAAAGTTGCCGTTGTAGACATTGGTATAAACAGTAGGTGGCGGTATTACTGTAGTATTGAGTTTTGCAACTGCATAACTGCAGGAGCTTGATGTATTATATGCTCCTGAACCTGTTTTCAATGTAATCCTTAGAATCTGGGAAGGTAGGGACATATTATCGATGAACACTAGGCATTTGAATGATGTTGAGCGATTCATCAAAGTTACATTGTTCTTGCTTGCTACAATTATACGCGCGGAACTGAAACTTCCACTCCCTAGCCATATTCCAAGATTACCTCCTTGCCAAGAGCAGTTTCCTGAAATGGTTGAATTTTGGCTTTGCGAGGGTATCTCAAAGTTGTTGCAAGGCAACAAATAATTGGAGTAATTGGCAGTAGTAGTTACAATTGTGTTTTTAGGTATGTTAGCGGGCACAGTAGTTGTAGTCAATATAGCAGAGCGGCCCAAAGTGGGCAGCCTGAATCCTGTATAAATATAAGTAACAATGACTACAATTATAAGCAAGATAAGGTAACCTATCACTCCGCGATTCATTATATCACTTAACAATATTATTGCGCAATCCTTATTTATATTTATTGATTGGCCAAAGCGCCCCCTCTTCCAAGAGTATATAATTTAATGCTTTTATCGCATATTTATATGGTAATCATGGCGCATGAAGGCCATTCCGGAATAATTGCATCGTTGCCCTTCTTGGGATCAATAGCACTGCTATTGTACAATTTGTATTTTATTGAAAAACTGGCGTTTTCATCGGGATTCTATTCCGCGCTTTTGCTCGTATCAAAGCTCAATAGCACCATAATAGCGCAGGAGGGCATAACAAACATCAGCTCCCAATCAGCCGCAACTATTCTCGGCATGTATGTTTCATATGCGATGCTTCCATTTGCTCTGCTATGCTTTGGGCTCAGCGTACTGCTCATGGTAGGAAAGTCGCACAGCAGGATATTGTACTTGGGCCTTGGCTTTGCTTCTATTGCAGCTGCGATCATCGCCACAATAATAAATGGCACTTTCAATGTAAGCTACCAGAGCATGGTGTTTGCCCTGCCTTATATAGGAATAACTCTTGTTGTTTTGCCATCGATATCGCTAAGCATGAGAAGTGCACACCCAAATTCCAGTCCACAATTGCGCCAGCTTTCGATAAATCCTGACACTCAGTATACTAACATGTTGCTCCTTTCGAACAGGCTTGCTGCAAGTCTTAGCGGGGCAATAAAAATACTTGACATGCATCTGGATCAAAGAGGTTTGGAGAATCTCTACATGATAATAAATGGGCATGAGAAAAATTATGGCAGCATAAGCATCATTGCGAAGAAAGACAGGCTCGGAAAAGAATTCGCTGCGATGTTTAGGGAATTCAATGCAGAAATGAAAAGAAAAGGTGTTGAAATAGAGCTTAGGATTCTTCCTGAAGAACTTACTGTCGAGCAGCACGAAAGGCTCATTATAGACGATAAAAGTGCTTACAAGATTCCGCCGCTTAACATAATAAACAGGAAGAGCGAACACATAGTCAAGATAAATCGTCATGAAGCTAACGAAAGGTTTGAATCGCTGTGGAACAGGTCTCAGAAATTTATATAATAAATTGTGCAATTATGTAAAAACCTGTTAACGCACTTCATTCAAATGCTGGCAAACCTAATACAAAATGCTTGCCTAGTCTATTAAGCAGATTTTTATCTTATATCCTATCCTCGCACATAAAGTTTTTATTAAGTTGCTCCCTTATAAAAATGATTCCTATGAAATTTACAATGTTGTTTTTGGCAATGGCAGCATTTGCCATAATGTCTACTGCAAGCGCAGCTTTTGTAGGAAGCGCTACTATACATGCTCCAGCAGTGATAACATCAACAAATCAAGGTGCTCTTACTACAATAGTGCTCAATGTTACCACTGGCAATGGCTCTGTCAGCATAAAAGGGCCTCTTGAAGTGGGAAGTTCAACTCAGCAGTCAGCGCTTGTAGCTGCACAATACGCATGCAGTTATCTGGGCTTAAACTTTAGCTCATACAACTTTACCTATTACATAAGCAATGCAAGCATGAATGTTTCGGGGCCAAGCGCAGGTACAGCGATGACCCTGCTTGCAATATCGGCGCTTTCGCACAGGCCGCTTAGACAGGACTTCACTGTTACCGGTACCATATCCCCAAGCGGTCAAGTTGGAGAGATAGGTGGTGTATACGATAAAGCTCAGGCTGCCCACTTAAAAGGTATGGAATTCGTGATTGTGCCAGCAGTGCCAAAAGGCAGCATGGAAAATCTTCTCTATTATCTTGTCCAGCAGACCTTCTCTATACCTCTTGTGCAAGCCTCTAATATAACTCAAGCTGCAAGTTTCGCTTTCAACTATACATTCAACCCAAGCTCAAAAATGACCAATTATACATTCTATACAAATTACAGCGTCAGCTCATTGCCTGAAGCAAGCCTTTCCTGCAGCAACAATTGCAACAATTCAATATTCAACATGCTTGTTAACTTTACCTTTGCCATAACCTCAAGTCAGATTGACAATCTTTCAGCAAGCAGCAAGTTTAGCAATGCAAGCTTCCAACTTGGTGAGGTGCTCAACCAGAGCGAGAGCATAGCAAGGCGTGGTTATCTCTACACAGGAGCAGATCTTTCATTTCTGGATTACATCAATGCGTTCTATCTGAATCACAGGCACTCCACAATAAAAAGCGGAATGGAAACGCTTCAAAACATAAGCTATGAGTGCTCTATGCTTACGCCACCACAGCTTACAAATACAAATTACGAATATGTGGTAGGTGCAGAACTTAGGCAGGCATGGGCGAACTATACCCTCAATAGCACCATAAGCCTCTACAATATAACGGCAGTGGATACGGATGGTGTTCTGGATAGCCTTTACAGCGGCGGCGAAGCAAGCGGATGGTGCGCTGCAACTTCATTTCTATATAATGCATCGTCCCAAATGGGTGGCACTCCAATCTCCTTTTCACCATCATTGAAAGCCATAGCAGCACAAAGGCTGGAGAGAGCCTCAAAATACCCGGGATTGTATTATTATACCGCCCAGAAAGCGTATGAAGAGGGCAATTACCCTGTAGCTATAATCGATGCAGATTATGCATACTCGCTATCTTCTTACAGCAATGCCACAACCGAACAGATAAATAATCACGCTTATGCAATTGCGCAAAATTCCACATATGGCGTATGGGCAACCCAATATGCAAACGAAGCGCTTTTCTACGTGCACGAGTCAATGATTTCAAGCAACAGCACAATTGCGCACAATTATGCAGAAGAAGCATATTCGGTAGCTGTGCTTGCAAATCACGTAAGCAACGATACCAGGCTGCTACAGCAAAATATGGTAGTTGAGCAACTTCCTTCTCAATCCCAGCTGCCACTAGAGCAGATAATACCCGCAATAAACGAGCTCCAAGTGCAGGTAGCACAAGCCACTAGGCTTTTATACATGGTGATGGAGCTGCTTACCCTTGTGATTGTGCTTTTTACAGTAACTATTATATTGTTTGTGTATCTATTAAATAAGCAAAGCCCAAAGCATAGCAGGGCCAATTTAAAAAGAAGGAAGTGAGTTTTTATGGTACTACCAGGAAAAACATGTGTATCATGCGGTAGGCTTACTCATGAGTACACTGAATTTAAGTGTCCAAAATGTGGGAAAACAAACATAATAAGGTGCAAGCATTGCAGAGAGATAACAAACAGCTACAAGTGCGAAGCCTGCGGCTTTGAGGGACCATAATGTCAGAAGTTGCTGTTTTGTTTAAAATATATCCAAAGGAAGGTGCTATGCAGTCTGTAGTGGAAGCCGTAAAGAAGCTCGGAGCAGTAGGAATGCAGGAACAGGACGTAGCCTTTGGGATAAAGGTTCTAAAAGCTCTATTCAAGTTCGACGACGCTAAAAACGGGTCATCGAAGATAGAGGAACAGATTAAGGGTATAGAAGGCGTAAGCGAAGTGGAAGTGGAAGAAGAAAGTCTTGTCTAAGGCTTTATTCCCTTATTTGCTGGCGCTCTCCCATTTATAAATATATTTCCTTATACTAATTATTGGTATCAACCAATAATGATTAGATGCAGGCAAGAAACCCGCGAAGCTCTGTGAAGGAGAGCATAGCCACTGAAATAATAAGGAAGGAGCACAAGACACCATTGACGCTCTACAGATTCTCATCCTATATATCTGAGACTGTGCAAAATGAAAATTTTGTCGATACATTATTGATCATTGCAACGTTCCTAGCATTCAACGCCGCGCTGCCTACCTATCCGTATATACTTGATCTTGTAATAATAATACTGCTATTTTATCTTACCCAGAAAAACTCTTTTCTTGGGCTAATAGCGCTTGTCTTTGTATTATTTCCAATTGCGATGTATCAAGTGCCTGCATTAGCATGGCTCTATATGTTCGCTTTGAGCTTCTCGATGATATACGGCTATATGCACTACCGTACAATGCTTTTTGGATATCTGCTGTTTGCGCTTGCCTTTTCGCAGCTCGGCTTTATAATATTTATACCCACTCTAATACTGGCTGTCCTTACAGTCGGGTATAAGCGCGGCATACTGATGGCAATAGTAGTGCTTCTTACCATAGTTGCTTTTTCCGCAATTTCTGGAATAAACAACAGCGCGTACATACTTTACAATGGCCTTAGCGTACATTCGATGCTGGTCAAAAGCGGAGTAATGTCACAGTTTGTTTTCAACAATTCTACCCCGACAAAATCGCCAACAACAATATTGGATTTTCTGCCTTCGATGTCAGCAGCATATCACATATTTGCAAACGGCACTATCATCAACAGTCTTGGTGACCAGTTTGCAGCCATAGCAGAATCATTGTACTTTAGTTTATACTATCTAATAGATGTGTTAATTTTCCCAGTAGCAATATTCATAATTGATGCAATAGCAGTTTCAAGCAGGTCCAAATATAGGGGAACACAAGCAAGCATTGCTGGCATAATATTCCCGTTGGTGTACATAGGTTTTTCATACAATACAATCAGTATATATTATGCTGTGCTTGCAATGGTGAGTTTTGCCATTGCTCCTGCATTGCTTTATTTGCTTGAGTTTCTTAATTTCAAGGTGGTTAAAAGCCTCGATGTGCGCAAGCAGGACATAAGAATGAAGTTTGGCGAGGCTTTTGAAGATCTTTCAACAGGTACCTCTCACGAGACATTTGACAGCATAGGAAATTACGACGCAACAAAAAAGGAGATAAAGGAAGCGATAATAACGCCGATAGAGCAAAGAGGCATATCAAAAGCATACAACATCAAGCCTTCCAAAGGAATACTCCTTTTTGGCCCTCCAGGAACTGGCAAAACTCTGATGATGAGGGCGCTAGCCAACGAGATACACGGCGGCTTCTTTCTGGTTAAAGCGCCAAACCTAATCTCTGCATATCCGGGAGAGACCGAGAGGGCAATATCAAAAATATTTGACACTGCGCGAAAGAATGCACCATGCGTGCTACTCTTCGATGAAATAGATGCGATAGCAAAAAACAGAAACCTGCCAGATGTTGACGATACCCACAAGCAGTCTCTTTCGCAGTTGCTGGTTGAAATAGACGGCTTTGTAAAGCTTGAAAGGGTGATAGTTGTAGGTGCTACAAACACGCCTAATTTGCTCGATCCCGCGCTTCTCAGGCCAGGCAGGCTCGACAAGCTCATATATATGCCTCTTCCAGATTTTAACGGCAGAAAGAAAATATTCAAAATATACCTTTCAAAATTGCCAGTATCGAAAGACATAGACATAGATGTGCTTGCGGAAAATACCGAAAGATACAGCGGTGCAGACATAAAAGCAGTATGTGAAAGCGTTGCCCAGATGGTAGGGCAGGACGCCCTTGCACATCACAAAATCCTTGAGGTTACGCAGCAGGATCTGTTGAACGTAATAGCGGCTACAAAGCCATCAACTTCGCTAGCGCAACTGGAAGAATACAATACATTCAAAATAGACTATGAAAGGAGCATACATTCCGAGCAAAGGTCTACTACATCAAAGGAACTTGGCCTTGACGATGTGATAGGGCTGGATGATGCAAAGAAGGCAATAGTTGAAGCCGTCCAAATACCACTGATGCATCCAGATCTGATTAAAAGATATGACATAAAGCCGATAAATGGCCTGCTGCTCTTTGGCCCTCCAGGAACTGGCAAAACCCTGCTCATGAAAGCAGCTGCAAGCGAGATGAAAGGCGTTACAATACTGCAGATAGACGGAACAGATATCGCGTTGAACAATAGCGAGAGCGCAATAACCCAGATAAAGGCGCTTTTCAACAGGGCAAGAGAAAACGTGCCAGCAATAATATTTATAGATGAGATTGACGGCATACTGCCAAAAAGGGAGGGCGCTTCAGAGACCGCCGTGCAGATAATGGGTGCAGTCCTGCAGGAAATTGATGGCCTAAAGGAGGTTTCTGGCATAGTTGTTATAGCAGCTACGAACAGGCCTGATGCCCTCGATCCCGCGCTTCTCAGGCCAGGCAGGCTCGACAAGCTAATATATATAAGACCTCCAAATAATGCAGAGCGTACCGCAATGTTCAGATACTATCTCAGCAAGGCACCGATTCAGGGTATTGATTTTAGCAAGATAGCCGAAGAGACAAAAGGCTTTACGGGCGCTGATATTGCAAGTGTATGTAGGGAAGCAAAAACGCGTGCTCTTGAGGAGAGTATGAAGGCAGGCATAGAAACAAAAATAGACATGGCAATGCTAGAAGGCATTATAAAAAGCACAAAGCCTTCAGCACCAGACACAACTCTGTCACCATATCTGTCCTTCTTGGCAAGATACGGAAAAAGATGAACTTATTTCAAATAAATTAGGGGTGCATTTTTCTTTCAAAAAGTTTGTTTGAAACGACACGCGAAAGGTCGCTTGCATATATTTCAAGCGAACCGTTTCTTGCTATAATATTGCAGAATTCTATCTTTATGAAATCCCCTACATTCAGCTTTGCAGTAAGTGTAGCGGAGGAGCCCCAAAGCGAAGCCTTTATGGTGCTACTCATGTCAGAAAGTATTGCGTCAACAACCGCTATCTGTCCGCTTCCTGTAAGTCTATTCACATACCTTACTGGCCCGAGCTCTAGCACCTTGCCAACGATGTCTATGTTCTTCATTCCTTCCCTAAGCGTTGAGTAATCGTATATCGGCATTATAGTAGAGGGCATTACCTTGTTTATCATTGTGCCAGAAATGCTAGAGAGCTCACCTATCGAGGTATCCAGCACCGCATTCTTTACTATAACCATATCGCCTCGTTCAAATGCGTTTGCATCTATAAAATCGGAAAGCTTGCCCTTAATGTTAAATTTCATAGTGCTTCCTTCGCTGCCAAGGACTATCGTGCGCTTTGTATTCTGCCTTCCGTTTATCACATACTCTACTGGATTGAATACCCTGTATATGCGGTCTTGAACGTTCACAGTATAAGCTTTTTCATTTTGCTTGCCAAGCAAAGGTGCGCCCTGCTTTCCAAGCATCGAAAAAAATTCGCTTAGCGCTTTTATACTTGTAATGTCGTCAGCGCCAAGCTTTGCCGCAAAGTCATTGCCGTTGCTCGCAATAACCGAAGCTTGCGCTCTTGTGATCATTCCGTCATAGTTGTCTATTACCTCACTGACAGAAACCATCAAAAAACCCATCAATACGCAATTGCAGATCTCCACCAATATAATGAATTAATTAAACTTTTTATATAACTATGCTAAATGTTACCTAACACATGGCAAAACTAATTCATTAGAATGATATGTACGTTATTTAAATTCGAAGCAAAAGTATTTAAAAATTCAATGATTGTTGGTTCATTTTGATTTGCGTAATGAGAAAACATTTATGCAATTCATCAAAATATTGCTGTTTTAGCAAAAATGGGCCCGCGGAGGGTCGAACTCCGATCTCCAGCGTGTAAGGCTTATGCGCATTACTGCTTGGCATCTTAACCGTTGGACTACGGGCCCGCGTCATTTTGCATTCTTGGCGCAGAAATCATTTATTTTATCTATGGCATAATCTAATATATCTTTTGGGGGCAGTGCAACAATCCTGAAATGTGAAGGAGCACCGAATCCGGAACCACGCGTAAGCTGCACAAATTCCTCCTTTAGTAGTCTGTCCACAAACTCTGCGTCATTCTTGAACTTTAGCGCTTTCATGTCAAGCTTTGGAAGCAGATAAAATGCCCCGTTTGGCCTTGTCACTGTAAGCAAAGGATTTTCAGAGAACTTTTTCGCAGCATAATTTGCTCTTTTCTCTATCTCTTTTACCATTTTTGATATTGCCTTTTTATGCTCCTTCGCATTGCTTATCGCTTCGGCAACCGCATATTGCGCCGGCAAGTTTACCGAAAGCCTCATCTTCGCATAATCAGCAAGCTTTTGCTTAAGTTCTATTGAAATCTTATCCTCTTCTGGGACTGCAACAAAACCTATTCTGAAACCCGTAGAGTCAAAGTCCTTCGAAGCTCCATTTAATATTACATGTGGCTGCCCTTTTGCCACCTCTCCAATGCTGGTAAATTTCGCCCCGTTATAAACTATTTCATCATATATCTCATCGCTTATCAGGAGCAGCGAATTGTCATTTGCAATGTCTGCAACTTCCTGAAGTGTTTTTTTGCTAAGCACTGTACCTGTTGGGTTGTTTGGGTTTGTTATAAGCAGATACTTAATTCTTTTGCCTTTTGAATGTGCTTCTGCCAGCTTCCTTTTTAATCCTTCAATATCTATAGACCAATTGTCTTCTTCATTGTAATCCGCAAGAATTGCCCTGCCCCCATAAGTCATTAGCAAAGGCACATACAGCGGGTAATAAGGCTTGAAAAGCACTGCAGTTTCATTTTCATTTATCAATGCGCTGTTAAGAAAAGAAAGAGCTTCGGAAACGCCCTGTGTCACAATAACGCTCTCTTCGTCGAATTCTATGCCGTACATTGACTTGTAGCGCTTCGCTATTGCACCTGCAAGCATGCGCAGCCCTTCCGCTCTGGAATATGTGGTCTTGCCTTCTCTCAGGGCTTTTACATATGCATCGATTATATATCTCGGGGTTGGGAAATAGACAGGAGGATCACCTCTGTTGAGTTGTATTATCTTTGCCCCTTTTCTGACAAGCTCTTCCGCTACCTTATCTTCCTCTTCAATAGGGTTGTTAGCGTATTTGCTGCGCTTTGACAAAATCATAAAACAACCAATCCAAATTATCTGCGGTGCCTCGCTTGATTTTTGTGCGTTTCTTGTAGTGTCTTGTTAATTATCTTGAACTCGTGTGCGAACTCGTTTGAGGCATTTACCATAAGTGACATGCCTATAAACCCAGTCACTATTATTAAGGATATTATAGATATGAAAAGCGTAAATGAGCTTGCGGCAGTGCTGGTTGCATTTGTTGTCATTACGCTCAAAGCTGAAAGAAGTGCTACGGCCCACAAAGCAGTTCCTCCTATTGCAATCTCATAGTATGAATACTTAAATAGAAACCTTACTGAAAGGTATAAAACCCAGAATATGCCCCCAAAGCCAAAGGTAAGCATAATTGGCTCATATATGTTGTTGAAGAATATTATTGGCAGCATAAATGCTATGGCTCCAAGCACAAGTATAGTAAGCCAGCCACCTACATATTTTGTATGCTGTATGTGCTCTTCTATGTTCATGTATTTTACCGAAAGTATGTGGGCATTTGCAAAGCTGCTTACCAGAACCAGCGAGGTGAATATGACAAGCAAAGCCCAAAACATTATGTTGTCAATGGGGTTTGGTAAAGTCATGCTGCTCATTAGCACTGTGAAAACTATACCCACCGCGAGGGCAATGGCAAAAGTTATTAAGGAAACACCAAGAGCCCTTCTGTATTCAAAAACCCAATAGCGCTTTATGTGCTCCCTGGCGTATTTCATCAAATCACATTTATGATATGAATGGATAAAATTAAAAGGTTTATCAAAAAGAGTGGCTAATGCTTATCGTATAACCTTTTAGCCCTTGTTTGAGATATAAAGCAAAATTGCCTTTTCCAGGAGCATTTTGTTGTACGCTTGGTCCCACACTACGCTTCTTGGGCCGTCTATTACCGATGCTGCAATTTCCTCTCCTCTGTGTGCAGGCAGAGGATGCATTACGATTGCATTGGATTTCGCATATTTGAGGACATTCTCATTTACCTGATACGGCGCAAAGAGTGTCCTCCTTTTTTCTGCTTCGCTTTCAACTCCCATGCTTACAAATGTATCAGTATAAATGACATCTGATCCTTCTACTCCTTCTTCTATATTGTCAAAAACCTGGACTTTGCCAAACTCCCTAGCCTTGTTGAAGTATATCTCGTTTGGCATTACTCCCTTGGGTCCGATCAATGATACCTCTGCGCCAAGCTTTGCGGCTGTAACCATAAGCGAGTTTGCGGTATTTTGAGCTATATCCCCCATGAAAGCTATCTTCCTGCCTTTGATAGAGCCAAGCTTTTTGCCAATTGTGTATATGTCTGCCAATGCTTGCGTAGGATGCTCCAGCCTTGTAAGTGCGTTGATCACAGGAACGCTTGAAGCGTTAGCGAACTCTACAAGCGTTTCATGGCTGTCTATCCTCATTGCTATAAAATCGCAATAGCTGCTTATTACCTTTGCAGTGTCACTTACGGTTTCGCCGCGCTTTAGGTGTGTGGTGCCCATGTCTATGTATATTGCATGGCCTCCAAGCTGCGCCATTGCAACTTCAAACGAGACTCTTGTCCTTGTTGAGGGCTCTGCAAAAAGCAATGCCAATGTGGAATGCTCCTTAAGCGAAAGCTCCTCCTTGCCTTCGGAAAGCTCGTCCGCAATATCAAGTACTTTCTGCATCTCCTGCTTTGACAAATCGTTGGAGCTGAGGAAATTCAATTCAACCACCAAAAAGCATGCCAAAGCCTTCATTAGAGCGCTCCTGCTCTTCCTTTATGAAAGCGACAAGCTTAGATTCTGCTTCGGCGCTTGCACGCTTGAAGCTCTGGAAATTAGCCTTGAGCTTTTCTTCCGCCCTTGGGAAAAACTCGTCATTTGCCTTTAGGTACAAAAACACCTTGTCAGTGGCAAGTCCTACGCTTGCTCCTTCTCTCAGGCTGTATTCCTGCCTGGCAAATATCACATCATAGTATTTGTCCTTTTCCGCCAGCTTTGCAATGCCGTTTTCTGCGCTAGCACCATCTTTCGAAGGGGGTATTGCAGAAGGATCGGTAAAAGGATCGTAAGCAAGCATCTTCTTGAGTTTTTCTTCTTCTGATTTGTCAAACTCGTATACCCTTTCAGTCACTCAAAGCACCTTTTACAAGAGCTTTGCATTGACCATGCCTTCCCTGCCTGGCCTGTTAATAACAAGCGCTTTGCCAAGTTCTGTATTTATTATGGTGCCTTTTGTTATTATATTCTGCCTTGCAAAGTTCTTGTTGTCTTTTGATTCAAGAACCTCTGTTATCCTTGCTTTTTTATATCCTGAACTAGTGAGGACATTTGCAAATGCTACCTTCTTTATCCTTACTCCGATGTTGCCTCCTCTCCTTCTTGTAGGTTGTATCACATTGCTTTGGGACAGTTTCGTTGCTGCGAAGTAGCCGCCCATCTCGCTTTTCTTTTTGTCCCTGAGCTTCTTGACCTGCTTGCCGTTTCCAGCCTTCTTTGTATTTGATTTTGAATGTATCTGAGAACCAAACTGACTCATTTATACCACTTTGTATAGCTTATTGCTAATATTAGATAGCAAAACAATTAATAATATATTTATAAAAAAGTTTTATCGGTGCTTTTTATGGTCACAATAGACGAGTTCAAGAACATAGACCTTAGGGTAGGCAAGATCATAGAAGTTAATGACCATGAGAAAGCTAGAAAGCCCATGTATGTGCTAAAGGTTGACCTCGGCGAGCTCGGCGTCCGCACTATTGTGGCAGGAATAAAAGGCTTCTATTCAAAAGAAGAGCTGCTAAACACTAATATAATAGTGGTTGCAAATCTTGACCAAAAAGAAGTAGCGGGCGTTGTTTCAGAGGGCATGCTGCTTGCAGCTGAGGACAGCGAGCATGTTGTATTGCTCAGGCCAGAAAAGGACATTGCCCCTGGCAGCAAGATACACTAGCTTTTCTGATAATACTTTATGCTTTTCGTGCATTATTATAGTTGATTGGATGCTTGATACCGCAGACGAGTCGATAAAAGCAAGGTTCGGCGAGTTCTTTGATGCCTACTACAGGGAGCAGATAGCAGACATAATAGTAGCTTTTCCTGACAGGCGGAGCCTGAGGGTTGATTTCAAGGACCTTAGCAAATTCGACCCCGAAATAGCGAGCGAGCTGATTCAAAATCCTGATCACATAATAGAGGCTGCAAATGCAGCTTTGCGCGACAAACTGAGCGACATAGACATGAAGGACAAAGAACCGCATGTGCGATTCTACGGGCAAAACATTAACACGCCGCTTGTGCAGGACATAGGCTCAAATTACATTGGCAAGATGGTGCTTCTTGACAGCCTTGTTGTGAAAAGGTCTGAAATAAATCCCAAGGTCAAGATGGGCTTCTACAAGTGCACATACTGTGGTGCAACCTACAAGATACGTATAGACAGGGACGAAGTTCCTGAAATATGCGAGCAGTGCAAGAGAAAGTCGCTTAAGCAAGTGACTGAAGAATCACAATTCATAAACTTGCAAAAGCTTGCGATACAGGACCCACTGGAAAAGCTTCATGGCAATGTGCCAACATGGCAGCTTGAGGTATGGACTGAAGACGATCTTGTCAATATAGTAATACCTGGAGACAGGGTCGAGATAACTGGTATATTGAGGATAAGGCCCAGGCGCAACATAAGAGGCAAGCTTGAAAAAAACCTCTATACAATGTTTCTTGATGCAGTTTCGATATCTACAAAGGAGAAGGAGTTTACAGACATACCAATAAGCCAGGAAGAAGAAAGGCAGATAAATGAGCTGGCAAAAAGCCCCACAATATTCGAAAGCATAGTAAAATCCATAGTGCCTTCAATATATGGCTATGATGAGATTAAGCAAGCGGTTGCCCTGGAGCTTTTTGGTGGCACCCCAGGCAAGACGCTTGTAGATGGCGGAGTAATAAGAAGCGACATACACATACTGCTTATAGGAGATCCAGGAAGCGCAAAGACTAGAATACTCCAGGCAGTATCAAGACTAGTCCCTAAAGGCATATACGTAAGCGGCAAATCAATAACCGGAGGAGGTATGACAGCAGTGGCAGAGCGTGATGAATTCTCTGAAGGCGGGTGGACCCTCAAAGCGGGCGCGCTGGTGCTTGGGAGTGGTGGAGTCGTTGCTATAGACGAATTCGACAAGGTTGGCGATGAAGACCGGGCTGCTTTGCACGAAGCGCTTGAGTCGCAGACTATAAGCGTGGCAAAGGCAGGCATAGTTGCGACCTTCTCCGCAAAAGCTGCGGTGCTTGCTGCGGCAAACCCAAAATTCGGCCGTTTTGATCCTAACGTATACCCTGCAGAACAGTTTGATATACCACCTACCCTACTTTCAAGATTCGATTTAATATTTCCAATAAAAGATGTCATGGATGAGGAGCTTGACAAGAACATAGCAAAGCATATTCTGATGCAGCACGAAGCAGCCGGCGCACGCATCGCAGAAATAGAAGATTACAAACAGGTTGAATCTGCTCCTATAGAAAGTGAGCTCCTCAGGAAATACATCGCTTACGCAAGGAAGCATATATATCCAAGGCTTACCGATGAGGCAGCTGCAAGAATACAGGATTATTACATCGAGCTTAGGCGCATAGGGGCAAGAAAAGGGGCGCCAACCATAACCGCAAGGCAGATAGAAGGCCTGATAAGACTTGCAGAAGCAAGCGCAAAGTCCAGGCTTTCAAACATAGTTGAAGTAAGCGACGCAGAGCGCGCCATAAACCTTACCGAGTATATGCTTAAGACCCTGGCTGTTGACAGGAGCGGAAGGCGCGATATCGATGCTATACTTACAGGCATGCCAAGGGAAAAAGTAGACAAGATCAATGCAATAATGTCTATAATAAAGAAACTAGAGGAGAGTGAGGGCACAGCAAAAATGCAGAGGGTGCTTGAGGAAGCAAGTAAAGAGGGTATAGACGAACAGACTGTAAACAAATACATAGGAGAGCTGGAAAGGAGCGGAGACATATTCAGGCCCAAGCAGGGAATAGTAAAGACAATCAAGCACGAAAGCGAGTAGGTAATAAAGTACAATCACATAATAATTGTAAAAAGGAAAGCAAAAATAAAAAGCAAGTAAATTAGTTAGTACCAGCCTCTTGCCTTCATGGCTCTTGCAACGCGGTCAACTGCAATTATGTATGCACCCATCCTCGGGTTTATCTTTTTGCCCATGTCTGCATATTTCTTCTGTGTCGCAATGACATCGCTGAAAGATTTGGTTATTATCCTGTCTAGCTTTGCATAGACTTCTTCTGCGCTCCAATAATAGCCGTTTATGTTTTGCACCCATTCGAAGTATGATACTATAACGCCTCCGCTGTTGACCAGAAAGTCTGGCAGGTCAAATACCTCGCCTTTTTCCGCAAGTATCTTGTCTGCTTCTGGCGTGACCGGCCCGTTTGCAAGCTCCAATAGTATTTTTGCCTTGATTTTCTCTGCATTTGCTCCTGTAACCTGGTTTTCAAGCGCCGCTGGTATGAGCACGTCAACATCTGATTCAAGCAGCTGTTCGTTAGTTATTTTTTCCGCATTTTCATAACCCTGCACGCTGCCTGTGCTGGCTTTTGCTTTAGAAACTTCGTTAAAGTCTAATCCGTCTTCGTTGTATATGCCGCCCTTGGAATCGCTTATCGCCACGATTTTAGAGCCAAACAGCTTTTGTGCGATAGTGAAAGCAAAAGTGCCGGCATTTCCAAAGCCTTGTATGGCAATCTTTGCATTCTTTAGATCTATTTTCTTGTATTTTGCAGCTTCCCTCAGCACATACATGCCACCCATAGCCGTAGCATCGCCCCTTCCTTCAGAGCCCCATGTATCAAGTGGTTTGCCTGTTATGACACCGAATTCATTATGTCCTTTGAGCTTGCTGTATTCGTCCATCATCCAAGCCATAATTTGCGGTGTTGTATACACGTCTGGCGCAGGTATGTCAACGTCAGGGCCTATGAAATCGTGGAGAGCGCGCACATAGCCTCTTGAAAGATTCTCCAGCTCATATTCATTCATCTTTTTTGTGTCGCATATTACTCCTCCTTTTGCGCCTCCATATGGTATGTTTGCAAGCGATGTTTTCCATGTCATCCAAGCAGCAAGCGCCTTTACGGTATCTATGCTTTCCTGCGGATGGAATCTTATGCCACCTTTAGTAGGTCCTCTTGCGTCATTGTAGTGAACCCTAAAGCCCTGAAAAACTTGCACTGATCCATCACTCAT
>JBMFWR010000014.1:0-17870 GCA_049965095.1 Candidatus Micrarchaeia archaeon
ACAGAGATGTTGTGCACATAGGGCCGAATTCAAAATTGATGCAGTATGTTAGCATGCCTCCATGGGGATCTGAAAGTGCAATGTTCTTCGAAGTTGCGGATACAAAACAGAAGCGCTTTGAAGAGTATTTTGACACGCTAATGGGAAAAAAGTTCTTGCTTTATGGTTCAGAGGAAGCAATAAAGGCTGGCCTGTTCGGCAAGCGCAAAACAGATGAATGGCTGCGCTACAGGTTCGGCACGCACATTGCAATCTCAAAGGGCAATTATATTATGACATACGCCAAGCCAGGCGTACAACACAGGAAATTCGGCGCAAGAGGGCACCATGGAGGAATGACAAAAGAAGAGATGGAAGTGCCCTTAATTATAGTATAGTATTCTTTAGCCTCGCTTTATTTGCTAGGTATTTGGCTGATGGCGGAACCAATGCAATACCTGCGGGAATATTATAAGTGCGAAAGGTCAGAAAGCGGCTTTTCTCCATACAAAACTCATCTATTGCAATCGTTCGAATGTACCTGCCGTACTGATGTCCGCACTATGCGTGCATGTTGAGCATTCCTCCAGCATGCAGAGCTTATGCTTATGCTTTAGCTGAAGCTCGAAAAGAAAAATTCAAAAAGAAAAATCGCATAATAGGTAGCATTACATTTATTGGCTTAATTTAGAGCTTTCTCACATTCTTTGCCCTTGGCCCGCGGTCTCCGGCTTCGACTTCGTATTCTACGCTATCACCTGCAGCCAATGTGGCTCCGTCAAGGATTGCGGTGCTGTGCACATACACATCTTTGCCGTCATCCCCTGTAATGAATCCGAAACCCCTTGCGGAGTTGAACATTTTCACTTTTCCTTTCATTTTATCACTAAGCATATAGTTGTTAATTGATATTTATATGTATGCATTGTATGCCCTGCTGGTTGTTTTGAGGAATTTAAATCTTTGCCAAAACCTTTTGCACTTCTGCATTGAGGCATTCTGTGAAAGTATTAAATACATTTAATGCAAATCCTCCATGTTGCGCCTTAATTATATTGAACAGTGGTGTTTTGGTGGATTTTAGAAAACTTACAAACCTTGATGACAAGCGCGTATTCGCAACGATAGTGCTAATCATACTGCTCATAGGCGTCGTGGAGAGGGCGCCACTGCTTAGGTATCAAGGGCTTTACGAGCCTGATGGATTTTATTACTACAGCATAATAACGCAGACAATAGCAAACCATTACATAAGGCCACATTATTCTATCTATTCAGGATTTCCATCGCACAACATTGTTGCAGAATCCCCGGGGCTTGAATACATAACAGTAATACCATACATAGTACTGCATTATTTTGGCATAAGTGCACTTGCAATAATGAGGGTAATGCCGATATTATTCGCGCTTCTTGAGATGGTGACAGCCTATTATCTTACCAGATATATAGTAAAAAGCAAACTTGCAGGACTTCTTGCAATGTTTTTCATCGCAGTGTCAAGCGGCAACATCGCAAGGACCTCTGCACTTGTATACAGGGGTGACAGCTTCATAACACTTTTCATAATGGTTGCACTGCTTCTCATGCTCATGGCGCTGGAAAGCGCAGACGAGCTTGAAGCAAAAAGGAGCAATATTAGGCGCATTATGATAAGGGAAGGAATAGGCGCTGACCTTGTAAAAAAGCATATCATAGAAGAGAATGAGCTTGCTGAAAGGCACAAAGCTGAGCTCTCAATAATAAGGAACCACGACAAAAATGATATAGAAAGATTCGCTGAGATGCACAGAAATGAGGAGCTCAAGCTCATTGAAAGCCATATTAGTGAAGAGTCGCTTTACTACAGGAATGCAACAGGCAAGAGTGTAGAGGAAAAGCGCGAAGATGCAAGCGCCAGCTGGTGGCTCAAGCCCATTGCCTATATGGTCGCAAGCGCGTTCGTGCTTAGCTTAGGCGTAGTGATATGGACAGGATCGCCTTATATTGTAGTTGTGTACATGTTTGCGATACTGTTCATGCTTGTATATTCTTTCATAATAGGTGACGAGCACCTTCTTTTCATGGACATGCTGCTTAGCTTTGCCTTGCTTCTTGCGTACATGCTTGAGCAGCTCTGGATGCTTGTGCATTTCGCGCCATTGGGCATTACGCTCACTGGCAGCAAGTTTTTTGTATTCTATGTGCCGCTGCTTCTTGGCAACATCGCTGCATGGTATATGGTAAGGAACAACATGAAAATTGCAAGAGATCAGATAAGCAGGCTGTCAATAGTAGGCATAGTTACGGTGCTTATTATTGCTGCTGCATTTACATTCCTCCTGCCTTTTGTAAATGCAATGGTGAGCACGCTTGGCGTGCACTTGATACCATTGCCGGCAAGCCTTACCAACAGCATCACATACGCGGTTGGGCAGACCACACAAGAACTACAGAAGCCCACATGGAGCTTCCTCTTTGGCAGCTTTAACGTGCAGCTCATACTAGCACCACTAGGCATCATATTATTCCTGCTTATAGGGAACAAGGTGGGCAGCACAAGAAGGCACGGAAAAAGCTTTGGGATAAACTTCAACGAAGGCTTTATTGCAATGCTCGCCTATTTCGTGGTCACCGCGTTCATACAATACACTGCAATAAGGTACAATTCGCTGTTTTCGGTGCCGGTGGCAATATTTGCGGCATACGGCACATATGCAACATGGGCATTGCTAAAAGGAAGGGTAATTACGCAGAAAGTGGCAATAGCTTTCATCGCAATTGCGTTTGACCTTGCAATGGGCTACGAGCTTATAGGCCACATATACCCATTGTTTGCGACAGGCATTGCAATGCTTATATTAAGCGCATTGATGGTAAACGCCTTGCTCATATACGTGTTTGCCTATGGCCTATATGCGGCAACAAAAAGCAGGCTCAACCTGCAGAACATGTTCATCGGCCTTATGGTGGCGTTGCTTGTCATAAATTTCTACCAAACTTATATAGAATCGTTTACGGTTACGCAGGCAGACGGCATAAACCCGCAGTTCCTCCAAGCTATGGTGTGGATGCGCAACAACACACCCACAAACTCCACTGTTCTTACTATGTGGCCAGATGGCAGCGTTGTTGAGGCTTGGGCGCACAGGCAGAGCTACACCGACAGCGTGGGTGGAGAGAACGCAAGCAGAATATATCCTTTCGCCCATTTCCTCTTCGAGAATAATGAATCAAGTCTTGCATACATAGAGAAGGTTCATCCCGATTATATTGTTGCAAGAACCTTCTGGTTCGACGAGCTTGGAGGCGTTGCAGTAGAAGGGCTTGTGCAGAACGCAAGCAACTACGGCTACGACATACTTGACAAACTCAATATAACGCACGACAAAAATGCAAGCTTCTATATTTTCACTTCTCCCACATACAAAGCGGAAATGATCATAGAGAACCAGAGCGGCAAGCCCGCCTTGTATGCTTATATAGGCAATGCAAGCTCCAACATAATGGTGCCAATAAAGCGCGTGCTATTTTACAATTCAGCTAATTACACTTATTCAATAGTAAACACAAGCAGCAGCCAGTTCGTAAATGAAACGCTCATGGTTTCGTATGACCAAAGGGGCATAACTGGTGGCGTGATACTTGGACTCAAGCTTCTTTCGAGCAACATCTTCAAGCTGGTTTATCTTTGCAACTATTACGTATGTCCAATGGGCAACAGCTCGATAAGCATGAGAGATATTTACATGAACAATGACACCAGGATAATAAAGGTGTACTACAATACATCGGCGCAATAAACAATATATGTGTTCAATGCCTTGTAGGAATGCATGGGCAATGAATATAAATGGCTGTTGCCAAAATTAGAATATGCTTGGCTACGTGTGGCAGCTCCTAGTTGATACATCGTTTTCCTGGATTCGCATGTTTGCAGCTCTAGGGTTTTCGGTGCTTATCGGGCTTGCAATAGGTATATACGCAGCAATAAACCAGAAAGCCGAAAAAATTGTAATGCCCATTGTAGACATATTGCAGACATTGCCGATACTCGCTTTCTTCCCTTTTGTAATCTATGTGATAGTAACCGCGCTGCCAGGCTACATAGGTATAAACGCTGCTGTTATATTCCTCATAATAACGAGCATGCTGTGGAACATAATATTCGGCGTTTACGAAGCGGTCAAGACCTTGCCAAAGGAGTATGAGGAGCTTGCTGATCTGTATGGAATGGGGATTGGAAGCAAGCTTACCAAGATATATATACCAGCAAGCATGCCAAAGGTGATGGAACAATCAACCCTTTCTTGGGCGATAGGGCTTTTTTACCTAGTTACGAGCGAGATATTCTCCACTTCAAACGCGAGCTATGCAGTAAAGCACGGTATTGGAGTAGCGCTTACAAATCTGGCAGTAAGCGGAAACTTCGGCCAGTATGCTGTTGGCATATCGATATTCATAGCGTTTGTAGTTGCCACAAGGCTTCTTTTCTTTGCTCCACTTGAAAGATACTTCAACAGATACAACAGCCAGTACCATTACAACCATGCGCTTGCGGCACATTTGAAAAGTGCAATTAATAGGGCCAACGTGGCGCACGCAATAGCAATGCACATGCCGCACAGAAAGAGGATTGCTCATGCACCGCGCTCTTATTACAGTGCAAATGAAGCAAATGCACACAATTCTAATGCGGCCAAGATTGCTTATGCAATTATCATTGCAATGCTAGTCTATGCAATATTTTCTAATGGGGCACTTGCCAATGACGAAATCATAGTGCTTGAAGCGCTTGCGGCAAGCTTTGCAAGAGTATGGCTTGCCTTCGCCGCGATTGTAGCGGTTTCAATACCGATCAGCGTCTACCTTATATTTATCTCAAGACGTTCTGGCTGGTATGTGCTGTTGTTCCAAGTCATAGCTTCTATACCTGCGACAATACTACTTCCGTTGATTGTACTGTCGCTTAGGAATGCGCCGATGCACAGCGAGATTGCAGCGTTTACAATTTTCTTCCTTAGTGGCCTGTGGTATGTCGTGTTTAGCATACTCTCGCAAAAATCCTACATAAGCAGCAGCATTTTCGAAGTGAAAAAGGTGTTCGGGGTAAATGGTATACGGGCTTGGAATAAGATATACATATACGCGATACTGCCTGGCCTGATAACTGGCGCGGTGACAGGGATTGCAGCCGAATGGAACGCAAGCATTGTTGCAGAATATTTTACCACTTCAGCAATAGGCAGCGGCGCTGTAATAACTTCAGTATCGACAGGGATAGGCAAACTTCTTGACATTTCGCTTGATAGCGGCAACATGACGCTCATGATTCTTGGGCTGCTCAACCTCACAGCTATGATAATAATAGTAAACAGGCTTCTTTGGAAGAGGCTCTATGGAAAAGTGGAAAGAGTTTATAAATAATAGCGAGACAAGAGTAATGAAAAGCTGGTATGATGGATGTTGTCGAAGTCGATAATATAGCTTATTCAATAGGACAAGCAAAGATCATTGACAAGGTGAGCTTCTCCGCAAAGAAGGACAGCTTTGTATCGATAATAGGGCCATCAGGCTGTGGTAAGAGTACTCTGCTTAGGATTATGGCTGGGCTTATCAAGCCGCTAAGTGGAAAAGTCCTTTACAAAGGCGTCGAGGTAACTGGGCCGCAAAAAGAGCTCTCTTTTGTATTCCAGGATTTCGGATTGCTGCCATGGCTTACAAACATAGAGAATGTAAAGATAGGCCTTTCCCTTGTTGACATTAGCGATGAAGAAAAGACTCAAAAAGCAAGGGAGCTGCTTGAAAAGATGGGGCTTGGAGGATTTGAGAATTCTTATCCTAACATGCTGAGCGGCGGGATGAAGCAGAGGGTTGGGATTGCAAGGGCAATAGCGTCAAGCCCAGCTGTGCTCCTTATGGACGAGCCTTTTAGCGCTCTTGATGAGCTGACAGCCGAGACGCTGCGCACTGATATACTGGACATGCTTAAGAGCACAGATGTACCTGTAAGCTCTGTTGTGATGGTAACGCACAACGTGGAAGAAGCAGTCGAGCTTTCTGATAGGATTGTCGTGCTTTCCGCAAGGCCTTCTTCGGTTAAAGAGATAATTGATGTGGAGCTCAAAAGGCCTAGAAGCAAGCATGACTCTCAGTTCATAGATACAGTTGACAGCATTTACAAAGTGCTTACAGAATAATACTCATGCGCTATCAAATTAGCGCCATTTATTATGGGCTCATTTGGCGCTGCCATATAGGCTCCATCTTTCTTTCGTGTACGAAAGAAGCTTTGTCCTTACTCCCCATTTCATGAGCATGCTGCTCAGCATGGATTCATTAGTCATGTCTTCGTTATACAATACAATTCCTTTGCTCTTGAGGATTTCGGCAAGCTCATGAGTACTAGCACTCCCGCTAGCAAGTCTTTCGAGCACGGTCTTGAAAGGTTCTATACTTCTAAGGGCCTTGCCTATGATCTGCGATGAATTGTGCATAGTAAGGGATTTTCCAAATTGAGTAAGCACGATTGTGCCGTTTTGCACAATGCAGAGACCAAGCATCTCTGCTGCGTCGATTAGTGGCAGAAGCTTGTCTATCTCTTCTTCTGCCTCTTCCGCAAGCTTTGATAGCTCCATTGAGCCGCCATTGTCCTTGAGTATCTCCACTATGCCCCTAATCTCGCTTATCCCTACATTAGCAGGAAATTGCCCCATCTTCTCCATATTTTATGACTGTAAAGGATTATATAATTTTTGATTGCGTGCATCGAAATGCACAATTTATATAAAGGTAAAAAAATAGGTATTGTGATTGTTTTTATACGTTGCAGCAGATTATTTATCATGCTTGCACACAAAAGAGGCACAACCAAAACAGCAAAGAAAATAAGCACAACATATGCGAGGGACAGGCTCATAAACTGCTTTGAAACCGCAAACAAAGAAATAAACAATGCGCTTAACCAGAAAGTCCCTGAAAAAGAGCTCAAGGCACGCGTGAGGCTTTTTGTAGGAGACGCGTTCAGGAAATGTGATGTGGATTTCAACAACCCCAGCAAGGAAGGGCTGCTGAAAGCGATGGAGCTCTGCAAGAAGAACACGGAAAAGATGCTTGGAAAGAAAGGAGCTAAGATAGTTGAAAAGCACTACAATGAGATGCTTGAGCTCTTCAGCAGGATCGAATAGCTACCACGGCACCTTTTTTAGCTTCAGCTTGTAAGCGCCAATATTGGTTGCGACGTGAAGAAGACCAGTAAGCACTACAAGAAACGCTATTCCGTATATGCCTGGCATATGTCCAAGTGGAAGAGCAAAAAGCAGGGCAAAAATGAAGAAGCCGTACTGGTCCATTATGGGCAGGCTTGCACCTTCGCCAAAAGACAGTCTTCTCTTTATGAAGCTGCCGAGCAGGTCGCCAACTACAGTACCGATTGATAGCATTACAGCTATTCCAAGCATGAAATGCATGAAAGGGTACTCAATGACACCCAGTATTATACCAGCTGCCAGTGCCGAAAAGGTGCCTCTTATGGTCTTGTGATCACCAAAAACCCTTTTGCCAAAAAGCTTTGCGCCCATGTCCAAAGGCTTGCCCCCGCCAAACAGCACAGGAGCACCGTTTGCCACGTATGCAGGCAGTATGTATATAATAGGGTATATGAAAATGGCAAAAAGGCTGTTGTAAAGATACTGCATAAATGCACCTATGCCAGCATGCCTTCCGCGATGCGCTCTGAGCCGCCGCCCTTGAAGCGCTTGCCGTGCTCTTTTGCATAGCGCTCTATTGCTTCCTTCGCATTAGCTTTGCCTCCTGAAATAGCAACAACCTCTCCACTGTTATTCATGAGCAGCGCCATGCTTCCTGTCATGTCTGCATATTTCGTAGCTATGAGCCTAAGCACAGAGCGATCATAATCAAGAGTGCGCTCTACGCCAGAGTTTGAGCTTTCTGCAAGTTCGCTTGCTATGTAATCAGAGAGCCTGTCTATCGTTTGGTCGTATTTCTTCCTGTAGTCATCCAGCTCCTTGATCTTTGATTCGATGCCTTTGTTGAGCTTGTCCTTGTCAACACCTGCAAGCTTTGCCAATCGGTCTATGCCAGCCATTACCCCATTTATGTAATCGAGCATTGCCGGGCCTGCTACGTATTCAAGCCTGTCTATGCCGTCATGTATGCGGTATGAGTTTATGATTTTTATTATTCCTATTGTAGATTCAAGACCCTGCAGATGCAAGCCACCACATGCTTCGGCATCTATCAGCGAGTTTTCCATGTCTGTTATTTGCACTATTCTTAGAAGCTTTGAAGGCACGCCATGGCCCTGATATATTGAAAAGCCGAAACGCTGCTCAGCATCGTTCCTGTCAAGTTCCTCTGCTTTAACCCTTATTCCATGAAGTATGTACGAATTTGCCTTGTCCTCTATTGCCTGGATCTGCTCAGGAGTAAGCCTCTCGTAATGGGCAATGTCTATATGCGCTTTGTCTGGGCTTTTCTTGGCTCCCTCCTGCCATGCGTGCCTGCCTAATATGCTCCTAGAAGCTGCGCTTATGAGATGCGTAGCGGTATGGTGCACCATAAGGCGAAGCCTGCGCTCCATGTCCACCCTGCATTCCACAGTATCGCCAGGCTTAAAGCTTGGCTTTTCTGAAAGCACATGCACTACTACATTGCCAACCTGCTGTACGTCAATTACGTTGTATTTTCCCATGCTTCCATGATCGGCTTCCTGGCCTCCACCTTCAGGATAGAAAGGTGTTGCGTCAATTATTACATTGTTGCCCTGCACAGATAGTACTTTAGAAACAGATTCGCTTGCACCTTTGTAGTAGAGCCTTTCTGTTGGTTTTATGCCGCTTATGTCTACGTGCACCTTCTCCTCTTTCTTGCGTTCTTCGGCAAAATCCCCTTTTATTATTCTAGAATAGGCATTCTCGGGCATTTCTATTGTTATGCCCTTGACTTTTGCAGCTCTTTCAAGCATGTCTGGCGTTATGCCATTGCTCTCGTAAAGCGTTGAGAGCTTTTCGGGCGTGAGCTTCTCCTTCTTTTCCATTATGGAATTTATTATTCTTGAAGCTGATGCTTTTGTAGCTTCGTAACGCTTCCTCTCTACATCTATAATCTTGCTTATCTCGCCAAGACTGTCGGCAAGCCTTGGGTATATGGGCAGAAGCTCCTTGGCGTGCATTTCTATTACGTGCATCAGGTCTACGTTGCCGTATGCGTCCATAAAATCGAAAATGCGCCTGAGCAGTATGCGCAGGTTGTAGCCGCCGCCCACGTTGCTAGGCAGGGCGCCATCAGTTATCGCAAAAAGAAGTGTGCGAGTATGGTCAGCTATGGCGTATGCAGCCTGCATCGGCTTTATCACGCCGAAATAATCATCGCTGCTTATGCCAGCTTTGCTTATTATGAGCGATTCTGTATTTGAATTCTTTTCAGATTCGGTAAGATCTATTGTGCCGAGCATGCCCGCAACCTTTGAGTACAGCTTCTCATTGGGCTTTATACCCATGGATTTGTATATGTATGAAAGCTCCTCGGCAAACGCAGCATCGTATGCTGTTTGCGTGCCGCTGTAATACCATAGCAATCTTTCAAATCCCCAGCCTACATCGACAACTTTGCCTTTGAGCTCCTCTATTTTACCTTCGGAATAGCTGAATTGGGTGAACACGCTGTTTACCAGCTCAAGCCCATGCGCAAAGCTCTCAAGACATGGACCGAACTCAGAAAAATCCCCCATCGCCCATACATCCTCTATGTAAGTTATGTCCTTCTTGTCTATACCTAGAAGTTCTGTAAGCACCTTGAAGTTGAGCTCGATGGTCCTGTCGCGCCAGTAGCCTTCTTGTGGGTAGTTGAATGCCGTCTGGTTAGCCATCATAAACGAGGTCATGTGCCTTCCAGTAACTCCTGTATTAGGTATGTCGTTGAACCTAAGGCACATCTGTGGAACAAGCAGCGGATTTGCAGGGTATTCAAAGCTCATTACGCCATTCTCTATGCGCTGAAAATCCTGAATACCTGCAATTGTAAAATAAAGATCCTGGCGCCATCTACTTACAACAGGGTAGCTTTCTATTATCTCGTGGCCTTCCTTTTTGAATATGCCCGAGAACTTCTTCCAGAATTCTACATAGCTTATGTGCACGGGCTTTTCCTTTATAAAAGAGTATGGCTCATGCGATGGATCACCGCATAGCTCCCTTTTTGGATCTGCAGTCCAGAAAAACTTACCACATATTTTGCACTGCCTGCGCTCGAAGCCCTGCTCCTTGAATAATTTTGTTGAGTAGTATTTCTCCGGCTCTTTGGAAAATTGCTCCCTCAATGAATCCTTGCTCAGCATCACAACACCTTTTGCGGCCACCAGACCTTGCATTCCTTGCCAAAAAAGACGCAGAACCTGCACTTCCAATTTTCCTCTTTTGGCACTGGCATTGCATCCCTTTCACCCCTCCAGTACTTCATCACGTACTGCAGGGTTCCATCAAGCTCCGAATCGTTATATTTTATTTTGTAAACCTTTATTTCCTTTCCTGTAAACTGGTTTATATACCTTATTACGAGCGTGTCGCTCAGCTCAGGCGTGGAAGAAAGTTCACTGAAATATGCCGCAGCGATCTGGCTAAGCCCTTGAAGCTGCTCTGAAACGCCAAGGGCGTCAAGCTGCCTCTTGAATTCGCTTGTGAGGACCAAGCTATTCAGCCTGTATGCTGCCTCAAAATTCCTTGCTGTATACGAGCCTTCCTTGACATCCCTGAGCATCTTGTAGTACATCATTACCTGCACTTTGTGCGTGGATTGCTGCGCAGAAGTCGGCAAGTTGTCATTTCCCCTTGTCTTGTCCTCCATTATGACAAGCTTATCGCCTTTGATCTCGAGCTGGTCAATTTTGCCTACGAGCTTGAAGCCGTTTTCTGATCCATATATACTTACTTCTCTTGTCTTGCCGTTTTCCTTTAGGGCCTTGATGGACATGTAGCTTGTATATAGGCCTTTGTATAGGGCATCGGCGTAGCTCTTTGGCTGAAGTATTACTGGAATATTTACCTGCTCTTCGAGCTCCTCGTGCAACGCCTTGCCCTGCCTTATTGCATTGTTGATGCGCTTTCCGTAGATATAGTTGAGCTCCATCTGCTTCTCGCACCAGTACTGCGAAGCAATATCAGTAATGCTAATGCTGCTCTTATGCAGTTTTTCCATCACATTCAAAATCATGCACCATTTTATTTTTCAGCCCGCCTACTTGTCTTCATCGCAAAAAGCTCAGCGATCACCTTAGTCATCACATGAATATATTCACATGACATTATAAAAAGGATTAGTCTGCTTATGCTTCTATGCGGATGATTTTTGCGGAGCAAGCCCTAGCTATTTCTTCCATGTCGCTCTTTGCAATTTCTATGGCACTTTCCGCAAAGCTCATTTTTTCCTTGCCATATATGTCGTTGCCTATCTTTTTAAGGTAGAGAAGTTCAGTCATAAGCTTGTTTGCATGCTTGAATGCAGGCTGACCTTCCTGATTGCTGCCCAGAGCGCTTTTTATACTATGAAGCTCAGCAATCCTCCTTTCCATGCTCTCCTGCACCTTTGATGCGCTTGTCAGGCCACCCATCTCCTTTATGGCAAACCAGCTGAGCCCATATTCCATGTAGTATGCTGAAAGGGCGCACTTTATTCCGGCAATCGGCCCTTTTTGATCTTTTCTTATCATTATGGCTTCCATTTCCCCCACTTGTACAAGTATTAATCTACTTTATAGTTATTTTGTAGGTTTTTACTTGTGCTATAGATATTGCACGCATAGATTTTTATTGGTTATTCAATTTATATGACTTGATAGATATGAGAATGATAAAACACGAAAGAAAGATGCCATTTGCGGTAAAGCTCGGCAGCCTTCCAGGCTTCGACAGCGTTGCGGGAGACAAGGAGAAAGCAAAGAACTACGAAATACACATATGCGCATGCGGCTTGTCAAAGCACAAGCCTTTCTGCGATGGATCGCACATGCACACGAAAGACGAGCAGGAGGGTAGGATTTTCTGTTACAACAAGGACAACAAGCGCATTGACATAAGCGACGAGAAGGTTGCAGAAGCGTCAGAAAAGATGCCTGTGGAATATGAATAAATAAAGTGAATAAAGTAATAAAGTGGTCTGATGAGGTGCCTCTTGTGCGGCTTTGAGATGTTCAACATGCAGGCGTGCCATTTAAAATGCCCGAACTGCGGCGCCGAAGCGGATTGCAGCGACTGGATAGAATAATATAGCAGTGCTTGAATGCAGGCGTGGCTTGATTGCAACGATTTGTTTACAAGGGCGAAGAACGCCATGTATGGCTACGCTCTTGAGCTCTTCGACGAGCAGCTAAGTAAAGGCAACATTGCGGTGCAGGGCAAATTCCTGAAATTTGAGGATTACAACATGCAGGGCAAGGACGAATTCCTTATGCTAAGCCTCTTGAACGACATGAATTCCATTGTCCATTTTATGGATGGCGAGGCAAGCAAAGCGGATCCAAAGCTTGTTGCAAGGTATAACGAATTCAAGGAAGCGATGGAGATGGTGGCAAAAGCGATCGAGGCAAGCAAAACATTTGATTATTGGGCAAGCGAAGCGCTGATGCACGTGAAAGAGAAAAGCATTCCAGAGCTTATATCAAATACCATAAATGATGAGAGGGCGTTTGCCATAGAGAGCCTGCTTGGCGTTGAGAAAACAAACAAGGATGGTATTTTTACAGAGCAAGAGCTAAATCTGCTTGAGCACGCAATTGAAGACTATTCGAAATAGATTACTGCTTGCTTGATTCGAAGCTCAGCCAGCTTTCATATAAGTCAGGCCTTTTGTCCTTGAGCCTTGCGAGCACTTCTTCGCGTATCTCGCTCGATGCTATCTTGTCCTTTGAGGCAAACTTGTTCTCCACGGCATTTGCTATCGCTCTGGCTGTGTTTATATCAAGCCCGTTCCTGAACAGCGCTACAGATATCTTCTCCCTCACGAAATCCTCTTCGCTGCCGTCTTTTTTTACAACCCTCATATTTCCACCATTTCATATATCGCAGGAAAAGTATACTAGCATTTCCAAATGCTATGTTTATTTAAATACCAAGCAAAAAAATAGTATGATGTATTATCTTAGCATAATAAGCACAGGAATGTCGCTCGTTGGCAATTCATACGCGATAATTAGCGAGCTTGTAAAGCATTATGGCTACATCGCAATATTCACTCTTATGCTTCTTGAGGGCTCTTCAATACCTGTACCAAGTGAAGTGATACTGCCGCTTACTGGGCTTTTCGCAAGGCAAGGCTTACTCAACATATATCTGGGCGTTTTTGCCGCATTGCTTGGAAGCATAGGAGGGCTTGCAATAGATTATTACATAGGCTATTTCATAGGTAAAGATGTAGTTTACAAGCACCTGCAGGCTTTCCATATAACAAAGGAATCGCTCGATTCGTTTGACAGGTGGTTTGAAAGGAACGGCATAGCTGCGGTATTCATATCCAGGCTGATACCTGCTCTGCGCACCGTAATGAGCTTCCCCGCAGGATTTGCAAAGATGCCGCAGAAGAAGTTCTTTGCGTATTCAATCGCAGGCTCGCTGATATGGGATTCCGTTCTTGCCGCATACGGTTATTATGCGCTTTCGTCCACAAACGCGGTGATTCTCATGGCAAGCATTGGGATATTTGCGCTGGTTCTCTACGCAATATATGCTGCAGCAAAAAAATACATGAAATAGTGGATTTCACAGTTGCACATGATGTATTGACGAAGCTAATTTTATGCTCTTGTTGTGAGGCAAAATCATGCTATGATTGCAAATTATTGCACATAAGCTACTTTGGCTTGTAAAACTCAAGTATTAGAGCTTGTGGCACACGAGCAAGCCTTTTGTAGAATTCAGGATCGACCTTCTTCAATGCTTTCGAAGGCCTCGGCTCCATAATGTTCTTTAGGATAAAGCCAGCGCGTATTGCAGGCATTATTATGTCGGAAAGCGTAACCCTGTAAGATTTTACAGAATAGCCTTTGAACCATTCAGAGCGCCTTATTTTACCTGCAAAATAATTGCCGATAACTTCATATTTGTCGCCCTTCCTGATATAGCCGAAAAGCGCCTCTTTCGAGTTGCCTCTTTTCCTCCTTTCCAGCATCTCATATATAGGGTGTGTATCAGAGAAAATGAGTCTTCCGCCTGGCTTTAGCACACGGTATGATTCGCTCATTGCAGGGAACCTGTTGCTCATGTAGTGTATTACCAGATCTGAGTATACTATATCGAATCTGCTATCTGGAAGGTCCATCTTTGCAAAGGACATTGCGTGAAATTCTATACCTTTGTGAAGCTTCTTTGCCAATTCTATCATGCTTTCAGACAGGTCTATTCCCACAACATATTTTGCGCCCTTTTTCTTCATGTAGGCGCATTCGTTGCCATTTCCGCACCCAGCACATAGCACGCTTTTGCCCCGTATGTCTCCGAGAAGCTTGTGCATTGCGGGCTTGTCTTCGTATTTGTGGAATTTATCAACCTTCAATGCATTGTTGTATTTGTAGACAAAATCCTTTTTCGCATATATGCCCCTTGAAAGCTGCTTCATCAAAGCACCACTTTTATATGTGTGCAAATATATAAAATAACTTTTCACAAAAAGGCGAAATTTTCCCCCAACATATTAATAATTTTTTTATTCATAAAAGCTAAATATGAAGAGAAAAAGCATTGCTTTGAACATGAAAACTGAAGAAAAGGCGCCAGCAAATATAAGGAGGGCAGCGAAAATGCAAAAATTGCTTGAGCACATCGCATACTACTCGCTGGCTTTGGATTTTGCGATAACTGTAGCTACGCTCATATCGCTGAACATAAAGAGGCCTTTGGAATCCATAATATTCTATCTAAACCTTGCACTTTCGATTGTTGTGGTAATTGCTGCACTAATATTTGTGATAATATTCTTCCTTTCGCATTATGACAAGATACTTGACACGTTTGCGTTGAGGTATGCGCGAACCATGTCCAAGAAAAATAGGACAAAAAAGGGTTAGCCTTTCCTTAGCAACCCGTACACTTCATCCCAGTCCTTTGCAACCTTGATGCCATATCTTGTTACGTTATAGCTTTTATTCCAAGGCTGCTCTATCATTATGGCTTCCTTTCCTGCCTTTGCGTAGCCTATTGTTATCTCAGGATTGTCATCTATGTATATGTCCCCTTTGGCGGTAAGCTTTCCCTTGTGGCTTTGGTAATGGGTAAAGCTGTCATAATTTATCTTATTCAATGACAGCCATGATTTAATGTTTTCGGTGCTTCCTACCGAAGCGGTTATTATTTTTATCTTGTATGTAGCACCCAATGCGTCTATTATATCTGGAACGTTCCTGTTTAACGGATTTATTTCCTTATAGCTAGACCATACTTTTCTATATGCATCGAGTATTGATGTGGTAGGCAATCCGGTTAGCCTTTCCAACGAGTATTCGGTTATGTTGCTTATGGAAAGGCTTATGCCATAATCCTTCCTAATTATGTCAATCCATTTTGTAGTGCTGTCTGCCAAAGTGTCGTCTACATCTATGCATATGGATTTCCGCTTTTGGCTAGGCATATTAGGATTTTACTAGAAACAGATTATTATTGTTTATGTGAAGCATAAGAAAAAAAAGAAAAATAAGGGAAAGGCAAAAATAGGAATCTGTATTATGCTTCTTTTATTGCCGCTTTTATCTTTGACATTGTTGCTGCATCTATGTTTGTCATGTTGTGGGCTTCTTTTGCATGCTTTGCTATCTTTTTCATCAATGCGTTCTCGTCATTTGCTTTGGCTGTGAAACCACAGCTCATGCCTATGTCTGCACATGCGAATGTTTTGGCCATAGGAATCACCCTTGCTATAATCTTTTATTCTTAATATAAAAACATTGCAGTTTCATAGATTGGGTTTAAAGGGCTTGCCATAAAAGCTAATAAATAAATAGGTTATCTTTTTCTGCTACTTGCAGGCCTCAATCTATACAGGCTATGTCTTCAAAGCCGTGGAGCTGGGCACCAGCATCATCGCTTGCGTTTATTATGTATATGGGCACTTTCATGGATTCGGCTTTGGAGAGTACCTGCTGCACTTTTGGATCTCCCAGAATGCTGTCGTTTACTATTATTTTGCGTGCCCTGTATTCATCTAGCGCCTTTTCCACATTGGCAATGCCGTGCACTGAGGAACCAGAGCCTAGTCCTGTAAGAAATTCTTCCATTAGCTTGAACTCGCTCCTCACCTGCTCCTTTTCTAGTATATCAGTTATCTCTTCGCCTTTTATGAGCTCGTATATGCCAGAGCGCTCTGCATTGCTTGTTTGCTTGTATATTATGCTTTTCCCGACCTTTATGCCATTGCTTTCTATGTAAAGTCTTAAGTCTTCTTTGGCAAAGCCAGGCCCTGCAACAACTATCGTATCTACATCCATGTTACGCATTGTTGATATTATCTCTTCAAGGTATTTCTTCTTCTGCTCTTCAAAATCCTTGCCGGACATGCGCTTGCTGAGCCTGCTGTATATTATGTTGCCAAACTCTATGCCGTAGCCGAGCACATATGCAGGAATTGCCTGATCGTCATCCATTACTATTATGCCAAGCCTTGGCTTCCTCATATTTTTTACCGCCTCGTTAATTATTGATACAAGGTAATCTGGCCACGATTCCTTCCTTATTTCCACTGTGTCATCTATCGCTATGTTAAGGGTATGGTAGCTATTTAGCCTCACATATTCAAGAGGCCTGCCCTCAACGATCTTGCCCATCACGCGCAGGCGCATTGCCGCCTTGTCCAGTTCCGTCTTCTCCACTTTTACTGCTATTATCACATCTTTAAGCTCGCCCACATCTCCTTCATGCGACTTGAAGCGCCTCTCCGTTTCTGCTTTGACGATGTCATTGGCAAAAATGACGCGCTGGAGCGACCACAAGTCGCTGAATGTATCTACCTTCACCTTCAGCGTATTTGTAGCACTATAAAACTTGACTATTTTCATCCTATCATTCGTTTCGCAGTATTTTCTCGGCCTTCTCGAGCTGCTCGTTGCTGTTTACGGTTATAAACCTGTCTATCGGGAAAGCGGATATTACCTCTTTTGTGCATGAAACCTGGAGGAAATCCTTCTCGAATGAGAAAGATTCTTTTTGTGGCAATTTGCTTTTTAGCGAAGGGCTTGCTATGTATATGCCCGCGTTGATTATCCGGCTTGGCGCATTGTTAGGATCTGGCTTTTCAACAAATTCGGTTATTCTGCTGCCCAATGTCTTCACAACGCCAAAGCCAGTTACATCATCAACAACAAACGTTCCTATAGTAACGAGCGATCCTTCCTGCTGGTGCACTTTGTACATTGCATTTAGATCTACGCTATAAACCGTATCTGCATTTGCTATTACCACATCACCCGAAAAGCTAGAGCTGTTAATGGCGTACCTTATTGCACCTCCTGTGCCAAGCGGTTTTTCTTCAACTACATACGATATTGAGGCTTTATGGGTGTTCTTTGTCTGCTCAAAATAGTCTATTATCTGCTTCGACTTGTAACCTATAGAAAGCAGTATGGTGCTTATTCCGTTTCTTTCCAGTTCAGATATCGCATACTCTATGAGGGGCGTGCCGTTTAGCCTTACAAGAGGCTTTGGTATCTCATACGTAATGGGCCTCAGCCTTGTGCCTTCCCCACCTGCTATTATTATTGCATCTTTTACATGGCTTTTTTGCATAGCATCACACATTCCATATTACATAATTAATTGTGACCTCATCCTCTACCTAAAGGTAGGGGCTTCCCCTGCAAGTGCAGGGTATGTTCTCAGTTCGCCGACGCTGCTTGCGCTTCCCGTTGAAGTGCAGAG
>JBMFWR010000015.1:0-16252 GCA_049965095.1 Candidatus Micrarchaeia archaeon
GGCGCATGTTTGTAATAAACTATGATGCAAAGTTCCTTGCAGATGCAGCCTACGATTCGACAGACATATACCAGGAATTGCATTATGACAACGTAAAGCCTGTAATCGCAACAAACGGCAGGGGCTTCTACAAGTCAAAGAAGCCAAAGGATCCTGAATACGGCAAAAGGTGGGCAGTCGAGAGAATATTCTCAAGGCTGAAGGAAATATTTGGTCTTGCAAGAAACAGGTTTGTGGGTATTGCAAAGGTCACGATCTTTGCATTTTCATGCCTCATTGCCTACTTGGTAAAATACGCAATGTGACTGTTTCGCATTTGACGAGGTGAATAAATGTAAATGTCAGGATCCTAATTTTATTAAATCGGAAAAGTATAAAAGCTTTGCTTATGATATATGATTGTGGTTGCATGGCCAAATTTTCCATAATCATGTTTAGCGGTACTGCAGACAAGTTTATACCACTAGGCGTGCTGGCAGATGCTGCAGCAGCGATGGGTTATGAAGTCAACATATTTGTCACAGGCTTTGCGCTTCTCGGCTTTACAAAGGAAAAGCACGAGATGCCATTTCCAAGCGAGTTTAATGGTATGCAGCAGATGCTTGCAGAAGGCATGAAGGCCACAAACACGAAGGACTGGCGCGAAATGCTCAAGGAGGCAAAATCAGTCGGCAATGTAAAGATTTATGCCTGTTCTCTGACGGCATCGATGTTCAACATGAAGAAGGAGCAGTTTGACGACATGGTTGACGATATAGTAGGGGCAGCGACATTCCTGTCAAATTCGGAAGGCGGCCAGGTAATATTTATATAATTGAGCTACACTGCAAGTGCGAATTTGTTGTGTGTTCAAGATTGTGTAATATTTGCAAATAGATTGGTTGATCAATATGGGAAACAAGATACTAGTAGATGCGAGAGGCTCTAGCTGCCCTGGGCCGGTAGTAGAACTTTCAAAGGCTTACCGCAATGCGTCCAAAGGCGACATAATAGAATTGTGGGCGACTGATCCTGGCGTCAAGGCGGATGCAACTGCATGGGCCGAGAAGACGAAAAACAAGATTGACAGCATAACAGAATCAGATGGCAAGATTGTCCTGATAATAGAAATACTGAACAGGTAATTAGATGGAAAAATTAGTAATCGTCGGCGGCGGCGCAGGTGGCGTAATACTTGCAAACAGCCTTGACCCTAAAAAATTTGATATAACATTGATAGACAAGAGCCCTGTAAACATTTTTCAACCAGCATACCTTTATGTAGCGTTCAAGGGTGCAAAGCCCAATATAGCAAGGAAGACAGAAAGCCTTGTCAAGCGCGGCATCAAGGTCGTGGAAGCAAAAGCTACTTCAATAGACCTCCAGAGCAAGCAGGTTACAACTGACAAAGGCCAATTTGCATATGACAAGCTGGTGGTTGCTACTGGCACTGTGACAGACCCTGGCCAGATAGAGGGGCTTGCAGAGGTAAATAATACATACGGCGACTATCATACAAGCACAGAAAATGCGCAGAAGCTGTGGAAGAGTTTGTCATCTTTCTCAGGTGGTACCATAGCTCTTGGAATGGCATCACCGGTGTGCAAATGCCCTCCTTCTCCATTGGAAGGAATGCTGCTTGTGGAAGAATACATAAACAAAAAGGGCCTGAAGGACAAAACAAAGCTTATATTCTTTACTCCTTATCCAAGGGCATACCCTGCAGAGCCGATGAACGAGGTTATAGAGCCGATAATGAAAAGCAGGAACATAGAGATAATGACCTTCTTTGATGTGGAAAATATAGACATCAAGAACAGGAAAATAAATTCCATAGAAGGGGACAGCATATCATATGATCTCCCAATAATAATACCGCCGTGTGTTGGCGTCAAAATAGATTTCAAGCCAAACGTGCTTGATGGTGATGGCTTCATAAAAGCGGACAAAGAAACGATGCTCATTGAGGGCTTCGAAGATGCATTTGCGATAGGCGATGCCACAAACATACCTACTGCAAAATCCGGTGTTACGGCGCACCTCCAGGCAAAGGTCGTCGCAAAGATACTAAATGGCGAGCAGGCGAAATTTGATGGCAGGACTAATTGCCCATTTGATGTTGGCTACGGGAAAGCGACATTTGTCATAGGGGACTACAGCAATCCTGTTGTAAAATATCCGCCAAGCAGGCTAAATCATTTTATGAAAATGATGATGGAGCGCATATACTGGTCTAGCCTGAAGGGCACATGGGACTGGATGTTTGACATGTACTTTAAGCACTCAAACCCCAAGAAGCTTGGATTGAAGTACAATAAAGCCAAAGGCGGTGCTCAAGCAGATTCAAAGCAATGAAGCGCGAATGCGGCTTTTTGGGCGCTTATGCACGTGCAAGGTGCCCAAAATTTTTATTAAAAACTGCAAAATGAATAACCTTTAAATAGCTCGAAATCCTAATGTCATATTGATTAAATGGGGCGCGCTAACCTGCATGGCAAGATGGATTATGCGCAGGTTTATAAGCTCCTACGAAAAGGTTTGGAAGGTCCAGAGCTTGCAATAGAACTTTACGGCTTGTCAACAAAATGCAATAAAACCGCTTTCATAATGCTCGGCATGCTAAGGAATAGCAATGATGAAGAGACAAGCAATATTGCGAAGTCTCTCATATATGCAATAGCAATGTCAGATAATGTTCTAAGGCAAGAGGCTGTTTGCATGCTTACTTCATAGATGGTTTTGGTGCCCACAAAAAACAGCAAAAATAATCTTTATGGAGAACTCGAAAAGGCTGTGCTCCGAGCAGATTACGATACTGTAAAGAAGGCTTCTCAGCAAGTGACCAAAGCTGATCGCGGCAGGGCTCTGCTCAAAGGCATATATGCTGCGCTATACGTATCGGGAGAAGGTTCAAGCAGTTTTATTGTTGCATCTAAAATAGGTTTTGTTGACAACTATCTTAGGGTAATGAATGTGCTCGCAGATGATGGTGCCGCTTTTGACAAGCGCGATGTAGTATTTGAAAACAATTCCAACCCATTGGCACTTTTAGCCCAAATATATGGTAATGTTGGCAATAATATCTATTTGCACGCCACCAAGATGGCTTTGGAGCATGGTGACAAAACACTTGCTGGTGCAAAAAAATTTCGTGATTCTTTTATCAATGAAACTGAAAGAAGGATTAGTGCAATAGCGTCTAGGATTGTAGAAGAAAATGGCAGGTATCTTCTTGGCATTGAAGACAGGAACGGAAAAATACCACTCATGGAAGCCTTCGAAGTTGGGGCTTTCGGCTACGCGAGTTTACTGATTTCAAAGAATAAATCAAGCCTATATAATGTAGATTATGAGGGCAACTATTCCATAATGTATATGTTGCGAGGAGTTAAGAAAGAGCTTCAGCTTTCTGAGAGGTTCCTAGAAAGCGCAATCGATTATGGTATAGGACATGGCCTTAAAGCAGACAAGGAGGACATAGAGCGCGAAAAAGCAAGAGCAAGGGAAATAATTGCTACTGATTTCAAAAAGTTTTATTTTGTGGTTTTGGATAAATACAGGGAAAAGGGTATAAATGACACCACAAATATACACGGCATAAATGCAATCATGGAAGCGATACAGAGTGGAATACCTGGTATAGTAGAAAATACGTACAGCACTTTCATGAAATCTTCAAAAAGCCCATATGTGCTTCCAAACGAACTTTCAATGGCGTGCCTTGCAGGGAATGTAGAAGCTGTGGAGTTTCTACTGCGTAAAGGCTACAAACCTGGAGTAAAATATGAAGACTATCTTACGCCTTATCAGGCTGCAAGGCATTTTCTGCTTTTAACTAAGAACATAATGGTGTATAATAGAATGATTGAGCTGCTTGAGAATGGGGAAAATATATACAAGGGCCAATACCTTAAGCTTTTAAGGTGAATGGTATGCTATCGCGCAATAGCAATATTGATGGCAAAAACCAAGAAGGCACTGCAACGCTGATGCAGGTTGCACAGCTCTACAATGTAGCAAGGGAAGGTGGCAAGGGCTTTGAGAATGCGGTTAGCGCACTTGCAGAAATAATAGGTAGACCAGTCGAAAAACGCAATAATCTAATTCTCGCTTTGTTGAGAATAAGACATCACAACCAAAAGGAAAGGCACGACGCAGAACTGCTTCGGGACCTTGCAATAACATACTTCTCTGAGCTTATAAAAAGCGGCAATGAAGAAGTAAGGAATGCTGCAATAAAGTGTGCGGCAGAGCTTGACAGCCGTAGGCTTTTCTCTTCATCAAAAATATTCTCAGTTCTCAACTCTCTTCTCGATAGCGATATTGAGCAGCAAAATAAATATGCAATGCTTATTTATAAAAAGCTGCTTAGATCATCAAGCAAGGAAGTCAGGAGCTTTGCCAAAATCAACCTGATGGTGCGCAACTCGCTTTAATAAGTGTGGCGCAAAGTTTAAAAATCCCTTTTCGGCATATATAAAGCAGGTGCTCTTCTATGAAAATAGCCCTGGTAGGCCATGATTTCGATTTCTCCTCAAAGGACGGCATAAGCAGATATTCCTATGAACTCTTTACAAGGCTTAAAAAACACAATAAGGTATCTGCTTACGAGCACAAAAAAGGTGTAGGCTTTGTAGGTAATATAGTACCGGGTTTGCACCGCTATACTGTAGGAATAAAAGTGGATGATGCAGACATAGTGCATCTTATGTATCCAAACACGACATATGTTAGGAGCAGTGCACCGCAAGCTCTTACATGGCATGATGCTTCAATATTCAACAGGTACAAGACTTTCAACATTTTTAGCAGTGATATGTATCATTGGCTTGGCGTTGCTTTGCCTGCACTACGCAACACAAACAGAGCAAACGGCATAACGTACAACAGCGAGGAAACTAGGAAGAGTCTTATACCTTATATAGGCAAATACCTTGACAAGCCAAATGAGGTAATAACCCATGGCATAGATGATGCATTTATAAAATCGAAAATCGACCACAACATTGAGAGAAAGGACTTTGTCTACGTGGGCTCGGTGCAGTATCCGCACAAAAACATACCATTGCTGATAAAATCGTTCGAAAGCGCAAACACAGGAAACAACATGCTATACATATTCACGCCTACTGATAGGGATCTTATAGATCCTTCATATTTCAAGGCAAAGAAAGTCAAGATAATAATCAAGGCAAGCACTTCTGAAGTAATAGAGAAGCTGAAGCACAGTATCGCTCTGCTTCATTTTAGCAGGCTAGAAGGTTTTGGGGTTCCTATACTGGAATCGATGGCTCTTGGCACTCCTGTCGTAGTGCTTAAAAGTGCTGAAATACCTAAGATTGTAACCAAATACGCAATCAAAATCAGCGAAAGCGAAATAAAGAGCACAATAGGCAAGCTTGCATTGACAAAGCCAGAGCTTTCAGATGAAGCGATAGAATATGCCAAAAGCTTCAGCTGGGATCGAACTGTCTCAATGACTGTAGAATTCTACAAGAAAATATTGGAGATGCAAAGCAAAAGTTAATTGCAGTGCTATGCAAGCCAAAATGCACTGAGTTGCTCAAGCTAGCCCCAATGCCTCTTCTATTTTTGTAAACATGCTTCAAGGTAAAGCCTTTTAAATCTGTTTTGTGACATTTTAGTGGGTGCCAGCATGTCGATGATTGAAATAATACTCTATGGTAGGGGTGGTCAGGGTGTTGTGACTGCCGGAGAGCTTCTTGCAAGAGCCGCAGTCCTTGATGGAAAATTCGGCCAGTCAATACCTTTTTACGGCGGCGAAAGACGTGGCGCTCCTGTTGTTTCGTATGTGAGGCTTTCGGACAAGCCGATAAGAATGCACAGGAATGTAAAGAGCCCAGAAATGGTGGCGATATTTGATCCAAGCCTTTTCAATGTTTCAAATCCCCTTTCAGGCCTTAAGGAAAATGGCACTGTGGTAATAAATGCTCCTGAGAAGAACGACAAGGTGGAAAAGGGCTTTTACATAAATGCAAACAAGATTGCTGAAGACTTGAAGCTTGTCATAGCTGGGTGGCCTGTTGTAAATACGATAATGATGGGTGCTGTGGCAAAAGCCACTAACATAATAAGCAAAGATGCGCTTGACAAAGCCATAGAGGAGACGTTTGAGGGAAATATGGTTGAGCAGAACAAAAAAGGCGCCGAATATGGCTTCAACGAGGTTGTTCAAATTGGCTGAAGAAGAAACAATGGCGCTTTCAAGACCTTCCAGGGGCTCTGCTGGAAAGACGGGCTCATGGCGGGTTCAGAAGCCCATAATAGATTATGACAAGTGCACAAAGTGCAAAATGTGCATCATTTTCTGCCCGGAAAACACGATAGACCAGAAAAGCGATACTTCGCCGCAAATAGACTATGACTACTGCAAAGGCTGCGGAGTATGTGCCAATGTGTGCCCTGCAAAGGCGATAACTATGGACAAAGAGGTGAGATAATGCAGGAACAACAACAAAGGCAAAAGGTGCTGGCGCTCGCAGGCAATTACGCCGTCGCATATGCTGTTAAGCAAGCGAAGCCGACAGTGCTTGCCGTATACCCTATCACTCCGCAGACAACTATGCTCGAGCAGCTTGCAGATTACGTGAATAGCGGTGAATTAAAAGCGGAGATGATAAAAGTCGAGAGTGAGCATTCTGCAATGTCCTCTATATTTGGCGCTGCTTTGGCGGGCTCGCGCGTTTTTACTGCAACAGCTTCCCAGGGCTTGCTTTACATGGGAGAGATGATCTACTGGGTGGGCGGCGCAAAAGTGCCACTTGTAGCTGCAGTCGCAACGCGCTCCATAGGCGCCCCTTGGAGCATATGGGATGACCACCAGGATATAATGTCCAAGCGCGATTCGATATGGATACAAATGATGGCAGAAAACGTGCAAGAGGCCTATGACCTCACGATATTGGCATTCCGCATTTCAGAGCACAAGTCTATAGAGATGCCCGTCATGGTGGGCTTTGACGGCTTTATACTAACTCACACAATAGAAAAGCTTGAAGTGCTTGATGACGAATCTGTGCAAGCGTTCCTTCCGCCAAGAAGCTTCAACATGATAGATTTTTCCAAGCCTGTTGGGATAGGGACGGTTGCAGGTCCGTCTACGTACATGAACTACAGGCATGCGCAGATGAAGGCAATGGAAGGATCCAAAGCGCATATAATTGAGATAATGCAAGAATACAGCAAGCTCACAGGAAGGCATTACGACATGGTTGAAAATTACAAATGCGATGATGCAGATTATGTTATAGTCGCAATGGGAGCATGGAGTGGAGACGCAAAAGATGCTGTAGATGTACTTAGGTCTAAAGGCATAAAGGCAGGCATGCTCAAGATAACAGTATTCAGGCCTTTCCCATCAGAGCAGGTTAAGAGCATCTTGTCAGGCAAAAACATCGTTGTGTTTGATCGCTCCTATTCCTACGGCCTTGGAGGAATGCTTGCGACGGAAGTGAAAAGCGTGCTTTTTAGCACGAACACAAAGGTAGCGAGCGTTATTGCAGGGCTTGGTGGCAAGGATGTGACTCCAGAGGATTTTGAGGATGCCGTTTCTAGGATTTCAAGCGGCAATTTTGAGAGCGAGAGGTGGCTTGTATGAGCGATGAATTTATGCTAAGGGGAAATGCTGCATGCCCAGGATGCCCAATACCAAAGGAGCTGCAGTTTGTGCTTGAAGAGACAGGCAAGGAAACAGCGCTTGTAGTTCCTGCAAGCTGCTCGACGATAGTGATGGGAGATGACGTTCATGGCATGCCTTCTGCTGTGCCCGTGGTGCACTGCGCTTTTGCTGCGGCCGCATCTGTGGCTTCTGGCATAAAGGCAGCGCTAAAGGCCCAGGGAAGCGATGCAAAAGTGGTTGTCTGGGCCGGTGATGGCTCAACAAGCGATATAGGCTTTGCTACGCTAAGCGGAGCAGCGGAGAGGAACGAAGACATCATATACATATGCTACGACAACGAGGCATACATGAACACAGGGATACAGCGTTCCAGCCTGACCCCACATGGTGCATGGAGCACGACAACACCTGAAGGCAAAAAGGAATACAAAAAGATGCTTCCATTCATAATGATGGACCACAAGGTGCCTTACGTAGCAACGCTCTCTGTTGCATATCCGTTTGACTTCCAGCAAAAGGTTAAGAAAGCAGCATCAATCAAAGGCTTCAGGTATCTGCACTTGATATCGCCTTGCCCGCCTGGCTGGCGCTTTGACCCGAGCCTTACGATGGAAATGGCAAAGCTTGCCGTTGAAACCGGGATATGGCCTCTCATGGAATATGAGAATGGTGTGCTTAAGCTCAGCGGCCCAAGCATTGTTGTGGCAAACAAAGAAAAAAGGAAGCCGATAGAGCAGTACATAAAGCCTCAAGGGCGATTCAAGAATATCAGCGACATTGAGCTGAAAGAGCTTGAGAAGAGCATCGACGAGCTTTGGCAGGAGATAAGCGCAAGGACTGCAAAAAGGTAAAACTGATCGCTATGGATTACAAGCTCAAGTGCCTTGCTTGTGGCGCCGAATATGATCAGTCGTACTCGTCGCAATTATGCAGCAAATGCGGAGGTATATTAGAGGTTATATATAAAGGTGCAAAAGCCATAGGGAAAATAAAAGGTGCTCAATCCTTCTGGGATTTTGAGCCTGTATTGCCAAAAGGCTCATACAAGCATTTTGAGGTAGGGATGACAAAGCTCATAAAAGCCAAAAACACACAGAACCTTTTCTTCAAGCTTGAAGTTGAAAATCCAACAAGGTCTTTCAAGGATCGGGGCTCTGTGGTAGAAGTTGCAAAGGCCAAGGAATACGGTTACAAAGAGATAGTGTGCGCGTCTACAGGCAATATGGCCTACTCTACAGCATACTATGCAAAGCTTTACGGCATCAATGCAACAGTATTCATCAGCAGGGGTGCAAACAAGGACAAGCTTATAGATATAAAAAGCACCAAGGATGCTGATCTGCACATGATCAATGGCGATTTCACCAAGGCGCAGCGCGATGCAGAAGAATATGCAAAGCGCAATGGCTCTTTTCTTGGAGGCGATTACTGCTACCGCAAGGAAGGGCAAGGCACGATGGCTTATGAACTCTTCATTCAAAGACCTTCGCTGAAAAACATAATAGTGCCAGTTGGAAATGCAACGCTGTTTAGCGCGCTCTACAAAGCGTATTCCATGCTCAAGGAAGCACATATTGCAGAAAAGATTCCAAGGCTTATAGGTGTAGAAGCATCAGGATGTTCGCCAATATTCTCGGCGATTAAGCGCAGTTCAAGCATAAAATATACGAAGCCGCGCACTTTTGCAGATGCAATTGCCGTCGGCCTGCCTACTTACGGTGAGCAAGCTATAGAAGCTGCAAGAGAAACTGGCGGAACATTCGTTACTGTCAGCGATAGCGAGATGGCAAGGCAGCAGGAGCTTTTTTACAAGGAATATGGGATTATTATAGAGCTGGCTGCTGCTGCGGGAATTGCGGCATATGGCAAGCTCCAGAGCTCAGTTAAAAAGGAAGAGACAGCAATAATAATATCTGGAGGAAACGTATAGCGAGGCTCAAGCAATAATCTATGAAAGCGCAAAGCATGAAAACTACTCCTATAAATTGCCATGTACGAAGGAACACATCTTGTTAAAGCACATTGCCGATGTTAATGGCGATGACCACGTGCAAGGTGCCGAATGCAAGCAATGCAACAAATATAAGCTTTGCATGCCAAGCATTATCAATGAGGACCCTTACAGCGTTGCCACTGCATGGTGGCAGTGCTCCAAAATGGCTTTTTTCGAGAATGGTAAGGCTTGGAGAGCGCATAAGCGACGTCATAATAGAAGAGTATGGGGCTGATGAGCTGCTTGCCAGGCTTGCCAATACAAATTGGTTCCAGGCTTTTGCATGCGCCTTGGGCTATGATTGGCACAGCAGTGGCACTACAACTGTTACTATGGGTGCGCTAAAAGTGGCGCTGGCAGAAAGCAAAGAGATAGCAATAAACGGCGGCAAGGGGAAAGCAGGTACAAATACTCCTAACGACATAGAAAAAAGCGCAGATAGGCTTGGCTTAAGCAGCCCAGAAACCTTAATCAGATACAGCAGGCTTTCCGCTAAAATCGATTCAGCAATGGTCTATGACAACATTTCAATATACCACCACTCTTTCATCTTTACAAAGAGTGGAAGGTGGGCTGTGGTACAGCAAGGGATGGAACAGAAAGGCACCATGGCTGTAAGGTTCCAATGGGACAGCGCGCTTGTTGACAAGAGCGACATATCAAATGAGCCACATTCAGGTATTCATGCAACTGCAAGAAGATACAGCATTGATCTGTCATCAGAGTCAAACAAATGGTCGAGGGAATCTTTCCCCGCGGTGCTTGAAGAACTCGCTGTGCATTCGTTCGATTCCAAAGCAGTGGCGAAAGCATACCCTTCGCGGCATCAGATAATACCAGAAATCGACCTTACGAAGCGCGGCATTGAAGCCCTTTCTAATGCATATGAATTGAGCCCAAGGAATTATGAGCAGGTTTTGCTCTCAAAAGGAATTGGAAGAAAGACAGTCAAATCTCTTGCACTCATATCATCATTAATATACGACAAGGATCTTGCGCTGCGCGACCCGATAATTTATGCATATAATGTTGGTGGGAAGGATGGAATACCATACAGGATAAACAGGCAGCACTATGACGATGTAATAAAAGAGATGTCTAGAATTGTAGATAGTGCAAATATCGAAAGCTCTGACAAATATGCTGCGCTGAAAAGCCTTGCAAAAGCCGTGTCCAGAACGACAGGTTGAGCAGATTAGATATGCGACTGCTAAAGTTCTCTCACTTCGGCTTCCTTGACAAAATTGCCCTTTCCGAAGACAAACGTTGCGTTGAGTTTTTTGCCTTCGAGCACCTTTGGCAGCCAATATTTGTCATCAGCCCACATCCTGCTATAAGGTATATCCTTTATGTCAAACCATTCTGGTTTCATCTCCTCGCTTTCGGTTGGGCTTCCTGCATAGTCTTTTATCATGTAGACAAAAACCTTCTGATTTAAGTTGGCATCTGCAGGTTCGTCGTCAAAAAAGAAGTTTATGGTGGCAACATGCTCCATTTTGTTGATTTTTATTCCTATCTCCTCATTTGTTTCCCTTATTGCTGTTTCCTCAATACTCTCGCCCGGCTTTTGCTTCCCACCGTAGCCATTCCACAGACCTGCGCCGAATCCTCTTTTTTTCATTGCCAAGAGGATCTTGCCATCTTGCTGTATAAAGCACAATGATACTTTTCTCAGTTTTTCTGCATCTCTGTTAAAATCCTTTTCCATACAATTATATAGCAGGAAAAGTATAAAAGATAGATTGGTTTTGATGGCAATAGGCTTCATTGGGAGAAAGCTGGGCGCTAAGCTTGTTCGTGCAAGGGAAGATAAGTTTGAGAAGCTTGCAAAAGAGCTTGACAAGGAGTACGAAGAAGTGCTTAAGCTATTCCCGGGTAATGCAAAGTATTATGAATGTTTCAGGATTCTTGGAATAAGCCCAACAACCAATACCGAGCGCATAAAGGATGCATATAGGCGCATTATGCGCAAATATCATCCAGACATAAGTTCAAGCCCGTATTCGCAGGTTATAGCAAGGAAGGCAAACGAAGCTTATTCTTTTCTTGTCAAGGAAGGTGGGGTTCTGAACATAAAGGCAAAACAGGACAATCTTGTCCTGCTTAAGCAGCTTTCAGAAGAATATTCTGAAATGAGGGATAGAGACTTTGAAGAGCTAAAAGGCAGGCTATCTGGCCCAGTTGAAAGGTGGTTTTACATCCAGGAGGTTAACTCTTTTTTGGATTACGGCAAGCGCGTTGACCTGGTCTTTGCTATGCATTTTAAGAGTTTTACAAAATTTTGCAAAAAGGCAAGCAGTGCATACAAGCTTTCGATTAAAGCAAGCAGGCAATCAGGTAGCGGCGCAGGTGAGTTGAAGCAATATATTGATAGTATCATGAGTATTATCGAGTTTTGCAAGCTGGCAAACGCAGAGATTGGAAAAATGAAAAACATAATTCTAGCAGAGGCGAAAAAGGAGAGCGATGAGATCAGGGCAAAACTTCTCGGCAATGTATAAGCACTTCAAGTTTAAAAAACATTCAATTTATATTTTGCTTGGCATAAATAAATAGCGGATGGTTTCGTGACAATACTCATAAGGAACGCACTACTTGTAACGCAGAATTCGCAAAGGTCTATATTCAAGTCTAACCTTTTCATAAAAGGCAATAGGATAGCATATATTGGCAGCAAAAGCCCCTCTGCAGATGTTGTAATGGAGAGTGATGGTTATGCAGTCCTCCCTGGCTTTATAAATACACACACCCATGTGGCAATGTCGATGTTTAAAGGCCTTCTTGATGACATTGACCTTGAATTATTCCTGGAGAAGACATTCAAGCTTGATTCTAATAGGAAAGAAAATGAGATATTCGATTCTGCCCTTCTTGGCATAAAGGAAATGATAGATTCAGGCATTACGTCGTTTCTTGATCTGTACTATTCAGAAGATACAATAGCGAGGGCCGCGCAGCAAGCAGGAATAAGGTCATTCCTCTCATGGGTTGTGCTTGACAAAAAGTATACTACACAGCATGGTAACCCAATTGACAATGCGAAGAGATTCATAAAATCGTTTAGAGGCAATAACCTTGTAACACCTTCAGTTGGCATACAAGGGGTCTATGTAGCAAGCGACGCCACAATAGCCAAAGCGGAGAGCCTCGCAAAAGAGTATAATACGATATTGCACATGCACCTGGCGGAAACCCGCAAAGAAATCACAGATTACAGCAAGAAAACAGGGGACACTCCGGTTGCGCACCTCTACAAGCACAAAATGCTGAATCAAAGGGTAGTTGCTGCGCATTGCGTGTGGCTCTCAGAGGATGAAATTAAAATGCTTGCCAAGTCTGGTATAAGCGTTTCATGGAACCACATAAGCAATGCCAAGCTGGCTAGCGGGAGTGCCCCAATAAGCGAAATGCTTGAATCCGGCGTTAACATATCCATAGGGACGGACAGCAACGGCAGCAACAACTCCCTGAATATGTTCGAGGCAATGAAATTTTCTGCATTGTCATTGAAAGACAAAACCGGGGATGCAGCCAAAATAAGTGCGCAGCGTGTATTTGACATGGCCACAATCAACGGCGCAAAGGCGCTTCACAGGAAGGATCTCGGTTCGATAGAATTGGGCAAGAAAGCAGATCTTGTGCTTTTGGATACAGAAAAACCAAACATGACGCCGTCAAGCGAATTAAACATAGTAAACAACATAGTCTATTCTGCGAACCCCTCAAATGTTTCTCATGTTATAATAAACGGCAATATTGTAAAATAAGCGGAGGTGTAAAAATGAAAATATTGATACCACTGTTGCCCCAAAAAGACGGTTTTATGATATCAAACCATTTTGGCAGGGCCCCAAAGTTCGGAATATTCGATTCTGATGCGCCAGAAGATGAAAAAGAAATTATAGAAAACAAAAGCCAGGCAGGTGCTGAAAGCGAAAGGAGCAAGATTATTTTTGAGCTGCTTTCGGGCTTGAAGTTCGATGCTGTCATTATAAAAGATATCGGGCCTGGTGCATTCTACTGGCTCAAGGAGCACGGCATAAAAGTATACAAGTCAAGTGATAAGACGTTACGTGAAGCGATAGAAAAACTAAAAGAGAACAAACTTGAAGAGCTTAATGAGCCCACAGAGCATGACAGACATGCTGGAATGGGCATGCACGCTCACCAGTGATAATACCAATTAAAGCAGAATAAAGCATGAAAAGGCATAGCAAGTGCTATGCCGAACTTTCTTACCTGTAGTTTGCTGCTTTTTTTGCATATTCGCCTAGTGTTGGTATCTCTATGTCAGCACCGCTTGCTGCCCTTATTCCAAGATACCATGCGTAAAGCAATATAAGCAGGTTTATTGCGCTGCCTATTGTGCTTATACCAAGCAAGCCGAAGAATATTGAAAGCACTATCTGTATTGCGCCAAGGTATATCGCCTGCATGGCGTGGAACCTCATCTTTGCATTGTTTTTTCCTCCTACAACATAGAATATTATTCCTGTCAGCCAAGTCAAAAAGTAAACAAGGAACAATACCCCGTTGCCGTTTCCGGAATTCTTGTTAGCGACCATTTTTATCATATATGCATACATAAGAAAGTTTAAATACATGACTTCAATCATAGGGCAGGCATGCCATGCACGCCATGTGCAACAGAAAAGCAATAAAAAAGTTTCTTGACTAAAGTATCCTGTATTAAATGGCCCAAGAGACGAAAACTGCCGCAAAGCCGATGAGCGAATATGAGGTTATCGGACTCTCAAAGCAAATATCCAAATTTATCGAGTTAAATTTTGACATAAAGATCAGGAATTTCAAAGTGAGGTGCTTTGATGGATTGCACCTGTCAGGGGCTGACGCGCTGGCAATACCTGACGAGCACATAATATACATAGATTCTGCTTTCATATTAGAAGAAGCAGAAAGGGCTTCAAAAAAACTGCACGGAGACGTAAATACACTGAGCGCATACAAAGCAATAATGATAAAAGTTCTTGCACATGAGATAATGCACATGGTACCGACCTACAGGAAGGACGAAATTATGGCAAATTACACAGGCACAATAATAGCATTCTGCCTTACCGAAGACGATATGGTGAGACTTTCGGTGCTTAAGATTACTGGAATGGCCAACCTAGGCAATGATTCGAACCTTGCAATGTACGTGCTTGGTGGGCAAAAAGCTTACAACACAATAGTTGAGATGAACGGCGATCCTGAAGAGATAATGATAGCTGCGCGACATGAGCTTTTCCCTATAAAGCCAAGAGAAGACAGGAGTGATGAAGAAAATGGTACATAACGAAGCAAAATGTGCAGAAGCCGCAATACGGCGCAGCAAACTAACACTCTTTCAGAAATCCGTGCTCCTCGCTGTGCTGCATGTTCCTCCAGGAAGTGTTACAACCTACAAGGACATAGCAAACGCCATACGCAAGCCAGATGCGGTAAGGGCAGTAGGCAGTGCGCTAAGTAGAAACCCTCTCCCAATAGCTGTGCCGTGCCACAGAATTATAAGGTCTGATGGCAAGCTTGGCGGATACGCTTTCGGCGGTATAAAGGCAAAGATCTCCCTTCTAAACAAGGAAGCAAAAAAGCGCTAATATTGGAAAACATTTCTAGCAAAGATTATACAAACGTTATCTTTTCCACTTCCTGTATGCGTCTATAACCTTGTCAATGCATATCCTTACCCATGGAGTGTAGCTTTCTGGATTCTTAACTATGTCTGATTTCAACGCTTCCAGATCTATCCACTTGTAATCCATTGCTTCTTCCGGATTAATGTTCGGTTTACCGTTAAATGTTCCAAATATTACATGATCAAACTCGTTTTCGGTCAAGCCATTGCCCACTTCCGCATGATATACGAATGAGAAAGCTTCATTTAAATCACAATCAAAGCCCATCTCCTCCTTCAACCTGCGATGTGCTGCGTCCAAAATAGTATCTCCAACATAAGGGTGCGAACAGCACGTATTGCTCCACTTCCCTTGACTATGGTATTTTGTCATGGCGCGTCTTTGCAGCATTGTTTGTCCTTTGTCATTAAATACAAATATTGAAAATGCCCTGTGAAGCTTGCCACCGTTCATGTGGGCTTCCATTTTTTCCGCTGTGCCGATAGGGTTGTCATTCTCGTCAACCAGCACAAGCATCTTTTTTTCCTCCATTAAAACACCTTAGTATTTAACAATAACATAATAAATTAAAAAATGCATGCTTAACAAAAGGCAAGCGGCAAAGAATTGCTATGCATATGAATGTTTCATAATAAAAAATAAATTTTAAAAATTTTGAACAAAACAAAAAGCTTAAATATGGTGCAGGGAAGGAAACTATTATGGAAGTAAATAAAGTCAAAACCAATTTTTCATTATCCGAGTTACATTACGCTTATTCAAAACTGGAAGAGGTTTTTGGCAAAGGGAATATAATGTTTATAGGTGGAAGGGCGACAAACCTTATCTGCGAAAAGAATCAAAGGCCAACTCATGATATTGATATTGTAATAAATGGCTTAAATGAGGAACAGATTGAATCAGTTAGAAGGAAAGCAATTGATGCAGGTTTTATCATACCGAAAGGCCAGAAGGGCGGGCTGGAAAGGCTTGAGCTTGTTGTGGGCAATACCTTAATGGCTA
>JBMFWR010000016.1:0-14469 GCA_049965095.1 Candidatus Micrarchaeia archaeon
CTGTCTGGTTGTTTATGCTTATACGTTGCCCTTCAAACCAGTGGACTATTTTTGGAACAGAGATGTTCCTGCATGCGGATCCAAAAACCGCATTGATAAATATTTTAAACTCGTTGATTTTCCGTATCCTATACTTTTCTATGATATCGTGCTGTAGCACAGTTGCATAAAGGTTTGCAAGAATACTTTTTTTGGAGTCATCATCACTCTCTTTTACAACTTCTGGATAACCACCAAAGTCTATATACTCTGAAAGGGCCTTAATAATAGCACCTTTCTGTTCTGTATTCATGAATTTTTTATATACTAAGCCTTTTGCGGTGCAATACTCTTTAAATGAAAACGGCAACACAATGGTTTCCAATGACCTACCCCTGAGCTCTGAAGGCAAAGCATCGCTGGTTAGCTCTGATGTAGAGCCAGATACAAAAATATTATACTTGTTTTCATCGAAAAGGGTTCTTAGCCATCTGGACCATTCAGGGAAGCTTTGCACTTCGTCTATAAAAAGATAAACAGGTTTTGAGGCACTTAAAGCATACACTTTGTAAATTGTATCTTCTATCTTATCTAGGTTTTCGGGAGTAATGCCTACAAAATCAATGTCTTCTCCATTTATGAAAATTGGAGTTATGCCTTTTTTACGGAGTTTTTGCATCAGTATAAGCATCATTGAGCTCTTCCCGGCCCTTCTAGGGCCAACGAGCGCCTTTATAAAATTGCTATTATCGCTTACAGGTATGTCCCTTTCTATCAGCTCTATTTTGCTCCCATAATCAATATATCTCGCCAAAGCATTTTCTATGTTCATATAATCACCACCTATTAATATTTATATAATAGTAATAGATTAAATATATTAAATTATCTATTACCAATTTTAATAATCAATAAATTGAATCTTGTTTCGACATCAAACATAACACAATGCAATAATCTACTTTCTCTCTTCTACGGCAAGCCCTGAGAGTGAGCGCCTATAAACTAATCAACTCACCAACGATATGCAACGCTATATCTTCAATAAAAACACAAGAATTAGGCACAAGACAATCTAATATTATATGCGGCTTTTTATTATTTGCCATTTGCTTTAGGATTTGAATACGCTTCCTCGTAGCATGTAAATGCTCCCGCCGGGATTTGAACCCGAGTTTCGGCCTTGAGAGGGCCGCGTCCTTGACCGGGCTAGACGATGGGAGCCTGACAATGATCAGCTATCACAATTTCTTCCTTACAATTCTAAAAAGCTTTGCTGTGCGGGAACTCTGCACATCGACCATCTCTTTTATTATATCGCCAGCATATGAATCGTGCGCGGCGAGCTCAGCTAATGTTTTTGCCATCTCAAGCTTGCTTGCTTCAAGCAACGCAGGGTTTTGCTTGAAGCTTTCCATTGACTTTATTATGCTGCCTGACTGCAGAAGTGAGCTTTCCATCTTGTCAACTATACTCTGCGGTATGCCTCTTATCGCGGTGCTTGATTCAAACTGCATTATGTTCAGTATTGTGCTTACAGTGCTCTGCATCATGAAGAAAGGAATCGAATATATGTAGGATTCTATGGCTTTTATCGCGGCGCTTTTCTTCTCGTTGCCAAGAGCAAGCAAGGCGGGCTTGAGAAGCATGTTGCTATTGTCTTTGGCATCGAACATCAATACATATTGCTCCAGTTCCTTTTTGTCTAGGGCATAGAAGAAGCTCACATATGCGTAAACGGCGCTTGGAATACTCTTGTAGAACATTGTTGTATCGAAATCGCCTGCTGAAGCCAGCTTGGCCATTGCTTTTGAAAATTTGAATTCGGAATTTATCCTCCTTGAATATAGCGATACATAGTGCTTCTTGTTCCTTAGCCTCTTTGAGAATTGGCGAGCAAAGCCAAGCATATATGCTAGCGCCTTGAGAGGAGTAACGCTAAGAGACATGTTTATTTCATTCAAAAAAGTACTGTCTACTTCTATGCTGGTCTGCCTTTGGGCCCTCAAAAAGTCACCATTATTTGCTTAGTATTTTAAAAGGGCAAGCATATAAACTTAACTTTTGCTCATCTCCTGTTAGCAATTTTGTTTGACAGCACTTCGCTGACCGAGTATTTCATTATTACCTTCGCTTTTACTTCATCAGCTTCGTTGCTGTCTTTTATCTCGCTGTCTATCTGCCTAAACTTATTTTCAAACGCATTGTATGCTTTTTGAGCCGCGGAATATGCGTCGCGCTCGTGTATGTTCGATATCTTTGCTGCTTCGCCCATTGCACGCTTCTCGTAAGCCTTGATTACCTTGCTTGGATAGAAAGCTCTTGCATGGAATGCTGCATTTACCTTGTCTATTACGATGCTCCTTGTGGGCTTGTCGCTTGCAACCACAACAGGTATGCCTACAGTGCTTGCGGTTTTTATTATCCATTCTTCCCCGGCAAATAGCTTGTGGTCTGCAAGCAGGAGCATGCCTTTCAGATCAAGGCACGCTATGCCTGTTGTCTTGCCTGGATCTATTCCTAGTATTATGTGCACCATTCACTTGCCCATGTTGCCAAGAGCATATTTTATTGTTTGGTTCAGCGTTGCGGGTATTGCAAGATACTTGCAGTTGACTATGAATACTGGAGTAGAAGTTACATTGTAATAGGAAGCAAGCTTTGCCTGGTACTCGAGGGGCGCAGATGATGTTTGAAGGCACGAGTTGAAGCTCTGGGAGTTTAGCCCAGAATCTTCGGCTATGGCTTGCATGGACGAATTTGATAAGGGGTAGCCATTGAAAGCGCTGCTAAAATTTTCAAGGAACTGATTAAGCCTGCCGTTCTTGTACGCGCAGAAAAGGTAGCTGGCAGCTTCTTGTGTAGTGCCTATTCCGTAGCTCGGGTAAAAGTTTTCCGCATAAGGAGTAAATATGAAGTAATAGCTCATGTTTATTGAATTGGAATAGTGCATAGAATCCATATATGATTCTTTAAGCGCATTGATTGCACCAGGCGCATACGGATCCGTTATCGCATAAACAGGGATTGGCATGGTAGAATTGCATTGAGCTTTGCCACCTATACTTATCACTCCGCTTGCCACCACAGTATCATTTGACAATCCGGCAGGCTTGAGGGTTTGCAGGTATGCACTCACTAGCGTGAGGTTGCTATTTAAAAGCATTGACATGTTGTATATGGCATTGTTTACAAAAGGATCCCTAAACGGGACAACTACCAACCAATCGCTGCTGTTTGCTAGGTAATAGACTTTTGTGCTGTTAATAATGGAATAATATGGAAGAAGCGAGAGCGACGTATTGACAGATGAGTAGCTTGCTAGTATTCTTCCTACAACTTGCATCACTTGCGTATTATTGTATTTTGGAGTATTACATACACCATTAGACATGCCATACTGGCAATTCTTCACTATTGTAGCGGGCTTTGACGTTGCCAGCGCTATTGCCAATACCACCAGTATTACTACAAGGACAATCAGCGATATATGCAGGTAATCGAGCCCATAGTTCTTCATAGCGGGCTTTACCAGAAACACAGGTTCTTCACTCTGTGCATGCTTTTTCTCCTTGATAACTTTTGCCATAATAACACCATCAAAGAGCGGGCCCGGCGGGATTTTCATGCACGTTCTTCAAGAAAGCGCACTTTGAACCCGCGACCTTCACCTTAGGAGGATGCCGCTCTATCCAAGCTGAGCTACGGGCCCATGCTCACTCTTTTAAATTTGCAAGCAAGATATAAAAATATATGGAAGCCTTTTTGTAAATGCTTTTTTACTCGTTTTCATCTTGATTCTTATAGTATTTTGACACGAACGCTGCAAGGGCGCATGTTGTTGCATCTACAAACTCCTTTTTCCTGTCATACATACCATTAGTAAGTATGCCATTCGTGCCAAGCTCAGTGCGTACGTTTTCTTTGCTTTTCCCAGACAGGGACGACATTGCTTCCGCCAAGCCAATGCCGCTATCGATCATATCTGCTATTTGGCTTGGGAGCATCACCTGCGCGCTTGCGCCTATGCCAACAGCACCGCTTCTGTCAACTATCGCAACCCATCCATATACAAAGCTGCCGAAGCTGTTTTTTGACGTTATGCCCTCCGCGCCAACGCCCATGTAAGCATTTGCGAGATTCATGGCGCTTTTTGCCCTGTTTATGGCTCCTCTTATTCCCTCATCGTCTCCTTTTGGATCTTCGCTCACGCCAGAATTGGTTCCAATCGAAACAAACTCTGCATTGTCAAAAGCCTTTTTGAGAACGCTTTCTATTGCATCAACCTTAAGCTTGTTTGTTGTCCCTATTGCTATCTTCACAAAATCACTTCAAGCTTGATAATATAGATGGGTAATCTGTTGCTATTCCGTCAACTCCCTTCCTTTTAAATTCCTCCATTTCGGCTTTGCCGTTTACGGTCCATACTATAATCTTGAAATTGTTTTCATGCGCACGCTCTATGTCCTTTGAATGGGTAAACCTATAGAGCGGCAGCAGGTAGCTTGCACCAATGGATTTTGCTGTGCCTATTGGATCCTTGTAGCTTGCATATATGAAACCTGTTTCTATTTTACTGTCAATAGCCTTAGACTTCCTCAGTGAATCCTCGTGAAACGATATTATTATTGCAACATCTTCCATGCCAAACTTCTTTATCTCATCTATTATGGCGCTTTCCGTGCCAGGTTCCTTTATCTCGATAAGCACCTTCTCTAGTTTTTTGCCCACATTTTTGTGTATAAACTCAAGGGCTTCTTCCAATGTTGGTATCTTTTCTCCATCTATGCTTAATCCTTTTATCTCGCGCAATGTAAAATCCTTAACGTAGCCTTTTGCGCCGGTGAGTTTGTCAAGCTTTTCGTTGTGGAATACCACAAGCCTGCCGTCTTTAGTGCTCCTGACGTCAAGTTCCACAGCATTTGCACCGTCGCTTATTGCCTCGGCAAAACTCTTCAATGTGTTTTCCGGCGCATTACCGCTTGCTCCTCTGTGTCCGATTATCAAAAATACCATAGTTCACATCTTGTCAAGCGCATCCACGCCTATTGTACCAAGCACAAATTTCATTGTTGATGAAAAAGCCGCAAGAAGCGCAAGCCTTGCTTCCTTAACTCCTGGCTCTGCCTTCAGCACAGGTGCATTCTCGTAGAATCTTGAGAAGTTGTCTGCAAGCTCCAAAGCATATTCGACAACAAGGTTTGGCTTGTATTCCGATGAAGCTTTTTCCATCACATACTGCAACTTTGATATGGATTTGACAAGCTCAAAATCGTAATCGCCGGAAAGGCCAAAAGCCTGATGCACCCTTGTTCCAGCATCTCCTAGTATTCTGCTTGCCCTTGCATACATGTATTGCACATAAGGCCCAGAATTACCTTCGAAGTTGAGTGCGCGTCCCCATGAGAATATTATCTTTTTGTCAATGCCCACTTTTAGGAACTCGAATTTTATTGCCGCAAGAGCAACGTTTTTTGCAATCCTTTCCTGCTCTTCAGATGTGAAATCGAAGCGTCCCTTGATCAGCGCAAGGGCCTTCTTTTTTGCCTCTTCAAGAAGATCATCTGCGCTGTACCCTAACCAAGTGCCTTCACGGCCTGAAAGCCCACCAGATTCTATCTCAACTTCTCCGTATGACAGATGTTGCAGGCTTGAAGATTTGTCAGCCCTGCCGATTGCCTCAAACGCAAGCTTGAGAAGAGCCTGAGGATAGCTCTGCCTTACATCTATTATGTTGACTGCAAGATCAGCTTTGTTGAACTGCATTTTTGCACCTTCCTCTGCCGTGGTGTAAACTGGCTTGCCGTTAGGCTGCTTTTCTATGAACACAGAATAATGGAACGGATCCTCTATTATGCCGAACTTCCACATGTGAAACGCTATGTCTTTAGCAAGGTATGTAGGCACGCCGTTGCTTCGCACTAGAACCTTGACGTTTTCTTTCATGCCTTTGAATTCGTTAGGCAGGTTCTTTATTGAAGACAGGTCTATCACAATGCAACCCTTGAAATCGCCATCCTGCTCTTTGCGGACAAAGCCGCTTTGCTCGAGCAGCTTCATGGCTATTGAAAGCAGGTCTTTCCTCACTATGTCGCTCTCCCATACCATTAGATCATGGTATATAAGATAATCGAAAGCGGTCTTATATTCTGCAAGTATGCACTCCTTTGCAAGATCTCTTGCCATCTTCGATTCGTAGGTGCCATCCTGCTCTATAAGCGAAAGCACGTTGTTTATCTCAGAAACGGAATCGTGCTCCTTCATGTACTTGTTTGCCTCTACATACTGCTTGCCGAGCCAATGGTCAAACTTGCCTTCCGGCTTGTTGTTGCCCTTTAGGTACCACCATACGCTCTCCGCTACCTGCAAGCCCAAATCATCAATGTAATCCGTGCGCAATACATCGAAAGAACACGCTTCTAGTATATTTGATACAGAATCGCCGATAAGTGCGTTTCTCAGGTGCCCGATATGCCACGGCTTGTTTGGATTTACGCTCGGATATTCGACCATGGCGCGCTTGCCTGTGCCAATGCCAGATACGCGCTTGCCGATGCCCAAAGCATATTCAACTACTGCCTTGGAAAATGGCACTCTGTCAATATGGAAATTGACAAAGCCATTTTCGGTTGTTATGCTGCTTATCATGTCTATGCTTGAAATGCTTTCAGCAATGTCCTTTGCAACCTTTGCAGGATCAATGCCAGACACTTTTGCGAACCTGAATGCTATAGAAGACGAAATGTCGCCAAAAGCCTTAGACGGGGTTATGCTGTTCCGTATCTCGATCGAGTTGGCTTTGAAGCCGAGCTTGCCGCATGCTCCGAAAATTGCTTCCTCTATTCGCTTCAAAAGCACATTGTACGGGCTTTCAACAATGTCCAAACAAACACCTATATTATAACATCAAACCTTTTCAGCACGCTGGGAATCTTTGCGATTACGTCCTCTGCGGTTATGTGCACGCCTTTTTCCTTGTAAAGCTCATCACCTATCAAAGAATGCACGTATACACCGGCTACCGCGCTCTCAAATGCATTATTGTGTGCGGCAAAATAGCTGGCTATTATCCCGCTAAGTACATCGCCGGTACCCATTGTTGCGAGTGCAGGGGATGCCGCAACATTTACTTTCAGCAGCGAGCCGTCGGTTATTATCGTCTCATGGCCTTTTAATACTATTGTGCACTTGTATGATTTTGCAAAGTCTATAGCAGCATAGATTCTTTTCTCCAGTGGAGCATTCTTGAGATTTACACCTGTAAGGCTTTTGAACTCGCCATCATGAGGCGTAACAATGCAGTTTTTCCCAAGCACGCTTGTGTTGCGAGATATTGCTTTTATTGCTGCAGCATCTATTATTACGCCTTTTTTGCGGGCCAGTTCAGACTTTATAAATTTCATTATGCTTTCAAAGCCCTTGCTTGTTGAGGCAAGGCCCGGCCCTATCACTGCAACATCGTGCCTTATGTCTGCAATCCTTGGAATATCTTCAGCGGAAAATTCCCGCGCACCGAATTCCTTAACGATAAGCGTAGGTGGCACCATCTCGTTTTTAAGCGAGCCTGACGGCGCAGCAACTGTAACATAGCCAGAGCCGCTGTATAGCGAAGCTATTGCATTCATGCTGCTGTGTGCAGCCAGGAGCGGGGCTCCAGGATAATCCGCGCTGCCACCCACAATAAGCACGCTGCCGTGAGTATACTTGTTGGCATTGAAAGCTATCGGTTCTGTAGCGAGCATCACGTCTCCAGGCCCGGCAAGAAGCTCAGATGAAAATGGAAGGCCGAGATCAAGTATTATTGAATTCTTTACGTAGCTTCTTGTGACTGATAAGGGCTTTGGCTTGTAAAGCATGTATGTAAGGTTGGCATTGATGCAAACCTTGTTTGGAAGGCCCGTATCGGCATTCAGCCCAGAGGGAAGATCAACCGATACTATATAATGGGCATAATCGTTTATAACACGTATCGCATTGGATAGGTTCTTGTCTGCCCTGCCGCGCAATCCGACTCCTATAATTGCGTCTATTACAACATCTGCTTTTTTTACCATTGCTTTGAGCTTTTCCATGTCTCCTTTAATCTCTACTATGTCGGTAAGCTTGCGCATTATCTCTAGGTTGGTCCTTGCCTCATTGCTTTTAATCTCGCTGCCATCGCAGAGAAGTGCTATATCAAGAGAAGGCACATATTCGAACAGGTGCCTTGCTACAGAAATACCTATGCTGCCGTTTCCCCCGCAACCGCATACTACTAATATGGAATCATTCTTGTGCTTGTGTAACAGCTCGTGTGCTATGTTAGAACCCGCATTTTCATTGAGCAAAAGCTTGCTGAGCCCCATTGCCTCTGCATTCGCAAGCAGAGCGTATGTATACTTGCTATCAATAGTGCTCCTTGTATAAATTGAAAACTCTTTTAAGCTTTGCATGTTATAAATATATCAAGCAAGGTTAAAAATACTTAGGTGATATGATAAAAGTTTACAAGCTCAACAACAAGCTTGTAGTTGGCTTGCCGTTTGAGGTAATCAAGGCATTGGGCATTGGGGAAGGCGACGAAGTCGAATTCTTCAAATACTCTGACAAGAGTTTTATCTTTGCAAAGAAAAGCTACATAGCGGCGCTGCTCACAAAGGTTACAGACAACAAAGGTGCTACAAGGCAGCAGGCAGCACAGCAGGTTGCAAAAGAAAGCAAAAACGTTGAGATAGACGAGCATGAGCTCGAGCTGCTCAAGAAGCTCGACACCCTTAGATATAGCGACAGGACAGCTGGCAACGTTGACAGAATATTGGACAGCTCTGAAAGGAGCGTGCTGCAAGAGCTCATCAGAAAGGGCTATGTTGTTCCTTACAAAAAGCCTGGTGAGGCACAGTTCAAGTATAGCATACCCAAAGTGGTATACGACAAATTCCTCTTTGGAAAAAGGGATAAAGCCGTGCAGCAGAGCCATGCAGAGCAGGTAGCACAGGAAAAAAGCAACCAAGCAACGGGGGAGAAGCACTGGGAAGCAAAGCTCATAAACAACAACTATCTTGAAGTGCTGGAATCCAAAGGATTTATTGTGCTGAACAATGAAGCAGATGCGGCAAATGTGTCAGCTGCATTGGAAGAGAGCATAAAGCAGGGCCTCATCATAGGGACAAGAGCATTCAACAAGAAGTTTTACATTGCACTTAGAGGATTCATAAACAGATATGCACCAAAAATAATCAAAATCATAGAGCAAAAGCCAGCTAGCGCGGAGGAGATAGCGCAGAAGGTTGGCATTGATGCAGATGGAGTAAGATCAATATTGTATTATCTTGCAGAAACTGGTGATGTTACAGAAGTTAGAAAGGATATCTTCAAATATGCCTAACCTCTTTACTGTTTTTATAGGGAATAGATAAAGTGGTCTATTACCAGTATTATCACTGCGAAGGCTACAACCACTCCAAGTATTATTTTTGGGTTTATCTTCGGACCCTTCGTAGGCGCATCGTAAAAGCTCAATACTCCTGCCTGTGATTGAGGCGTATAAAGGTTTGCCATTGAATCAATCTCATTCTGCTAAAAAATTATTTAATACTTATGCTTGCAGCATGAAAATAGCAAAATGCATATTTTGCTTTGGCCATTGAAGCTAACCTTGCGATGATTCTTCAATTCTCAAAAGCGCCTTTAGCTTTTCAAGGTTTGCCTCTTGGCCTTTACTCCTTAGTGTTCTTGCAGATTTGGTAAAGAATTCGTGACTTTCAAGCAATTTTATCTGGCTTTTGTACCATTCTGCATTGGTATATTTTATACCTTTAACTTCTTCAATCTCTCTCTTCAAGTCCATTGTGCGCTTCATAAACCTGCTAGTGCCAAGTATGTCAAGGTCTGCATCACATATTATGTAGCCAAGCTTGTCCGAAGGATGCTGCGGAAACTCTGTTTCGAGTATTACGTGCTGCACAATCCTTGTTTCATCAACGTTGAATCCATACTTTGGCAGTATAGCGCCAGCCATTTTGGCACCGTCCGGCTCGTTCTTGTCATATCTCTTAGCATAGCCAAAATCGTGGAGCAGCGCAGCAGCAAGCAGCATCTCTGTTTCCTCTTTGCCCAGCTTTTCCAATTTTGCATACCTGCTTGCACTTCTATAAACATCTAATGTATGTATCTCGTTGTGGTAGTAATGCTTTGCAAATTCGGGCCCGCTCAAAAACTTTATTGCATAATCTTTCAGGTTTTCCATCCTATCCATAGATAACACCAATTCTAAGCATTTTACAAATCTTGCGCACTATTTAGCTTATAAAGGCTCTGCCTATTTGGGAATATCTGGATCATTGCGTTCCTTACTGCCTCTTCTATGGAGGTGCTCCTGCCAAGCGCATTGCCTGTGTAATTCCCCCATGTATCATTTCTTGGCAGATTGAATCTTTTTTGCAAAATCTCCATTACTTTATTGTGAGTCATTTTCTTTGAACTCATAGCACTCGTTACCAATTCTGGAACCTTGAGCCCGCTTGAATATGCGTAATAGCGATTCCCATTGCCATCTATGATGCAGCACCATGCTTCTTCATAAATCGTGCCATACCTTTCTATGATGCCACTTTCTATCCCTATATAGAAGTCGGCATGCACGTTAGACATTGTTTCCAAAGCCCGATTGCAAGCACCATTGAAGGTGTGCTTGCCAATAGGCGTTTCCTGGACCTTGGAATGCGCATTGTAGCTCACAATCGTAGGCTTTTTGACAAACCTAGATATGACCTTGGTGGCAGCATTGATCTTCATGCTATTTGCAGTGCCTATCGCGAATATCAAAAAATCAACTTCTAGTTATTATTTGTTTTTATGAAGGAAAAATTATAAGTAACTCATTGTTTAAGTGCTTCTAGGCTTTCAAATATGTCCAAAAGATGTGGAAGGTATTAATAATTTATAGTGTCATAGAAATGAAAGTAACCCACAAATCTTTTAAATATATTTTATCGAAACTTTAATGGTGGAACCTTGGATAACCAACCTTATGGCACATTCAAGCCTGGGGATGAAGCACCCCCTTTGCAGGGCAACAGCAACGCGCAACAGGGCGAAGGGCTCAGCATTGCAGAGCCGCTTACATTCTGGATAGGCATGCTGCTTTTGTCAATAATAATAGAGCTTGTTATAGTGCCTTTGGCAGGGAGCCTCGGCATTGCACAATACAAAAATGTTTTCAACCAGGTAGCTGGCTACATAGTATACTTGCCGGGCAGCATAATAATACCACTGCTCGTATCGCTATGGCTTGGCGAGAGGATAGGTGTAGTAAGCAAAGGCGTAAGAGTTGCATACAGGAGCATAATAAACGCAATCTACATGTCGCTTGTTTACCTGATAGCGATATTCATAATATTCCTGATAGCAAAGTACACAAGCCTTAACATGTTCCCTACGATACTACCAAATCTGAGCGTGTACAATTTTACAGTATACCTTGTAGCAATACCAATAGCAATAATTATGGTGCTTACACCACTGCTTGCAATGCTCTCGGCTGCAAGGCACAAGTGATTACTGTTTTTTTGCAGCGCTGACGATTTTGATTACGTCGCCGTCTTTCAGCACGTAATCTTTTGCTATTCTCATTTTTGTCTTTGCATCTATGGCGTAAAGCATCCTGTCACCTAGATCGGTGTGTATTTTATAAGCAAGCTGCTGCGCTGTGGAGCCTTTGCGTATCAGTATCGCATCTGGCAGCACATTGCCGAAATGATCGGAATACTTGCCCTCATCTTCAACAGGATACACCACTATGTTACCAAGTATGTCAAAGACTATGTGATTGAGCATGTCCTGTATTTCTGTGCCTTTCTCTTTTAGGAATGTGCGCATGTACTCAAGCGCGGCTCGCTGCTCCGGGCTTATACTATCGTTTACAATCCTAAATTCCCTCATGCCAGGCCTGTAGTCTATTATGCCCTGCTTTGCGGCCTTGCGAAGCGCAAGCTCTATTGCAGCAGAGCATTCAAAAACCTTAGACTCGCCGAAACGCTCCCTGAGTCTTTTTGTATTTGCATCTGCAGAAGGCGCATCGGACTTGTTTGCAACTATTACCATGGGCTTATTTACCTTAAGCAGCTCAAAGGCAAAAGACCTTATGTCTTCGTCGTTCCAGGTTATATTAGATAGAGGAAGATACGAGGAATTTGCAGCACTTTCTATCTGGGCTTTTGTGGCACCCACTCCTGCCAAAACATTGGCCAGGGCATTCAGGCCATCTCCCTTTCTTGCCACAGAAGCCATATTCTTCTTTATTATAGATGAAAACCATTCGGTTATTTCATTTATTACTATTTCAACGTCTTTTACAGGGTCGCTATTGATTGCGCTGTTTCCGTTTTGGTCTGTAGATCCGCTTGCATCGGCAACAACAATCAGCGCATCGGCACCTGCAAGATCATTAAGGAACTGATTACCCATCCCCTTGCCCTCGTGAGCGCCCTCAACCAACCCGGCAACATCAACTATATTTACTGGGAGCATGCGCGTGCCTTCTACGCACAATGAATTTCTAGGGTTGCATTTTGTTCCGAGCTCCTTCTCAACGCACTGCTTTGTTGCATAGGTTATGCCAAAATTTGGTTTTATTGTGGTGAAAGGGTAGTTTGCTATCTCAGCATCTACCATAGTCAAAGCTGAGAAAAGGGTGCTTTTCCCTTTGTTTGGCGCTCCAACAATGCCTATGAGCATATAATCATCGCTATTTAAACAGCTTAATCTTAACAACCTTCTTGCCCTTCAGCTCCCTCAGGAAATAATACACTATTATAAGCGATAGTATCATTATGGTGCCAATCATAAGCGCTTCCTTAGGCATGCCAAGAATGAACACCATCAACAATACTATAGAAGCAACTACGCTATAGGGATACAAAGGCATTTTGAATTGGGGTACATGGCCTGCTCGCCTGAAGTGTATAACTGCAAAAGAAGACATCAGGTATGAGAACACGAGGCCGAAATTGCTTATTGCTGCTATGACAAATATGTTGCCTGAAAACAGCATTATTATGCCTATCAGGCTTGAAAAAATCACCCCGTTTATCGCTACATCGCTCTTTTTGCTGTATTTCCTGAAAAGAGCAGGAAGTAATCGATCATCGCTTATCTGGTAGAGCATGCGCGACGAGCTCAATATCATTGCCAATGTCGCAGATGTTGTGGCTATGAGCGCACCTATATCTACAAGCACAGACAGCCACTGCGGAGCGTGATTGTAGCCCAGGGCAAAAGCAAGCGGATCAGCAGCTATTTTGTATGCGCCAGCGGGTACAAGCAGCAACATTGTGAAGACGACTAGCGCATACAGAATAATGCTTATTATTACAGACATGATTATCGCTTTGGCAGCGTTCCTCGCTCCTCCTTTAACCCTGTCAGTAAAAGTGGAAATTGCCTGGAAGCCCGAATATGCGAAAAATACCGCAACACTTGCCTCAAGAAGCGCGCCTATAGAGCCGTTAGAGCTTTTCATTGAAAAATTTGGCCATGGATTTGCATTATGGCTAAATGCTATAACTATCCCCATAGCTATGAACATTACAAGTATGAATATCTTTATAAAAACAAGAAGTGCATCTGCATTTGCCGCCTTTTTTATTCCGAGTAGGTTTACAAATGACAAGATACCTATCAAAGCAATTGCAAACACGTATATGTAGGCATTGTAATGAATGCCAAGAAGGCTTGCAAGGTAAGAGCCAAAACCGAGGGATATTGCAGATATGGAAGTGGAATAGCTAAAGTATAGTAGTATGCCTGTTACAAAGCCAAGCTCCGAGCCAAAAGCATTGTAAGCATAAGAATATGATGCACCCTTCGAGCGTGGCATTATTGAACCGAGCTCGCCAAGTTCCAGAGCAACAAGGAGTGCCACTATACCGACAAAAATAAATGCCAGAAGGGCATTAGAGCCAGCAAGAGCTATTGCGCTTCCGCTGAGCACAAATATGCCTGCACCTATTATTGCACCAAGACCAACAGCAGTAGCTGCAATAACGCTTATGTTTTCCTTGCCGCTCATCAGGAACATTATGGACTAAGCACATTTATATATTTTTTTAAGGATATTATTGCACTTATGCAGGGGTAGCAAAGCCTGGTCAACTGCGCTAGGTTCAGGGCCTAGTCCCGTAGAGGGTTCGTGAGTTCAAATCTCACCCCCTGCACTGTCCTATTAGCATCTTAAAATAGGAACTGCAGCTTCTTCAATTGCAGATCTTACAACCACACAATTGTATTCCTTCTTGAAGTTTCTTCTCTTTTTGTTCATCATGAATACGACGTGTTGCCAGTTGTGCTGCCACCCTCTCTTATCAACTTTTTATTTTTATAATTCACACTATTCATGTTTACAGAATGCTTAGCAGAAAGCCCACGATTTTAATCATGGGATGAATGCGGATTAGACAAACACATAGGTATGTAAATGTTGACAGACTATATTATATCAAAGGGATTAGATGG
>JBMFWR010000017.1:0-13584 GCA_049965095.1 Candidatus Micrarchaeia archaeon
GACCATGAGCCTTCAAACCAAGTAGGCACCAAGCCAAAAGGAACCCCACGAATTTATTCGTGGGAGGATGTCAGAAAAGATAATTGCCCTTTTGTTGGCTTGCACTGAAGATGCGGCAATTCTTAAAGTTAGTATTTTATAGGTATAAGTAGATATTTCTATGTGATGATGCAAGAGCTGAGCGCAAGGCTATGAAGAAGATCTTGAGTGCTGACAATATGGCGGGACTTTCAAAAGCAGCTGTAAAGAAGCTGATAAAAGGGCGTTCAAATATCGCCATAAGCGACGAGGCAGCAGCGGCAATAGCGGAGATGCTTGAGAAAAAAGCTGCCAGCATAGCGCGCTACGCGGTGAAGCGTGCCGAAAGAAAAAAACGCAAGATAATACTCGACGAGGATATAGACGAATACAGGATGAAGTTTGGCGGTTGAGATGTTGTATGAGCCATATGCCAAAATTTCCAATCGCGAAAAATCAACAAAGCTCGAATATAGCGATGGAGTTTTGACAAAAAGTATCATCTGGGAGGAGAGGGACAATGGAGCTGTGCTTAAGACTACTTTCAACGGCGAAGGAGCCATAACTGCACAGGCTTTGGCTAAAATGGATAGCAAGCAAATAGAAAGTGAGATAAGCTCGATATTGTCATCGATTTCGCCGAAAAAAGTGGAGCACCAGAAATTTGAAGAGCCTGTGCTTTCAAAGAAATGTCCATCCTGCGGAAGCGGCAAGCTTGTACGCTATGTTGAAGCAAACAGGCATGCAGACGTTCCGGTAATGCCGCTTTACGTATGCATGGAGTGCAAAGCAAAGAGCTACTACTTGACAGATGAATACCTTGAATTCCTTGTGGATTCAAACTATAACATGTTCTCCGACGATGAACAAAGGGAAATCGAGAGAGACAAAAACGCATTTTTAAAGGAACTCAGGGCATATATAATAAGAATATTTGCATCTAAAAAGATACAGAGCATTAAATGATGCTGGTGAATATTATGACTATGCTAATATCAGACCTTTACGGGAAACAGATAATAACAAATGCGGGCAAGAAGATAGGCCTTGTTGAAGACGTGATACTAGATTTTGATGCTAAAGCAGTCTCAAGCTTGCTGCTTACTAAGGTTGACAACCTCATAAGAAGCAGCAACACCGCAACGCTGCTTGCAAAAAACAGCGTGCGCTTTGATAGAGTCAAGAACATATCAGAAACAATTATAGTAAGCAGTGAAATAGGGAAGAAGTAGCCAAATAATTATTGCTTAGTTTTCTTCTTTTTCAATCTGTGGATACTTCACGTGGTATGTTTGGCCTGCCCTTGAGCAATACCCTGTAGCCACAATAGGGGCATCTTATGAATTGGTCCACTTCTTTTATTTTCTTTCCACAATGAGCGCATACATAAGCCATTTTTATTCACCTTTTGCTTTTAAGCCATTTTATAAACTCCGAATGAAGCGCAGACCTGCTCGTGTCTATTACCCTTATCTTTAGCACCGCCTTGTACTGCTCGTCATTGAGCTCTACTACAGGCTCATATTTTTTCATTTCGGCGTAATGCACTTCCATCCAGTGTATCTTGCCATTCAAATAATCCTTCATTATGTCCCGTGTGAGAGGAGGGGAATTGAAGGTAAACACTATGCCATCACACCAGTACAGGGGCATGTTGCCGCTTGGGGTTATCCTTTCGCGGAGAAGATCCTCGTAGTCTATGCTTACAACTTCGTGTATGACGAGCTCATTTATCGGTGAGAAGCTTATTTTTACCATTGTCAAACCTTTGAAGAAGCCTTGAGGCTTTCTATAAGTTTCTTCGCTGATTCGCCTGCTGCTGTTTTCATTGTGTAAGCACCGCCCGCAAATGTCGCACCGCAATGCTTGCAGCGCCAGATTCCCGTGCTGATGCGCTTGACCGCGATCTTGCCGCACTCATCGCACTTATAAAGTGCCTGCTTCTCTTCCTTTACCTCGCGGTACCTCTTCCTAAGCGTAGCGCCATACCTGATGCTCGAATTTGCCATTTAATCAACCAGTTGATTTAAGTATTATTTTAAATACATTTTTAATTCTTTGTGCTTTTCGAATGCCATCTCGGCAAGCTTCTCTATTTCGTCAACAGTGAAGCTGCCACTCATTCCTTTCTGCATCGCCCTTACCATCTGATCGTCAGTTGCTATAGTAAGCCTTGCTTCTGCAGCGATCTCTTCTGCCTTGTTAGGGTCTAATATGATTTTGTTGTTAATCTTTGCAAAGGTTGCGCTTGTCACTATGTTGTCTATCTTTAGGGGTTTTATTCTTTCTTCCCTTATTATCTTTCCATCTTCGTATTTTGGCACTTTTGTGTGCATAAGCGCGCTCATTGCGGCAAGTTCACTTGCGTCTATAAGGTTTCCATCATAGTTGAGCACATATATGTCAACATAGGCATACCATGCTTTGCCTTCTTCTATGAAAAGGCTGCCCATGTCAACACATGCTCCTGCCCTTATGCCCCTGTCAACAACTCTAGCAAGCTCTATGGCTTCAGGGCTCGGGGGGCCAGATTCATAATCTGCGCTCGCAAGAGGAAGCAGCTCTGTCGATATTACTAAATTGCCCTCATTTGGGTTGTCTTCCATTGGCGTATCTATGTCTAGCTTTACCCCTGCAAGTACTCTAGTATTGCCAATGTCTACTTGTGCCGACCCTTCGGCGCTGTCTATTAGGTCATTTACAATCCGGATGTTCCTGAAATCAGTGAAGCCCCTGCCATCCTCTCTGGCATTATTGTCAATAAGCTCCTTTATGTATTTCGCCTTTATAGTATCTATAGCATCCATTCAAACACCGTTTTCATATTTTTTTGCAACCTTTTCATACACTTCGCGCAGAGCCTGCTTCTGAATGGCGCTTATCTTTGGCCCTGCTTTTATCACAAGCTGTATTGCATGCTTCAACTGATCCATTGTAAAGCCCCCGTCCATCTGGAGCAGCAATATATCGTTGTTCCTTGGGGCAACAGCTATTGGCATGTCGCTGTCGGAATAATTGTCCTCGATTTTGTTTACGTCTATTACCACATGCTCGTCTATCCTTCCGGCAGAAACCGCATAAACAAGATCTTTCATGTGTATCCCGGCGTTTGCAAGAGCTACTGAAGCTGCAGTTATGCCTGCTGCCCTGGTGCCACCATCGCCTTGAAGCACCTCTATGAAAATGTCTATCTCGCTCCCCGGAAATTCGTTTAGCATTATCACGTTTTCAAATACTTCCTTTGTCACCTTTGATATCTCTATTGCCCTTCTGTTGGGTCCGCTTCTTCCGTGCTCTTCCAAGCTTGAAAACGGTGCCATAGAGTATCTGCATTTGACAATGGCCTTCGTAGGATCCGCAAAATGCTTTGGAAAAACTTCCTTAGGCCCGTATACCGCTGCAAGTATCTTGTTGCTGCCCCACTCTATATAGGCAGAGCCGTCAGCATTGTTTAAAACATTTGCTGTTATCTTCAAATCCCTGAGGTCTTCAAATCCTCTTCCGTCCAATCTTTTTCCGTCTATGATGAGCTGTGGTTTATTTGCTTTCATTCTATTACCCTTGCTTTTTACCAATTTTTTCTTCCAACATAATTTTTATTCTATTTGTGAGCCCTTCGACGTGCGCTTCGTTCTCTATTCTGAGCAACGCTTCCGTCGCCAAGGCAGTATTTCCACCATTAAGCCATATAAGACCGTTCATACCTACAACTATGCGCGATTTGGTATATTCACTTATCATGTTTATCATTGTGTTGCTCTTTCCTATTACCCTTGGTATCTTTGTAGGCTTTATATACAGAAGGATGCCTTCGCCAAGCCTCCTTTGCCCTTCCACTATTATGGTCTTCCTGTTTTCAACTTCTCTTACGGTAGCGCTTATTATCTCGCCTTGATCCATAAGCTCATCATGCTTGTCACTTATCAGCAAGCACCTGTCAAAGTGCTGTATGTCAACCTCGTAAACGCCGTTCCGCTCGCTTGTTATTATACCAACAATTTCGTCGCCCGGATGTGGAATGTAAGCGCCTTCTAATGGGATTACCTCGTTTTTTTGAGGGTCATACAAGCCAAGTATTTTTGAGAAAAGCTTGCCTTGCTCAGCATAAGTGTTCTGCACAAAACCGTGCGCTTCTTTTATGTATTCTCCTGGCATGACTATTCTTTTCATTCAATCGACCTTTATCTCTGCCTTGCCCTGTGTCGCGCCATTTATCTTGTCAAAAAACTCGTCCCGCAAACCAGCTGGAATCTCAACGCTTGCCTGCAAACTGCCATTAGGTAGCCAGGATTCGCTTTTAATTCCATAATGCTTGAGTATGCCGAAGCACTTGTTTGCAAATTCAGGAGGTATAACCACGCTTATCTTTATGGTGGCAAACTTTATCGGCATGTACATGTTAAGCTTCTTTACTATGTCTTCAACCTGTTCGCTTGCGCTCTTGAAAGGGTCTATCGACACTTTTGCCTCTTTCATGGCATTTTCTATGCGAAGAGGAGGATTTGGCGCATTAGTTCTCGGATCTATGGAGTTTCTTGCTATTATATCTATTATCTGCTTCCTCTTTTCTTCCTGGAGCTTGTTCCTCTGCTCTGTTGTCAACGGTATGTCGGCATTTTTCAATATGGCTTCCACGACCTTTGGCATTTCCGTAGTACCAAATACCTTCTTGATTTTGTCTTCGCTCTGCCTCTCGCCCTTGCGCGCATCCTTGAATATTTCTTCAACTTCTATGACGCTCATCGGATCGGAGCGCTTGCCGGTTATAAATTCATAGGCGAGATCAGAATTTACAAAAATCTCAAATTCCTCTCCGTTTTTGCTCAATTTTACTATTATAGTTTTAGAGGAAGGCATCCTTACCACTGTTCATAGATAAGTGCTTATCTTTTCTGATTCGAGCATCTCAAAGCCCTTTGCTTTCGTTATTATTGAAACATCGATATTTTCTGGGGTAAGCTTTGCTTCGCTTGCTTTCTTCAGTATGCTAACGCCAAGCTTGACCGCTTCATCTGGATCCATCTCTGGCTTGTAACTCTTGATAAGCATCTCTTCTGCTACTTTCTTGCCTGAGCCGATTGCATCAGCAAAATAACCTAGATATGAGGCTCCTGGCTCCACTTCAAAAAGCCTTGGCTTTATGTCAACCCCGCCAATAAGCAGCGATATGGCATAAGGCCTTACTCCACCATACTGCGTAGCCATCTGCATATCTTCTGATATTTCCCTTGCTACTGTTTCAACCGCTTCAGTTTCATTGTATATCATCCTGTGCGTTTGAGTCTTGCCACGCATCATGCTTATCACGTGCAAACCGTCAGAAACGAAGCCGCTATATGTTGCACCTATGTATGAATCTACCATGAAAATCTTTTTTATTGTGCTTGGAACAGCCAAAGGCTCTGTTATATTTTTATGGGCTATAAGCACTACGCTGTCATCCGCTACCATACCTATGGATGTAGCACCCCTTCTTACTGCTTCTTTTGCATACTCAACCTGAAATAATCTCCCATCTGGGCTGAACATTACTCCCCTATCATATGCTTGCACATTTGGATACATTTTTTTCACCTATTAAGCATAACAAATGCATAAAAGCGGGAATCCTAAAAGAACAGCTTAAATGCTTATTTATATAGGTTGTAAATCTTTATTAATCTTTAGCTTTTATTATTGCCAGCATGTTCATTATTAGTTTAGATTGCTTTCAATGAGAGAACCCATGTTTGTACTTTTGATGTACTTTTCTATCGCTTTAAGGGTACCTGAAGCATAAATGGTGTAAAATGCATTTTCTATGCCGCTTATCCTTTTAATCAAAGCTAGAGCAGCTATTGCCTCTTCATATTGGGAGAGGGATATTTTTAGCACAAAAAGCCTGTTGCTTATCTGCCTTGCAATTTTTGGATTTGCTTCTGCGAAATGAAGCTCTCCAATTAAGCGCATAAGCTCTGCATAGAAATCTCTTTCGTCTACCCCATTAAGAGGTTTCAACGACATTACAAGGATATACCTATATTTGCGCTTCATGGGGTTGCTTCACCTATGCGCTCGTTTATCTCGCTTATTCCTGCCCTTGCTACATCTTCTGGAGCCCCTATAAGCTTTGCAAGCTCTATTAGCTGCATGAAGGACATTAACTGGGTTTCTGAGCTTGCCATTGTTATGAATCCTACTGATACACGCCTTTTCAGCGCATATTCAAGTACTTTCGATGCTATCTTGATGTTCCGGGCCCTAACTATACCATATGTAGACACTATGCGATTTAAAGGGATAAGCAGCATTGATTCGTTTTCCTTTATTGATTCTACAACCCTTTTGTCCACATCTATTTCAACAGGTATGATGCCTTTTGCAAACCTTCTTGAAGCCTTAAGCAGGCCTAGGCTCGTCTTGCCCATTGCAATGCTGTTTTTAGGGTCCTCTTTGCTAAAATCCATATCAACAAGCTTGAAATCCTTGCCAGCAACGAATATTTTCCTGAAGCCAAGCAATTTCTCTGTAGATGCACCAATCTGCATACCAATGGCAGCGTCGTAATACTCCAAGATAGCACCTTACTGCCCACTGTTAAGGTCTTTTTCTAGGGCAGCCTTGATCTTCTGGGCGGGGTAGAGCAGTTTTATTAGTTTTGTGTGCCCGCGTATGCCTTTCCCAGATTCGAAAGCAGCTATAAGCCCCTGCATTTCAAGCTCTGAAAGGTACTTTCTATACCACCGCTCCCCTTTGACTTCCTTATGCATGCTTTCTGCAATGCTTCTATATCTGTTGTAAACTTCACCGCTAAACAGATATGTATCAACACCATCGGTGAGCTTTTTGTACGTGCCACCGCTTTGCGTTAGCATCGCTATAGAGTAAAGGACAAACTTCTGGTGCTCCGGCAAGGTAACTATAAGATCGTATACTATATCATTTTCTGCTATTTTCTTTGCCTCTTCTGTATATTCCATGGTAATTTTGCTGCTGCCGTTTCTCTCCGCTATTTCACCTGCAGAAGAGAGTATCTTCAATGCCATTCTTGCATCGCCCCCTTCTTTTGCCGCTGTTGCTGATATGTAATGCAATACTTCCTCATCAACCACGCCAGGCTTGAAGCCTTCAGCAGCTCTATCTTTCAATATCGCGTAAAGCTCGTTTGCATAATATTGACTAAATACCAGTTCATTCTCGTAAAGAGTTGAAAGGCTTCTTGGGTCAAGATCCTCCTTGAAAGAAACTTTATTTGATATGCCCACTATAGTGACACCGCCAGCTTTTATGTCGCTGTTTATCCTTGTAAGCGTATAAATGAGATCGTCAAGATCTTTTACCATATCTATCTCGTCAAGCGTCACTACAAGTATTTTGCTATCTTCTTCTATCCAGCTTGTCAGCTTTTCATACAGGTCAACAGCGCCGTAGCCCCTCTTTGCGTAAGTTGGCAGATGATCGCTTACTATTTTGCTTAGAACGCGATATCTAGAGTTATAAATTCTGCAATTTATATATGAAATGCGTGCTTTTGTATTAGGTATATTCTTGACCTCTTCAATAACGTAGCGCGTACAAGAGGTCTTGCCAGTGCCTGTTTTGCCATATATGAAAAGATTCCTGCCGCGCTCACCTTTGAGCGATGGAGCAAGCGCTCTCTCTATATTTTCTATTTCCTTTTCTCTGTAAATAAGTTTTTTTGGAATATAATGCGGTGACAATACCTCTCTGTTCGCAAATATGCTAGATTCCTTTAGCATCTCGTTAAGTGGCATCATACCCCCGATAATAATACTAGTAGCTGCTATTATTAAATGAGTCCAGAATATATTTATTAGCATTTCTTTATAACCTTTTCTCTGATTGCTATTACCTGCTTTGAAAGTAACGTTTGGAATAAGGGTAAGATTGCAGTATAATAAGGTTTGGCTATTATTTGCGTGATATGTACATTTGCTTTGATTTGCTATGGTGGGGCTGCGGAGATTTGAACTCCGATAACCAGCGCCCGAGGCTGGCAGTCTACCAGGTTAGCATACAGCCCCAAAAAGAAACTATATTAATTATATGAGCGCATATATAAAATTATGCAATATGACGATGCAAAACTTGATTTTGCATATAAATATCCGTTCTCGAAAGAAGCAAAAGATATCATAGAAAGTCTTAACATTTCAAAGATAAGTGATTCTTACTTAAAAGCTGCAAAAAACCACATAGAGGCTGCTCTTGCAGGAGGAATTTCTTATACAAAGACGAACATAAGCTCGGTAAAAATTGATTATATTGTAGTATATGTATACTCAAGGATGCTTTCAAGCGCGTATGGGAATATTGCTTTAGTAAAAGCATATGCTAAAGCAGAAGCCAAAAGGTCAATAGATGCTTTGAGCCTTGCTGAATTAGGGGAGCTAGACAAACTTGGAAAAGAGCTAGGCCTCAACATAGTTAAAAGATTTATGCCTGAGCAAAGGGACGAGTTTGTGATTAAGATTTATGATTTCCTCAAATTTTCCCCAGGCACAAAAGATCTTGAGCTCGTTAACCAAAAATTGAGTGGAGGCGCAATCGTGCTTGACAGGATTACTACCATTAAACTTATGAATGCGGCAATAGTCAATGAGATATTAAAAGGCTTGCCTATTAAGATTTCAGATTTGCCTTCGGAATTGACTGCATTTGCTAAATCAAACCGGATAACATCACAAGTTGAGAGAGCACCAAAATTTTTGTCAAGAGGAAATTCAATCCCGTGGATAGAAAAACTGCTTAGTATTCCAATCGCTGATGTACGGCACAGGACTGTCAACTTGATACTTGCACCATATTTGACAAACATAAAAGGCATGAGTGCCAAAGATGCTGCTAAGATAATAAACAGCTATATTGAAAAATGCAAGGAGATAAATCCTGACACAAAAATAACAGAACGCTATGTTGAATACCAATGCAACTATGCAAAGAAGAAAGGAACAAAGCCGCTTTCAGAACAGCATGCCAGGGAGCTCCTTGGGAATTTGGTTGATATATGGGCATAGATGAGAATGTGCCAGACAAATTTACTCTTTGTTTTGTCTGTGGAATGCCAGCCAAGCATACGTGCAAGCTTTGTGGCAGACACGTTTGCGACAATCACTACATAGCCAAAATAGGCATATGCACAGTTTGTGCGCAAGGAAAACGCATAAAGCAATAATCACCAACTAATGATAGAAAAGCATTTATGGCGAGAACGTTATTTGCGCTTTTCAAATGCCAGAATCAATGCAAGATAGACAGCATAAGTACATAATACTAGCACGGTGAAAAATAGCAGCAATTGGATAATACTTACTCTTGGACCTTTGTATGAGTTGTTTCCAAATGAACTTCTTATCAAAGCAGTTATATTATATTGGCTACTGGCTGATACACTGGAGGACATCAAAACCTGCCCAGTTTGTGTAGGCGCGGCAATACTATTGGTAGAATTTGACAAAATTGATGAACTTATGTTTAGGTAATTATGCTGATAATTATGAAAAGTAACATTTTCAACTAAAACACTCGAGTATTCTGCGGTTATTGCTGTTTCGTTCTGTTTGTTGGCGTATAGATTAGAATTTATGATTTTTACATTGTTCGATTTCACAATGTTAAATGCATTTCCGTAGATATTGCAGTTTTCTATAGTGACATTTGCACCATCATTTATAGTAACACTGGTTTCTGTCGAGTTTATTATACCATTTTTGCAATTAATAATAACATTATTTGCCTGTATCGTCAGCGGGTTAGAGCACGTTTGATTTGTGATCCAAAAAGTTTGAAGTTGGTGAAGGGAGCCGTATGCGAGAGAATAATAACCTGGCAAGGTAATTGGAGGCTGCTCATCGGTGCAAAAAGACAAGCCAACGCCATAAGTTTCCGTTGTGGAGTTATCGTGCTCCATAACTTCAGGGGACTTGAGCACAGCAATTGTTTCATGGACTCCGAGGGATTGAACGCCCCTATCATAGCTTATTGTTCCGTTTGTAACATTATATATTACGTGCATAACTTTTCCAAAAGGCGCAACTTGGTAACCTTTCCACAAGTATAAGGTCATGTTTGGAGCGTTGTCATACTTGATTATTGTATAATTCCAGAATATGCTAGTATTATCAGGGTATTGAATATTCTCTTCCATGTTTGGGTATATTAGTGTCGGAGTAAAGTGAGTATTGTTATATATATAGAAAGTCTTGAATGTAAGCTCGTCCCAACCCCAGAACGGACATATAAACCAGTATGGATTATAGTTTATTGTGAGGTTCTTGTATACCTGCTCTGTCTCAAGCTTGAAAGTCGCATTGACCCTATTAGTTACAGGTCCAGGCGCATAAATACCAAATCTCGGGATTGGATATTTTTCACTTTTTGCAGCATTGATTAATTCTGCCTGGGTTGTATCTTGGGTAATGGCAAGCCCAGGATTAGCTTGCTCAAAATTATAGGGCATTATCGAAGCAAAGCCCTGCATGCCAACCTGCTTGTTTTGGTTAAGCGGCACAAAAATAAAGAAATACCCTATGGCCACATTTGAGATGTTGTCAACAAAGTTAAACTTGTAATTGCCAGAAGGACCTATAAGATTATTAGATGCATTATGCAGGCTTTCTATGGTTGCGTTGGAGAAAGTACAATTGTATAACGTGTTGTTGAATGTGTTATTGCCAAATACAACCTTTGATACTATAACATTATTACTGCAATAGAAGCTTGAATTTGAGGCGCCCGCTGAAAAGCTTATAGTGGCATTAGTGCATGAGTTTAATGTTGTCACTTGATTGCTTCCGCTTATTGTGTAGTTGCAACCTGCAGAGGCCAAGCCAACTAGAGCAAATATAAATATAATTATCAAAGATGATTTCACGCAATCACTTTACAAAATAGATGTTAGTAGGTATATATACCATGCTACTTTTTTCTGCATTTATATACATCTGAGGTATTCCTTGAACAGGAGGCATGTTATAAATATCGACCCAATTACTACAATGTGGAGGCCCAGACCAGACAACATAGCTGCCTGGCTGGAAGGCGTTGCAATTTGTAGTGTTTGTTATGTCAAATATGATCCTTGAAGAAGAAGGATCACCATAGTAACTATCGAAATTTGCTCCTGTATAAGTAACAGTAACATTGTGCCACGTGGCTTCAAGATATATTATGGCACTGTGATCTACGGTGTTATTATAGCGCAGAAAATTGGCTGCGGGCATAACCAAGCTTTCCTGGTAGTATTGCCAATAATACGCATAAGTTGTTACTGCATAAGAATTAAGGTATAGCACGATAAGCAAAACTGCGGCAAAAGCCGCACCCAATGAAAGTAGGTATTTATTCCTAAACTGTATAAGTTTTGAGATTGCAATTCCGATTATAGATGACATTGCAGGAACTGTTATCATCATAAATCTGCCCAATCTATAAGTAAGCAGATAATCTATACTAAAAGGATGCAGGGTTATTCCTACGTGCATAGGTCCAAACTCTAAAATCACAAGCATAAATGCGTACCAAAAAATTATGAAATACGAACGCTTGTCTCTCAGAACCAAGAGGGTTATCAATGCGAATACCAGATAGTAGTAGGTTATCCCAAAATCGCTAGGAATCTGCATGAATATTGAATCGTATATGTTTTTCAAGTTCTGCATTATATTAGGGGATTGCCTCAATATGGTTAAAACATGATACTGAAAAAACAAGTTTGGATAAAAATTTAGGTTTGTGTTTGTGGTTGGAATTGTTGGCAGCCCATTTACTCTTGTACCGACGCCACTGTAAAAATTCATGTTACGTGTGATAGTTAAAAATGGCTGAGGCGGAGAACTTGTGTAAAAACTAAATATGAAGGTAAGTAGAAAAGCGACAGCGATTCCATAAATGAAGAATATGCTGTTGTAATTAATCGTTATTTTTTTCCTTAATAGTTCAATTATGGCATATACAAGTATAAACAATATTGCAACTCCTGCTTCGTAGCTTATAAGCCAATCTACAACAAGCAAAGCACCAGAAGCAAAGAAGTATGCCTTTTTGTTTGTATTCTCAGCATATAGGAACATCAACACTGCAAGAGCGCTTATAAAAGTTAATGGAGGATCTTCTCCAGTGTTCACAGCGAATTTCATTATTAATGGGGATATGCTCACGACAAAGCTGCTTATTAAAGCCTCTTTATAGCCTTTGTAGAATAATTTTACAATAAAGAAGGTTACTATTATTATACCCAGATATGCGGTAATGTCCCACATTGTTGAGGCTAGGTTATTAATTCCAAATAGACTGTAGAAAAAAGCGATAGGCAAAAACTGCATAATCCTCAAGGAGAATATGTATCCGGCGTTCATACTATAATCCCCTTTGAGGATGGTGCTTGCCAGATACAGGTAATTTGGATCATCCCCGTATGCGCTTGGCCCTTCGAAATGTGTAAATGCATAATAAGCCGCATTGACCAATATTGCAATCATTATTACAATGGCGATTATCTCAGAATAGGTTAATACTGCTTTTCCGGAGCTTTTTTTAGCCATAGACTCTCACATCCACACACTTGCCAGAAATTTTGTTTATCACAGTATGATTTTGGACTTGAGTCATTTTATACGTTATATTGTCAAATAACCCCACCCAGCCAGTGTTATTAGAATAGGTTTCAAAGAAGCCGCCGCAAAATATCCAGGTTTTGTTTGCCGCATAAACTGTTGGTACTATGTGCAAAAGCACCCCTACTGCACTACTTTGCGTTGTGTTTGCAGGCTGAAATACTACTGGAGTAGTATTTTCTATAAAGTATTTTGTTACGTTTGGCTTATTGTTGTATACAAGCATCGAATTAGACCCATTTTCACGATAGCCAAGATATTCTATATCTATTGTATTCTTTATAAAAGGAGTAGCATAGTACAGATTAAAATTCATTATCCCCTCGTACACAATTGAAAGATTTAACGTGTTTCCCACGGTAATGGTGTTGCTGCTTGCTGCTATACTTATGTTGTTCACCACCTCTATGGGCACATTCTGGTATAACTTTCCGTTTTTAAAATAATAACTCTCGTAGCTTAAATTCTTCAGCACAACATTGTATTGGGAAGCTGGCACAGCTGCACTTTCATTTGCGGCTTGATGGCCTGCAGGTCTAAAAACTTTTGGATTTGTTATCATGGCCGCAAGCAGAAAAATTAACAAGATGACGACTAAGCTGGTTCCAAAAAACCACTTGTCCTTTATTGCTTTGTCAAACAAGGTATCACATGTTTTGCTTTTGTAGAGTTTTATAAATTTGGTAAGTACAGTGTTTAGGTGAACAAGATGCATTACCAGTTTTAACATTATAAAATTAAATTTATATATTTTGCTAAAGTAGGAAAGATAGGAAGTTGAATTTTTAAATACTCTTGCTTCGACTATAAATAAAACCCGCATGGAAAGCAGGTTTCTCTCTCTTTCGAAGACAAATCCCTGCCAATACCATGCGAGATGATTACATGAAAATAGGCGACCTAAAATATAAAATACCAGAGGTTCTTGCGTATGCAAGAATAGTATCAAAGA
>JBMFWR010000018.1:0-9989 GCA_049965095.1 Candidatus Micrarchaeia archaeon
CTGAGGCTTGCTGAAAGCTTAAACATAAGCAAAGGCACGTCTGGAGCAGGGGGTAGCCCCACTGCTGCAGAGGTTAGTGGAGCGGCAGGGCTTGCAGGAGCGGCATTGGGCATTCTGGGTGCCATGGGAAAGGAGAAAGGCCCAGCCCCAAGATTCAAACTGTAAAACAAGGCTTTAGCCACAAGCATCAGGCACTGCACCAATGCAGAAAAAAGCTATTATACAGTGCTGCCTATGCAAAATTATCTGCATTAATGCAATGACAAAGCAATGCATGGTTTTGGCATTGAAAACAGCCAAACCTGCATAATGCTACTTCTTTATTGAAACCAGCTTTATGGTGAAAACAAGCGTTTTCCCTGCAAGAGGTGGGTTGAAGTTGACCATTGCAGTAGTATTATTTACAGCTATTACTTCGCCCTGCGGGCCGTTCGGCGACGAAACGATCATTCCTACCTTCACAGTAGTATTGGCAAAATACTTGAGCGGCACTGGAATTACAAGGCTCTGGTTAAATTCGCCGTATGCTTCGTTTGGAGGTATTGTAATGGTTTTGTTTTGGCCTACCTTCATTCCAAGCACAGCGTTATTGAATCCTTGGATTACCTGATTTTTGCCTACGGTAAAGTTAAATGGAGCGCCGCCGACATTTGTATTGAATACTGTGCCATTCGTAAACCTGCCTGTATAATATACACTTACGTTATCTCCATTCACGACTGTGGCGCCCGCCATACTTGATGCAGCCAAAGCTACAACCACAATTAGCGCTATTATAGCAATTGCCATTCCATAAATATACAGGGAATTGAGCTTTTTGCCACCTTCTTTTGCTTCCTTTTGAGCAGAATCATCCATCAAATCACAATATTATATGAAAACTAAGGTTTATAAAAGTGAATTCTTTGCTTAAAGACTTGTCTGCTACATTATGTACGAAACATCGCTTTTGTCAGCCTTGCGCAAATCGTTCCTGAGTCCAAAAGCAAAATTTATGATAAATTTACCTTTTTCCCCAACTGGCAGGGCGCTATACTCTTTATTATAGCTACTCACTTGCCCGCTGCCATCCAGCTTGGCAAAATATGCAAGTTGCTGCCCAAAGCGACTAAGCAGCGTATTAAATATGGCCAAGCCTTTTGCATCTTTGAATTGCGATTGAAGTTCTTTTGTCACAAGCTCCAGGGCGTCGCTTTTTGACACATGCAAAATCGAGGAAACGACAAGCGAGTAAGCTGCAACAATAATAAAAGTTTCTGGATAGAATACGCCGTTTTCTGTTGACAAATTCCTGATGTGCAGTATGTCGGAATCGCTCATGAACGAGAGCTCAGAAAGGCGAGATGCAAATATTGCTATGCGTTCCTTTTCGCTGCCTGTGCCGCTCAAAAGATTGTAAGCCTTTACTATCTCGGAGCCTTTGAAATCCATCTTTTCAAGCTGATATAAGTAAAGATTGTTGCCCATATTTGAAAGCATTGCACATATTTTGAATGCGTCAAAATCGCCAGCGGACAAGTGCGATACAATGCCTTCAATGGTAGAATGCTGCTTCTCCATGCAAAATCATTCTATACTGAAAGGACTAAATTCTTTAATACTTTTGATCTATGAAGCGCTATTTGTTCTTTTTGAAGAGCAGCTTATAGCTTATGCCGCTTGCCAGCTGGAATAACCCACCTATAAACAAGGGCAATGGTATTGAATAATCCATCAGGTAGCCGCTTGCACCAGAGCTGAGCTGGGCAATCCTGCTTGCCGTGCCCTGTATGCTCGTTGCAGTTCCGTAGTCCTCGCCGCTTATGCCTCTGATGCTTATTGCGGTCCTGCTAGGGCTGCCAAAGCCAGCTATGACAGCACGCATTATATAGATTATTCCTGCAATCAGCATGATTGGCGAGAAAGCCATCACAAGCAGCAGCACACCACCAATGATGCGGGACATTGAAGCAGTGCCCAATGCCGTAAATATATGCGAATATTTTGAAGAAAGATACGAGCCAAATGCGGTTACAATGTAGACTGCGCTAAACAGAAGACCGATTTGCAGGGCGCTTGCGCCATACATCAGCTTAAACCATAGAGGAAGCAGCGGCATGAAGATGCCGATACCTATGCCACCGAGAGAATTCGCTATTATCACCTTGATTGTATAGCTCATGCTGCTGCCCTTCATCACGCGTGTTGTTTTCCTTGGCTTTTCCGATTCCTTGAGAAGAATGAGGAACAGCAGAGACACAAAAAGCATTATGGCAGAAACCCCAAACATCAGCCTGTACGCGTCAACCTCGCCCAGAATTCTACCTATAGGAGTAACAAGGCCAAATAGAATGCTTCCACCTACCGCAAAACCGGAGGCGACCATTGTCACCAGTGAATATTTCTTTATGCGCTCCCTTTCATCCTTGAAATTGTTTGCTATGAATGCGTTTGTGCCTGGCGAGAATGCACCGCGCATTCCACCTGCACTGCCGCTCAACCCGCCAAGTATCATGCCAACTATTATTGGAGCCACGCTTGTTGATATTGCGATAATCGAGGCACCTACAGCAGCAAACAACTCAGCAGCTATAAGCTCCTTCTTGAAGCCACGCCTATCACCAATGTAGCCCAAAGCCAGGGTAAGGAACACCATGAACAAAAGTGTAGCAGCAGCAATAAGCCCTATGTCTACTATCTTTATATTAAGCTCCACAAGGTAAAGGGAGAAAGCAAGGCTCATGTATATTAGCGCCATGCTCCTGAATGCCCTAGAATATAGCAGGTACTTGAAAGTTTGCTCCAACTCCTTTTGTTCCATATTGACCAGTTCAGCACAACTACGACTTTATTTATGACAAATACAAACATTTATATATATCTGCATACAAAAGTGTGTTAAAGAGATGCTTTTGCTCGCACGTATCGTGCTAAAGTCTCAACTTTTAGTGCTATACAGAACAGCAAGGCTTAGAAACAGGTTAGTAGATGAAGACTTTTTCGGAGATGGGAATAAATGAGAGGCTGGTTGCTTCTCTAACAAGCATAAATTTTGTAAATCCTACAGAAGTGCAGGAGATAACAATACCCAAGATAATGGAAGGCAAGGACCTTGTGGTTAGATCGAAGACAGGAACAGGTAAAACGGGCGCGTTCTTGATACCTATACTAAATAATGCTAAGGCGCGTGAAACGCTCTACGCTCTAATAATTGTGCCTACAAGGGAGCTCGCATTGCAGGTTTCTTCCGTGGCTGAGAAGCTTGGCAGGCCGCTGGGCATTCACACAACTACGATATACGGAGGTGCCTCAATAAACGTGCAGGTGCAGAGCCTGAGAAATGGGACAAACATTGTCGTTGGAACTCCAGGCAGGATACTCGATTTGATAGAGAGGGGTGCACTCAACCTTAGCAACGTGCGCTATCTTGTGCTTGACGAAGCAGATGTAATGCTTGATATGGGCTTCATTGATGATGTTGAACTTATCATGTCAAGAGTGCCCACAACAAGGCAAACGCTGCTGTTTTCTGCAACAATACCAAGGGAAATACAATATGTTGCAAACAGGCACATGAACAGCAACAAGGAAAGCATAATAGTTGGAGAAGAAGAGAAGCTCACAGTAGACACGATAACACATAAATACGCGATAGTGAGCAACAACCAGAAGTTCGCAACATTGCTAGCATACATTGACGAATACAAGCCCAACAAAGCAATAGTGTTTACCAACACCAAATATGAAGCCGACAAGGTATACGATCTGTTGAGAAACTCAGGTAGGAGCGCCATACTTATGCATGGAGGACTTACACAGGCAAAAAGGGAGCACTCGCTTGGCATGTTTCGCGGCGACACGCAATTCCTCATCGCGACAAACCTAGCTTCTAGAGGGCTCGACATTGCAGGCATAACAGACATAATAAACTTCGATGTACCTGACGTGCCCAATGTGTATGTGCACAGGGTAGGAAGAACTGCGAGGATGGGAAATGCAGGAAGGGCATTCACCATATTCACTCAATTCCAGAAGAACGTAATACCAGAAATAGAGTACAAGGCAAACATCAAAATGGAAAGGATAAATCTTGATATTGAAAAATATGAGCAGGAAGCAAGAAATGCTCTTGGCAATTCGTATCGCGAAAGGCGCTATGAGGAGCGCGAAAACAGGGGAAGCTCATTCAGAGGCGGCTACGGACGCAGCAGGTTTGGAAACCGAAGGGATTTCAGCAACAGGTTCAACAGGAACAAAAGGTACCCTAGCTCCTAAATACCCTTTTCCTGTACCTGTCATTAAGCTTTAGTTTCTTCTGGTCTATTTTCTTTCCCAGGGATTTTATATTTGACAGATTGGACTGGGTGCCGAAGCTCTCCGCATACACCATTTCAGAGTATAGCAATGACATTGCATCGCTTTCAAGCCTCGCCAACGCACCTATAAAAGCCCTGACGTTTACAAGGCTTGAATACTTCTTGCTTTCTATTAATTTGGCCCATTCAGGAAGGTGCACTATGAAAGGTATATGTATCAGCTCGTCATCAAGCCTTACCCCGTGACCTATGAAATTATGCTCGCCAAATTCCTGCCCGTGGTCTGACGTTATTATTATTGCTGTGTTGGGATACTTGCTGAGCAAGTAGCTTGCTATGTTATACGCGTATGAGAGGCCCTTGCCTATGCCAACTTTGTATTTGCTCTTCCACAGGTTTATAAGGTCTTTTGAAGGCTGCTCCTTGAGGAATGGCGTGGGCCAGTCGAAATCCATGCCTTTCTTGCCAACGTAAGGCTCGTGAGCTTCCATCAAATTCAAGAAAAAGAAGAATGGCTGCCTTGCGGAAAACGATATGAAGTTGCTCAGTGCATTCATGCCGCCCTTTTCCACAGGCCAGCCTTCTATAAGCTTCATCCTGAATCTTTTGGCTATGTTTTTAAGCGTCAAGAATCCAGTAAGTGGCAATCCGGTAATTTCAGTAATGAGTGCTGGATCGTCCCTAAGCATGCCAAACCCTATTTTGAATACGCTGCTCCCGTATTTAGCCCTGTATTTTGAGATTAGGGGCTTGAGCCTTTTAGGTATCTCTATGATATTGCCCTGCATATCAGTAAAATAGGTCTCTTCTTTAAACTTGTCAAAGCCGGTAAAGCCGTATATAGGATGTATGTAAGGATTTGCTGATATGCCATAAGTTTTATAGCCAATAGCCTTGAGATCTTCGAGGAGTGTGGGCTTACGTAGCTTTATCTCGTCTATATCTAGTGCTTTTATGGTCTTTGTCTCGTGCGAACCATGCTCACTTGGGTACATTCCAGTAAATAGAGAAGCATGGGAAGGTAGTGTCCAAGATGCTGGAGCTATGCACCTTTCAAGAGCAACAAACTCTCCAAGTTTATTAAACTGGGCTTTCATGCTATTAAATGAGTGCATGAACTCGGGATATCTTGCAGAATCTATTACAATGACCGCGATATTTGGCTTCCTTGAATCCATCAAACCACACTAAACTATATCAACAAATAGTTATTTAACTTTTCAATAACTATATTTTAGTATGGTTGAAGCACATGCAAACCAGAAGAGGTTCGTAAGCGAGTATTATGCCGGAATACACATTTATTCAGTAAAACGCTCTGTTATTGTAGGAATAGAGGGAATGCCAGGCAGCGGCAAATCAACGCAGGCATCGATGCTTGAACGCAGGCTTTTGGACATTGGTTTCATTGCAAAAAACGTACATAGATCAAGCATCCACAATCCTAGCTCTTCCAGTATTGCCGAATATGCAATAGGCTATGCTATAGACTTTGTAAAGACTGCGGCGCTGCACAAGCAAAATGAGGTTTTGATATTGCAGCATACTCCTCTATTTTTTAATTATTCTTTAGGCGTGCTCATCGGTTCCGGCGCAATGCCTGGCAACGCATTGCTAGGCATGCTGGAGCTGTTTATAAAACCTGACATTGTATTCTACCTTGACGTTCCGCAATTAATCAGGATTGAGAGAATGCACAAGCGCGAGGCAGGTATAGACAGGCTACATGAAAAGCTTGCCGCCAAGGATGACAACGAGTTTATCGAAAAGCTAAAGGCACACTATCAAGGCAGGTTTACTGTATTGGATGGCACCAAAAGTGCAGAAGAGATTAATAGGCATATGCTTGCAATGGTTGGAGCACTGCTAAGGAAGTAACTATGCAAAATAATCCAGATTGCCTGCGCCAGCTTCCATTATGTTAAACCTGTCAAAGTTTACGAAAAGAGCAAAGAACACCTTGCCACTCTTGTAACCCATGTCAAGGTACAGGGAATTGTTCTTGTATAGCCACATTACAGTATCGCTTACTTCGCCCTTTTCAAGCGGCACCCTGTAGAACTCCTCAAATTTTGATGTATCACCGCTACCTTTCGTGTCGTGCAAACCTATATATGTGTCGCCATTCTGCTCATATATGCTGACTATTATTTTGCCTTCCTCATAAAGCCCTTTTATTCTTTCAAATATATTGGAATCGAAATTTTCCAAGCTGGACTGATATATTGGAAAATTGGTAAGCAGTTTCTTAACATACTGAAATGCAGGATTGCACGGGCTGCTGTTCTCTCCTGCAAATGCAAAGCTCAGCTTGTCTCCGTTAAGGTATAGATCTATGCGGAGGCCACTGTCCCATTCTCCTATTGAATACCTTACAATACCGCCATTTACGATTTCATACAAAGGCGCATTGTTTTGGTTTTTGCTTGTGTGCAGCTCAGTAATAACCTTGTTGCTCTCGCTGTCCACAAGCTTGAAAAAAACTACCCCATTCTCGCTGCCGTTTTCGTCCCTGACGCGTTCCATGCTTGTTAATATCTTGAGCCTTCCACTCTCTGCCCACTTGGCAACCTTTTCGATTACATCTTTTTCCTTTCCAAATGTAAAAAGTGATAGCACAGGTATTGTGCTGGAGAAATCCTTCAAGAATAAGTTGATGCTGTCTTTATATGCATCATAGGATTTTGAAAGATTTGTTGTCATCCAATCTGTAGTAATCAATGCAGCCATATATTTATTAATTTTCTTTAGAATCGGCACCGGGCTAAGTGGCGCACCATTGTGCGCCAGCCTGTTGATTACCTTGACGCTTCTTTTATGTAGCGCATAAAGGCGTCTTCCGGCAGGGCACCCTCAAATGATACTGTATCATTTATTACTATTTTAGGTACTGCCATTACCTCGTATTTTGTTGAAAGCTCCTCAAACTCCATAGCCTCGATCATCTCAGCTCTTATGTTCTTGTTTTCCATTGCAAGCTGGTGCGCGGTCCTTACAGCTCTTGGGCAATACGGGCATGTCGGAGTAACAAACACCTTTATATTTATGGGCTTGTTTATACCCTTGACCTGCTCCTTTGTGGAAGGCTGAAGCCTTGTTGCACCCTTTGAAACATCGACTATGTCCTCAAGGAGGGCTGCAAACTCGTGTCCCGCAGGTATGCCAAAATAGTAAATGCTGTAGTTTGTTTTCCCCCACATGGTCAAGCTCGGCGTCTTGTCAATACCCAAGACAGCTGCCTCTTTCTTGTTTTCCTGTATGTTGTAAACGGTAAGCTTTAGCTTTGGGTTAAGTGCAGCAAGCTCTTCCATCAGCTCCTTTGTCTCGTTGCAGTAGGGGCACTTGTCCTTTGTATCTACAAACAGAATCATGTTAACATCATTCTGCAGGTTTTTCTCGAACAATTCCTTGACATATTTCTTGTCATCTTCCTTCATTAGTCCCATATTTACACCTATCAAAAAGGTCCATGCTATCCAATAGAGCCAAAGCATCATAAAGAATAGCCAAACACTACTTATATTAAAGTATAAAGAAATATAAATATGTTATGCAAAATTCACGTAACGAAAGAATGGCTGGTATTATGAATACTATAGTTGCACTGCCATTTGACAGCGAGCTTGCAAGCTTTATAGGCAAAAAGGGTTCTGAAGGAGGTATTGCTTTCTACAACAGGAAGATTGGAGACGATGTAATAGTAGCACTGATGCCAGAACCAGAGAAGTTTTACACGCTGCTCCAGGTGTTCACAATAGCGGAGCAAATATTGATAAGCACAAAAAGTGTTGATAAAAACCTAGGAGAGGCAATAGTGGCGAGTTCTCTTGCCGGCAAAAAGGTGCTTTTCACGAACGACAACGACATAAGCAAAATACTTTCAGGGCTCAGCATCGATTACGAGATAGTCGACAGGGCAAGTGTCATAGAGAAGATAATTCAAAACGGGAAGAACAAGAAAGTTGAAAACGAAGGGCAGACGCGCGTCGATATAGACAGGGCATTCAACGTAAAGGGCATAGGCACGGTTTTGCTTGGTATTGTTACAAAAGGCAAGGTAAAGGCGCACGACAGCTTGTACCACAGCTCTGGCAAACAGGTGCAGATAAGATCAATACAGAGCCAAGACGAGGACATAGAGGAAGCCGAAACTGGCGTCAGGGTAGGTCTTGCCGTGAAAGGAATGGAGTATGACGAATTTGACAAGGGTGATATTTTGTCAAACAAACCAATAGCACCAACAAAAAGCATATCTGTAAAGGTAACCAAAAGCCCACTTGTGAGCGAGACTATCGAAAAAGGCAAACGATACGAGATAGGGTCGAACTTTTCATATTCAAAGGCAACAGTAGAATCTGTTAATGGGGATATAATAACTCTTGCCCTTGAAAGGGCGATAAGCCTTGAGCAAGGAGATATTTGCTTAATGAGCAGGGATAGTACGCCAAGGACATTTGCAAAGGCAATAGTGGTGCAATAACTTGCTACCCTGCAATGCTTAAGCATTATTTTTATAGTTATCCTGCCAATTAAGAATGGCGACCAAATGATTAGCATATCTGGATTCAGCATATCGCTTGACAGGAGAGAGAAGTTTGCAGATATTGATTTTGTATCGCATGCGCACAGCGACCATATAGGCGCGGCTAAAAGCTCAAAAAGGGTTATGGCAAGCACTGAAACGGTCCAGTTGTTGAAGGCAAACTCAGGCATTGATGTAAAGCGCATGGAAGGCAACAACACATTGGAAACCGAAATGCTTCCTGCAGGCCACATACTCGGCTCAAGGCAACTTTACGCTTATGACTCAGAAACTGGTACAACTTTCTTATATAGCGGCGATTTCCAGATGCAAAGATCATCTGTTGCTGAACCAATAGCTACAAAGCATGCTGATATACTAATAATAGACTCTACCTACCCTAATCCGGATATTTGCTTCGGCCCAAGGGATGACACTATAGGCGCATTACAGGATTGGGTGGCAAGATCGCTACGCAAAAGCAGCATCATCTTCTCGGCTTATGCGACAGGAAAAGCTCAAGAGCTCATAGCTATACTAAATGAAATTGGTATAAAACCTGTAGTCACAAGCAAGATAAGTAGGATAAGCAAGGTTTACAAGGAGAACGGCTATGACCTTGAATATGCTTCAGCATATGATGGGAGCGAGTATGAAGAACTGCTCAGTGGAGACTTTGTTGGAATAACAGAAAGGCGCGATGTTGACATGCTAGGCGCAGTGCTCGAGCGCGTGCACAAGCACAGTTTTAGCACGGCTGTTGTAACAGGATTCGCAAGAATTTTCAAATTTTACACAGATGCCCAATTCAGCCTTAGCGATCATGCAGATTTTGCGCAAAGCCTAGATTATATAAATGAAGTAGGTCCAAAAGTCATTTACACATATGGAGGAAATGCTGATATATTTGCAGTCAATTTAAGGAAATTTGGCCTCAAAGCAATGCCGTATCAAGCAGCAATGCCAAATCAGATGGTTGCAGTATCAAGGAATCAAATAACACCTGAAAGCAGCGAAAACAAAGAGATTTAAACATTTATGGCAAAATCTATTTAGTTGCCGCAGTAGCTCAGTGGGAGAGCGTCCGGCTGAAGTAAGGCTTCTTTGAGATGTTTGATGGAGAAGCAGAAACCGGAATGTCGTCGGTTCAAATCCGACCTGCGGCAATTCAT
>JBMFWR010000019.1:0-9794 GCA_049965095.1 Candidatus Micrarchaeia archaeon
CTTTATTACTTTGACGGGCCTTTTGTCCTCATCAAGCACATGCTCTTTGTTCCCTCTATGCAATAATTTCATAGTTACCACTGCAGTTTATTGTTTTGATCATAAAGAGGATGCGCACCCTTTTGGTGCGCACCTAAGGTTTGGGGTTTGTAAGAAAACCAGCTTGAATCTGGGTGTGGGAAAGGAGAAGCGTAAAACGGATTTGCCATTGGCCAATATGCATAACGCAAAAATGCTTTATGGTCAATTTCTTGAACCATTGCCTACCCACCCACTTAACAAAATATATTATGAAGAAGCTTTTATATAAGGGTTAATATAAATTTAAATATATTTGTTTATATATACGCCTAAAATCAAAAACTATTTTTATTATATGAAATATATAAAGTTTTTATTTGCTTTTAAATCATCTAACTTTATTTTGCTTTATGATAAATATATTTATATTATAAAGTTTAAAATTCACTTATGCGACACAGGGCTTTGCAATTGCCAGATTCAGTGCAGTCTACGCTTGACAAGCTTAATGAAGGCAGGAAAAAGAAGCTGGTTGTAGGAGCAGTAAAAGGCAGGTATTACGTCTTTGATACTACTTCTACCTATTCTGAGGAAAAAGGTAGAAAGATCACTGTGACACTCTATTTGGGCAAGATAGAGATAGACGGCAAGTTTATACCTGCAGCACATAGAAAGAGCTTTACTAATGTTGAAAATGTATCGAGCCTCATACTGAGCAAATCTAAGAAGAGCCCAATAGAAGAGATCATGCATCCAGACAAGATAGACAGCAGTATACTTGAGATTCTCAGCACTGATGGGAGGGCACCAATAAGCAAGATTGCGGAAGAAACCGGTTTGAGCAAGCCTGCAGTAACGTACAGGATAAGGAAGTTAGAAAAGAAGTATGGGATAGCGTATACGCTAGAGTTCGGGCCCAGGCCTTTTGGATTCTTTAGGTATGTGGCGTTTGTAAGGTTTGTTCATGGCATGCCAGACGCAAAAGAGATAAATGAAATCCTTGAGAAAGAGCCGATGGTGCAGTTCGCGGCGTTGATAAGTGGGAAGTATGACCTTTTTGTATACATGCTAGCGGAGAATACACAAGAGCTAGAAAATAGCTTGTTTAGGATAAGGTCAAGCGGCGTTTTTTCGAGAACTAAATCTTCGTGGAGTGTTAGCTACATAACCTATGCATATGGCTATCTGCCCTTGAGGAAGGAGTTTGTTGATCTGCTAAAGGAAAAGGTATGGCATAGGTCCAAAGAGGCGCCAAGAAGGAAGCCGAGCCAGATACTCGAAAGGGACTATTTAGTATTAAAAGAACTGAATGAGAATGGAAGAGGGAGCTTTGCAGATATGGACATGAAGCTTGGCTTCAATAAGGGCGCTTCAGACTACACGTATTATAGGCTGCTCAATGAACGTACCATATATAGGGTCACGATAAATATGTCCTTGCCAGGAGCAAAATACGCTGCAATAATTAGATGCCCGCAAAGAAACATAGGCAGCTTTATCGCTCATAGGGATGAGTATCGTAGCTATATTATTGGAGATACACAAACCCCTACAAATAGATATATCTTAGTTGGGGATATAGGTGCGCCGTATGGTAGCCTTTATATAAAGCCAATTTATGATGAGAGGCTTGATGATGTTGTTTCTGAGCTAAAGCACTACCTCAAGGAGGACATAATTGAAACGCATGTGATAACAGACATACTTGTAGGACAATTAGGGTACAGAAAAATAGCAAAAGAGGTTACCTACCAATACAAAGCACTAATCAAGAACAAGAAAGATGAGAGCAAAATTAATGCATAACTATTTTCATTATTGACCGTCGTTTCCGCCCATATTATTCACCTGTTCCAGCATCTCTGAAAGCATTTAAATACCTTTTTATCAGGTTCTTGGATTATGAGTAAATCTTATCTTAAAGAGGGTGAGTTTTATCAATAAATTTTGACTTTTTAAACAAAGTTATGTATCCAAAGAACTTTAAATACTTTAAGTGATATAAGATTTAAAGTAAACTTTAAGTAATTACTTATAGTAAACCTTAAATATTTTAAGTAATATGAGTTTTAAAGTAAAATACCCAAATGACATACATGGCTTCGTTGGAAAACCTTATTGCAATGTGGGAGAGCCCAAATCTGGAATTCAAGACAAAAACAGACAAAAATTTAGGGAAAACTGTCTCGGCATTTGCAAATACTGCGGGCGGTGAAATATTACTTGGCATAGCTCCGAATAAACAAATAGTGGGCTTGCAAAACGCTGACGAGGAGTCAAGGCATGTGAGAGAGATACTTGAGAATTGCAAACCTCAACCAGTAGTAGAGCAGCAATTTTTAAGGCGTGGAGAAAAAACGGTGATAGCCCTTGATGTAAAACCCTTGGCTGCTGATGAAAGCCCCTGCTTTTATGAAAGCAAATGCTACATAAGGCAGGGTACAACAAACCAGGAGCTAACAGGCCCTGAGCTTATACAGTTCCTGAGGAGCAAAGCGTTGCTCAACTTTGAGCTGCAGAGGAGCCAGGCTGCATTGGAAGACCTGGATATTGACAAGCTTGCCAATTATTTCAAAAAAAGAGGCATAAGCCAGGGAAACCTTCAGATAGAGGCACTCAAGACTATTCTTAGTGGTATGCATGTAGCGTACTATGGCATTGAGTTCTATCTGAGGAACGTTGCTGTAATGTTTTTTGCGAAAGAGCCTTCAAAGTTTGTTCACAGCTTAAAGGTCAGAATTGTCGAATACAAAAATTCCGACCCTACCCCAGAAGACATAAAAACTGATAAGACAAAGGAAGGCACAATACCGCAGCTCATAGATGAGGCATTTGCGCGGGTGAAGCAGGCAGCCGGGAAACAGTACAGGCTGCAAGATACGATGCGCGAGGAAACAGAAACATATCCAGCAGTAGCACTTAGAGAAGTAATAACTAATGCGTTAGGCCATAGGGACTATTCAAGCATGCAACCTGTTCTCATAGAGATATTTCCTGACAGGCTGCAGGTTACAAATCCGGGTGGCTTGCTTTATGGTCAGACATTGGAAAATTTTGATAGGACTCCGCAGCACAGGAATGCTGTATGCTATGAGTTGCTGCACGATCTTGGTTATGGCGAGGGACTTGGATTAGGTGTTAAGCTCATAAGGCTTGCTTGCAGACGCCAAAGCCTGCCTGATCCGGAATTCTACTCGCTTGGCAATATGTTTAGGGTTGTGCTTTATAACAGCAGGAGCACAAGAAAGGTGCGGCCAGCAGAGCAACTTAATGAAAGGCAGAAGCAGGCACTGGAATATATCAAAGAACACCACAAGATAACTAGCAAAGAGTATAGTAAGGTATACGGCGTCTCTGTGCCAACAGCCATAAGCGACCTGAACGAGCTGATAAGGCAAGGCAAAATGAAGAAGATAGGTACCTTCAGGGGTGCGTACTATGTGCCCGAATAAGGTGTAAATTCTAATTTATATCTCCAGCACAACAGAGTTAGGAACCCCTTTCCTTACCATGAGAAGCACTTGGTTCGCCTTCTCAAGCGTGAGCACAGTTATCTTTGGCTTTATCCTGAATTTATGGGCAAGCTCCGGGTATTCAATTGCATCATTGCGTGTATTTGTTTATACGCTCATCTAGTTCTTCCATCCTAAAGGGCATTTGTCATAAAGCATTTCGTGGTAATAACAGACATACTTGTAGGACAATTAGGGTACAGAAAAATAGCAAAAGAGGTTACCTACCAATACAAAGCATTAATCAAGAACAAGAAAGATGAGAGCAAAATTAATGCATAACTATTTTCATTATTGACCTTCGCTTCCGCCCATATTATTCACCATATTATTGGTCGTCGTTTCCGCCCATATTATTCACCTGTTTCAGCATCTCTGGAGGCATTTAAATACTTTTTTATCAGGTCCTTAGATTATGAGTAAATCCATAATTATAGGTAGAAGAGCGTGAAAACCGCAGTTTCAAATCTTGCGGTGAAAGCGAGCCGAAAAGAGTATAAACATTGATGGCAATATTGGGTATGGTAAACTACGCAGGAGCATCGGTAAGCCAAGCTTGTGCGAGCAAGGTAAAGCTTTCTGCAAGAAAGGCTTGCTTGTAATGCAGGAGATATATGCTTCGAGTATTAAGCATCCTGCAGAAGGCAACTTTGCTTGATACCAATGAATATGTAATCCTACAACTTTTATAGGGGATGTTACGGAATTAGCGGATAAAACAGTTTATGTGCGTGGCGCCAACATACGCTATATAGAGAAGGGGCAGGGCGAGCCGTTCGTACTGCTCCATGGTTCCCATTATACTGCAGATACATGGAAAAGCATAGGCACGCTTGATGCAATATCCAATGCCGGAATGCGCGCCATAGCAGTTGACTATCCTGGGTTCGGCAAGTCTGGCGCGCTTGATATTGGACCGGGCGAATTCGTGCTTGAATTCTTAGAGGAGACGCGCATAACGCATACGGCTTTGCTTGGCGCCTCTATGGGAGGGCAGATAGCGTTGGATTTTGCAGTAGGGCATGCTGACATGCTTGATGGCTTGGTGCTTGTTGGAGCAGTAGGGGTCGAAGATTACATAGATAGGCTTGATGCAATATCTGATAAGCATGTACTGCTTATTTGGGGCGATAGCGATGATGTATCGCCCAAGAGCAATTACGAAGCACTTATTGGAGCATGCCCCCTCTCAAAGTTCATCAATATAGGGCATAGGCATGCATGCTATCTTGACGACAGCAAATCTTTCAATAATGCGGTTGCTGACTTTGTGCGGAGCACGAAGCATCAGTAGTATTCCTTCATCTCTTTTACGGCAGGATAGTTGCCATATTCGTAGAAAGCTTCTGCCAGCTTTGCTGCAAGCCTTCCATTCAGAACCAGCGGGACGTTCAGGTCTACAGCCTGCCTTCTGATATTGTAGTCTTTTCCAGCCATATCATTGTCTGTCATAACTATGCCTATATCACCAGCGCGTATCATATCAAGCGCCTTTGCCTTGTCAACCTGCCTCGCACCATTTATTGGGTAGTCCTCTATTGTAACTACATCGAGCAGCCTGCTAGCCTCCTTTGCAGCCTTTTCGAGCCAGCTTGTGTTTGTCTCTCCATATACCATTGCAGTCTTTTTGGGTATGTGATTTGGGTTCACGCCAAGCCAGCTTGTTAGAAGGGCTTCATTGAGCGTGCTTCCGAATGCCGCAGATTCACCAGTACTCCTCATCTCTGGGCCGAGAACAGGGTATGCATCCTTGAGCTGAAGCCATGAGAACTGCGAGCTCTTTACCATAAAGCTCTTGTGCTTTGGCTCACAGAATCTTCCCCCCAAGCCAAGGCCTTTGAATATCGCTTTGTATGCATAATCCATCAAGTTTATGCCGACAGATTTTGAGCTGAATGGCATTGACCTGCTCGCCCTTGCATTCAGCTCTATTATGTAAACCTTGCCGCCGCTTATGAGGAACTGTATGTTGAAAGGCCCTTTTATCTGCAGCTCTCTTGAGAGGAGCAGTGCAGCCTTCTTCATCTCTTCGTAAGAGCTCCTGCTCGAGGTAAATGGAGTAGCTATAGTAGCATCGCCGCTATGCACCCCTGCCTCCTCTATGTGCTGCATGCCTATTCCCAAAACTGACTTCGAATCGCTCACGCAATCCATTTCCGCCTCTATAGAATTAGTATAGAACTTTGTCAGAACAAGCGGGCGCCTCTGCGACGCACCTTGCATTGACCTGACGTATGCTTCAAGGCCATCCATGTTGTGTATTAGCTTGAAAGATGATCCGCTAAGTATATAGCTCGGCCGTGCGAGTATAGGAAAGCCAATATCATCTATAAAACTCTTTATGTCGCGCATGCTCGAAGCGGTGCACCATTCTGGCTGATTAAGCCCCAGCCTTTCTACCACAGCAGAAAAAGCATTTCTGTCTTCTGCAAGGTCTATGCCTTTCGAGCCTGTGCCTATGAATTTCATCCCTGACCGCGAAAGCTCGTTGGCTATATTGTTGCCTATTTGCCCACCTGTGAATACGGCTATTCCATCAAAATGCTCTTTCTTTTCTATTGCTTTTACTGTCTCGGCGCTTATCTCATCAAAATACAGCTTGTCTGCTATGTCCCAGTCGGTTGATACGGTCTCTGGGTTGTAGTTAAGCATTGCGACTTCGTCAAATCCCTTCTTTAAAGCGCGCGCGAAGCTCACGCTGCTCCAGTCAAATTCAACAGATACCCCTATTCTGAATACGCCTGCGCCGAGAACAAGCGCTTTGCGCCGAGCTTTGGTGAACTTTATGTCATCGGTTGATGCTGAATGTGTGGTGTATAGGTAATTTACCTTTGCAGGCCACTCTCCTGCAAGAGTATCAATGCTCTTCACATACGTGTCTTGCTTTATGCCGAGCTGACTTTCTGAAAAACCCATCCTTGCAAGCCTGCTGTACTGCTCTGAGCCCTTTTTCTGCAGCACCCTTGCCGCTTTCTCGTGCTCGTAGGACGAAACTATGCCTTTTATCTTTTCGAGAAAGAAGGTGTCGACCCCTGTAAGAGCGTGCACATCCTTTATGCTGAAGCCTGTTGAAAACGCTTTGGCTGCATATAGGAACCAGTATGGCTTCCTCTCTTTCAATGCCCTCTCTATCTCCTTTCTTCCCATCTCAGAGTTGTATATTCTGCCGCCTACTATTCCTGGCTCGCCTATGTCGAGCATGCGTACCGCTTTCTGCAACGCTTCTTCAAATGAACGGCCTATGGCCATAACTTCGCCTATGCTTTTCATTTCGGTGCCTAGGCTGGAGCTTGCACTCTCGAACTTTGTAAGGTCCCACCTCGGTATCTTTATGGTTATGTAGTCGAGGCTAGGCTCAAAGAATGCGCTAGTGGCTTTAGAAACCTCGTTCATGACTTCATATAGCCGGTATCCAAGGCTGAGCTTTGCGCTCACATATGCCAGAGGATAGCCTGTGGCTTTGCTTGCGAGAGCGCTTGAACGCGACATCCTAGGGTTTGACTCTATGACATAGAAATCCCTGCTTTTTGGGCTTAAAGCAAACTGCACATTGCATTCGCCTACAAGGCCTATAGCCTCTGCGACCTTTATCGATACGCTGCGCATATTGTTGTAGTCAGTATTGTCAAGCGTCTGCGCAGGCGTAACCACTGCAGATTCGCCGGTATGAACGCCCATCGGGTCGAGGTTTTCTATGCAAGCTACAACCGCAGCGTTGCCATATTTGTCCCTTACTACCTCATATTCTATCTCCTTCCACCCGCTCAGGTATTTTTCTATGAGCACTTCGTTAGTTTTGCTCTGTGCAAATGCCCTCTTTATGCCGCGGCGCATTGCAGCTTCACTCTTGGCTATGAATGATCCTCTTCCTGCAAGGTTGAAACTAACTCGCAACATGACAGGATAGCCAAGCTTCCTTGCAGCAGAAAGCGCTTCTTCCTCAGTCTTTGCGGATAGGCTGGGCGCAGTCCTTATGCCTTTGCTTTCCATCAGCTTTTTGAAGTCGGCCCTTCCAAGAGCGGCCTTTATCCCATCGAGCTTGGTGCCGAGAATCTTTACCTTATGTTTCTTTAGCACGCCGGAATCATTGAGGTCTATACCCGCGTTTAGCGCGCTCTGGCCTCCAAATCCCATCATTATTCCATCGGGCTTCTCCTTTTCTATTACCTTCTCTATAAATCGCTTCTTTACCGGAAGCAGGTAGACATGGTCTGCAGACGCATAGCTTGTCTGCACGGTTGCCACATTGGAGTTTACTATTATGGTTTCAATGCCCTCTTCATGAAGCGCTTTTAGTGCCTGGCTGCCGCTGTAGTCGAATTCTGCAGCTTCGCCTATCTTTATTGGGCCGGAGCCTATGAGCAGGACCTTGCTGCCCTTGGCTGCATCAAGTTTTCTTCCTGCCATTCTGCATCATCTTGTAAAATGTTCCGAATATGAACTTAGTATCCCAAGCACCAGGCCTTGCCTCGGGATGGAATTGCGTGGTTATCAGGTTGTGCCTTTTGTCAATCATACCTTCTACCACATCATCATCTATGCTTTCAAAAAGCACCTTTGCGCCTTTTGGCATATCTCTCTTTGAAAGGGCATAGCCATGGTTGTGCGTTGTTATGTATGCCTTCCCATCAATCCTGTTTATAACGCCTTTGTTTACTGCCCTATGGCCGAATTTCATCTTTTTTATCTTTCCTCCAAGCGCTATTGACGTCAACTGATGGCCCAAGCAGATGCCCATGCTAGGTATGCCAGTATCAAGAAGCTCGTTTATCGTAGATATTGCTCCTTTGAGAAGATTAGGGTTTCCAGGACCGTTGCCATACACTATGCCAGAGGGGTTAAAATCAAGTATGTCCTGCGCCGATGAGTCCCATGGTGCCCTTACTACATCATATCCAAGGCTCATAAGGTCGTTTATGAAGCCGTTCTTGGCTCCGAAGTCCATCACCACTATGGTGCCTTTGGGCTTCCTCCCTTTTATGCTGCAGTATACTGGCTTTTTAGGTGATACCATCTCTACAAAGTTTATGGATTCATAATCATACCTGTCTAAGGCCTTAATGTCACTCCTATCATCCGATATTAAGCCTATAGTGGTGCCGTTATCCCGCAGCCTGATCGTCAAGGCACGCGTATCTATTCCACTTATACCAGGTATTGACTCTGCTTTAAGCCATGAATCGAATGTAGAATTGGAATCCCATTTAGTGCCCGAGGTGCATTCTGAAACTACAACGCCTTCGGCTTGTATTTGGTCTGACTCAAAGTTGCCAAGCAGCTTCGCGCCTTTTATGTTATTGGGCTTTGGCACTCCGTAGTTGCCTATGAGTGGATGCGTGAATACTAGTATCTGCCCTTTGTATGATGGATCAGTAAGGCTTTCTGGATAGCCTGTCATAGAAGTAGTAAAGACGATTTCGCCCATTGCTTTTTTATGTGCCCCAAAAAGAAAACCCCCTATCATAAAGCCGTCTCTGGTGTATATGTAGGGTTTTTCTGAAGCCATTTATTCACAACGAGGCTTACACTTCATTTTAGTGTAAACGTATTTAAGCGTTTTGCTGGTTTGCTTTTGAATAACCTCTCCCTGAAGTAGGTTATTGGTATTACTGGGGTTATTATCGAAATACCATGTACTGGTGCACAATGCGCATTTTGCCATGCGACGCATATTATAGATTATGTGAGCTCATGAAGTTGCCGTATTGTGCTTTGCATGCCCTCTGGCCTTGAAGATTGATATCAAGCCGCCTATAATTGCAATTATTGGACCGTACGATACCTCTCCTGAAAAAACAAAAAATAGATAGGTTATCAGTATGGACAGCGCGATAACTATTATGCCACTAAGCATATTGAGTTTGCCGCGCAAGACCAGTGCACCGAATATCGCTATGGTTATGCCTCCAAGTATCATGATAGCTTCTTCCGTCCCTATTTGATTGGCAAAGCCGCCTATCGTATATGGTATTGATACGCCAGTGGCAATGGCAATAAGCGCCCCAAGAATTATTACCGACCCGCCAAGCTTATCTTTTTGTGATGGCACCATAATATCACAGTATATACATTCTGACACACGTTATGTGTTACTAGTTTCTGTGCCATATGACATAAGGGCTTCGCCCTTATAAACCTATTGCATGCGGGTCCTCTCCGCCGACGATGTCGGCGGTATCCCCGCACGCAGTAAGCTTTTTCTGCGAGTGGCTGTGCATCTCCACGAACCTCCTACATCCTTCTTCGTTCAGGAGGCCCGGG
>JBMFWR010000020.1:0-5529 GCA_049965095.1 Candidatus Micrarchaeia archaeon
TATTACTTCCATACCAGCACTTTCAGCCTTGTATGAAAGCATCTGTATAAATTTATTCCATGAAGCGTTATAAATGGATTGCGCAAGTCGGGGCTTTGTTGATTTAGTTAGACTTTATCAACAATTTTAATACTTTATCAACAAAATTTGACTTTTTCAACAAAGCCTTTTTGAACAAAAGGTTTAAATATATATTGCACGCTCTAAACATAACAGAGATGTCATTGGTAGATTTTAATGCAAGTGCTGCAAATATTGCACAGATCAGATTCCATAGCAATATGCAGCGCAAGCCTTGTTTATAATAAGCCAAATACAATGACATGGGCGGCCGCATAAACCACTTCCTTTTTTAAGATTTTTAAATTGGTGATTTATGTGGCGCAAATATATAGATTAGAGTATAAGCAAGGGCTCAGCAAGCGTGAGCAATTGCTTATTGCCGAAATAGGCAGGGATATGATAGACGCAGCTTCAAAGCTCGTGGATTACATGTATGATGTCTACGGACTGAGCAAAAGCTCAACATGGTACTGCCTGAAAAGGCTGAAGGAGAAGAAGCTTGTCGAGTTTGCAAGCAAAGACGAGATTGGCAAGCCTCTGTACCTTACAAAAGAGGGCATAGAGGAGCTTTCGCGAATCGAAAAGCTGAGCATCAAGAACAGAATCATTGATGAATTTACAAGTGCATATGTGCAAAAGAAGTATTACTACGCCAGCGTGGATGAAGGGTTGCAGTACAGGCCCTGATGAGGGGGCGGCAGGCAGATTGCCTGCCGGCTATTTTTGCCAATTAATTAAGCACATTATAACACATAAGCATGGGCTCAGCTATTTTGCGATTGTTTTGAGAAGCAGAATCGACAGCAAAAGTACACCTTGTTCTAAACCCAATGCATTCTGCAAAGTTACTGCTTTATCTTGTCAAGATGGATTGCTGGAACTACAAGCTTCTTTTTTGCATCAAACATATTGAGCTCAACAACATAGGAATTGCCGCGCTTCTCTATTATAGTGCCTATTCTGCCTTTGTATCTTGGATGCGGTATGTTCTTGAAGTTGCCTTTGGGCACTATTGCAACCTTGTCGCCAACATTAAAGCCTTTGATCATCTCGCTTATGCTGAGCGAAGAGGGCTTATGGTGGCGGGCCAGCTGCCTCGTCTTGCCCACAAACAATCCGTTGGATCTTTTTGTCATTATAAACACCAAAACCAGCAATAGATATTGCTCTACCAAAGTATTTAAATGTTATGAGGTAAACTTATATAAAGGTGTTGCTAAATGGCAAAAGCGCATAACAATCCAATATCACCGCCGCACAAGCATGTAGTGCTCAAGCCGACGTATCGCATAGTAAATATAGTTGCTAAGGCAGAACTTGGCGTAGATTTGGACTTGTATACGCTTGCAAGGCTTTCCCACGACATAGATTACGAGCCTGAGCAGTTCCCAGGCGCAATATTCAAGGTTCACGACCCCAAAGCCGCGCTTCTGCTCTTCAAGAACGGCAAGATTATATGCACAGGAGCGATGACAACTGCAGACATTAAGAGGGCAGTAGGGCAAGCTGTGGATCTCGTGAACAAGTACCTTTCAATGAAATAGCATTTATTCAAGTCAATGATTCAAAAAGGAATATTTAAATACGTTAGCGATAAATTCTATTCTGCTTTTATGCGTATTTTGTAACCCTATTCTCATCCACCCAGGCGTATGCTTTGCATACGCCTATAATGCTTTCTAATGCTTTTGTGCAAAAACCAGATAAGCGGTATGCCATACCCCTTTGGTTGAGGGCCTCATTCCAGCTTCTCTTACAAGCATATCCCTGACTATTGCTTCTATTGCTACTATATCGTTGAATTTGTATCTGTTTAACTTGCCTATAAACTTTTTGACCTGCTCCATGTGTGGCAGGTATGCAAATATGTAGCCATTCTCCTTTAAAGCCTTGTATGCGTGCCTTACTACCTTTTCGGCATTTGGCATGTCAAGCGTTACTATGTCTATATTCTTTTCAGCTATGCCCTTCGTTATGTCTGCAATCTTTATTTCAATGTTGGAAAGCCCAAGCTTGCTCGCGTTATATTGGGCTATTTTGGCGAAATCTTCGCGTATCTCATATGAGGTCACGTGCTTCGCTATCCTGGCCATAGAAACAGCAAGCCACCCGCTTCCTGCACCGGCATCAACGCAAATGCTTTCCTTGTTTATTCCTGTATATGCCATTATGATGCCGATGTCTTTCGGCAATATAACTTGCGGTCCTCTTTTCAACTGCCTGTAGAATGCAGGCATAAACATCCTATCTTCCATCTTCAACAACCTTTTTGCCGGGCTTCTGAACCTTCGCACCCTTCTTTGCCTGTTTGGGCTGCTTTGCCTTGGTTCTCTTTGGAGCTTTCTGCTTTGGTTTTTCTTGTTTTGCCTTTTCTGTTTTTGGCTTTTGGCCCTTCGCTTCAAGCTCCTCTTTTTCCTTGAGTTCTTTTGCCGTAATCCAATTCTTTTTGGTCACGCATTGCGGATCAAGATCCATTTCAAAGACTTTGCCGCCCCTGAATATTTTTACTATAGGAGTATGGCAATATTCGCATACCTTGCCTGTTGGCACGATCTTGGCGTGCTGCGGCAACGGGTATATTGCCTTGCAGTTGGGATAGTTTGAACAGCCGGCAAATATCTTGCCACCTTTCGAATGCCTTATTATAAGCTTACCGCCGTCTATAGGACATGTCCCAAGCACAACCTCGCTTTCCTCAAGGCCCTTAGCCATGTCTATGCCTATCCCTTTCTTGTTGGCATCAAACGCTTTCAGAGCTTCTAGAAGCAAAGCCTTGCCTTCCTCTATAACTTCAGCTTGCTTCTTTTCACCGCTCGCTATCTTTTCCATGTCTTCTTCAAGCTTCCTTGTAGTGTCTTCTTTTATTATCATCTCGGCATACTTCTTAAGGGCATTGTATATGCTCATTCCGAAATTGGTTACAGCTATGGAGCCTCCGGATATGTAGCCGCGCTTGAAAAGCGTGTCTATTATTGCAGCTCTGGTAGCTTTTGTGCCAAGCTTGCGCCTCTCAAGCTCCGCTATCAATGAAGCTTTTGTATAGCGCCTTGGGGGCTTTGTCGCCTGCTCGCTCATGTCAACTTTATCTATTGATACAGGACCCTCTTTGAAATCAGGCAGGATGTTCTCTTTCGGATCCACAAATCCGTATATGTCAAGCCATCCCTTCTCGAGCAGAACGGAACCTGATGCAACATACTGCTCTGGGCCTGCCCTTGCAATAACCTTTGTTCTTGCAACCTTTGAGTAAGGTGCAAAGCACGCCAAGAACCTTTTTACCACAAGATCATATATCTTCTGCTCGTTGGCATTTAGGCTTTTGGGCACTATTCCAGTCGGGTATATTGCAGGATGTGCCTCATCGGTTTTTTGCCCCTCGTGAGGCTTGAAGCGCTTTTCCCTGATTAGCATCTCGGCACTTTTTGAATATGCAGGGTTTTTGGCAAGTTCTTCTATTATATGTGCAAGCCCTATTGTAGGAGGAAGCCTCTGCGACGAAGTTCTAGGATATGATATATAAGAACGCTCGTAAAGAGATTGAGCTATTGCAAGAGTTGTTGATGGGTCAACGTGGTACACCCTGCTTGCTTCCAATTGCAACGAGGTAAGGTCAAAAGGAGGATATGGGCTGACGAATTCCTCTTTTTTCTCTATGCTTTCTATCTTCGCCTTGTCCTTGTTTGCCAATGTCTCCTTATATGCTGTTTCGGCTTCGTTTTTGTCGAATATTTCACCTCGCTTGTTTGAGAATTTTGCCCCTTCGATTATTGCTTCAATTGTCCAATAAGGCTTAGGCACAAAAGCCTTTATCTCAAGTTCCCTTGAAGCCAGAAGGGCAAGCGTCGGGCCCTGGACTCTGCCAATGCTTAAAGGCTTGCCATTTCCCATTGCGCTAGAAAGCGCCCTGCTAAGGTTTATGCCCCATAGCCAATCAAGTATATGCCTTGTTTCACCGGCATAGAAGTTGGTTATGTCAAGCGGCCCTAGATTTGCAAACGCTTCTTTGAGGTCGGCAGTAGTTGTGGTTGAAAACTTCATCCTTTTTGCCCTGCCAAGCCCATGCGCTATGAAATTTATTATGTTGGTACCGATTACAGTTCCTTCAGTGTCGTAGTCGCATGCATTTACAAAGGTATCACATTTTTTGGAGAGCATTTCGAAAACATCGAAATATTTCTTTGTGTATGCCATTACGGGGCTTGCCTTGTATGATGGCACCCATTCAACATCTAGCACAGGATAGCCATGCGCGCTGCCGGCTTGGTGAATTGTAAATATATGGCCTACGGCAGAAGCCACGTATATAGTATCATTGCCGCCTATTACAAAATAGCTTACGCCGTTTACCAGTTCCCTTCTCTGCTTGCCTTCTCCTAGCGCTATCGCTATTCTGAGCGCTACGCTTGGTTTCTCGGCAATTATTAGCTTTCCCATCAGATCATTTTTTTATTAGCTTGGTGTGCCTTGGCTTTTGCGCACTTTTGAACGCGGCTTTGTCAGGATTGGCTGCATGCGCCTGCTTAGATATGAGCCACGCATTTACAAATCCAACTATTATTGTTATCGTGGCTATTATATAAAAAGCGCTGCTACCTTGCTGATATATAAATATTATTATGGCTAATATTGTTAGCACAACTGTTGCGAAGGAAAGTATCAATTCTTTTGTCGCTTTTGCCATCAAATCATGATATTATGGATACTTATTCAATTATATTTTTAACCCTTTTCGCTGCCATCATAGCTTCGTTATCGCAGATTGTGTTCAAAAAGGCACTTCCAAAAAACGCAAGCGTTTCACAGATAATAAGGCTTGTGTACAACAAGTACATAATACTTGGCGGTATAGGTTACATAGGCAGCCTTGCAATATATCTTTATGCACTGGCAAACGCGCCGCTTTCCATTGTATACCCGATATTTGCAAGCACTTTTATATTCATAGTCATATTCTCAAAGTTCTTCCTAGGCGAAAATATTGGCATTAGCAGGTACATTGGAATAGCAGTAATATTCGTAGGCATAATCATAATATCACTTACAATATGATCAAAATGGGCAAAAAATACAACATAACTGTATTGTTTTTCTCCACTCTGCTAGGGGCTATAGGGCAGCTCCTGTTCAAATACTCATTTTTGCATTCTGTAGGATTTGTGGCATATTTCTCATTTGCTATAATTGCGTATCTGGCTTCTACCATTCTCTACTTTTATGTGCTTAGCAGGGTGCATTTGAGCTGGGCATATAGCATAGGAGGTTTAAGCTACATATTTGCAGTAGTGCTTGCAGCTTTTGTATTGGGTGAGAATATACCGTTGCTCAGATGGATTGGTGTTCTTGTAATAACCCTAGGAGTTGTTGCCATAGGGTTGAGCTGAGCATTATTTCTGACATCCTCCCACGAATAAATTCGTGGGGTTCCTTTTGGCTTGGTGCCTACTTGGTTTGAAGGCTCATGGTCGC
>JBMFWR010000021.1:0-4798 GCA_049965095.1 Candidatus Micrarchaeia archaeon
TACTTGGGTTTTATAGATAAGGCGTAACCCAGCCAAATGTCAATCTATTATTCTTAAAGAACATAATTTTTATAACTACATAACTAGGATAAGTAAAAACGGGTTCTTTATCGACAAAAGAGCACCCTCTCAGGGCTATTCCCATACCTTGCATGGGTATCGATTGCCACAGTGCTAAATTTTGCAGTACTATTCGCAAATCCATGAGTAGATTGCGTATATTGAATTAATCAAAGGTCATTGATAGTTTCACAGAAAGTCGCTAAACAATTGCTACTAAGGGCCTTTAGGGTTTACTTATAAAATGCTTTAGCACTAGATTCTGTATCTGCTTAAAGCAAACTACTTTTTCTATTCTGCTTCCACCACTCCTTGGCTGCTCGCTTCGATTTGTTCCTGCTCTGAGTTTCCATCTCTCTTTCGTGCTTTTTTTCAGCCTTGATTCTATGCTTTATATCAGCATGGCTGCGCTCTGGATCTAGCTCGTCCATGATTGCTTCAGTCTCATCAGGATACTTCTCAGTAAGATACTTTACGAAGACTCCCCAGTATACGCCATAACCGTGCGGATTGGGACCTGCCTCCTGCTCTGCATGCAGCATGTGCTCCAGGTGTATAAGCTCTGCAACATACCTGAAATCGCTGTGCCTGTACCTAGGCCCGAATTTGACCGATGAGAGCACATCATTGATCTCCTCCCAGCTTAGGTTGCCCCGTCTAGCCTTCTTTAGCTTGTCCTTTACGAATTTTGTTATTATCTGAGGTGGTTGCGGGACGTAATCCCAGATAGAGTCCGGATCCTCATCTACCTTGTCCAAAATTTCTCCTGATTTTTTGTTTGACATTTTAATCACAAATAGCATTATATATTTTACTGTATATAAATACTTGTGATAGATATTTCTTTATAGGAAATATGATACTATGATCACAATACCCGAAATTAAGAGCATAACTGCAGAAATACGAGCTGCAAGGCATAAGTATGGCATAAAGTCTTACAAACTAGCCAGAGACATCAACATAAGCCCATCAACGATGTCGAAGCTCGAGAATGACATGATGAAGCCGAGCTATGACATGGTGTACAAGGTATTGTATAGACTCAATGATCTTATCGAGGAAAAGGGGGCTCCAGCAAATATAAGTACGAAGATGACCAAAAGCGTGATAAGCGTGTCTCCAATAGACACTATATCAAAAGCGCGGGAGATAATGAAGGCGAAGGACATATCGCAGCTTCCTATTGTAGATAGTAACGGCAGAATAGCGGGCCTCGTGACTGAAAAGAGCATATTGGACCATCCTGATGCAGTGGCATGCATAGACGCATACGAATTGTCATATACCGTTGTTGGACCAGATACTGATGTGGAAAAAGCCCGCCAGGTTATCAGAAACGTACAGGCAATACTTGTAGTAGAAGAAGGCAAGCTCGTCGGGATACTGACAAAGAGTGACTTCCTTTAAAAGTAGGGTATATACCTTGCTGTATAAGTATAAGCTTACACTTTGTTTCTATCGTTATTCTAAGAGGTTTTGGCAGTCCCATTATTTCAAAGCATAAAAATATTGCAAGCGTGTAAGGCATTAAGCACTAACAAGTGGGCATTTTTGATTAGAGAACAGCGCCGAAGTTGCAATAGTATATATTTATTTGGTTAATCACATCCCTTGCATATCTTTGGTAAATTGGTCAATTTGTAAGCATCTACTCTCAGGGCTATATATGGGTGGTTTGCTTCTTAAGTCGGCACTTCTATAAATCCAAAAATCGTGAAAGATTAAAAAATTTAACCTGATAAGGTTGTTTATGGATACTACGATAGCAAAGGCAAAAACAAAAGATTTTGAAAGTATCCTCTTGTTGGAGAAGGCTTGGAAACAGGAAGGGATAACTCCTAATATGCAGCTAAGCCCTAAAAGCGAAATTAAAATCGCAATTAAAGAAGGACGAATTCTAATCGCCAAAAACAAAAACATAGAGGGGTTTCTTCAATACAAGTTCTACGATAAAACAACTTGCGAACTTAGCAGCATATATATTGTTAAGCGCGCTAGGCATAATGGCATAGGGAAAGAATTAATGAAGGTGTTTTTAAACCTGAGCAGAATTAAAAAATGCCGTAAAATCTACGTTCATGTAGATTCTTTAGAAGAGGAGAGACTACTTTCCTTTTACAGGGCATTTAAATTCGAAAAGATTGCCGTCTTGATGGTCCGAAAACATAAACAGAAATATTAGCGTTCTTCTGAATCCCGATTCTACCTGTATCTGCAAAGCCCTTTTATTACTCATCACAGATTATGCATGAGGCTCATTCCTATACTTTTTGTTGAGTTTTGCAGGGTCGGTATGCTTGAAGTACATGTCAAACATAAAATCGTATGTGCCCCTGAGGCTCTGCCAATATATCCTTTCCATCATCATTTTCATGAAGTGGTTGAGCTTTGTGGGTGGATATCTTACAACAGGCTCAGCATAGGAACCGATGACAAACGTTGCTTTGCCATAGCCGGTATCGAACGGGCAGTTTGTCCTTCCATCGAATTTTGCATCGATGCCATTTAGGATCTTGGCGACCGTCTTCGCCTGCAAGTGCGCCGTAACGCCAGATTTTGCAGTAGGTATAGCTGTGGCGTCACCTATAGCAAACGCATCGTCAAAGCCCTCTATCTTCATTGTGTACTTATCCGCTTTGATATAATTGTCGCTGTCCACCACATTGCCTGGATTATATTCTATCTTCACGCCCACACAAGGCGGGATTACTATTGGCAGGTCATATTTTATGCTGTCTCCTTCTATTGAGTATATCATCTTCTTTGCAGTGTCTATGTAGTCTATGTCGAAGAATGTATATACCTCTATGCCCCTCTGCTTGAGCATTGGAGAGACTATATCATTCATTGGCTCCGCTGAATATGCTCTTGGATATGGCACAAAGAATACTATTCTCGTCTTGCTTTTGAGCCCCCTTCTATTTATGAATTCTTCAGTGAGGAATGCACCCTCGAGCGGAGATGGAGGGCACTTGCATGTGGGTGAAGCCATGCCTATTGCAATGGTCCCACCATTAAACCTGTTCAGGTTGTCCCAAACCTTCTGTGCATTTGCTATGCTGGTGTGATAATCCCCGAACTGTGCATTGAGCTCTGCAAGCCCTTTTATTTGGGTTGTATCTGTAGTGGAGCCTGTGGCAACCACTAGGTTGTCATATTGGTACGCACCTGCATCTGTGGTAACCTTCCTTTCTGCCAGGTCTATCTTTTTAACCGCTTCAACCCTGAGTTTGATGCCCTTCTTCAGCAGTTTTCCAGTGGGCTTTACTATATTTGTCTTCGCGCCTTTGAATGCTGCATACAAATATGCAGGCTGGAAAACGTTTGAAGCGCTCTTGTCCAGCATTGTTATATCAAATTCTTTGGTGCTGAGCGAATTGGCAAGTATTATGCCGCCTGCTCCTGCACCAACAATGAGTAGTTTTTTCACGTGATTACCATACCACCTTTACCTATTTAGTATATCTATTACAATAACGATCTTGTCGGGCTGGTCTGCCATGCTCTCTATCTTGTTCTTTGTCTTTTCAGCCCATGCGGTAACATCCGCTTTAACCCCCGGGTCAGTAGCCCATAGCTCTATGGTATCGCCTACTTTTGCATTCCTATAAGCCTTTGAAAGCTCGACGATAGGGCCGGGACAGCTCGAGCCTCTTGCATCTACAGATATCTTGTTTCCCATTCTATCACTCATATGAATATTACCTGTCCGCCTTCGGACATCTGCAAAAATGAGGCAGCGCCAACAATATCATCGACTATCGGGTCAAAATCCTCCTTCTTAAGGTTGAACATTGAAGCCGTGAGCGAGCAAGCATACACTTTTACATTGCCTGCTTCTTTCGCTTCAGCAAGCATCTCATACCAGCTTTTCGTATTGGTGGCCTTCATCCCCTGAGCTAGCATTGGAGCCATCGATTCAAATTCCTTAGGAAACGGTATATCGTGTTTCTCCTTCGTAAAGCCCATCAGGGCAAATCCAGTAACAAAAACGTTCACATCATAACCCATTGCGGCAGCGGCATCAGCCAGAACACCAAGAGGCAAGAATTTGTCCGCAGTCCCGCCAAACATTATTATAGAAAATTTTCCCATTTATCTCACCAAACTCTAATTAGATAAGAATATTAATAAAGCTTTACATAGCCTCTGCATGAGTTGCAATAAGCCCACGTAATGTTCGGTCAAATAATTGCCGGCATAATGGCGATACGCATAATAATAAGATATATTAAACATCATCTACAAATTTGACATGTTATTGTGTGGTACTAATGCAGATAATAATAGAATTGCTTTTGCTTCTTGGTTCTTCCCTGATAATGGGTGAACTATTCGAGCGATACGGATTCCCAGGCATAGTTGGCAACATACTAGCCGGTTTTATCTTAGGTCCAGCTCTGATAAATGCCGTAAAACCAAGCCTAGAGTTAATAACCCTATGGAATTCCCCTAACTTTGTTGGGGGTTGGATTTTGCGCCATGCCATATATACGTTTATATATCTTTGTGTAGTAAGGTAAACGATAAAAATGCAGCTTGCCGAGAGGATAGCGATAAATCCGACAGATGTGCAGGAACAGGTACTCTGCAAGATATCGGAAAATTGTCGGCTGATATACAACTATGCCCTTGCCGAGAGGCTTAAGGCGATGGATAAAGGGCATCAGATTGCATATATGGAGCAACAGAATTCTCTTCCGAAGATAAAGAGGGCATTCCCCCAATATAAAAT
>JBMFWR010000022.1:0-4728 GCA_049965095.1 Candidatus Micrarchaeia archaeon
CATTGGACAAAGGTACATGATTCAAACAATCTCATGTTTGCCAATAGGGTGTGGGGCCTAGGAATAACAGATGTGATGCAGGGCGTTGTATATGGTTCTAGGACCAAGGAGATAGAGGATACTGGCCTCTATACCCGATTCGATATTGATGAAGTATACGGAACAGCAGCAAACAGGTTTAGTGCCGAAGCTGTACTTGGGATGCCAATGACAGTCTATGGCAAGGGAGGACAGACCCGCGGTTTTCTGTCTCTTAACGATAGCATAAACTGCCTTTCGTTAGCACTTAAAAACCCCCCTCAAAGCGGTGAATATCGGGTTTTTAATCAGTTTGATGAGCATTACTCTATAAATGAAGTTGCTTCCATGGTAGAGGAAGCTTACCTAGAGATTACTGGCACAGAACCTCGGATACAGCATATTGATAATCCAAGAGTTGAAAAGGAGGAGCATTATTACAATCCAGAGCATGAGAATCTCAAAAAGCTTGGATACGTGCGCACAAAACCGGTTAGTGCAGAGATAAAGGATGTCATACAAGACCTGCAAAAGAACAAGAAGAGGCTTGAAAAGCTCAAAGAGAGGATTATGTATGGGGTCAAGTGGAAGGATTCTAGGGACAATCTCACTGGTTGATGCTGTATTATGCAAATGAAAAATTGAAGCAAATTAGGCGTTTAGCATAAGCCTAGTCCTAATCAGTTAGCTTCAAACGCTCATTGGTTGGATTACTGTGCATCATATGCTGCACCCAATCAAAAGTTGCTTTAAGTACTTTGACATAGCTGTCTACCTCGCCCACGCTCAGCCACTGATTATTGTGCAGCAGAATTCCATCAATTCTGTTGCCTGCTAACATGTATGCACGCAGGGCATCGGTGAACTCTATATTGACCCCATCTCTACCTATATGGTCAATTATCTCTTTATCCAATGCATATACTGCGGCTAGAGCCATATTGGATTTAGGTTTCTGCGGTTTTTCTTCGAGACCGATTATCCTGTATAAACCATTCTTGCTGGTTTTATACTCTGCAATGCCGTATTTTCTGGGATTCTTTACCTTCATTAATGCTAACATAGCACCAGAGCGGCTTTCTTTCAGCTTTCTTAGCGCTGTGATATCTGTCAGGATCCCATCGCCCGCATTCAATAAGAATCTTCCATCAATGCTCTTGCTGCCTGCCCGCACCGCATCACCAAATCCACGCCTTTCCTTCTGGTACTCAATTGAAACGTCTATGCCGCTAGATTTTATGTATTGTATAGTAACAGAATCAGATGGATCTAGCACTACAACTATGTCCTTTATGCTTACTCTTTTCATTCGCTCTACTATGCAGTCTATCAGCGGTCTAATTACAAGCTTTCCATCCCTAACATCGTAAATTGGCAACATAACTTTCCTAAAGTTAATGCCAGTGTTGGCTCTAGTACCTAATCCTGCAGCGGTTATGAGGCCTTGCATAGCACCAGCCCATATAAAATCTATAGATAAATAGATAAATACATCTTAAAAGCAAAAATTTGCTAATAAAGTATAAAGATATGCTGGTGCAATAACATATATTGATGAGGGTATGGACAACCATATTGAGTCTGATGTTGTATATACTGCAATTGCAACTCCAAACATAGCGCTGGTAAAGTATTGGGGGAAGAGGGGCGACGGCAGTCTCAACCTTCCAAACAATTCGTCCGTGAGCTTTACTCTTAGCGAAAATACCCTTAACACTAAGACGAGCGTAGCAATAGCCCCAAATATAAATGAGGACATGATATATATAAACGGCGAACTGCAGACCAAAGACCAGGCGAATGAGAAGACAACGTTCATAACTAGGATAATAAAAGAAATGAAAGAAAAGGCAGGTGTAAGAGATAACCTGCTTGTGGTCTCTAACAACTCCTTTCCAACGGGTAGTGGCCTTGCTTCCAGCGCTTCAGGGGCTTCGGCCCTTGTATTTGCGTTGAACGCGCTTCTCGGGCTGAAAATGGACAGCAGGAACCTCTCCATAATAGCGAGGAAGATAAGCGGCAGCGCGTGTAGGAGTGTGATAGGTGGTTTCGTCTACTGGAGGAAAGGGGAACTAGAGGATGGTTCCGATTCCTATGCGGAGCAGATAGCACCATATTCTTATTGGGATTTGGTGGATATAATAGGCATAGTTGACGAGGCACGAAAGAAGGTGTCGTCCAGTCAGGGTCATTCGGCTACCGTAAAGACGAGCGTGTTCTACAAATCTAGACCGGAATATGCGGAGAAAAACGCCCGCTCGGTTGTAGATGCAGTGAGGGGCAGGGACTTTGCTGCGCTCGCAGAAGTGGTGATGCGCGACAGCAACAATATGCATGCTTCAATGTTAGACACATGGCCACCTATAAGGTACCTGAATGATAAGTCATGGAGCATAATAGAAGCTGTGCATGACCTCAACATGAGAAATGGAGAGAGTATAGCCGCTTATACTTTCGATGCTGGCCCAAATGCCCATATTATTACAACGACAAAGCACGTAAATGAAGTTAAAAAGATGTTATTGGGGGTATTGGGCGAAGGCAGCAGGATTCTTGAGGCGCAGGTAGGCAGTGGTCCAAGGCTCCTCCCGGAAAGTGATAGTCTGATAAGCGACGAATCTCTGAAGGCAGCTGAAAGCAAAGCCAAGATGCTCAATATATAGTATGCAAGATTAAAGGTAATATAATGGCAAAGAAACTATTCATGCTAAAGCTGGGCGGTGGCATAATCTCTGATCTTTCAGTCCAGAGCAAGCCATTAGTAAGCGAGATAGCAAGAGTGCTGGGTGAGGTTAGGGAAGCAAAGGAGATCGGGGGCTTCGATCTAATAATAGGCCATGGTTCTGGTTCTTTCGCACATATACCTGCCCACGAATACAAGGTGAATGAGGGTCTTGTGAATGAGCAGAGCAGGAAGGGCTCCGCGATAACACAGCAAGTGGCTCAGGAGCTTGACAGGATGATAATAGCGGAGGGCATAAGGCAAGGCCTGAATCTTTTTCAGTTCGTCCCTTCGTCTTTTGCGATCTCTGAGGGAGGCATCCTGGTAGATGGCACTACCTTGCATATCAAGCACGCTCTGGAGAAGGGGTTCATACCCGTTGTATATGGGGACGTGATGATGGACAGGCAGATGGGCGTCAGTATTGCATCTACCGAGACGGTGTTCAACTTCCTAGCTAAGGCATTCAAAGTTGATAGGTTCGTGCTAGCAACTGATGTCGACGGTGTTTTCGACAGCGACCCAAGAGTGAATCCAAATGCAGTTCTCATAAGCTCCATCAACGGCTCTAATATCGGAAGTCTTTCTGAGGCTGCTAGCATTAACAAGTCGAAGGTTGATGTCACAGGGGGCATGAAGACGAAATTGCTTGGGATGTACGATATGGTAACAACCTCAGGCACCGAAGGAATCATAATAAATGGAAAAGTGCCAGGAAGGATACGCGATGCCCTTACTGGCAAGAATGTTACTGGCACTATAGTAAGGCCCTGAAGACTAGTATGTACCAAGAAGTGAGATATCTAGACGTTTCCTAACAATATTAGCGTAACTGCATTGAACTAGTGACTAAGTTACCCCGAACAGGTAGCAAAGATTCTATAGTTGCAATCTCCTTAGATGAAAGCGAAGCAAATCGCCTCAGAGCATTCTGTAAAACTAAACCTAATTTGAATCTTATAAATACAGCTATGCCTATAATATATTAGTATTTCTAATATTATGTTGGTATTATTCTATTTGCTTTATTTTATGACCATTTCTATTTACAAAATCATTACAATATCGGAACGCCACGCAGTACGACTAAAATAAATACAAAGCTTTTCCCTGGGAAAACAGGTTGCGCATTTATTCCGATTATAGGTATGATGTGAAGCGCTTAGGGAGTTGAAGTAGCACACACATCTCATAATATTGGGCTAAAAATATGCCTCTCTAGAAAAAAGCATTTTTTCAGATCCTTTTTGCAGCTCAAACCCTATGATGAGATGGTTAGTAATATATAAGGCAAGCTACATTGTTATTGTTAATACTTGCGATGGCCAACACATAGAGGTATTCTTAATTTATATTGGTATTTCTAATATAATCTTATTATTGCTTTAATTTGCTTCTATTTGAATGATTGTTGTTATGGTATTTCTATGCCAACCAGGTAAAAATATTGCAACGCCGCTCAAATAAACGCATATTTTTGTCGTCGTAAATTCAAAATGGTGCTTTAAGCGGTAAGATCTTGCTTGTAAGCGATAGTACCAAATAACGTTTCAATAAAATGATATTGTCATATAGTTATTCCATCAAAATGAGCCAAAAAATGCCTCTCGAGAGAAAAGTATTTTTTTAGATCTTTTTTGCAGCTCAATATTGCTTGCTTAACCAGAATGGCTTGTTTTCCATAAATTCGAAAGAAGAGCTTTTTCTAAACCGTATTTTTGTTTCACATTTATGAAAATACACATTTTGAGCATTTCAGAATGTTATTTTTTAATTTTATGGAATTGCTATATTTGTGTACAGATGCCAATAACTACTATTCTAATAATATGTAGGATATTCTAATTATATCTTAGCTTTAAGCTATACTAGAGTCATTAAGTGTGCCAAATAAGCAATAAGCCAAGAATATCTTAGATATTCTAAAAATATCTTATTATTGTGTATTAATCTCTTTATAGTGACAAATTTAGTTTATGAAATAAGGG
>JBMFWR010000023.1:0-4605 GCA_049965095.1 Candidatus Micrarchaeia archaeon
CCACCCCGGCGTGCTCGCGAAGCAGATCACGACGCTCGACGTGCTCTCGGGGGGCCGGGCGATGCTCGGCATCGGCACCTATGCTTGAAGCAGTAATACAAGCTTACAACCATAGTTTTGCACACCTCAAACTTCATGAAACAATCGAACTGCTAGACTCTGTTGGTTCTGTGTTGTCCGTCAGTGCTTCAATCTTCGGGCAAGTTAAGGAACACGGAGCCGAAGCTACAGCTATTGCACAGAGTCTTAAAAAGTTTGACACCCTTGCAAAGTCTCCATACAGCAGGTCGTTCCCATCAGCATACCTTTTCGAGATGCTTGCAGAGGTGTGCAGGTACGCTAAGGCAGGCACCTTTAAAGTTATCGGATTGTCTATATATGATTCACTTAAAAATGATTCTGACAAGCCTGTTATCGATGCTCTGCAAGGTACTGCCGAAGCCTCTACGCAATTTAGTATGAGTTCTCAAGATATAGCCGCAGCAGCAGAGTTGGCGAAGTCATTACCGCAAAGCTCAGAATACTCATGGATGTATGCAGTGCGTTCAATATCTGATGCTGCATCATTCATCAACAGCTTCCTTCTGAAAAATGGAAAAAGCGCATCAGCGCTTCTCGCTGACGCAATTGACTATGTGTCAAGAAGCGAAAGCATTTTGCGCCGTGAAAGACTTGATGGCATAGAAAAGGCTGTGTTTTCACTATTTGCATCAAAGCTTGGCTACCAACAGTTTAATTATGGTGATGCAGTAAGCGCAGGAATGGTGCTAGAAAAGAAGATACAGGAATATAGCAGCAACCCCATAGGCCTGCGCATATTCAGCTCCGCGTTGGGGATAATAGTATCGCAGCTGTCTGGCGAAAAGGTTTCTATGGAGGTATCAAAAAACGGCTTTCCCTGCCTGAAGGACACCAGGCAGATGCAGGTGGATTATTTCACAAACAGGGTTGCGAGCATGAAGAAAAGGCTAGGTGTTAAATTCAAAGATACGGAAGATGTTGCGATATCATGCCTTGATATAGTTGTAAAGAATGATGGATTCAAGAGCAATGAAGAATTAATAAAGAGGATAGACATGCTTAGGAAAGGGCTCTACTTCGGCTGGATAAACTCGATAAACGAAGAAACAAAAGCAGAGATAGATGATGCGACTGCAACCATACTGGGCATTCTTAAGGCATCAAAGGCGCTGAGCCAAGATGCATTTTCGCTTTTTGTAGACTCTGTATCGCTTGTCTATGGCTTAGGCATCCATATAGAAAAGGTTGGCCGCTTGGCATCGATATCAAAGAATTTTACATATTGAGCTGGAAGCATTGGTTAGCTATCTGAAAGCAGTGAAGCTATCTTCTCGGCATAGCTCTCCTGCAACTTGGAATAGTCAAAGCCGTGTATCCTATAGTATTCTTCGGTAGGTATCGACTTGTTGCCCTCTATTGCGCCCTTTATATCCATCTTCCTATAAAGCTCTTTTACGGATTCCTCTGAAGGGCCCTCTATTTCCATGCTATACTCAAGCATTGGAAACTTATCCAGCTCTATGGTAAATTCACCTAAGGCATACTCTTCGCGGTAGTTCTCAAAGTAGTCATATTCAGCATCCGGCATAAGCCTATGCACTATCTTCACCGCCTGCTCGAAGTCCGATACCTCTACCTCATATTCAAGCCTGCCTCCTATACCCTTCCCATTCTGCTCTTTCAGGGTTATGGTGGATTTTTTGCCGTCAGTCCTTACTCTTATCCACTTTGTATGGTATTCCCCTGATGCATCCTCTGCTGGCTTCTTTACTTGGAAATTTACTCTTCTAAACTGGTGCTTGCCAACCAGCTTGGCGCCAATCAAGCCAAGCCTTGCCCTAACATATTCCGGGTCAACCCCATAAATGGGCAATTCTATCTCCTTTGCCATTTTATTACCCTATAAAATAAGCAAAAAAGTTAAATAAAGCTTTATAACAAGGTGCATTCAACAACTGTTCTCTATAGTTATTGATTGAGAATAAGGGCCAGGGTATGCTTTGCCAATAAAAGAAATAAAGAAAATAACAATGCAAACAGAAATACTGAAGCAGAAAGCAAATATGTTAAATAGTTTGAGACAAAATGATTATTGTGGATATGAATGTATTGATATCTATCTTTTGATAGATAACGAAGCACATATATATTTTGCTTCTTATAAAAAGAAGTATGCAAACCAAAGAATTTATCAGGTTTCTAGCCAGCAGGAATATTACGGTATTTACTTTAAACGATGCGACAAAAATCATTGGCTTAGGAAAGAAGTACACAAGCCTTTTCCTGCAAAGGGCAATTGAGAAAGGTGTAATTGGAAGAGTAGAGAGGGGTCTTTACTACATAAAGTCAAACGCGAACGAGTATGAAATTGCCTCAAGTGTGCTAAATCCCTCATATGTTAGCATGGTGTCTGCTCTCGCATACTATGGGCTAACTACCCAAATACCACGTTTAGTCTATGTCGTTTCTACAAAGAGGCACAAATCGATCAAATTGACCAATGGCTATGAGATAATCTTCAAGCATGTAAAGCAGGCCATGATGTTTGGCTACCATAAAGAGGCAAACGGCAACGTGTTTATGGCAGACCCAGAAAAAGCAATAGTTGACATATTCTATTTTGCCGATGTCAACGACCTTGACGAAGACGCACTCGAGAGGCCGCCAAGGCTAGACGTAGCAAAGCTGACAAGATACTCCGAAGCAAGCAAAAATAAGCGCGTATTGCTGGAAGTCGCAAAGCTGCTTAAGGAGCACAGATACTACACATATGCGGATAAGTTGATGGGTGCTGCAGCAAGCAATGGGGTGTAAAGGTGCTAGACGCCGACGAACTTTTGAAGACAGGGGTATATAAGCCGCAGTACCAGCAGGAAAAGGACTATATAGAAGAGCTTTTCTTGGAAAAGCTGTTTGGGTGCTGTAACAGCCTAGTGTTCAAAGGCGGCACTGCACTCTCAAAGTTTTACGGTTCGGCAAGGTTTTCTGACGATCTCAATTTTTCAACGAAGGCGCAAAATGGGGGAAAGGACATATCAACTAGGATAGACAGGATGCTAGGCTTGCTTTATGAAGAAATGCCTGCAAGGCTCCTCAGGAAAATCAGCACTGCCGGCATGCTTAAGTATGAATTGAGCATAAGAGGGCCCTTATTCAGCACGCTTGGCAAGTACCAGCACCTGAAAATCGAGATAGGCATGAACGAATCAGTTCTCGAGCCAGTAAGCGTGTTTAGGAGGAACCCGCAGTACAAGGACCTGAGACCCTATCTCGCGCTCGTGATGGATGAGAAGGAGATCATGGCAGAAAAGGTAGTGGCGCTGCTCTACAGGCGCAATATCAAGGCTAGAGACCTTTATGACATATACTTCATGGCGCTCAAAAACACAGAGCTAAAGATAGGCCTTGTTGACATGAAGATGAAGGAACGTGGGCACACTTTCACAAGTGAAAAGTTCTACAAAAGAATCTCTGATATAGGTGCCATATGGGACAGGGAGCTGTTCAGGCTGCTTCCGGAAGGCGCGTTTGTAAGCTATGGTGTAGTCAGGGACGCAGTCACAGAATATTTCGAAACTGCGGGGCTGCTTTAGCAAGGCATGAATAAAAGACGTGCTTGCCATCAGAAATACTGAAGCAGAAAAGCAAATATGTTAAATAGTTTGAGACAAAATGATTATTGTGGATATTAAATTTACTGGCAGAATTATAGAGATGCAAGGCAAAGAGCTTAACTACTTGGACAAGGAAGTGATAAATTTTGTTGGGCTTTTAGGCTCTAGTTACGTTATTGTAAGCGGATACATATCATTGCTCTTTGGCAGGCCTCGCACCACAGAAGATGTAGATGTGCTTGCCAATATAAGCAGCAAGCAAGCATTTGGGCAAATTTGGAAAAGGGCATATAACAGAGGCTACTACTGCATCAACGATGATGATCACGAAGGAGCATACAAGATATTTTCAGAGGGCTCTTCCATCCGCTTTGCAAAAAGGAATACGCTGTTTCCCAATTTCGAGTTAAAAGCCCCTAAGAGCGAGATAGAACACATTGCTCTGAATAAAAGGCTTAGATTCAAGTTTGACGATTCGAGCATTTTCATCTCGCCACTTGAATTGCAGATAGCATATAAGCTCTATCTAGGCAGTGATAAGGATTATGAAGACGCCAGATACCTTTATGAACTCCTCTTGCAGCATATAAATTTAAAGAGGTTAATAGAGTTTATACGTATGCTTGGCGCAGAGAAAGCGGCAAAGAAAGTACTCGGTGTATGAATGGGGAGAAAGCTGATTAAAAAACTAAATGAAGGGAAGAGGCGCAATCTAATGGGAAATCTGCGCTACATAGACATATACGCCGAGTATGTAAAGGGGGCGCCAAATAAGGAATGGAGCAGGAGGCAAAATGCTTTCATAAACAGCATATATAAGTCGATCCCAAAAAAGGTAAAGATAGCCCATTGAGCATAAATTAGCGAGTGCAATGGCCTGTTGGCAGTACTGGATTTATTATCAACGCTTGTGTCTCAGCAGCTGTTCTCTATAGTTATTGATTGAGAATAAGAGCCAGGTTTTGCGCCG
>JBMFWR010000024.1:0-4420 GCA_049965095.1 Candidatus Micrarchaeia archaeon
GCTTTTGCATTTCGAAATACCATAATAGCGCAACAAGTCTGCATAGCCAAGCGGCGCAGTGAAATAAAGCTTTGCCTTGCCATTGCACCATTTTTCAAGCCTTTCGTGCTCCTCTCTGTCGCTTGAATCAATTATGACAATCTCGTCAACCTTGCCCAGCATGCTCTGCGCAAGGTTTATTGCGTTTGCTGTGTCATTCCTCGAAAACACAAGAAGTGAAACTGTCATGAAATCAATTAAGATGTGAAGCAAATATTATTATCTATTTCATTGCTCAGCCTAAGCATGAGAAAATCTCATATGCGCTTTTGCCCTTCCTGCAGGCTCTGTTCAGCATTGCGATCTATACTATTTATTGCTTTTTCATGGTTCGCTATGGGATCCAAGCTGAAAAGGCTGTCAAAAAACCTTTCGCCTTCTTCTGGCTTGCCCGCCTTTAGCACAATCACGTCATTGCTCTCTGCCCCGAGCACATCCTTTACAAACACATATTCATTTTTGAAGGAGCTTCTTTGCGCAATTCCGTCATGCAATACAATTACCCCTTCGCCCTTGAGCGCATTGTTTATGAATTCTGCAGTACTATAGGGCTCACTGCTCCTGACCTTTGTTGCGAGTATTCGCCCGCCATTGTCGAGCACACTTTTAAGCAAAGGGTCTTTTGCTTCTGCAAAAGCGCCGCTCACGTCAAATATTGGTGCTTTGTTTGCGCTTTTTGCCTTGTTCTTTGCCAGATAGGTTCCGCCAAGCTTGTCAAAGTTCTGTATCACCATGCCTATGGCAACAAGCACAGCTATGCTGATGTAATAAGGCTTTATCGCCTCACCCAGAAGCAGATAGGCAAAAACGAATGTTATGAATGGCGAAAGGAAATAGAAGTTTGTAACAATGGTAGTTTTTAGGGTTCTGAGCGAAGAGTAGTACATAAAACCTGTAAAAACATTGTATACAATGCCTACGTAAAGTATTGATATTATGTCAAGAATGCTTACCTTGCCGAAATTTGCGCCTGTAATGATAAAAGCCACGAGGAATAAAATAAAGTTTGCAATGCTGAATATGAACATAGAGCTCTCCATGTTGAACATGTACTTTTTGACAAGTATCGTTGCGATTGCACTCGCCATTGCAATCCCTATAAGAAATACAATCATTGCTGAATCAGAGCCAATGGAAAAAGCGCTGCCTCCAGTAATGGCAAAATACAAGCCTGCAAAGGCAAGCACCAATGCCGCTGCTTGGTATTTTGTGACCTTTTCCCTGAGCAGCAATGGCAGGAACAGCAGCATGAGTAGCGGGTATGACCTGTAGACAACTGTGGCAAGCGATGCAGATATGTATCTTTCTGCAAAAGTAAGCCCGAATTCAAGGAATGCATAGTTTAGCAGGCCTATAAGTGCAATCTGCAGGAACTTCTTCTTGTCTTTTACGTATTTTAGCATTGTTTCCTTAGAGCCCGATTTTACAGTTAGCATATACGCAGTAGGTATGGCAAGCGCATAAGCAAGCACAAGGAACCCGAAGATGTTCATGCTACCAGCTATGCCTAGCATTATGGGCAGCAACGCCCCAGAAAGAAGCGCAAGTATAAGGTATGAATTTGCCTTTGTGCTTATCTTCATTTTACCACTTGGATTTTCACTGTTATATACAATGCTTCGCTACTATACTCTTCAGTAAGGCTTTTTAATTTAGCGATATTATACAATAACAAGAAAAAAAGTTGAAATTTTGATTTTATGGAAAACCTTGAATACGAGTTCCATTCTGCCTTTAACGATAAGTACAGCCTTGTGGCAAGAAAGATCATAAGGATGCTTTCAAAGGATTCAAGGGCAACGATAAGCGAGATATCAAAAAATGCAGGGATACCAAGATCCCAAGTAAAGCAGCGCATTGAAAGGCTTGAAAAGGAGTTCGGCATAAGATATGTGCTGGAGCTCAATGAAAGAATGCTTGGGTTTTCTAGTCCGCATTTGATAATGGCAAAGTTCGATAAAAAGCCAGGCAAAGAATACCTGAAGGAGCTGCTCGGCAAATCCTATATACCGCAATATGCAGCGCTGGTGAGCGGTGATTACGACCTGCTCGTATATGCAAACGCGTCTTCAAGCTCTGATTATGCGCTGTGGGACAAAGGCATGCAGATCGCGCTTTCCGAATACGGCATACAGTGGCGAACATCAGAGGTAGTGCACAGGCAGCTCGGCTTTTTCCCTCTAAGGAACGAGCTCCTTCAAAGGGCAGCGCTGAAGGAGCAGGAAAAGGCAGCTCTATTAGAGATCAATTCAAACTCCAGGATAAGCGCCAACGAGCTGGCAAAGAAGCTTGGCATAGCTCCTTCAAACATAGACTATATTGTATCAAAGCTTGAAAAAGATGGCATAATACTTTCATATACAATAGCAATGAATAAGCCAGATTGGGCTACAATAATGACATTTTTTTCAAAATACATGCCAAAAGCAAACTATGAAAGGCATTCAATGCATGCAAGGATGGCCTTCATGAGCGACGACCAATACCCTATAATAGACAGGTATGTGCTCACCTCGCCGATGATAGGCAGCTACGACTTCTTTACCATTGGTGTTTTTGACAGCAAGGAGAGTGCAATGGTGCATGACATTCAATACCACAAGGCCCTTTTCAAGGAAGACAACATAGAGATGAAGATGGGCACAATAGAGGAGCAGCTTATCGGAACACTACCGTTGAGGAGCGTAGGCACAAAGGAAAGCTACAAGCTCATCACTTGGAACAAGCTTCCATGAGCAAACGCTTATTAAGTATTTACCTTGAAATATCAAGCACCTTAAGCAGGCAGTGCTTGATGAATAAAAACCGAAATTATGGCATCATGGCAATGACATAGTTGAGCATACTCCTTGGAGGAAGCCTGTATTTGAGCTGGACTTTGTATGTATCATCTAAGCCTTCGCCTTGCCTGCTTATCTCTGCGGGCTTTAGGGATTTCAGGAATGCCTTGTAGGATTCATAGGTGTATTTGCTGCATGTGCTTTGCAGCTTGCTAATACAAGAAGCCAAACAAGAAGAGGGGAATCTTGTTGCCGATGAAGTCTAGAGAGTCGACAGCGATGAAGTCTGCCTTTTGGTAATTCCTTTTGCCTGCGCCACCAACCTCTATAGTTCTGCCCTCTACAACAAAATCTGGAGTTTTTTCGCCCCTTTCTGTCTTTACATAGGAGCTGACGCTTGCACTGTTAACGAAAAACTCCTCCCTTGCGACGCCGAGATCAGTTTTGGCTCCGACGCTCTCATTCAATGCAAACCTGAAAGGCAGCCTGAAGTATACCTTTGGCTCCTTTCGCATGCCGCCATGGCTTGGATATACGAGCTTCAGCAAGCCAACGCTTTCAAGATCCTTCACAATGCCTATAACTTTCTTAACGCTTACTTGGAGGTAGTTTGCAATGGAGTTGTAGCTCAACTCATATGGCCCTGATTCGGCAAGCTTGTAGAGGAGCTTGTGCACATCATTGATAAGCTCTGAGTCTATGGATCTTATCGCCGCGAGATCCAGGCTTATTATGCGCTCAAGCATGTTTATTACAGGCTTTGGAAATCCTATCTTGGCGTCATAGAGAATCCCGCCGTAGCTGAAATATTCGTACCACGAGGAATAAGCAGAATACCTTATCGCTATTTCCCTTCTTTTTGACTCGTCAAACAGCGAGCTGATATCAACCTTCTCTATGCTTGTTCCCTTTTTGATGTTGAGGTATTCCCTTAAGGAAGGTGGCAAGAGCTCATAGATTAGTGCTCTCCTGCTAAGGTCTGCACCCATAGTCTTTATGTTTGTTGGCGAGGAGCCTGTGAAGAATACATTTATTTCGCCTTCATCGTAAAGCGTTTTTAGATCCTTTTCCCAGCCTTTCCTGCTTTGTATTTCATCTATAAACAGGTTTTTGTAGCCGTTCTTGAACGCCTCTTCAGCTATCTCATATATGCTGTAATTTGCAAGGTATGCTGAGTCCACAGATACATAAAGAGGATTTTCAACAGTAGACGCAAGTTGCAGCATCATTACTGTTTTGCCTATGCCTCTAAGCCCGTATACGCCGATATAATAGCCCTTGCCCAGCATTCCTTTCAGCTTGTGGAACAGATATCTTTGCTCCTTGTAGGCAGCTGCACTTCTTATCTTCTTTGTGCTCTCAGCCACTGTTTTAGAGAAAAGGCTTGATTCCATATAAATATCTTAGAGCATATAGATTTATATACATTTTGTTTCTTAAAGGAAACAAATTGCATACATTTTGTTTCTTTCATTCCAAATTCTGCGATGAAAATTGCGCGGTGTCGATGCTCCCTTTGTATGCATCTCTGTCTGCATGCAATTGAGTGTCTACAGTTTCGACCTTGCAGAAAGAAGCACAAGCCCTGCAAGTATTGCCAT
>JBMFWR010000025.1:0-4219 GCA_049965095.1 Candidatus Micrarchaeia archaeon
CCGCTGTCATGCCTTCGATTTCAACACCAAGCTTCTTGAGCAGTTTTTTGTCAAATCCAACTACAGCCATGCTTCACACCTTATATGATAACCTCTTTCCTGCGCCTAAGCCAGCCTATATCGTTGCCATAAAGTTCTGTTATGTTTTCTATGGAAAGATGACGCATAAGCAGGCGCTCTATTCCACCTCCCCACGCAAGAACGGTCTTGTCAAGACCCATGGCTTTTGTTATCTCCTTTCTTATGATGCCAGCTCCACAGAGCTCTATGTTGTCCCCAAAGTGTTCGTCGTAATAGTACACCTCCATGCCAGGTTCTACAAATGGAAAATATGAAGGCCTAAAGCGCACTTCTGGAAAGCCTGCTTGCTCGTAAAACCTCTTCAATGTATCCTTCAGGTTGGCTATGCTGAGCTTATCACCTATTATTATTCCATCAACCTGATGCAGCTCTGCAAGATGCTTGTAATCTATACTCTCGTTTCTGAATACCCTACCTACTGAGAAAAGCTTTACAGGATAGCTTGCATCCATTACGCTTGCAAACTTCCTCATGTAATGAGCAGACACGCTTGTTGTTTGCGTCCTTAATACAGCCTGCTCGGCCAGCTGTTTGCTCCATTTCTCCTTCCATGCCTTGGTGTGCATCTTCTTGACCCTTGCAAGAGCCTCGAGATCGTCAATGCCTATAATCTTTGGATTAGAGAGGAAGAATGTATCCTGCATTTCTCTTGAAGGATGATCCTGTTGCGCAAACAGCGCATCAAAATTCCAGAAAGCGCTCTCTATTATCGGGCCCGAAACTTCGGTAAATCCCATGTTGAGCCATATCCTCCTTATCGAATCGATGAACTCGTGAAGAGGGTGCAGGCGCGCAGCATATGCAGGCTCGGCGCTTGCGTTTATGTCATATGGCTTGAACCTGCTTGCTCGCCACTTCCCGCTTTTTATGAGATCCCTTGTCAAAGCGCTGATTCCATCGCTTGCTGGATCAATGGACATGCCTTTGCTCGTTATGCTTACGCTTTTTATTATGCTCTTCTCCTTTGCAGAAGCAAGTCCTCTCCGTATTAGGATTTGTCTAAGATTATCATCGCATGGAGCGCCGCCAGCAATGGCGTTGAGTGCAGCTCTAAGATTGTAGGACTTATCAGCAAGATAGCGCAAGCCATCGCTGCTTATCGAAACCTTGCCACCTGCTATTGTTATCCAATTGTTCTTCTTCGCCCATATAAGTCCTATCTGATTTTTTATTTCGCTTACAGAAATGCTATGCTCCCTGCCAAGCTCCACCATTAGTAGCTCCTCAGGAAAAGCGTTAAGATATTTTTTACCTTCATCTGTAAGCTCTGTATACTCTTTGCTCTGCCTTTCTACTTTAACTGCTTCGATTTCGGCGAGCTCTTCTATTGCTCTTCTTACGGAATCCTCGCTTATGCCCAAGGCTTTCAGCTCTTCGAAATTGACAGTTTTCCTGCTTTTGAGGAATTCAAGCACAGCAGCAGTATATTCGTGCAAGCAATTACACCGTGTTGCCATAACCACATTGCTAATTGCGGTTGATAATGCAACTTATAGCAATATTGAGCGCCAATATTTATATGCCTTGCAGTTTTGCTTTTCAATGTCTATGCTCATTTTACCCTTAGGTATATGTACAAGAGGATCAATATTATTAGGATTATCAGTATTGCGAAAATCGAATAGCCGAAATAGTTGTATACACCATAGAAGAATTTTGTAACTTCTGTTTCTATGCTCTCCTGGAGCGAGAACTTGAATACAAAAGCGGAAAGCGGCTCGCCGTACATCCACGACACAGAGGTTACATTCTTGTAATTGTCAGTAAATGCAGTTGTGGGCATATCCGGCACGGGATATACCGAAACTATAGACGCACCTTGCGGTATGACAATTGTTAGGGTAGTATTCTGCGGAAGCACCTGGCCGCTTATGCCGTGCTCGAAATTGAAGACATTGTCGTTGAAGCTGTAAAGGAATGATCTCGGGCCTGTCTGATTGACTTCTGTAACGTTGTTTACATCATAGCTCATCATCAAATAGGCATAATACCCGGAATCATTCTTGAATGCTGCGCCAGGAAGGAACTTGAAATTGTAAACTCCGCTTCTTGGATTCAATATGTGCTCAACAAGGATCGGCCCCACTAGCGTCTGCCACGTGCTTAAAGTCAGATTAAGGGCAAGTCTATCGGTCGAGTACTGGCTAACAGACTGGTTGCTCATGTGCAGAGTAAGTATTTCGCTGACGCTTGCACTTGTGTTCTTGTTTAGTTGCACTGTAACATTGAGATGCGTTACTGTGTATGAAGCAACGGAATAATTAGAGAGCACAAGCAATACAAGGACCAATGCCAAAGGCACTGCATACTTCATCAGCAACACCAGTTAGCAATTGGTAAATTGTTAATAAAAACCTTTTGCACGCTTGATTTTTATGCAACAAACAGGAATAGCAGGATTTATTTAATCTTTCCAGTTTCTGTGTAGTATTTCATCCAACGGTCATATTCGTCAGCCCAGACGATATGAAGCGTGTTGTCGCTGAGCTTTATTACTGCCCTGCCCCTCTCGCTGCCAGCTCCAGAAGTTTTTGCCTGATGGCGGAAAATATCTTTTATGTTCATCTTACCACCTTTGCATATTGCATCGGGCTTATTAGTATACCATAATCCCTTCCAAGGCTCTGCCTTATGAAGTTTTCTATGCCTGTAAGATTGCTGTCATCAAAAAGCTTTGCCTTGACCATAAAACCTGCAGAGCCTTCAGTAACATAAACTTCAGATACGTCGTTAAACGCGATGAGCTTTTCTGCAACGCCCTTTACATCTACATTCGGCTTAGGCTTAATCAGGAAAAATTTGTAGTACGTGCTGCCTTTCTTAACATGCTTGCGTTGCTTACCGGCAACGACAGGGCCATTGTTTTTGTTATCCATTCACAACCACCACAACACATTAGACAAGCAGAAAATGCAGAATAGAAGGCTTGTGAGGAGTGCTTACAAGGGTGGGTAAAGCATAAATAGAGAGTCCAAAGGTGTATATTTGTGACATTCTATCCCCTCACAAACCCACTTATTGATTAGCCAAGGACAATATAAAAGCATTGCCAGGTTAATAAATCATTTTCCCGGTTATTTTTTGAAAATTAATAAGTTAAATTAATAAAATAAGCTAATTTTATAATGCTATAATATAAAAACATAGTTTTTTACTTCGAAAGTATTAAATATTAATTATAGCATTAGTTTATCAATGCGCAACATACCAGAAGCGGTAAATAGAACTCTCTCAGATCTAAGGCTAAAAAATAGCGGCAGCCTCGAGATACGCATTGTAAAAGGCAACTTCTATTTATACAAAGTAAAGAATATTTGGAGCAGGGCAAACAAGAAGCAGATAAAGAAAGGGGAGTACTTTGGCAAGATAGAGAGCGACGGCACATTCAAGCCAGTCCAGAGGAGAAAGCCAAGGCGCATGAAGACTTATGCCGAAGAGCAGAATACTGTGGAGCCGAGCCAATTCAGAATGCACAAGAGCTCGCTCAAATACGAACAGCAGATACTGAAGGCATTGAGCATGAACGGCAGGATAACAATGAAGGCTTTGGGCAAGCTAATAGGACTGAGCGAAACTGCAGCAAGGCATCAGGTTGAAGCGCTTGAAAAAAAATACGGCATTAAATACATTCCAGAAATAGACATTACAAAGTTGGGCTACATGCCCTTCTTCATAACAGTAAAGTTTATAGGTGACATGCCGCCAATAGAGACCCTGAAAAAGGAACTGGGGAGCATTCCATTGATACAGGCGGCATTCCTCACAAAAGGGAGCTTTGACCTTATGATTTACGCCGTAGCAAAAAGCAATGAAGATTTACTTTCAAATGCATTGCTAAGAGCAAGAAAAAGCTTTTCACAATATGATTCGTTATGGAACATTATCATAGTGTATGAGGATTACGGTTACATCCCATTGCGCGAGCAGTTTGTCGAGGCGTTGAAAGAGCAGGTTTGGCACAGGTCAAAGCAATCTGAGAGGCCAAAAGAAGGCCAGCTTAGGGAGAGAGCTTTTAATGTGCTGAAGGAGCTTGTAAAAGACGGCAAAATAGAGTTTAGCAAGATCGGCGAAAAGTACAATCTTAACGAGCAGGAAGTAAGATACGAATACCTTAAGCTTGTCGATTCTGGCGCAATAA
>JBMFWR010000026.1:0-3051 GCA_049965095.1 Candidatus Micrarchaeia archaeon
CCGCATTCATCCCACGATTGAAATCGTGGGCTTTCTGCTAAGTATTTCTGTAATATATGTTCAAATGGTTGGCTATCGCATATTTGATCCACCAGTAATCCCACATGTTCTGATATACATCGTAGGTAGAGCCAACCACTGTGCTGTATGGATTCCTGATGATGGGCAGAAAAAGCGCCAAAGCTACCGCAAGGTATATAGTACCTGCTACAGTATACTCGTAAAACGCTCTCCTGTTCATTTTGGCACAATAACTTATTGCTATGCAAACCTATATAAAAATCAACCAAAAATATATGCATGAAATAATGTCATGAACCTGCAGGGATGGCGGAGTCTGGTCAAACGCGCAAGGCTTAGGACCTTGTGCCTTAGGGCTGCGAGAGTTCAAATCTCTCTCCCTGCATTGCTATTATCTTGAATTCGCTTGTAAATCGCAACCAATAAATATTTGGCAAGCCAATTCTAAGCTGTGGTTATGTGGGCAAAGTATTCATAGGCAAAGGATCTGAAATTGCGGTATATCTAGCTAGCCCGCTCGGCTTTACGGAGGAAGGTAGGTCATACATAAGGGATGTGCTGAAGCTCAAGATAAGCAAAATCGATGGCATTTTTGTGATAGATCCTTGGTCTTCCATTTTGCGCATGAATGAGAGCCAGATAATGCAAATGGGCCCGCTCAATGCAAAAGATGCCATAAGGATAGGCAGGACTAATTTTGAACTAATAAGATTCTCTGACATAGTGCTCGCGAACCTCAATGGGAGCGACCCTGACAGCGGCACATGCGTAGAGATAGGCTATGCCCATGCGCTGGGCAAGACAGTAATAGGCTACAGGACCGATTTCAGAATGTCCGGAGACTCTTTGTCTGGCGTGAACCTGCAGGTCGAAACAGCAATACGCGATTCTGGCGGCAAGATATTCAACAATCTTGACGAAGCGCTGGCTTTCTTGAAGGAGCTTGTTGCAGAGAAGAATGGAGTAGCGCATAAACGCCAAAGCGTGAAGTTGCGAAGTAAGGATTAGCTATTTCTTATAATCAAAAAGCAACATATTTATTATTTGGCAGAGCAATCCAATTATGGCTAAAAAATTTGTAGCTCCGAGAATGTTGCTCTACACTGGTGGCACAATTATAGTAATAGGCTCTGTAATAACTCTGGTATTTAGCGGCGTTGGCAGCATGATGTGGGCCATGATGCGTGCAGGAATATTCCTTGGCTCTTTGGGCATAATAGGCCTTCTTTCGGGCATACTGATAATAATAGCAGGAAGCGAGTTGAGCAAAAAGAGGAACAGCAATGCAATGTGGCTTGTGATAGCTTTAGTATCATCTCTGCTCAGCATAGTTGATGGTGGAGGCTTCCTAGTTGGTGCAATGCTTGCCTTTATTGGCAGCGTGGTGGGCCTTGTAGAGCTCGATGTTGGCTGAACCTATTCATGCTTTGCCTTGCTTGCCTTGCGGCTTCGCCAAGCCAACAAGTGTTACTGCATAAATATGCACTAGTTTGACATACATATAAGATAACCGCTTGCCAAGATTAATGAATAAAGCACAAATTTGCGGTTTGTGATTTAAGCAGCAGCGAAAACGTGCTGCAAAAACCTTACTGAAAGTGTTGCCATGTACAAGCTTAAGCGGTCGCTAACCCTTTTTGACGCGGTAATGATAAACCTTGGAGCAATCATAGGGGCTGGGATATTTGTGATAATAGGCCTTGCGGTAGCTGATGCCGGCCCTGCCATAGTTGTTTCGATAATAATCGCGGCAATAGTGTCAACGCTTAGCGGCTTGAGCTTTTCTGAGATAGCTTTGCATATTGCAAAAGAGGGCGGCGTATATGAATACGCAAAGGAGGCGCTTGCACCTAGTGCGGGCTTCATTGCGGGATGGATGTGGACAATAGGTAATATCATAGCGATGGCTGCTGTGGGCCTGAGCATGGGTAGCTATCTGAACCAGTTGCTGGGCACTTCCATACCTGATGTTTATTACGGTATATTTGCAATACTCGCTTTCATGATAGTCAACCTCATGGGCATAAAGCACTCTGCAAGGACCATAAGCGTAATGGTCGGTATCAATATAATTGTCTTGATGCTTTTTGTCGTGTTCTCTATAATGCATTTTAACATATCAAATATTGGCAATTTTGCTCCAAATGGCACTACTGGCATACTTGGCGGTGCTGCGCTCATCTTTTTTGCATTTACCGGATTTTCAAGGGTAACAACCGTAAGCGACGAGGTAAAGAATCCTAGAGAGATAATACCAAAAGCCATCATTGCCTCCATAATAATATCATCATTGCTTTACATAAGCATAGCGCTTGGTGCGGTGGGCCTTGTGCCATACCAGCAGTTCGCCCATTCATCAGCCCCCCTTTCATATGCAATAAACACATTGCACATAGGAATTTTGAGCGTGCTGATTGCGATAGGTGGGGTTGTGGCTACAGCAGGTGTAATATCAACCGGTATACTTGGCGTGTCAAGGGTGTTTTTTGCAATGGGAAGGGACAACGAAATACCTAAGGAATTGTCTTATATAGACAGATTCTCCACGCCGCTTTATTCAATAGTGGTTTCTGCAGTGCTTGCAATACTTTTCATACTTCTTGTTCCATTCAAGTCCATAGTTGAGCTTTCCAACGCTGGTATACTTACTGCATACGCAATAATAAACCTCTCTGCGCTGAACCTTTGGCAGAAGCTTGAAAAGAACAGGAAAACTCTTTTGCGCCACGATATGTTTTTTATCATACCAGTGCTCGGTTTTATTAGTGTGATATGGACCATGCTATATCTGGGCATAGATAGCCTGTCGATTGCATTTGCCATTTTTGTCATAGGTGTACTCTACTACGAATACAGGAATTCGATGCTCATGAAAGGAATAGAAAAATACGTGCGCAAAGAGGTGCCGATGCACAGCATAGTGAGGGAATTCGGGAGGAGCAGGAAGGCTTAACTGACATCCTCCCACGAATAAATTCGTGGGGTTCCTTTTGGCTTGGTACCTACTTGGTTTGAAGGCTCATGGTCGCT
>JBMFWR010000027.1:0-3010 GCA_049965095.1 Candidatus Micrarchaeia archaeon
ATAAGCATGGCGACCGGCAGGGCGGAAGGAATAGCGAAAGGTGGGGAGGCAACAGAGGAGACAGAAGGAATAGGGGAAGGCACGAGAATACAGGAAAGCATCCGAATCGGGTGTAGGGAGCGTATTGCGTTGATGGCTTAAGCCTGCAATAGAAAAGGCAGTGAAAAGCAGGCAAATTTCATATGTCCTGTAACTTTTGGTGCAAATTCCACGAAGAAAGGTATTTAAATGCTTCCAGAGATGCTGAAACAGGTGAATTATATGGGAGGTCCAGGAGAAGATGGTCCAGGAGAAGGCAGGGGCGGCGGATAATTAGCCATTTATTTTGTTTTTCATCCAGTAACATTTGAGTTACTTGTGCTTAAGTCTATTTCTTCTGTAGTGTTTGGTTCTTCTATTTGCTCTTTATCGTAGAGTATTCTTCCTGCATATGTTTTGATCTTGTATTTCTCTACTAGGGGTTTGTACTGCAAGGAGTACATATTGTCGAAAAGACGGTAGCACAGCCTGCCGATGAGTATCTCTTCTACTACTAAGTCTTCTACCTCTATACCTTTTATGTTATTCAAAAGATCCTTCTTTATTGTATCTAGATTGTTTTCTGAATAAATTGGCGCTAATATCATAACACCATCTGGAGCAGATATATCTCCTTCTAAGATGTATTTGTTTATTGGGTATTTCTCTTCTATCACATTTAACATCAGTTCCTTCCTAGTATCTTGAAACATCGACATATTAGTTATTTTAACTAAAAATATTGCATCGTATTTTACATATGAATTTACTATTGATATGGTTATTCTGGTGAAGAACCGGTACTTTTCCTTGAGTGCATAATATGCATACCTTACGTTTTGCGGCTTGAGGTTGAACCTTTTTGCAATATCTGAGAATTCCGACAATCCGTTTGTGTTTATGTCCCTTAGCACCAGGTATTCGGTTTGCGTCATCATATCTTTTGGCTTTGTTGGCTCGTCCCTGCTCCTGCGCCATACCTTCGTTTCCTCGATTATGTCAAAGAATTCATCCCTTAATGGCACATAGCCGTAATAATTATTGTACATACCAACATACCATGTCGATTTGTAGTCTTTCAATGTACCTTTTCTAAGCTTGTATATACTCACTACTGCGTCGTTGCTGCTTTTTGCTATCATGTAGAATATCAAGTCGTAAGATCCTTTGGCAAGCATGGCGAGCTGCACCCTGGGTTCCTTGGAAAGCGCAGACCTTAAGGTCTCGCTATCAGGTACCACATCGTCAAACTTGACAAAGCACATGAACATGCTGTAGCCGAGTTTGTAAAGGTTTATCTCGGCGAAATATTTTATCCCGTATTTCTTTTCCAGCGCCGCCTTTCTCCTGAAGGCGGCTTGGGGTGTAATGCCTGCTATCTTCGCAATGTTGCTTATTGGCATCCTGGCATTCATGCTTAGGCACCTGAGTATTGCTAAATCGGCTCTGTCTAGCTTGTCCTTTCTGCTAGCTTTGGGCTCTTCTCTCTCTATTATTCCGTGCAGATGGCCGCTGCTGTCTATAGTGCCTATGCACTGCGGCTTTTCGGGGAACCTTATATCATATACATAGAAAGCATCTTTTGCTGGTATTAAGCTTATCTCCATATTCTGTGCTCTAAGCCTGTCTATTGCAGCCCTCACTTTGGGGTTCATCCCTGCCTGCTCAGGAAAAGAAGCTATGCCCTTATATTTTGGCTCTTTGAATATCCCCGCTTCATCTATCTTGCCAACGTACCTTACTATTGGACCCCTTTTGCTCGTTGCCTTTGAAATGGCCCTCTCATATGAGTATACATAATAGTTGCCTCGATAAACACGTAAGATGGAGAGCTTCTTGTTGAGTTCGCTTTCGAGCACAGCTATCCTTTCCTTAACTGCTTTAGGGAGCTTGTCTCTTTGCATAATATTATTATCAGAATAATATTATTTATATATTGGCTATTATTATATTATAGCGGTTAAATTTTATAATAATTATATGTTAGAATTTGCAGCATGTATAACCTAACCACATATTTGTATTTAATGTATATGTGCAGATACTGTTATGGCAACCCATTTTATATATATAAAATCAGGTGTAAAATAAACTATGGTGGGAGTGGAACATGTATTGGAAACAATACGAGGATTTGTAATTCCATTGCAAATACCCACACCCAACTCCGCTCCCATCAACAAGCTTGTTTTTCTTAAACCTCAAACCTTAGATGCGCACCGCTTTGGTGCGCATCCCTTTTGTGATTATAACAATACACAGTAGTGGTAACTATGAAACTTTTACATAAGAAAGACAAAGAGCATGTGCTTGATGATGATAAAAGGCCAGTGACAGTAATAAAGGATGGCGAACATTCGTGGCGCATAGTCTATGATGAATCTCCCGAAGCCCTCAACGGCACGAAGAAGACCATGACTATGTCTGAACTTCTCAATCATAATAAAAAGTGATTTCATGGTGGTGGGAAACGGTAACGCGAGTTCTAGGAGCTCGATGAAAACGCTCTCGATGAAGAAAGAGCAGCAGTACAGCATAAAGCGCGACGGGAAGAGGTTCTACAAGTTTTATCTTGTGAACCCAAAAGAGAACGCGGATCCAGACACTGTTGCAGAGAAGCTGATAAGCTTCGACGATGTCGAGGAAGTCTATGTCACTGACGGCGATTATGGATTCATAGTCAAGACACGATTCCGCGACGGGAAGGAGCCTGCTGACGTGTTTGGCTACATACACAGGAAGATAGACAGCAAATTCGGAGAGATAACCAGCTATTACAAATACAGGAAATGACGCTGTTTTTTCAAATCCCCAACCTTATGCGCGGCCTTTTGGCCGCGCGCTTTTCACACTGATGGGCTCCACAGCATAGGAGTTTTGGCAATGCATTTTTTGAAGAAATGTAAAATTCTGCGCCGAAACACTTTAAATACTTTCTAAATCACTTTCCAACAAGGTATGGTGAATTTATGAATGGCAATAACGCAGAGAC
>JBMFWR010000028.1:0-2355 GCA_049965095.1 Candidatus Micrarchaeia archaeon
ATATAGGTGAAATATATGGGGGGATGTGGAGATGAATAGAATTATAATGAAGTTTTTTGGTATATAAAAATCTTTAGCTTTGCTTTTGATTTTCGCTATCTAGTTCTTTTATTATATTGTATTGTATAGTATTTTCTATGGCTATCTTTCTATAGCCTAAACTGCCAATAATTATATCTGAGATGATGCTCGATTCTATTTCAGCCCCGTGAAGCATATTTGATACCTCTTTCTCAAGATGATCTATGCCGGCATCATAAATAGGAGAAACGAAAAGTATGCCATAAGGTGAGCCTATATCCCCCACAAGTGCAAACTTATTTGTGGGATTGTTAGTTTTCTCTATTTCGTATGCAAGAAACTCCCTCCTATGAGTATTGAAACCTTGTATATCTGTCTGTGAACATACAAGAAGCGCGTTGTAGTGCAGCGGCACTTTATCCATGCATATAGTTACTCTTTTCATTATGCCTTTCTCTATTAATGCCCTGTAAGTATATTGTGATGCGCCAGGATCAAGCCCAAATTTCCTGTCCATTGAAGCAAAGTCTTCCCTTCCATTTTTGTTGAGCTCGCTTAATATCATGTATTCCCTGTATGTCATCATGCCTGGCCCTTTCCTTGGAGTCTCCTTAGTCCTGCGCCATACGTGTTCTTTTAACGATTTGATGAATTCCTCTCTTACCGGTATATAGCCGTATGAGTAGGTTATGTAGCTTATGTTCCATTTCGCCTTGCTTCTCGAGAATGCTGGATCAGACCTGATTTCATAGAGCTTGTTTTCCAGAGCTTGTGTATTCTCTGCAAACATATACAGGAACAGATCGTAACTGCCTTTCAGCGTTGCTGCGAACTGTATGGTTGGCACCCTTTCCAACGCTTTTCTTATGCCTTCAATACCAGGCTTGTCGCCAATAAATTTTACCAGGGCTACAAACCTGAAGAAGCCGAAAGGCCTAGGGGCTATATCTATTGTATACCTTATACCGTAAGTCCTCTCAAGCCTTTCAAGCCTATATTTTACAGATGTTGCAGACATGCCTATTTTATCTGCTATCTCAGCTATGGGCTTCCTGCCATCGTTGCTAAGCTCTTCGAGTATTTCTATGTCTTTTTCGTCAGGATGGATAATTCTCTCAATCGGGCTTTCAGAGCTCTTGAGTTTTATTGACTCGTCGAGCGTCCCTACCATAGTCTCTTTTTTCCTATGATTAGCTTCTACGAATTCGCCGTTTTCCTTTATTCTGCCCAGGTAGAGATTAAATGACTTATTGCTCCCATTTATGGATTTGGTCGTTGCCTCGTAGACATAGTATCTGCCGTTTATTGAGTTAAGCACTATGCTGTGCTTGTATTTTTTCCTAAGCTCTTCCAATGCCTTTTCTACAGCCAGAGGTAGCCTTGTCGCCATATTTATAGTATTTGATTATTTATATTTAAATCTATCTATTATTAAATAAATTAATAATATATAAATGTAATTTGGTTTATATATATTATTATTTATTTGTTTCAATATTATTTTTATTTACATTTTATAATATCTTACTTATATTATAATAACTATAATCTGAACATTTATATAAAAGCCCATTCATAATATATTTTGTTAAGTGGGTGGGTAGGCAATGGTTCAAGAAATTGACCATGAAGCATTTTTGCGTTATGCATATTGGCCAATGGCAAATCCGTTTTACGCTTCTCCTTTCCCACACCCAGATTCAAGCTGGTTTTCTTACAAACCCCAAACCTTAGGTGCGCACCAAAAGGGTGCGCATCCTCTTTATGATCAAAACAATACACTGCAGTGGTAACTATGAAGCATTTTTTCAAATCAAACAAAGAGCATGTGCTTGATGATGACAAAAGGCCCGTCAAGGTAATAAAGGACAGCGACAACTCATGGCACATTGAATATGACGAATCGCCTGAGGCACTAAACGGCAATAAGAGGATATTAACCATATCCGATATTTTCAATTATAATAAAAAGTGATTTCATGGTGGTGGGAAACGGGAATGCGAACTCAAAGAGCCTGATGAAAACGCTCTCTATGAAGAAAGGGCAGCAGTACGGCATAAAGCGCGACGGAAAGAGGTTCTACAAATTTTATCTTGTGAATCCAAAGGAGAATGCTGATCCAGACACTGTTGCAGAGAAGCTGATAAGCTTCGACGATGTTGAGGAAGTCTATGTAGCAGACGGCGATTATGGATTTATAGTAAAGACGAGATTTAGGGACGGGAAGGAGCCCAAAGACGTATTTGGTTATATACGCAATAAGATAGACTCAAAGTATGGAGAAATAACAACATACTACAAGTACAGGAAATAACGCTGTCTTTTTGAAAACC
>JBMFWR010000029.1:0-2263 GCA_049965095.1 Candidatus Micrarchaeia archaeon
GGAGCATTTTTCCGATTCCATGCCTCTGGATTACAGCAAACAGCACAATCCGTATGCCCAGTCAAAGATAATGAATGAGATGCATGCTGACTACTTTAGCCATTCCAAAGGTCTCAAGACCATCGGCTTGAGGTTCTTCAACGTTTTCGGGGAAGGCGAAAACGAAAAAGGCCAGTACGCAAGCATTGCAACGCAATTCCTCAAGAACAAGAACGAGGGCAAGCCGCTTGTAATCTACGGCGACGGCTCTCAGGCGAGGGATTTTGTTTATGTTGGTGACGCCGCAAAGATTACCTTAATGCTTCTCGAGAAGGCTGATAATGGCATTTACAATGTTGGCACGGGAAACGCCATTCCGTACGAACGCATCGCCGACCTTATCGATAAGGAGCACAAGGTCCATGTTGCGAATCCCCTCAAGACATATCAATACCTAACCAAGGCCGACACCACGAAGCTCATCAGCACGATTGGCGCGTTCAGCTTCAAGAGTCTTGAAGATTGGCTTGCGGAGAAGTTACAGGCAAAAAATTTGTAATTGGATGAAAGTTTATGAAGCCAGCGCTTTTCATAGACAGAGATGGAACCATAAATGTAGACTGCCCATACTGCAGGAGTGCGGCTGAGATAAAGGTTTATAAGGATGTTTACGCACCCATTGCCAAGCTTTGCAGGGATTTCTACATAATAGTGGTGACAAACCAGTCAGGAATTGCGAGAGGCTACTTCACTGCCAACGACCTTGAAAAGATGCATGAGAAGATAAAGCGACTAATAAAAAGGCATGGCGGCAGGATTGATGCTGTATACTACTGCCCAGACATGCCAGGAAGCGGATCGCAGTGCAGGAAGCCCAACACAGGAATGATTGAAAAGGCGATGCGCGACTTCGACATTGACATGAGCAGATCTTTTGTAATAGGCGATGACAGTAAGGATATTGAAATGGCAAGGCGCTTGGGCATAAAGTCAATCCTCATTGACAGGTCTATTGGTATAGGCAAGGCTCTGGGAAGCGCAGGAAGTGAAGAGACAAAAGCAGACTATACCGCAAAGGATTTTAATGATGTGCTTGAAATCATAAATAGGGTGCTTGGTTGAGTTCGGATTTTTCAATTGTGACAACGAAGACGCCGCTCAGGATCACGTTCACTGGAGGAGGCACGGATCTAATGGATTACTACAGAAACCACGGCCCTGGCGCGGTCGTTTCGGCCACAATTAACAAGTATATTTATGTAACGGTTGCTAGGAACTTCTACAGGGAAGAAATCCGTGTCTCTTACTCAAAGAGCGAGGACAAGCTCAAGAGCATTGATGAGATACAGCATCCAACGGTAAGGGAGGCGCTACGCCTACTTGACATCAAAGGCGGCCTTCAGGTTGTTAGCATAACCGAAATACCTTCAAGAGGCACAGGCCTGGGCTCTAGCAGCAGCTTTCTTGTCGGACTGCTTTACGCGCTGCATACATGGCTAGGCGAGCCAGCAACGCAAGAACAGCTTGCAAGGGAGGCATTCCACATAGAAAGGGAGGTGCTCCGGGAAGAGGGGGGCAAGCAAGACCAGTACATTGCCGCGTACGGAGGCATAAGGCTTATGGAGTTCAACAAGGACGAAAGTGTTTCGATGAAGCCCATAGTGCTCAAAAACGACAGTCGCGAACTGCTGCAGTCAAGCTTAATAATGTTTTACACAGGAAAGGAGAGAAGCTCTTCGGCAATACATATGGAGCAGGCCAAGCACATAGAAGAAAGGCTTGATGTTTATGATGAGATGCGCGGCATAGCGTACAAGACATACGACGCAATAGCAAAATGCAATATAGAAGAGCTCGGTGCACTCATGGACGCAAACTGGCAGCTAAAGAAGAAGCTAAGCGAGGGCATTAGCGATCCGGCTATTGACTCTTATTATGATAAGGCAATGAAAGCAGGCGCATTTGGAGGCAAGCTGATGGGTGCAGGAGGTGGGGGTTTTCTCCTGTTCGTGGCCCCAAAAGAAAAGCACACCGCGATAGCCAATGTGCTAGGTTTACGACAGGAGCCATTCAAGCTCGATCCTCTTGGCTCAAGGATCATAAACATGGAAGGGCTTGCATGACTATAGTGTTTAGCTCTGAGAGCAATCTGCAATTCTTCCTTTACACTATTTACATTACAGTCAGCTATGTATTTTGCCACCTTAATGGCAATACTTGCAGGGCTTGTGCTTCTTTCTGCAAGGTCGAAACTGTAGACACTCAATTGCATGCAGACAGAGAT
>JBMFWR010000030.1:0-938 GCA_049965095.1 Candidatus Micrarchaeia archaeon
GTTACATCCATGGGCGTGAAACAATTTCTCTTGTGCAGTTGCTCGAGTTCCTTGCCAGCTGCATCTTCTCCGGCCTTTTTAAACTTCTTCAGACCTTTTTGCAAAATATAATGCTGACCATAGCATGAACCATACATTGTAGCTTTGGCATTAATCTCTGCCATGCACTTTGCAATCAGCATTGCATAATGATGATCATATTCCTCAACATCTTCAGGATTCACAGTAATATCAAATTTGACATGCTTTTCTTTTCCTTTTGACTGAGCATATGTCAATCTTTCCGGTGCTTGACGGTTTCTTGGTGGTTGCACTCGCTCAGGTTGTGCTTCCGGCTCAGGCATTTGGTTGGGTTCCTGCTCGGGATCCTCTTGGGCATCATCTTCTTGTGCCTCTTCTTCTTGCTGCTCTTCAGCTTCATTTTCTTCCATGTCGGTTGGATTGGCCTCTTCTTTCTTTGCTGTATCTGCCAATAGTTCATCAATTTCTTGTTGGTCGACTCGATCGAAATTCTCGCCCTCCTCGATCGCATTGTCCTCTTCATATTCATCATTGTTGTTTTCTTCGCTTTCGTATTCTGTATCGTCTTCATTGTCGTGGTCGTTGTTCTCATTGTTGTAGTCCACTCCTGCAATCCAATCGGCAGGGTAGAACGTTGTTTTACGTCGGTTTTGTAGTTTGAGCGACTTTATCGCTTGCTCCTCAGCCATAGTTTCGACGGCTCTAATGACGACGGTTGTGACGGGAATTTCCCAGACTCGTGGGCGGGTGATAACTCGACCTGAGTTTAGATCCATAAACTCGTGTCCTCTATGAATATTTTGGGTAGGAGGTAGGTAGATTGCAACAATTGTTTGCGGATTGTTTATATTTTTCGGTGCATTTTCCTGATATGCCTGAACATAAGCTCCAAATGGAATTTGGCAATGCTTATTAAA
>JBMFWR010000031.1:0-751 GCA_049965095.1 Candidatus Micrarchaeia archaeon
TGACATATGGATGGGCAATCCTAATCATAGCAATAGTTCTGGCAGTGTTGTTCTTTCTGGGAGTATTCAGCAGCAGCTCGTTTACAGGAACAGTTTGCGTTGCAAGCTCAGGCTTCCAGTGCAGCAACCCTATATTGCACGCAGGCAACTTTGTTGCTACAATAGGTCAGGCTACAGGGACAAACTGGAATAGTGGTGTATTCTGCTTCTTGCCAAGTGGTATAACAATGCCCACACCAACTGCAGTTTCATGCCCTGTGGGTACACCAGATGCAGCAGGTGCAGCATCAATACCAACTGGCTTTTCAGCATCTGAAACTTTTGCTGGAGTAACTACTGGTGGTGTTGGAACAACAATAAGCGGTTCTATTTGGGCAGTTTACCAGATCACAAGTGGCGGCTTAATATACACAACCCAAGTAGCTACAGTAACTGCAAAGGCTGTATAATTGCAGCCTATTTCTTTTTCTTTCCTTTTTCTTAGTCCTATTATAACGTACCTAAGTAAGATGACTTATATTGTATTTGTTCTTAAGTGAAAGCGAACATGCAGATAACTTTATCTGAATCTTACAATAGCAAAAGGCAAATCGGTGAAAAAGAAATGATACTTCACTGTAGAAACTACTCGTGCAGCGAATTGAAATACCCTCAGATATAGCATCATTATATCATATCTGCATAGAGTGCATTTTTGTATGTTCCACGAGATATAAATTAAGCATTTAAATATTGCTATTCACGTATTAAT
>JBMFWR010000032.1:0-517 GCA_049965095.1 Candidatus Micrarchaeia archaeon
ATACCATAGAGGGCGCGCAGTACTTGAACATAGACAACTTTCTTGTTGCCTTCATGCGTAACGAATGACTTGTAAACTTCTGGAGCCATCTCGACTAACAAGTCAACCAGCACTCCTGTAATCTTCATAAAAACACGCTTGTTAGCATCATCCAAATTTGGCATTTGCGCTTGGATAAACGCATTAGGGACATCGGCAGTCATGACGTCGCGCTTTTCCTTTGCATCCACAATTGCGGTGAGCATTATACTTTCCAGTGCAACAGTTGGGCTCGCGGCGTCTTCTCTCGATAACCATTCTCGAGTAGGCTTGCCATTATAAACCATTCATCCCTTAATCGATTTGTCTTTCTTTTCAGTGAGAAACATCAGTGCCTTTTTTTCCTTTTTTCCTCGGGAGACAGCTTTGTCATGTCCATTGGTGTGAAACAATTTCTTTTGTGCAGTTGCTCGAGTTCCTTCCCAGTTGCATCTTCTCCGGCCTTTTTAAACTTCTTCAGACCTTTTTGCAAAATATA